>NZ_JHZY01000002.1:1200000-1905000 GCF_000687915.1 Leeuwenhoekiella sp. MAR_2009_132
ATAAACTAATTGAAAAGGCTAAAGAAAAATTATCGACCACAGAATTAAGTATAAGTGAAATAGCCTACGAACTTGGCTTTGAATATCCTGCATCATTCAGTAAATTATTTAAGAGTAAAACCAATAGTTCTCCTATTGAATTTAGACAATCTTTTAATTGATAAATACTAACGCTAACAACATATAACGCAAATGACGGGTTTTTTAGAAAATAATTAAATTAGATTGAATAAATACAATATCATTAAGCCGACAAATCAGCATCCATAACTCCGCACCATTTGTCGTTATATGATAACGATGGTAATAGTACAGTCCGAACGCAAAATTAAATTTTGATACCTAACAAAAAGTAACTTTAATACAAGACGTGCTTTAAAATAAAGTTTGAGATGGTCAAACTTGACTTGAAAAATTCTTTTAATTTCTATTTAATATTTATCTTTAAATAATAGAAAGTATCAAACAACATCAAATCGTTCTAAATATACTGTGAGTTAATCGTGAGTTCTAAAATTAATAAAACTCCGTAAGCCCTGTAATTACTGGGGGTTGAAAGCGCATCAAGCGTTCTCTCATCCCGACAAAGCTTTGAGAAATAAAAAACCTGCTAATCTAAAGAATAGCAGGTTTTTGCATTTAAAATTAGCCTACTTATTATAAAACATTAATTTCAGTGGTTTTAGAGTTTATATCCCAGACTTATTGTCTTTCTAATGATGGAATAACTAAGAATGGAACGTTTGTTTTATATACAATTTGATTTATAACCGGTTTGAAAAGTAAATTTTCAAAAAAGTTATGCTTGTTATGTATCATAACCAATAAGTGAATTTTTGATTGAAGCTCAGATTCATCAATTGCTTCAAGTACGTCTTTACCATCTGCAATATGAAATAGGTGCGCACTATTTTTAAAAAAAGTGTCTAAAAATGTTTTAAGAGCAGCCTGATCTGTAGATAGCTCAACTCCAAAATAGGAGTTTAATATATGAAGCCGTGATTGATGCATTTTACATATCTCACGTATTAATCCTAGATAATTATTTTTGCGTTCTACATAATAATCGGTAGGAAACAGAATTTCTTTAGGGTCTTCATACACATATCCCGAAGGCACTGCGAGTACTGGTATTTTAAGACGTTTTATAGCATACATTGTATTTGTACCTAAAAAAATCATTTTAGCACCTGTAGCTCCCTGTGTTCCCATAATCACAAGGTTTATGCTTTCTTTTTCAGCAATATCGCACATTTCAGGTATAAGCAGATTAAAAGACACGATACTGGTAAATGTGTGCTTTTCATTTATAAATTCATTTTCAATTTTAATCTTAAAGCGGTTAAGTTCTTCTATAGCATTGTTTTCTGCAATTTTCTGAATATCCCAAACAGACGAACTATCAAGAATCGTTCGGGTACTAATCATAGGTGGTGTATAGGTATAGAGTAGAAAGAACTCACAAACCACGTTCTTCATGAGGCTCAACGCGTAGTGAATGGCATTTAATGAATTTTCAGAGAAATCTGTAGGTAGTAAAATACGTTTCATAATACTTGTTTTTAATAGCGTTGTATATTTTGAAGTACCAAAAAGGGAATTTTTATGTGAAGTCCTATTTTTTCTATCGTCGAAGTATATAGAAGATTTTCTAGGTAAGAATGACGTGAATTAACCATCACTAAAAAATCTACTTTATAATCTATAAGCGCTTTGTTAATGGTTTCTGTTATATCGTTTCCTTTTGCGGTAATAAATAAAGTCTCATTCTTTTTAAATTCAAACTTTAGAAAATTCATATTATCCTGTTGTCTAACAGACTGGTTTTCAAAATCAGAAATATGTAAACTCGTGATTATAGCCGTAATGCGTTGTGCAAGTGTAGCGACAAGCTTTAATTCTCGTTTTTTATAAGGCAGCATATAATCTGAAACAAACAGTATATTTTTAGGATGAATCTCTTTATACAAATTTGGAACCACTAAAACCGGACACTTTATATACCGTATAACTTGCAGCGTATTGCTGCCATACGTGATTTGCCTATTATTTGTTTCTCCCAGTGTTCCCATAGCAACCAGATCTATATTCTCGCTTTCTACTAAATCATTAACCGCATCTACTAAAAAGCCAAATACCGAAAGGACGTGAATCTCATGTTTAGGATTATGAAAATGAGTGACCAGTACAGATTTAAATTCTTTTAATTGTGTATCTGATTTTCTTTTAAATGCATCTTTATGCTCGTCGAATGTTAGGTTTTCATTAGATTCAATGCTTGCGTATGCTTTCTCTGCAAAGGCGTGAACAAAATAAAGCTCGCAAGTAAAAAACTTAAAAAGTTCTAACGTGTATTTTGCTGCATTAAGCGCATTTTCTGAAAAGTCTGTGGGAATTAATATTTTTCTCATCCTTGTTTACATTAATAATTAAATGTAACAGGATCTCTTTACAAGTAAAATGACATTTATCAGGTTATCAGATTATATTTATTCTTCGTGTAATTAGGTCTATACGATTTCAATTTTTAGACCTGAATAAAATCAGGAAGAATGCATTTTTCCTGACCTATACACTTAATTTTTAGAGTTTAGCTATACCTTAAAAGTCATAATAGGAAAGTTACTGTGGTTTACAAAGGCATCACTATAGTTTTCTGAAAAGAAGTGAGCCAGGCCTTTTCTGCCGTGCGTGGGTATAGCAATCATATCTGCTTCTACTTGATTACAATAAGTATAAATACCTTCTTCTAAACTATAATCGTTATAATAAACAACTTTATCAAAAACACGGGTATTCTCTAAATCACTGTGAAGCATAAATTTAAGAGCCCGACCTTCCATCTCCTGACTGCTTAAAAATTTCTTGGGAGTATTAATAAATACAACTTGAAATTCTATTTCTAAATTTTTAAAAAAATTAACGGCACGCTTAAAGGGCTCTACAAAATCAATATCAAAATCACAAGCAAAGACCACTTTTTTGAGATTAAATTCATTAATATTTTTTTTAATAACAAGTACGGGTATATCTACTGTACGTACTACTTTTTCGGTATTAGAACCTACAAAAACCTCATCAAGACCACTTACACCATGAGAGCCCATAACTATTAAATCTGCATTAAACTCTTGAGCGACATCATTAATTTTATATAAATTATCAAAGTTTTGTACGGTGGTCTCAACCTCAAGTCCCTTTAGATAATCCCGGGTTAAAAATTCTTTAAACTTTTTTGCAGCAAGCTTCACATAAAACATTCCCTCCAATTGTTCTTCAGACTCATTTTTAGATAAAATAGCTTTTGATAAACCAATCATATGTAAAACTACAAGCGAGGCTTTGTATTTTTTAGCAAGAATCGCAGCGGTTCTAAGGGCATATTCTGAGTGCTCAGAAAAGTCTATAGGAATGAGTATTTTTTTCATGGTGAAAGTGTTTTAGTTATTAATTTAAAAGTTCTCATTGGTTATAAGAACTTAAAATTAAAGATCAACACAGAGATGAACTATGATAAAAGTCATCTAATAAAACTAGACCTAATGGAGCTTTTTCTATGTAATTCTTTAAAAGTAAAACCTTATTAATTGAAAACACAAATCGTTTCTTCCATTGAAAAAACTCGTATATTAATTAGAGTAAATGAATTTTTTCTAAGGCAGCTGCTTTTCGATTTTCTTTTACACGTTTCTGCCACTTCACAAGTTCATACCAGATTACGGAAAGAATACCTGCTGCACAGCACATAGATAGCTGTTGTAATTCCAGCGTTTCAAATTGAAAGAAAGACGATATAGGTTTAACGTAAAGTAAAATTCCCGTTATGCTAATCGTAACTCCAACTATAAGAAATACCAGATCATTTTTATATTTAGAAGTGGTTAAAATCGAAAAGAAAAAAGATCTGTTAACTAGAGTCAATACGATGTTTGCTGTAATGAGAACTGTAAAAACCATAGTTCTGGTAAGTGCCTCACTATAACCTTGATCTACTGCGTAAGTATAAATAAGTAAACTTCCTAAGGTGATAACTAAGCCCTGAATGATACTTGTTGCAAGTTCATTTATATTGAAAAAAGTACTGCTAAAAGGACGCGGCTTTTGAAACATACTGTTTTTTTCAATAGGCTCATTTTCATAGATAATAGAACAGGTAGGCCCCATAATTAGTTCCATAAAAATAATATGTATAGGAGAAAAAATATTAGGATAAATCCACCCCAGAGCAAGCGGAAGAAAAACGGTTAAAATTATGGGTATATGAATAGAAATAATGTATTGGATTGCCTTTTTAAGATTTGCGTAAATTCGGCGCCCCATTGCTACGGCATCTACCATTTTAGAAAGATCATCATCTTTAAGAATTAAAGAGGCTGCCTGTTTAGCAATCTCAGTACCTTTGGTCCCCATAGCAATGCCTATATGAGCTGCTTTAAGCGCAGGACCGTCATTGACACCATCACCCACCATCGCAACGATCTCACCATTACTTTTAAACGCTTCAATCACCTTTAACTTTGCCTCCGGAAACATGCGGGTATAAACATTGGTATCTTTAACGATTTTTAGAATTTCACCGTCAGATAACTTCAGTAATTCTAAACCTGAAATACTTTTCTCAAAACCTCTAAATCCTATTTGTTTAGCAATGGCAGCCGTGGTTGTTGCATTATCACCTGTAATAATTTTAACAGCGATCCCCGCTGTATAAAAGGCTTCCAGTACATTTGATATGTTTTTCTTTGGCGGATCGTAAAATGCCACAATACCTTTAAATGTAAACTGAAACTCTTGTTGCTTACAGGATAATTAGTTCCTTCAAAGTGAGCTTCCCCTACTCCTAATACTCTAAAACCCTCTGCTGTTATAATTGCTAGTGCTTCTTCAATTTGTTTTTTATCAGCATCTTTTAATGTAGCAACCTGCATCATAGCTTCGGGAGCGCCTTTTGCAGCTACTATTCGGTTTCCGGAAGCATCTTCAAAAATGTGTGTCATCATAGGAGGTTTACCTCCTAACGGATATTCATGAACCATCTTAAACGAAGTGCGTTCATCTATAGAAGTTGTTTCTTTATAAACCTTGTGAAGTGCAATTTCCATAGGGTCAAAAGGAATAGGCTCACTAGCCCACATAGCTAATCGTATGAGTTCTTTCGCATCGTCTGTAGTGATTTTATTGGGATCAGATAGTTTGCCCGAAGCGAGGGTAAACAGTTTTGCCAGACTCATTTTATTCTGGGTAATCGTTCCGGTTTTGTCAGTACATATTACAGTAGCGCTGCCTAAAGTTTCTACTGTTTTCATCTGTTTTACAATAATTCCCATTTTCATCAGACGCCAGGCGCCAAGGGCCATAAATGTGGTAAATGCTACGGGAATTTCTTCCGGTAGTATACTCATTGCCAGAGTTAAGGCTTTTAATAAGCTTGAAGAAAAACTATGAGAATCGAGATAATTAATTACCCAAACAATAAGAAAAATAAGCGCACCCGCAATAACCATTTTCTTTACAAAACTGTTAATCTGTCGTTCGAGTGGTGTTTTTTCTTCGGTTATATTTTCAAGACTCTTACCTATTTTACCCAGCCTGGTTGCGTTTCCAATAGCAGTGATTTTTATAATTGCTAACCCACTGATTACAGTGGTGCCTCTAAAAACCAGGTTTTTATCTTCACCAGTATCTTTACTTACAGATAACGATTCTCCAGTAAGAATAGACTCGTCTACCGTAAAGTCATTTGAGTGTATAATTTTACCATCTGCAGCCACGGCAGTGCCTTCTTCTATGATGAGACAATCACCTAAAACAAGATCTTCACTTTTAACTTCCTGAGTCTCCCCGTTACGTATAACGTTGCAGGTGGGTTGTGTAAGATCTTTTAATTTTTCAAGTGCATTTCTACTTCGGGAATCCTGATACAATGATATGCCGGCAACTAAAATAATAGCTGCGGCCATAAAGATACCATCGCCCGTATTACCGCTAATAAAATAGATAGAAGATGTCGCGAGTAGCAAAATAATCATGGGTTCTTTTACGATGCTTTTTACGGCATCAACAAAGCCATTTTCTTTCCTATATGCTAATCGGTTATTTCCACTATTCTTGCGGGATTCAAGAACCTCATAATCTGATAAACCTTTAATATTAAAATTATTAGTAAGCATACATAAAGTTATACCTTAATTTTTGTGAACTCTTAATATTTTAAATTTTTTGAATGTTCTACACAAAAAATTTGACCAATTGAGATTAAATGGAAGTTTTCAAATATGCCTTCTCGTATTCAAATCTTAGTCTTAGGATATTATGTTATAGATTCCTTGTGTTTGCTACCGGCGAAGAGTAATCGTATTGTCTTCTTTATATACAAATTGTCTAGTTCTTTTTCCATTTCCAATTGCGGATTTCAGGTAAGTCTTCCCCGTGTTCAATAATATAGGCGCTGTGCTTAACCAGTTTTTCCTGTAACATCATTTTTAAGGCTTCCCCTTTTTCACCCAACTCAGGCAAACGATCTACCACGTCGATAGCCAGATGAAACCGGTCTAAATCGTTAGCCACTAGATTGTCAAAAAATGTCGTGATAGTACCTTCTTCTTTATACCCTCTTACATGCATATTGGCATGGTTTGTACGGCGATAGGTAAGTGTATGTACGAGTTTAGGATAGCCGTGAAAAGCAAACACAATAGGTTTGTCTGCAGTAAAATAGCCATCAAACTCCTTATCAGTCAATCCGTGAGGATGCTCGGTATTTGACTCTAATTTCATCAAATCGACTATGTTTACCACTCTTACATTGACCTCAGGCAAGTACTCTCTCAAAATAGAAACAGCTGCAAGCGACTCTAGTGTGGGCACATCCCCACAGCTTGCCATCACCACATCAGGATTTGTACCGTGGTAGGTACTCGCCCACGTCCAAACGCTGATACCGCGCGTACAATGTGCTATAGCGTCTTCCATATTTAACCACTGCGGAGCCAGATATTTACCTGCAATAATCACATTTACATAGTGACGGCTTCTTAAGCAATGATCGGTTACAGAAAGTAAGCAGTTTGCATCAGGCGGAAGATATACCCTTGCTATTGATGCTTTTTTATTGACCACATGGTCAATAAAACCGGGATCCTGATGGGTATCTCCATTATGTGCTTGCTGCCACACATGTGAGGCCAGCAAGTAGTTTAAGGAAGCTATTTTCTTTCTCCAAGGGATTCGTGCACTCACTTTTAACCACTTTGCGTGCTGATTAAACATGGAATCAACTATATGAATAAAGGCTTCATAACTCGTAAATAGCCCGTGTCTTCCGGTAAGTAAATAGCCCTCTAACCAACCTTCACATTGATGTTCGCTTAGCATTTCCATCGCGCTCCCCTGTAAAGCAAGAAACTCATCATTTGCTTTGGTTTCTGATTCCCATTGCCGGTCTGTTTCTTGAAAAACAGCGTTCAATCGGTTTGAAAGAATTTCATCTGGTCCAAAAATCCGGAAATTCCGTTGCTCCTGATTGTGTTTAACTATATCTCTCAAAAAGATCCCCATTTGGTGCGTATCTGAAGCTTTTACAGATCCCGGGGTGTGCGTTTCAACCGCATATTTTCTAAAATCTGGCATGACCAGTTTGCGCAATAATTTTCCTCCATTTGTATGTGGATTTGCACCCATTCTACGTTCGCCTCTTGGTGCAAGCGCAGCTAACTCAGGTACAAGTTTCCCTTCTTCTGTAAAGAGTTCTTCAGGTTTGTAACTTTTCATCCACTCTTCGAGTACACTCAGATGTTGCGGATGCTCCCGATCTACCTGTAACGGTATTTGATGGGCTCTAAAGGTTCCTTCTATTTTATAACCGTCTACTACTTTAGGGCCGGTCCATCCTTTGGGAGATTTGAGTACAATCATTGGCCAGCGTGGTCTTTTGGTCGCTCCTTTACTGCGAGCATCAGTTCGAATTTGCTGAATTTCTTTCACCACCTCATCCAGAACTTCAGCCATCATCTGATGCATCAATTCGGGATTATCGCCTTCTACGAAATAAGGTTTCCAACCATAACCTTTAAGCAACTGCTTCAATTCTTTATGTGGAATTCTCGCTAGTATCGTTGGGCTGGCAATTTTATATCCGTTTAAATGCAGAATGGGTAAAACAGCACCATCTGTAACGGGATTCAGAAATTTATTGGAGTGCCATGCGGTCGCTAACGGGCCGGTTTCTGCCTCACCATCCCCTATAATACAAGACACGATAAGTTTAGGGTTGTCAAAGGCTGCGCCGAAAGCATGGCTTAAGGAATAGCCCAGTTCTCCTCCTTCGTGAATCGAACCCGGACAATCAGGAGATACATGACTTGGGATTCCTCCGGGATACGAAAACTGTGTAAATAGTTTTCTGAGTCCGGCCTCATCCTGACTAATATCCGGATAAACCTCAGTATACGTTCCTTCCAGATAGGTGTTTCCCACCAAAGCAGGACCCCCGTGACCGGGACCAGCAATGTAAAACATATCAAGATCGTATTCTTTTATAATTCTATTGAGATACACGTAGATAAAATTCTGACCGGGTGTGGTTCCCCAGTGACCCAGCAACATTTTTTTTACGTGAGCAAGTTCTAAGGGTTTTCTTAATAACGGATTCTCCCGTAAATAAAGTTGGCCTACAGAAAGGTAATTGGCAGCCCGCCAATACGCATTTATCTTACTTAGAAGTTCGGGAGACAATACTCCGGTTGCTGTATTAATCAATTCTGCTTCCATAGTTTATTGTTGAATATTAATGTTTTTAAGAATAAAAAAAGGTACCCTTTAAAAGTACCTGCGCTCTTATTCTATTTCGGCTAAACCTTGCATAAATCACACATCTGCACGTTGAAGGGAATTATTACTTTTTCAATGCTTCAAAGCCTGAAATCACATCAAACAATTCTTCGTCAATCGAGCTTTGGCGCAGGCGATGGTATTTTTTGTTAAGATCCTCGAGCAGATCACTGATGTTTTTTTCTGCGCGTTGCATCGCTTCTAACCGGCTTGCATTTTCACTAGCCAATGATTCTACACAAGCCTTGAATAACGAAGTAAATAGATAGCTTTTAATTAAAGCTGCAAGTGTGGGTTGTGCCGCTCCTGCAAGTTGCGGAAGTAATTTTGTAGGCCATTCGGTTTGCTGTAAGTTGTCCTTCCATTGTTGATCTAGCGGAAGAAAACGCTGCATTACCGGAGTATAACCTGAATCTGTTTTGGGTTTATTGTGGAAAATATAAAAGGCTGAAACATTCTCGTTATCCTGACTTTCCCGGCTTTGGTTTAAAATTTCAGTAATTAAAGGGGTAACCGCATTAATATCATTAGGAACTGGATAGATTTTTGAAGTATTGAAGCCCTCATCAGCCAACAACAGTTGCACCCGCTCACCCACTACCCAAATCTCTTTTTTACCCGGTAAATTCTCTAGGGATTCAGAAACAAATTTTGCCATAGAATCATTAAACTGCCCCACCAATCCCTGATCAGATCCAAAAACAATGGCGCAGATTTCTTCTTCTTTATTTTTTAGCCCTTTTGTTTTTCAATTGCCGCAATCTGCTCGGCTTTAAAATACCCAACAATCCCGAGAGCTATAGTATGGTAATAATCTGCAAGCGAACTTACAGCGGTCTCGTATTGAATAATATTTGAACCTGCCATCGCTTTCATCGCACTCACAACCGACTTTAAATCTTTGGCGCCTTCGGTCTTGTCGCGGAGGTTTTCTAACGTATCCATTAGGCTTCCGGTGTATCTAAAAAGGATTTCAATAGCGTTTTAGCAATTTTGAGAATCGCCTGGCTGTCTTCCTCGCTCAACTTTTCGTTAGAAGTAATGCGTTGTATAATTTCCTTCGGAAACGAATCCATATTATTCAGTAATACCTGCTCTGCTTCTTGAATCCTTTCGATGGCTATCGTATCTAAAAGTCCTGCTTTCAACGAAAGTAAAATCACGATTTGTTCAGAGACCGTCAATTGCTGAAGCTCTGGTTGTTTCAAACATTCACGAATGCGTTTCCCGTGGGCGATTGTCTTTTTAGTGCTCTCATCAAGTCGGGTTCCAAAGCGGGCGAAGGTTTCCAATTCTTCAAACTGAGCATACTCCAGTTTTAGTTTCGCGATAGCACTGTAGGCTGCCAATTGGGCCTTACCACCTACCCGGGAAACCGATTTACCCACATCTACCGCGGGCAACATACCCAACTCAAACAGCTTTGGCGATAAATAGATTTGCCCATCTGTTATCGAAATCAAATTCGTGGGAATGTATGCCGAAATATTCTGAGCTTCGGTTTCTATTATGGGCAAAGCCGTAAGCGAACCGCCTTTTAAATCAGCACTCAAATGCGTTGACCGCTCTAACAATCTGGAGTGGATGTAAAAAATATCACCCGGAAACGCTTCCCGTCCCGGAGGTCTTCTTAGTAATAAAGACAGTTCGCGATACGCGCGTGCATGATGCGTAAGGTCATCATAAACGATAAGCACATCGCGGCCTGCCTCCATAAAATATTCTGCAATACTGGTCGCTGCGTAAGGAGCGATATAGGAGATTCCGGGAGCATTATTCCCTTCTGCAACCACAACCACCGTGTATTCCATCGCACCATTTTCCTGCAGATTGGCAATCACTTTTGCGACAGCAGAAGCTCTTTGGCCGATAGCGCAATAAATACACAATACATCTTTATCATGCTGATTAAGGATCGTATCAATCGCAATGGCCGTCTTCCCGGTCTGGCGGTCGCCCACGATCAATTCGCGCTGGCCGCGGCCAATGGGAATCAACGCATCAATCACCTTAATACCTGTCTGTAACGGTACCGAAACCGCACTCCGATCCATTATCGCATGTGCCGGGCGCTCAATAGGCAAGCGTTGACTAAATCGCACCGCGCCTTTATCATCTACAGGCAGCCCCAGCGGATCAATCACTCTTCCTATAAATCCATCACCCACAGGAACATCCATCACGCGGCCGGTACGCTCGACCTCATCACCGGCTTTGAGTAACGAATCTTTACCTAAAAGAATCACGCCGATCTCGTCTTCATCAAGATTGTACGCAATACCAAAAATTCCGTTTTTAAATTTTAGCAATTCTTCAAAACCCACATTGGGTAAGCCGGAAACCGTGGCGATACCGGTAGACACGCTTGTCACCTTCCCAATTTCACGTGGCGTCAGCGGGAATTTGAAGTTCTCCATTCCTTCGGTAAACTGATCGGGTTGATTAAGGGTTTTGGTTTCCATATTAGTTAGGGATCGTTGCTGCTTTTTCCAATTCCGGTTTTGGCTTTGCTTTCGATGTTTCAGCAGTATGTTCTTCCAAAGCATGTATGTATTCCGAAAAACTCCACGCCAGTTTATAGCCGTTTGTAGAAAGTTCGATGCCGCTAATCAATTCGGGAGCCGTTTTAAATTCCAGTTTCGTTTCGGTATTCAAAACTTCATTAACTATCCTCTTTATGCTTGCCCGTTGCTCTTCAGCAAGATCAAAAGCAGAACACACTAAAAGCGAATCCTCTTTAGACTGAAACGCATCACGCAGTTGCTTTTTTTCGTCTTCTGTAGCCGATTTTAACCGTTGGATAAAGCTGTTTGCTGCCTGCTCTTCTAAGCTTACCGAAGCCATAGCAGTAAGGGCTTTACGCGTCATTGCAAAAACCTGATTTTGATTGTCGTGAGCGCGAGCCGTACGCTTTTTTTGCTGATCTTCTTGCGCTGCCTTTTCCATAGTCGTTCGCAGCGCATTGGCTTCGGTCTTGGCCGCAGTTATAAGCTGCTCTTTTTGAGTAGCGGCATCAGCCACTGCCTCTGCCATCAGGTTTTTCTTATGGGTATCAAAATCGTCATTCTTCTTTTTGAAATCGTCTTTCTCAAGTTGTGCAGACGCTTTTTGAGCATCGGCATCTTTCAGCTCATCAGTAATTTTTTTCTCCCGTGTATCTATGGCATTCAGTATGGGTTGGTACAAAAATTTCTTAAGTAACCACACTAAAATGAGGAAATTGAGTACTTGTGCTGCTACCGTAAACCAGTTGATTTTCATAATTAATTCGCGATAATATGATTCCAGAATGGGTTTGCAAACAAAAGAATCATCGCGACTACAAAGCAGTAAATCGCAGTAGACTCGATCATTGCAAGCCCTACAAAAAGAGTCCTGGTAATCGTTGAAGCTGCATCGGGCTGTTGGGCAATTGAGCTCAATGCCGTAGAAACGGCCTTGCCTTCACCCAGTGCCGGCATCATACACCCAACAGCAGTTGTGAGACCGGCAGTAATAATTGACGCAATGGCTATTGAAGTTGTACTGTCCATTTTTATAGATTTAGTTAGCGGTTAGTGTTTTTGGTGTCTTTTCTTTTTTGGTGTTCTGAACAGCCGCAGCGATGTAAACGGTAGCCAGAATACTGAAAATGTACGCTTGCACCGTGCCGGTGAGTAAGCCCAGCGCATTCATAATCACCGGGAAAATAAAGGGCGAAATGCTTAATAAAATGGCCACAATCATCCCGCCGCTCATAATATTCCCAAACAAGCGCACCGCAAGTGCCAGCGTGCGCGATACTTCACTTATGAGATTAAACGGAAGCATAATCCACGTGGGTTGCAAGTAGGATTTGAGATAGCCCAGAATTCCGGTCTTGCTGATCCCGTAAAACGGAACCGCCAAAAACACACACGCAGCCAAAGCTGCTGTGGTAGAAAGGGATGCCGTGGGCGGCGTATATCCCGGAAAAATAATACACACATTCGAAACACCAATAAACAAAAACAAAGTGCCTATAAAACCAATGTATTCCTGTGGGTTCTTCAACCCCACTTCTTCAATCTGATCGTTAATATTCGTTACAATCATTTCGACAAAACATTGCCAGCGCGAGATTTGAAGTCCGGTTTTTAATTTCCGTGTTACTAAAACCGAAGAACCTATCAAAAACAACATAATGCCCCAGGTCGTAACCAGCGTGAGGTTGATGGTGATAAAGCCATACTCCCAGAAAATCGTTTGATCGGGACTAAGCTCCATGGGTTTCTTCTTTTTCTAAAATTTCATGTTTGGCATCCCAGTTTTTGGTTGCGCGCATCACCAGATATCTGGCGGTTATAAATCCCAATAAGCACAATACCAGTCGTTGCCACGAGGTGCCACTCACAAAATAAAATCCGACTAAGGTTATGCTAGTGCGTAAAATAAAACTTCCAAAAATCCATAACTCCGGGATTCTCGCGTTAATCGATTTTCTAATGGTTAACCAGAGTCCACCAAAAAACAGCACGCCCAGCACCAACCCTGCGGTAAAACATAAAATCAGTATCAAGGTTTCATTCATCATCAACGTTTTTATCGTTATGTATTTCGCTATCTTCTTTTTGCACCCAGTACCAAGCAATGATGCCGCCGGTTATGACTCCAATAAACAGAAGCGTAAGCGTCCAGGAGAAAGATTGCGTATAATTTTTATCAAGCCACAATCCCAGAGCAGCCCCAATCACCGCAGGAACCGCAACAGACCAGCCGACCATCCCCATCATTCCCAAACCCGACCAAACACTGTTTTTCTTGTGCTGCGCCTTGAGCTTCCGCTTTTCTTTCTTAGCGATTTCTTCGCTAAAGGACTTGCGTTCACTACCCGGTTTGGTGCCCACTTTAATGATTTCTGAATTTATCAAAGCTGTATACAAAGCCCCGCTCCAGTTTGGCGATTACCGTTTGTGCTTCGCGTTGCTCCTCTTCTTTTTTGTTAAACTGCGATTTTATAAAATCGCCCAATGTTCCCAGATCAGTACCTCCAAAAGCATTGCGCACCGAAATCAAAACCTCATTTCCCGCTTTAACCATTACCCCTTCATCAACAGCCACATAATTCACTTTTCGGGTGGCCGTCTCATACGTCAAAATTCCCGGGATTAATGCTGCCACACAATCCAGACGGTTGGGTAACAACCCGTAGGCACCCTCACCGGTTTCCATCACGATGCTGCTTACATTTTGAATGTCTGCAAATAATTTATACGGAAGCAGGATTTTTAGGTTCATCTGTTTTAAGTTTTTATGCGTTTGCTACGGCTTCTTTTTCCATAGTTGACTTCTTCTTTTCCTCGTCTTTTTCTAAATCTTTAGGTTTATTTTCAGCATTCTCCCCGGGTTTAGGTTCCTCTTCCTTTTCAGGCATTTTAGCCTCATCGATAGTACCGATCATATAAAAAGCACTTTCCGGATAATCTTTAAATTCGTCTGCCAGAATACGCTCACAACCGTCTAAAGCATCTTGTAAAGGCACCTGCTTGCCTTGAATCCCACTGAATTGTTCTGTAGCTGAAAAAGGTTGGGTTAGAAAACGCTCCAATCTTCTCGCTCTATTCACCACCAAGCGGTCTTTAACCGACAATTGTTCCATCCCAAGCATCGAGATGATGTCTTTTAATTCTTCATACTGCGCCAGAGTTTCCCGTATTTGTTGCGAGAGATCATAATGTTTTTGACCTATAATGCCTGGGCTGGTCATCTTAGAATTGGACTGCAGTAAGTCAATCGACGGGTACAATCCTTCACTGGCTTTTTTTCGCGAAAGCGCAATAGATGCCGAAAGGTGTGAAAAGGTATGCACTGCCGCAGGATCTGTTAAGTCATCTGCCGGCACATAAACCGCCTGTATTGAGGTAATCGCACCAGTATTAGTATACGCGATCCGCTCTTCTAATTCGGCTAGCTCGGTACCCATTGTGGGTTGGTATCCCAATCGGGAAGGCATCTGCCCCATCAAACCGGAGACTTCCATCCCCGCCTGTATAAATCGAAAAATATTATCAATGAGCAACAACACATCACGTTTCTCCTCATCCCGAAAATATTCGGCCATGGTCAACGCGGCGTGCCCCACCCGGAAACGTGCCCCGGGCGGTTCATTCATCTGCCCAAAAAGCATTACCATATCTTTTAAAAGATCGGCCTCTTTCATCGCGTTGTACAACTCGTTTCCCTCGCGGCAACGTTCGCCAATACCGCAAAACATACTCAAGCCATGGTTATGCCCTACCATATTGTGAATGATTTCGGTCAACAAAATAGTTTTACCCACGCCCGCTCCGCCAAAAAGTCCGGCTTTGCCACCCCGTTCTAAAGGCACCAAAACATCAATCGCCTTAATTCCGGTTTCAAAAATTTCTGCCTTCACTGCTCTTTTTGAAAGTGGCGGTGGCGGCTGATGCACCTTGCGACGTTCGCCATCTTCAAGCGGATCAAGATGATCTATCGTGTTCCCAAAAACGTCAAACATTCTACCCAGAATGTGATTACCAATGGGTACAGTTAGTTCGCTTCCATCGGTTTGTACGCGCATGCCACGGGCAAGTCCCTGAGTGGGATTTAGCGCAATCCCCCGCACCGTAAATTCATCTAGTTGTGCTAAAACTTCAATGACAATCTCCTGTTCTTTTCCCGAATACAAAACCGTATACACGGCAGGTAAATTTGTTTCAAACCGCACATCAACCACACTCCCACGCACCGATCGAATCGTGCCGTATTGCATTTTTTCTGCGGAAGTGTTTGTGTTTTTATTCATTGCTGTTGCAAGATTGTGATTGATTACTGCAGGTGTTCTCTTAATTCTTCAAACTCTGCAATAGTAATTTCTCCCGATGCAAAGCGTTTTTTCAAAACATCAAGTGGAGTATCTTTTCGGCTGCGTTGACCAGGGACTTGGTAAGGTGTGGCAAACATCCACAGAAGTAGAATGATCCAGATAAACCACCAGATGACGTGCATTCCCCAAAAATAATAACCTTCGTACATATCCATAACAAGCTGTTTGAAGTTAAAATTGACTATATAAATTTCACTAATAAAGAGGATTTTGCAGTTACATAGTTTTGATAGAGAGTTACATGTATCCCACTTTTAAATAGTATTGCTCTAATTATTTTAAAAATATATTTAGATTTTTAAAATCATAAATAATTAGATAAATCGAATCAAAAAAAAACGGTGAGTGTTTTGGGCACTCACCGATTAAACCCAACATTATAACAGTGTTCATAACAGACTGTTAAATTTTTAATGCTCCAGCAAGCACTGTGTTTACTATTATTTATACCATTATTCGTGATTTAGATTCTCACGCTCTAGCGTAGTAAGAGATTTATAAAATGTAGGTGTCAAACCGGTTATCTGCTTAAATTGCTTAGAAAGGTGTGCTACCCCACAATAGTTCATTTTGTAAGAGATTTCAGTAAGGTTTAACTCATTGTAAACAAGCAGTTCTTTGATGCGTTCTACTTTATGAACTATAATAAAATGCTCAAGTGTGACACCTTTCATTTTTGAAAACAATAAAGCCATCTTATGATAGTCGAGTTGCATCTTTTCACTTAAAAATTTAGAAAAATTTACCTGCGGTAATTCATCAGAATAATTGACCATCTCAATTACCACTTTGATTATTTTTTCAATTAGAAGTGCTTTTTTATCATAAATAACCTCTAACCCAGATTTATGTAATTCTTCTTTTAATTTTAGCTTTAAAGCAGGCGTAATAGGTCTTACAAAATGCACTTCTCCCAGTTCTACAGAGGTATATGCAATACCAAGCCCATCAAGTACAGACTCAACCCTAATTTTACAGCGAAGACTTACCATATTTTGAATACGTACTTTCATGTTTTACAGTTTTTATAGGTTTACAATAGTATAAGTTTAAAGACACCTCAGGAAAACATTAGGGGGTAAGAGTTTAGTTAATAACTAGTTTCTCTACTCCTTCAGGATATTTTTAAAGTTGCACATTACAGATTAAAAAACCCTTGTATAACCTGTTAGAATACTTACATATATCACAGATTTTAGGCCTTTTTTCTTCTATAATTTACTTGATGTAACGGCACTTCCCGTGCAAATAGGCGTACCTTATAATCTATAAATAAGCCTATGAGAGTTTCTGTAGAACGTAAACGAATTAATTTTATGCCCGACTCTAGCCGGGTTGTCGCCCGTTTTTTTATGAATGGAGAATTACGTACTCAAAATTTAATAACGCGTATTCTGAAAATGAGCGATGATCAGGTACAGCAAGCTTTAGAACAAGTACTTCGAGAATTTGCAACCAGACATCGTAATATCTCGCAACTTTTTTTTAAACATTGTAATAGAGTACGTGGGATTATTGAAGGCATGGAAATTGATTTTGAAGCCCTCTCAGAAGATCAAAAACTCCTTATAGGTTCCTATTGTACTATGGAATATTCGCTAGAATCTGCGGCATTCTTTAATCCTTCAATTATCGAAGATTTTGATCAGTCTTATTTACAAAAGGGAGAAAAGCGGGTGATTATCTCATTTAGAGCTACCGGTGAAGGACATATCTCTTCGTTGGTTTTCCGTAGAGCGATAATAGATTCAAATCACGATATGCATCTCACTAAAATAGGAGACTATATAGATTTGGCTGAGATTTCTCATAAAAAGCTTTTTGATAAAAAACACTTTATAAAAAGACTGAAAGAAATGCATATTGATGAACAGCATTCAAGAAGTATCATGAATAGCCTTCCGAATAGATTTGAGTATTCTGCACTAAAAAATTCGATTTGCAGTTTGCTCGAAGATGATCAACTAAGTGCAGAACAACGCACAGCCTTTGAAGAAATGAAATGGCTTGTGGAGTCTTTTTACGATTTACAATTTCATAAAGATTCTGATATTACAGAACGTGTAATTTTTCCTATTGCAGAGTCTGAAAGCAATGGTATAGAAGATGCACGCCTTGTACGTTTTTGTGAAGATGATGAGACCACCGTTGTTTACGCTACGTATACTGCATATAACGGTCATACGATATTGCCTAAACTTATCGCTACCGAAGATTTTTACACCTTTCGCATTATGCCTCTGCGTGGCAATGATGCTCAGGGTAAAAACCTGGCCATGTTTCCTAAAAAAATCAATGGAAAATATGCCATGTTATCTAGAATTGACGGCGTAAATAATTACCTAATGTATTCTGAAAGTCCCATTTTGTGGAACAATCCACAATTAATTCAAGAACCCAAATTTCCCTGGGAATTTACACAAATTGGAAATTGTGGCTCCCCATTATGGACCGAAAAAGGATGGCTTATAATAACTCATGGTGTTGGCCCAATGCGTCGCTACAGTATAGGTGTTTCTATATTTAAACTCGAAGATCCTTCTATAGAACTAGGCAGGCTCGAAGAACCTTTAATGATGCCACTTGAAGAAGAGCGTAATGGGTATGTACCCAATGTGGTTTATTCCTGCGGGTCTATGATTCATAACAACAAACTCATTTTACCGTATGCGGTTTCAGATTATTCTTCAACCTACGCGGTGGTTGATCTTGAAGAATTATTTTCGGCTTTGCTGGATTAACTATAAGGCTCTTCAAGTATTTCTTTATAAGCAGCTTTATACGAAGTAATTATTTTCTAAGACTAAAATGAGTTACTGCGTGCGTTCTACAGCTTTTAGAATCTCGCGTATTTAAATTATTAATGGCGTCAACCGCTTCTGATACTGTAGTTACTAAAAATCCCGAAATGCCATCTGCAATAAGCTTGAGCATACTACCCAGATTAAATACAATGACCGGAGTACCACACAACATCGCTTCTACAATACTTAGACCAAAGCGTTCTTCAAAAGAAATAGGATGTAGTAATGCTTTGGCGATACCTGAAATATATAGTGCTCTAGAGGAAGAAAATCAAAATGGTGGTTAATACTATCAAAATCTGCTGCCTGCTCCATAAGGTTATTTATATGCAAACACTCTAATATCTTAGGATTAATAGTTTTGTCATTCTAATAGGGCAACTCACAAACCCAATTGAGTTGTGCAGAAGTAATAGAATTACTGGAGACAAAAAAGTAACCTGATGACCGCGATTTACCAGACCTTGAGTAATTGTAGATGACACCTGCTCTCACGGCCCATAATTCTCTATAGATGTACGCCATGTGGGAGCGAGAATGGCAATTTTTATACTAATTGCATTTTTGTTTGTCTTTGCGTCGCTTCATTGACAACGGCATCAGACTTATAGAACTCCTCGTATGCCTGCAACACAGTTAGATGGGAAATTAAATATGCTAACGAACTTTCTGCCCCTTGATTTCTGTTGATTCCGTAGTTTTCAAAACCATCGCAGCATCCTTTAGTTTCAAAATCATACAAGGTCATGCGCAAGTCATTTTCACCTAAAAACCACATAAACGAATCAAAAAGCTTGTTTAAATATGCTTTATCGCCGGTAAGTTTAAAAGCCTGATGAAACATTAAAACCATTGCCATAGCATCTATAGGTTGCTGTGCAAAAAACGAGCGTTCCCCATCTTTAGCAAACCACTTATCATTACCTATAACCGAGAGTATGCCGTCTTTTAGTGTATGTTCTTCCAGAAAATGCATGGTATTCATTGCGACCTCGATAATGCGTTTATCAGGTAATATTTGTGCAGCATGAAGCAGCGCAAGTGGTAAAATTCCGTTATCATAAGCAAGTAAATGTTCAAACCACTTCCAGTCTTCAGAGTGGCTCACTTCATACTGATGAATGAGTTTATGGGTAAGATTTTTTAAAACATCAAGCATTTGCTCGTCTGCTGAATTTGTTTTTAAATAATAACAAATCCCAATTATAGTATTGGCTATGCTTCGTATCGATTTTAAATGTTCAAAATTAGGTAAGGCATCAAAAAATACCAGCTTTCCCGTTTGATAATAGGCGTCATTAGGTGCATTACCTATTAAATAGCCTAGTGACCAGATGGTTCTTCCGAAAGAATCTTCTGAACCTACTTCATCTAAGAAATTACGGTTAAAACTTAGAAAGTTTCTAAAGCTGCCATCTTTATTCTGCATATAGTGAATATAGCTTAGGTAAATAGGCATAAATTCAAGTGCTAACTGATCTTTCTTTTGCTTGTAGGTCATTAAAACCATTAAAAGCGCGCGCGCATTATCGTCTAAGCAATAGCCCTCCTTAAGATTAGGAATTCCAAATTTTGCGTGCTGAATAATCCCGGTGTCGTCTGTAAGGCGTTTGATGTGCGTTAAAGAAAATGGAGGGAGCAAGAGCAGATCAATAACGCTTTCTTTTTTCTCAATCTGTTGCTTAGGAAAAGAGAGTAAACTGTTAGAAAGATACAGGTACTTTTTACCTATTTTAGGCCAGGTCACATTTTTGCCATAGGCATAAGCATTAGTTTGTATTTGTTTTAATAATTCTGGTTCATCTAGCAAGTGGTTTAGCACTTCTGAAAGTTCTTTATGTTTATTAAAATTAAAAAGCCTCCCACGGTCTTCTGTAAGTAATTCTGCAGCATGCCAGTAGGGTGTTGAAACCACTGCGCACCCGGCTCCCATAGCATAAGAGAGCGTGCCGCTGGTTATTTGAGCTTCATTGAGATAGGGTGTTATATAAATATCACAGGCACTTAAATATTTAAAAAGTTCGACCTCTCCTATAAATTCATTAAGCATTAAAACATGCGCCTGAAGATTTAAATTTTTAATAAGAAGTTGCAGAAAATTTCGGTATTCTTCACCTTCATGCCGCAACACATTAGGATGTGTTTTGCCTAATACAATGTAAAGTACTTCGGGGTGTGTTTTAATAATTTCGGGTAGCGCTTTAATTACGGTTTCTATCCCTTTGTTACGACCTATAAAGCCAAAAGTGAGAATTAATTTTTTCTTAGTAAGTTTAAATTCGGCCTTAGAATCTGCTCTGTTAAAATGAATATCAGGTACGCCGTGTTCTATCAAAACAATTTTCTCATCAGGAACATAATAGAAATTGGTTAGAAAGGATATTGCTTTATGACTCATCACAACCACTTTATCTGCCATCTTACAGATTTCCTTTAAAATTGCTTTTTCGTTATAAGAAGGTGCATTAAGAATGGTATGCAGAGTTACAATACACGGTATTTCAAGCCGGTGTAATAGAGGCAGAATATACACCCCACTTTGCCCACCATAAATCCCAAACTCGTGCTCAAGAATACACACATCTGCCCCACTTAGGTTAATAAAATTTGCTGCCTCAATATAGTCTGTTTGCTGTTCTTGACTAATCTGCAATTTTACTTCTTTGGGATACGTATAATTTTCGGTGCCATCATCCATAGCAACAACAAATACTTCGTTTTGAGCAATCCCCTGTTCATCAAGATCTAACATTGATTTAGTTAAATTTTGCGTAAACGTACCTATACCGCACTCGCGCGGTGGATAAGTCCCTATGTAGGCTAATTTCATAGTATTTGATTAGAGATCGGTTCCGCGATTTGCCTTTTTAATTTTACTCTTTGCCGCCTTTGCTTTTCGCTTTTCTTTAAGATTTAAGACTGGTTTAGTCTTATCTGTTTTTGGGGTATCTTTATTACCTTTTGACATAATCGCTTGTATTAAATTAATAAGTTTGTATACAATAAGATACCCTAAATCAGCTGTTTAAAAATTATACAATTAAATAATGCTCTTACATAAATCACACATCACTCATCTTTTATATTGAGTTATTCAAAAATATTCACAGCCACGTTTAAACTGTTTCAGTAGGAGTTAACTATCCCAGATCTTCTTCAAGGTTATTATGATTATCACCGCCTATACTGTAATAGTTGTTTTCCTCATCCTCACTGCCCAGTCGTTCTTGTTGATCGTCTAATTCTGAACCGGGAACGTCTAAATCATCACCCGACTTATCATTCTGAAACTCTTTTTCATTGAATGTACCTTTAACCGTATTTGATGTTTTCTTTTTTAAAGGATTTTCCGGATCCAGATCTTTTTCTTCCTGCGCTTTATTATAAATATCTTCTGAAGAAGGATACGTGGGATATCCTCTAAATTTCATAGCCTTAGAATTCTCTTTTTCTTTTTGAGTCTGGTGTGTTTTAGCGTATTCTAATAATACCTCTTGTAACGAATTGTAATATTCTTTAAAGTTCTTTACACTCATCTGTTCTGAGTGAATACCCGATTCCTTTTCGGGTATCTCTGTAATGTATTTAGACAATTCTGGAAATTTGTCGTGAATTGTCATTGTGATATCTATTATGTCACGTTCTAATTGAGCTTTCTTTTTCATCGTATAATGTTCTATTAGTTTATTAAAAAATTAAATGCTCAACTTCTTTTATATAGGTAGGAGTTGAGCATTTTTTGTAACTAGTTTACTTCGCTAAATATTCGTTACAAACCTGTTACTTTAATAAAAAGTTTTGAGTCTGTCATTGATATTTCACAACGTGCAGGTGCTACCGTTGCATACGTATTTCCGCAGGTAGGACATAAGAAATAAAGTTTAGCAAGAGAATCGTCTGTTCCTTTTTCTAATGCTGCCAATGCTTCAATATAAAAATCCCGGTGTTTTTGTTCTACTTTATACGCATAGGTAAGACTTATCTGAGCCATGTAATTTCCTGCATCATTTGCATTTTTAATGAATTCAGGATACATCGTATTAAACTCATAACTTTCTCCTTCAATAGCCTCTTTTAAATTTTCGGCAGTTGATTTAACTGTAAATTCCGGAATGATTTTCGGTATAGCTTCTCCCATACGTTGTAAAACGACTTTATGATTACCCGCGTGAATGAGTTCGGCGCCAGAAGCTGCTTTAAATAACAATGCAATTTCGGGATGTCCTTCTTCATCGGCCTTTTGGCTGTATGCGGCATATTTAAAATGAGCCGTGGTCTCTCCTTTGTAAGCATCTTGCATATTTTTAATAGTCAATTGCTGTGGGTCTTGCGCAGCTGTTATTGAACTTGTTGTCCCTTCTGTGTTCAGTTCTTCAGTTGCAGTAACTTCACCAGAATCTGTTGCGTTTTCTTTACAGGACTGAAAAAGCGTTCCTAATGAAACTATTCCTAAAGCGCATACTAAAATTGATTTTTTCATCTTCTTTCGATTTTAAAATTTCTGCATAATTATATTAGCTACCCCTACGGTTGCTATCTGTAGTTATTAATTTTTAAAAGATTTTATCTGCAGGTCATTCTTGAAAATCTGGTAAGGCTAACTCAATACCTGCACCGTGTTTAAAGACTAACTGCCCACCCAGATAGCCGGTTCTGGCAACAAAACCTACCAGTATGGCAAATAGGAAAAAACTCGCCCATTGTGCCCAAAGTTTTTGATAATTGAAGAAATGCATTGCAACGCGTATAAGGGCAGTGATAATTGCCAACCAAAGCATTATAGTTGCAGACTCTTCATGTAATTCTAAAGGTGCCTGAAGTATACCATCTGTCATCCCATCACCTGCATAACTGCCGCTTATATAAGCTACTATAGCACCTAATGAACCTAGTAAAAGCAAGTACAATGAAGATTTTTTAAAGAATTCATTTCTGCTAAAAACAGTAATGAGATCAGATAAAAATCCTACACATAATAAGGCTATAGGAAAATGAATAACCAATGCATGAAGATGTGGTGCTGTTATCATAATTATTATTTTTTAGATAAGTTCTACACGTATATCATTTTAACGCAAGTTTTCTACAGTACCTTAAAATGGTTTTTTACAAAAGCATCTTTTTCTGGGTCTGTCATCTTATCTGTGGGCTCCACATCAATTTTAATATCTTTAAAATGTAAATCTGTACTTAAATAATTAAACAACTCTGTCTTTGCATTTGTAGGTCCAAATAAGAGCACGTGATTGTAGTTTAAAATTACATCTGCTATCTCTTTGTAAAAAGCTTCCTGCATTTGTTGCCTTTTATTATGCATACTTTTTTCACTTCGGTTAAGTGCCTCCTCTTTTGTACTGAAGGTGAATTTTGAAGAAATAGAATAGTTATTTTTTACTTTATTTAAATCCATTAGATTGGCATTTGAATGATCCATCCAGATACCCAGGTTTTTATGTACTTCCATTGTTTAATTATTTTATATGGTTAGATAAAGTTTTTAATTTTTAAATTTTGTTGCGTTGCATCAACTGTAATGAGGTTTAATTATTCGCTTTCAATTAAGACCGGGTTAACGTGCACACCTACTTCCATACTAATTACAGATTTTATAGAATGAGCTATTAGACAGGCATTTTCAGCCTTTTTAACTATACGCAGTGCCTTATTTCTAAAGCTTTCATTTGTAATAAATACATTAGGTTTTAAAAGGATTTCACTTATTTGCAGCTTGCCCTCCAGGAGTTCTAACTTTCCTTTTGCAGAACAATTAAAACTTGTAAACTCAAGTGTAGAATTCTCGGCAATTGCTAAAAAAGTGGTCATTAAACAACCGCTAACGGCCGCTATAAACAAATGCTCTGGAGACCAAATTCCGGGTATACCTTTTGGAAATTCTGGAGGTGTTGCTACTTCAATACAAATTCCTTTTTCTTTATTCAATTCTGGAGAACAAAGTATTCCCTTACGGTCGTTTTTCCAGTTTATATCAACAGTGTAATAATGCGTTTCCATAAGTAAATTGTTTAATGAGTTGAAGATTAAAACCTGTTCTTATTTTTTGTATTGATCCTAAACGGAATATAGACAGGACAAATACTAAAAAAACGGGTGACTAATAGAATGTCTGCCAAGATTAACAATACAAGTAAAAAGGGCCCGTGATCAATTGAAAGACATACGTAGCGAAAATTATAATACTAGTATATAACGGATACTCGTATCAACTATACCCTATTTAGTTTTAGCTGTAATTTTCTCATTTTACGAGCAATTCTAATCTTTTTTATTATTACTAAAGGTCAGAATATAAAAAGGATGAGGTATTGCATAATTTGTTTAAATCATTGCATATCTCCCACATTTTACCAGAGAACTAACATGTAGAAAGAGTAGTTCTAGAAAAGTAAATGAAATTGTTTGTAAGGTAAAAACCTCAATAAACAGATTAAAAATCTTCCAGATTATTCATCCGTTTATTTTTTAATTGTTTGTAAAATGTAGGTGTGAGACCGGTAACTTTTTTAAACTGATTTGATAAATGAGCAGGACTGCTATAATGCAACTTATAGGAAATCTCGCATAAATTTAATTCCCCGTAGATAAGGAGTTCTTTAGCTTTTTCGATCTTATGCATTATGATAAACTGTTGAATAGTGATTCCCTTTACTTCAGAAAATATATTAGCCAAATAGGTGTAATCATAATTCATTTTTTCACTTATATAATCTGAATAATTTACTTTCGGAATTTCATCAGTATAGTGAATCATCTCAATGATGATTGTCTTTATTTTTTCAATTAAAATACTTCGCTTATCGTCAAGTAATTCGAGTCCAGATTTTTTAAGGCTTGATTTTAGTTGGTTTTTTTGAAACAGACTTATATTTTCAAGAATTTCAACAAAACCTAAGTCTATTATGACATAGTGAAGCCCCAGCTTATTGAGTTCTTCTTTAACCATCATTTTACATCGCAAACTAACCATATACTTAATAAAGAGAATCGTACTCATGCTTAGTGTTTGAATTTGAAAAGAACTCTTGTAATTCTATAAGGTAGTCATAAGCCCGTCATTAACGTGTTTAATATTGAAATCTTTTAAGTTGAAAGCAAACTTGCAAATCAGATGTTGCTATTCGCGTTATTTTACCGCATAAAAAAAGGAAGACTTTTATAAAATCTTCCTTTCTCTAAATATTTAACTATGCTGTTTTAATTTATATTAAACACCTCATTTAATTTAGCGTGCATTACCTGCGCATCAACATCAACACCGGTCCAGTATTTTATACCTATTACACCTTGATTAACGAGCATTTGAATACCATTTACGGTTTTGCACCCTTTATCTTTAGCCGTTTTCAACAAGTGCGTTTCCGGCGGATTGTGGATGCCATCAGCAACAACCATATTAGGATGTATGCTATCAAAATCTATATTTAATTGCTGATCTACATTAGGATAAAGTCCCACACTGGTTGCATTTATTACAATTTGAGTCTTAGGGTCTATAGTGTACCTGTTCTCCCACGAATTGTAAACCGCCTGAGTGGGAGTATTATCATTTAATAATGTTACTACCTCTTCTGCCCGGTCGCTACTTCTATTTACAAGAGTTATTGTTTTTGCCCCTGCAAGAGCAAGTTCTACAGCGACTGCACGAGCTGCACCACCAGCACCAAAAAGTGTAATATGCTTTTGTGCAGGATCTATAATCTGTTTAAGTGCCTGCACAAAACCTTTTCCGTCTGTGTTCTCACCTATCCATTTATCGTCACGTTTTACAATGGTATTTACTGCCCCTATGAGTTTTGCAGATTCACCAAGACCATCTAGATATTTAATTACAGCAACCTTGTGCGGTATCGAACAATTAAAACCAGACCATCCTAACGCTTTAGCGCCTTGTATCGCAGTTTCCAGATTTTCTGGACTCACTTCACAATTGATGTATCTAAAATACAAACCGTGGTGTTTATAGGCTGCTTCAACCATTGCAACAGTTGGGTTTTCTGCCGCAGGTTGGGCAAATGAACCGGTTAGCTGTGGTAAAAAATCTTTTGCTTTATTATCATGTGCATTCATGAACTTAAAATTTTGAAATTAATAGGTAGTTGTTCTAGATATTGAATTGTTTTACTTTGTTTTTCATAAATGCTAAACTTCCCTCAGCAAGCTCCTGAGCAGAAAATGGTGATTTTTGCCACAGGGAAACAGCTTGTTGCATACCCGATACTTCTGATGAGAAGTTCTCTAAAACCAGATTGCCTTCAAAGTTTATGGTATTTAATGCTTCAAATAGCTCATCCCAATTCACGGTTCCATCACCGGGCATTCCGCGATGACTTTCTGTGATATGCAGGTGTTTTAATCTATTACCGGCTCTTAAAATTGGATCTTTAAAATTAGCTTCCTCAATATTCATATGAAAGGTATCCAAATGTAAAGCCAGATTGGGCATTCCGGTTTTTTCAATGAGTTCTAATACATTTTCAGCCGTATTGCATACATAACTTTCATAGCGGTTTATAGGTTCTATCCCTATAGTAATACCGCGTTCTAATGCATATAAAGCAGCTTCACCCCATACATTTACAACCGTATCTTTCTCTGCTTCTGTTACAGGGTTTCCTGTAAAACAACCTATCGCAGAGTGCAATACACCACCCATAAAATCTGCATCTAAAGCCGCTGTGCGATCTAATGATTTTTTTATAAGTGCTAATGCTTGCTTAGGATGCGCAGGTAGATGTGTTTCTACGGAAAAATTAAGCGAGCAAACCGCTGAAATACCGTGTTTATTTAAATGTTTTTTAACTGCCGGTGCATCAAAATCTGCGGTGTGTGGCAAGAGAATTTCGAGCAGTTCAAAACCAGTTTCGGCTGTTTTCTCAATAGCATATAAGCCAGATTCGTGCGTCCAGTCTGGAGTAGTCCAGGAAAGTAACGAGGCTCCATATTTAATATTCATCATAATCTTATATTCTTTTTTTAAAAAATCCACCATTCTGATCGTACCCCAAAATATGTCCCAAAGCGTTTAGACCCCGCTTGCTGTAAAAATGGAGAAGCCAGACTATTTTGTGCAAAATCATTATATCGTGCTACTGAAGCTATAAACCGAATATGCGGTCGTGCCCAAGCACTGCGCTCTGCCGTGGGTACAATCGTAGGTGCTAGCGTAAATTTAACCATTCCCGCAGTAGGATCGTTTCCATTTTTACGACTGGTGTAATGCAATTCTGTTAATATATGAAACCAGTCTTTAGCATAATACAAAAACCTGCTTCCTAGTGCTACATCTGTTTTTCGGTTATAAATACTGCGACCGTAAAAATCTGTTGCTTTATCAGCTGATTTTGCGCCACCTTTACTTTTAGTAAAAACCGCATACGGATTTATACTCCATCTTTTATTCAAATTAAATAACATATGCTCAACTACAGTAAAAGAATAAGCTCCTGCATATGTACCGTCTTCTACCTGTGGCGCTCCGTACGTACGCCAGGTTTGTGTATTGCCGTTATCGCCACCATTAGCAATACCAGTACCATATCTAACCGCAAACTGATTAAATGAACCCGGAAGTGTTGTTTTTAAATCAGAGTTTAGTTTAGCTCCTATCACATAGCCGTTATCTGCAGGATAAGTTGTATCTGTATTATCTGAAATATTAGGAACGGTATGATATTCTGCAAGTAATTTAAGACGGTGATTCTCTTTAAAATTTACCGTGTGCTCCAGAACCATAACCTCCCGCTGACGATACGTAAGGTTCTGGTTTCCATCTATTATGTTTGTATAGGAATACGGTGTGGTATTAGTAGACGAGGTGTCAATTACCGCAGGAAAAAACATCGAAAATGAGGTGTTTTTATATTTAATACCGAAACCTTCAGCAGAATGATCGTCAAAATAAAAATAGTCTGTTATATGCACATCATCATAACGCATATATCGTGCTCCAGCCCACACACTCCATTCACTACCTACTATGTTTTTTGCTTCTACAAAAGCCTCCGGCAAACTGGTTACAATTCCATTTATTGAGCCCGAGCTCACGTTACCTAAAAAAGTATTATTAGTAGAGTAAAAAGCTAATCGCGCCTGAAAATCTATTACCGTGCTGTCTTTATTTGCGTTTACTGGTGTAAAATGAAAAGCCGGTAATAAATCTATATAATCTCCCTGATCCATTCTACCTCCTAAGGAACCTTGCCCCGATAAGTTGAGCTGACGACCGGTATGTCCTTCTATTCCGGGAGAATACCCAAAACCTATACGACCGGTTGTGCCAAAAGAGAAGTTCTTATTGGTAATCTGTATTTGCGCATTTCCTACGTATATACTCAGCATTAGGATAATCAGAAAATATCCTTGAAATTTAGTCATCATACCGCAAGTGCTTCAGAAGAAACTGCATTACTTGCCTCGTGTTTACTTGAAATATAGAAGCCGTACCAGCTGATGTAAACAAAACATAATAAGGGTAAAATAAACGAAAAGTTGACTTCGGCTACGCCTAAAATCTGAATATCGGAAACCCCAGTACCTCCTGCATCGATAATCATTCCTTGTAATTTTGGCATTAATGCACCACCTACAATAGCCATAACTAAACCTGCAGAGCCTACTTTAGATTGTTCTTCGGTTAAATCTTCGAGAGTAATCCCATAAATTGTAGGAAACATGAGTGACATACAAAATGAAATACCTACCAGACAATACAACCCAAATTCTCCTGAACTGGTAATAACACCTATTACAAAGGCAACGGCTAACACTGCAAAACTTGCAAGTAACTTTCCCGAGCTTATAAAGCGTAATAAATAAGTTCCCAGAATACGTCCTACAGTAAACACTATAAACGCAACAATCTGATAATAACCCGCGGTAACACCATCTATCCCCTTAGCTTCTGCATATTGATAGATATACGTCCAACACATAATCTGAGCGCCTATGTATAGAATTTGAGCGATTACACCTAGTACATATTTTTTGTTTTTTCCTAAATCTGAAAAGGTTTTAGAAATGCCTGGCATCGCTTCCTGTTCTTTAGATTGAGGCATTTTTATAGCCAGAAACAATACAAATACCACAATAAGTACCAGGCCTAAAATCACATACGGGTTACGAATTGCCATTAAATCTGAAGTACGAACTAATGCTTTAGCGGCTTCATCCATCGCGCTAAAATTGTTGATATCGTCAGACTTAATATTTTTAAGAATGAATTGTTGTGCAATAAAAAGACCGGCTACTAAACCCACAGGATTTACCGCCTGCGCTAAATTTAATCGTAAAGTTGCCGTTTCTTTAGGTCCCATTGCTAACACATAAGGGTTGGCCGCTGTTTCTAAAAATGCAAGTCCAAAGGTTAAGACATACAGCGCAATACAGAAAAACCAAAAATGCTGAGTTACAGCCGCAGGATAGAACAGTAATGCCCCTATTGCATACAATCCTAAACCGATTAAAATTCCTGTCTTATAGGAGTATTTACGCATAAATAAAGCAGCCGGTAGCGCCATACAAAAATATCCTCCATAAAATGCCATCTGTACCCACGCAGCTTGAGAATTAGATAATTCTAAAACCTTCTTAAAGGCCTGTACCATTGGATCTGTGATTGCATTTGCAAAACCCCATAAGGCAAATAATAGGGTTACTAATAAAAAGGGGACCAATACATTTTTAGGTATTACGGCCGCTTTTTTTTCGGTTTTAGTATTCATTTTACAAGTACGTTAAATTAATAAGTGAATGATTTGATTTATGAAAATGCAAGTTCACTTTCGCAGAATTCCTGAAAGTCTTTAAATACATATTCTGGGCAGGCTCCTGCATTTGAAGTTATAAATGCGCCTAAAGAAACAGCTTGCTTCATCGCTTCTACAGGAGAACCACCGCTAAGTTTTTTTGATACAAACCCTGCCAGAAATGCATCACCACTACCTACCGTATCTTTTACGGTAACTGGCCTTGCAGGAAAATTATATTTGAGAGTATCTTCATAGTACAATGCACCCTTACTTCCCATAGTAATAATCACTCCAGAAATATTGAAGCGTTCTTTTATATAGTTTACACAATCATCATCTGTGGTGTAGGCTTGACCTAACAACTGAGTAATGGTTTGTAATTCGGTTTCATTCATTTTAACCAAATCACATTTAGCTAACAACGTTTTAGCTACATCAATAGAGAAATAAGGTTCTCTTATATTTACGTCAAATACTTTATAAGGAGCCAATTCTAGAAGTTCTAATAATGTATTGTAAGAAGTAGTATTTCTGGCAATAAGGCTACCAAAAATTAATGCATCTGCATTCTTTATTTGCTCTTTATAGTCTTCCCGAAGCTCAATAAAATCCCAGGCCACATTAGTAACGATTTCGTAATTAGCCTCATTATTAGAATCTATTGTTGCAGTTACCGTTCCCGTAGGATTGGCTGTATCAAGTTGTAAATCTTCTACAGGAAGATCCCATCCTTTTATTTTAGTAATTAATTTGTCGCCCAGGTCATCTGCTCCTACTCTGCTAATCATATGCGTATCTATGCCCATACGTTTTAAATTGTATGCTACATTAAAAGGCGCTCCGCCTGCTTGTTTACCTTCCGGAAAAATGTCCCAAAGTACTTCCCCATAACAAAAAACGGTGGGTTGATTTATTTTACTCATAACTAATTAATTCTTGTTAAACGTTTAACTAATTTATTTTTAAAACTTTGATCTAGTATGTCTTCGATTGTTATTACGAAATCGTTTGCTTATAAAAATGGCCCTCCCCCTAAACAGAAACAACCATCTATTAAGTTGAAAGCAATAGATTTTCAACCTTATAAAAAACGTTAATATTAAATTTCATATTTAGTTAAACGTTTAACTAAATATTCAAAAAAATAATTATCCCATACTTGATTCTTTAATGATTAACTCTGCCTTTAAAACTGTGGCTTCTTTTAAAGTTTCAATATTCCGTATTTGATTATCTACAGTTGCTATAGCCAGCTTCCCTATTTCTTTCAAAGGCTGGCGAATTATCGAAATTGGTACACTAAATAATTCGTAAGCCTCAGTTTCATCAAACGCTAAAACTGCAAATTTTTCAGGAACTGGTATTTTTAGTGTTCTCAATTGCTTAAGTCCTGAAATAGCTAATCTGTTACTACTAAAAAATAGCGCATCTACTTTACTCTCGGCAGTTAAAATAGATTCAATCCCCAGTTTAATATCCCGATCTATGTGGTCTTTATCAATTCCTAAAATTTTAGAATCTGCTTCTTTATTTTCTTCTATCGAAGCTTTAAATCCCCTCTCCCGTTCTATAAGACTTTCTAATTTTGAAGTATAGTTTACAAAACAAATATTGCGTCTTCCCTGTTCTAATAAATGTTCTGTTGCCGTATATGATACCTCATAATTATTAATTTCTACCGAAGGGGCATCTACACCCGGCATATTTCTATCAATAAGAACAAATGGTATTTTACTCTTTTGTAATCTTTTTAAATAGGCTCCACTATTTTCAACCGGCGCCATGATTAATCCGTCTACCTGTCGTTCTCTAAATGTATCTATAAGACTCTCAAACTTTACCTTATCTTCATCACAGCTTCCTATAATTAGGGTACAGTCTATTTTTCTGGCTTCATCTTCAATTATACGTGCCAATTCTGAGAAATATGGGTTTGAAATATCTGCCACGATAAGTCCCAGTGTAAATGTGCGTTGCGTTTTTAGGCTTTTAGCGATTTTATTAGGTCTGTAATTCAGATCTGCTACTGCCTTTTGAACTCGCTTAATGGTATCTTCACCTATGCGCCCCTCTGCCCTATCATTTAAAACATAGGACACCGAGGCTATGGAAACACCTGCTTCTTTGGCAACATCTTTTATTGAAATACGCTTCACTACATCGTTATATTTGATAAATATACTAAAGTTAAACGTTTAACCAAATAAAAATTAAATTAAATTATTTTGAGATTTACGCAAATAATAGGCTTCATAATTGTAAACCCTTTTATTTACTACACTTTATACGCATCTATTGTGAAAAAAAAACCATAATCAAATTATACTACTAATTGAGAGTAATTATCTTCTATACATTCCCGCGATTGAGAGAATATGCGGTATTGTAATAGCGATAGCCACACAGAGTAATATATTAAGCATAAGTGATGTGCTTTCAATCAAAAAAAATATTGAAAACAAGGTCGTAAGCGCTATTAAATAAATACCCCCACTTTGAAGCGCTATTGCTTTAAACCGCTGCTTACTAAATTTAGTTTTAATCAAAATATACTGTGATTTTAAGGATGGGATACTGTGCCAAAATATAAAATAAGTGGTGAAGCCTATAAGCAAATTAGTAGTTGCAAATAACGCGGCTATTAACAGTAACTCAAGCTGCATGAGTATAAAACTTTTAAAGGAAATGATCTGTAAAGTGGCTAAAGACAAGAGCATCATAAACTGCATAATGAGACTGCCTACACACAAAATTACAAATGTTTGCTGTTGTATTGCCGGCAACTGAAGTTCATTTAAAAAACGCAGTGTTTCTATATAATTAAAAGTAAAAAGCAATAATAATATGCAGTTTCCGAAAACAAAATAAAGTAATCGGTTCCATTTAAAATCTGTAAAAATTCGTTCTTCAAGTTGTTCTTCACCAAAATGATAAGCACTAAATACTACAAAAGACACCAGGCAAATTTGCGCAGACAACAGATATAGAAGTATAAATACACCTACCAACCCTAAGTATAAAATTAATCGGCTTATTAAGCTAAAGTGCTTTAAGGTTGGGTTGAGCCGGTGAAGATGAAGATCGTTACAACCGTGTATAATCCCAAAAGTAGCAATTAAGAACAAGGCTATTTTTAGAACTAAATCGGTCGCCAATAGTTCTTCAGCAAAATTACCAATAACAATTAGCAGTATAGATAAACTAATGGCAGTAATTTTTATCATATTAAAGTTTTGCGTCCAGCATATGAATTTGAAGCCTGGTTAAACCCTCTAGCGCATTTACGATTTCTAAAGAATTGAGCAAATGTGCGCGTACTATAGGGTCTTCTTTAATATAACGATACAACTCGAGATAGCAATAATCACGTAACAGCTCTATCTCAACTATTTTAAAATGGAAGTTGTTATTGTTTTCCGTTTTAAAAAGGTTGAAGGTTTTTAATTGAGAACGGTCTATAAATAGCTGGGTAATGTAATCTATTATAGTAATAGCCGTACCGGGATCGTTAATCGCGGGAGACATAGCCTTCACTCCTATTTCAACTAGATGTTTAAAACCTGTCTCAATCGCGTCCATAGGTACTGTATGATCTATTGGAAAGAGCTTATAAATAGATTGCTGTACTTCAGGTGATACAGACTTAGATAGCGAAATTAATTGCTCGTTTTTCCGAATAAATGCACCCGGATGTTTGTGTAAAGAAATAGAAACCTGATGCTTATCTAAAATGCGTTCTACCTGACCTAAATCTGGCATTTTTAGATAACCCACTTCCACTGAAACGATATCTATCGAAGAATTAAATTTCTCATCTGTTTTTTGAAGTTTAGACTCATACTTCTTTAAACCTTTAATAGTATTATACGATTCTACGTATGCCTCTTTTACGATATAATTTATATGAATACTGCGGGACACACTATGAATAAAATAGATAAACAGCAAAACACTTATGATACCAAAAAACACACCTAATGGTGCAGCAATACCGGGAAATTCCGGACTATTTTTTGCATTCAAAGCAATTGAAAGCGTCATTGCATATATAATCGTACCACTAGTAAAGCCTAATATAATTTGATGATGTTTTTCGCTTAAAATCATAGGAATTAAGCGCGGCGAATAATTATTTATATTTCTATTCAAAACATTCATAACCATAGTATAACTAAATATGGTAAGTGTAAAAATGCCTCCAATTAAGAAAGCTAATACAAACTGAACATCTTCTTTATCATTAAATACTAGCTTCTTTAGGAATGCGATCTCATCGTAGTTAATATCTATTGAGATAATAAGTACGGCCAATACAAAAAAGCAAAGCGCCAGCACCGAAGGTACTAACGCTATACTTTGAAGTATTTTCTTTAAAACTTTAAGCATATAAAACTAATTTCTTAAATCTGTTTCTGTGCCTATAGCTACTCGTCCTAAAACTTTTTGAGCCGGTAAGTAACCTGCTTTAGCACTTTGATCAAGAGCAATATAGGTAATCATTAATCCATAAATAACCTTAGATGAAATATCTGCAACTGTAAATAATGCCTGTCTTAAAACAACACCGTCTGCACTGTTCATAAATACGGGTACTAAATAAGCAATAGAATATAACGTCCAGGCAAACATCATTAACCAAAATACATTCATTACACGTCCTGAAGTTCGGGCATCCATTGTTTTTTTACCTTCTGCGATTGCTTTACCTACAATAAAATTCATGATGATAAAGAATACAGTACTAATTGCACCCCAAATCATAAGTTTGCTAGTATCTTCTACTTCGTATAATTGTCCTATATATCCTGTAATAATCATTCCCCAGGCTGAAAGAATTAACCAGGTCGCTTTTGATTTTAATGCAGACCCTCTAAAATTAAGAATAATTAGAAGCTGAGTCAATAAGCACGGTATGGTGACCATCCAGTTTACGTATCTAAATCCATTACTAAACGTAAGATTTGTTAATGAATAGTTTGTACCATTAAACTTAAAAGCATCTGTCCATAAACCGGCTTGGCTCACTAGAATAAGACCGGCAGAAACCATGACTATACACGATAATGCTGTTGCAACACGATATTTAGGAGCAACAAATTGTGACATTATTAAAAAGAAAACTAAGGCTGCAAGATGTGCTCCCACTCCCATAGTTAATAAGTGGTCAATTGCTTCAAACTGACCTACTGAGTACTCAAATAAATTTTCAATGTTTTTCATAGCTGATTAATTAGTTGATAGTAATTTTTTTTACGAATCTATTTCAATCAGCAATTTGATATTGTTAACGTTAATACAAATAGGAATTTGTTATCAAAGAATTGTGAGAAATTGTGAAATATCAAGGCAATACAGCTAAATAACGGTTTCTATTTCGTTAGCATTTTCTCAATATTGAAAATCTCAATCCAACAATTTTAGAATTTTGGTCTCTGCTCTTGCCCACTTAGAATAGACTTCTATGGGTTTTGGATATTTCAGTTTGTACTCTTCTATTTTCCACGGAATATGTATCAATTCGTTGTCAACAGCTGCAAGTTCAGGAATCCATTTTTTAATATAATCTGCAACTTTATATTTTATAGATTGATTTACAGGATTTGTGTACCAGATCTCATAGGCCTGCATATGCCAATTCATCCAATTAGATGAAACGTCATAATCAATTAGTTTACTTTCAAAATAGGCTGCTCCCCACGTCCAATCTATTTTTAAATCGTGTACAAAATAACTTGCGCAGTTCACTCTACCCCGATTGCTCATATATCCAGTTTCATTCAATTGGCGCATATGCGCATCTATAAAAGGAATTCCTGTGGTTCCCGCACACCAGCGTTCAAAATATTCAGTATTATTCTCAAAGGGAACTTCTTTATTTTTATATCCTTCGGTTTTAAAAATTGAATTCCCCATACGCATTCCTTTAAATGTAAAAAAGTCACGCCATACCACTTCAAATATGAGCCACCAGGTACTTATATTTTTCTTGATATTCTTTTCATACGCTTTAACCGCATAGTAAATTGTTCTGGGTGAGATGGCTCCCACAGCTAAATAAGGCGAAAGTTTACTGCTATAATCTAGACCTAATGATTTATTACGGGTCCATTTATAAGAGGTAAGTAATTCCGTTTCTACCGTGTAATAATTAAGTCGTTCTAAGGCTAAATCTTCTCCTCCTTTTACATATAGATTTTCCTTTTGATCATCTAAAACTTCAAAATTAAACTGAGTTGCTTCTGGTAAAGTTCCCCAATCGTTAAGAGAAAGGATTTCAATTTTCTTCGGAATATCAAATGTTTCCCGTACCTCTGCTTTCTTAGTTGTATTTATTCTAAATGCTTTACTGGTTAATGGTATTTTATCAATTGAATACGGAATATCATCAATATGATACAGCGTTTTCCCCCATATAAAATAACAAGTTATTTCTTCAGAAAGCTGTTGCTTAACAGCATCGACTATTTTTAATTCTTCTGAAGCATATTCCTGTTCTGCAAACAGCTTTGTGATGTTATATTTTTTAATAAGTTCTGGGATGAGCTCTTCGGGATGACCAATTTCAACTAATAAGTTTGCTCCTAAACTTTGAAGATTTGTTCGCAAAACGTCAACAGTTTGTTTTAAAAATTCAAATCTATTCAATCCGGCCTTGGGAAAATTATATGCTGTATTCGCAAATAACCTGGGATCAAAAATATAAACCGGTAAAATACTAGTACAAGAATTTACGGCTCTGCATAATGTCTCATTATCTAATAAACGGAGATCATTTTTAAACCAAAGTAAGCCTTTCTCTTTTGCCATAATACGAACCTTAAAATCATATAAAATAGTTACACGAATTTTGATTTGAAATTAATGGCATAATTCATTTTAATCTAAAAGCTTATGAGTATTTAACGTGTATGCGTTATAAAATTGTAAAAAAGCAACTAGATCAAATCAAATTTAGAAACTCCTTTAGTATTGAGGTATTGTAGTATACTTCGGTTTGTAAAATATGTGTTTTCCTGCCGCTCTATAAAGGCTTCAAAATCTTCAATAGACTTTACAGGATATTCTAGAGGAATAAAGCCAAAACCCATATAAATACCATCGCGTACAAGCACAAAGGCTTCTTCATAAAGTGTACGACCGGTTAGCTTTAAGAAATAGGATTCTCTTTTTGCGCTTAATGTTTCAAATGCTTTTTTTGCTCTTAGATTATAAACTTCTTTGTCTTCAAGACCTTTACAAACACCTTTGCATAAAGGGCTGCTGCAACTTCCTGAGCTTCGTTCTAAACCTGCAAAACGGTAGCATAAACTAAATTGCAAAGCAAGGTTTTTAAGCTTCACCAAAACTGAATCTCGGTTAAATGAAATACTGTGTTGATTGTCTGAGTAGTTTTTCTCTTTAGGCGTTAATCTAAAAATACCTTTTTTATCAATTCGTGATTCTATCGTCCACGGTAAAATAGAATCTATCTGCTGCGTATTGTAAAGCGGTTTAAGTCTGGATATATCTGCAGATTCAAGAAGTAATGATATGAGTTCGTTACCGGTTTCTTTATATTCTAATGAGAACGTGGCAGCGGTAAGTTCTACTTCAAAAGGGAGTTTACTAAAGAAATGGGCCTTTACCCGCTCTTTTAGATTTACTGCTTTCCCTACATAAATCACTGTTTTTTGATGATCTAAAAAATAATAAACTCCGGGCCTGGCAGGTAAATCATCTAAGTTTAAAACTGTTGAAAACTCCGCTAGATTTTTACGTTGAGTGCTTGCTGTATCTGCCGGAGATAGTTCTAATAGCTCATAAATAGCTAGTAGGGCTTCCGCATTGAGACCTTGTTTTTCAGGTTTGTATTCTAGAGAGAGTTTCTCTAAAGTTTCCACCAGGTCGAGCTTTTTAGCGACTATACCCCTTTGTAAAAGTAGTTCCTGAAGTATATTCTGAGACTTATTTAGAGGAAGTCCTACTTCTCGTAATGATTTGCGCCAGATCATTTCAGAAAATTTATCGAAAAAGTATACTTCTGCTCCTTCAAGCAATGCTATGGCCTGCGGTAGACAATCTGCAAAACACAGCTTATTACGTAATTCAGCATTAGTATGGCCGGCCCACTTTTCCTCTTTTTCGCTTAAAGCAAATACGGGTTTTATCTCAGTTTTTAATTGCTCGACAATACGGCCATCATCTACCAAGACAATTGAAAATGCAAGAATTTCTGCATATTTATAATTATTAGTAGTTGCTTGTATATCTATGAATGCTATCATTAATCGAGCCTATCGGAAAAATTCCAAAATTATGAAATATTTCCTACATTTGCAGCGTGATTGAGAAAAGTAACAATTCAGAAAATTATAACCAGAAACAGCGCGAAGCGATTGAGTTTTCAGGCAAACATCTATTACTTCTCGCCGGTGCCGGTACAGGTAAAACGAAGACGATTGTAGGTAGAGCAGAATATTTAATAAATAACGGTTTTAGACCCGAAAAAATACAGATTCTTACTTTTACCAAACGAGCTGCAAGTGAGATTGTAGAACGCGTAAAAGCAGGAATTGCCGACCAGGACGTGCGGTCGCTTAACGGTTCTACTTTTCACAGTTGGTGTAATCAACTTATCATAAAATTCCCCAATCTTTTTGGAGCAGCTAATTATACGGTAATTGATCCTGATGATCAATTGAGTTTGATGAAAATGGCTTGTGGCACTGCAAAAGAAGATTATGGTAAAACCAGACTAAAGCCTCAACAGCTTTTAGACTTGTTTTCATTTGCGAGAAATACCCGTATTAACCTAACTGAAACCCTTCGGAAAATCATTTTTAAAGGGAAAGATGATTTACAAACCACAGAAGACATCAATGCGCTAAAGCCACAGGTAGAATTGCTTATCAAAGAATATCAAAGTCAAAAAATGCGCCAGCAGTATTTAGATTACGATGATCTTCTTTTAGTAGTTGCAAACAGGCTCAATAAGGATGAAGAAGCACGACAGATTCTTGCCAAGGCATACGATCATATTTTAATTGATGAGATGCAGGATACAAACCCCTTACAGTGGTATTTACTTAAACCTTTTGAGCACATATGCAATTTGTTTTGTGTAGGTGATGATGCCCAATCTATTTACAGTTTTAGAGGTGCAGATTTTAAAAATGTGCATTTGTTTACAGAGCGTATAAAAGATTCTGAAATTAAGGTTTTAGACAAAAATTACAGATCTACGCAAGAGATTTTAGATATCTCAAACTGGCTTCTGGAGACCTCTCCCATTAATTACAATAAAAAACTAACGGCGAGTCGTGGTCCCGGAAAACTACCCACTATACTCAATGTTGCCAACCAGTTTGAAGAAGCAAATTATATCGCAAATCATATATTAGAAAGTTTCTCTGAAGGTGGAAATTCGTTTTCAGAGTTTTTGATTCTTAGCAGATCGCAATATTATACGCGCCCATTGCAGGCTGTATTTTTACAAAAGAAAATACCTTATCAAACCTTTGGCGGAAGAAAATTTCTAGAAGCCGCTCACATTAAAGATTTAGTTTCGGTATTGCGCGTTATAAACAATCCTCTAGATGAAATTGCCTGGATACGGTTTTTTACATTTATACACGGTATAGGTGCGGTAAAGGCCACAAATTATATGTCTGAAGTAATGCGTATAGACCGGGAGAATGTAGATGTGGTTGATCTTACCACCATCATTCCCGGTAAAGAAGGTCTTAAAGCTAAAAGTTATTACGATGCGGCTTACGAGAATAAAGGCAACGTAAAACAAGCTATTAAAGACCTGTATAAGACCATGGAGTTTGATCTGGCTATGAAGTACAGCAAAGACTGGTACGAGAAACGTAAAGGTGATTTCCCGGTGCTAGAAATTTTATCTGAGAATTACTCGACGCTGGGTGAATTTATTTCTGAAGGTATTCTTGACAATTCGGCAAATGTCGCAGGAAGTAATACGCTGGGTGGCTCAAAAATTAATACCGCAGAACTTAAAGATCACGTGACGATCTCAACCGTACATTCCGCTAAAGGTCTCGAGGCAGATGTATGCTTTGTACTTAATGTTTCTCCTAAAAACTACCCATCTGCCTATAGTTTAGGAAATAGTGATGAAGTTGAAGAAGACCGTCGCGTTTTATATGTGGCATTAACGCGCGCTAAAAATGATCTTATTATTACGCGTTCTAAAGAATCTATTAATGCGTATCATCATCAGACCAATGCAGAAGAAGATGACACATCAAAAAGCGCCTATTTTTTAGAAGGACTTCCAGAGCATTTAGCACATCAAACTTCACCAAAAAGTTTTACGGCCACCGTTGAAGATGCGAAGAAAGTCAAGCCTATTGATTTAGATTTAGGAATGGATTTTAGCTAATCATCTTAAGTTTTTATTAGTATCGATTTATGTATTATTTATAACTATTTAATATTTCGTTACAAGATATGCCTGTTTCATAGTACTACTTTTATAAAATCTTTCTAGGATAATAAATTCGAATAGAAAGACTAACATAAAAGGACTATGAAATCACTTAAAAGTAACAATAACGACCACTTCTCCGGCTTAAATAATCTGGAAGATTTTATAGTAGAAAGCGATCATCCCTGTGTAATGGCACAAACGGTTTTTAAAACAAAAGCAGTTAGTCATTTTAAGTTTGACAATATTGAAAATCCGTCAAATGATCATATCATACTTCATAGATTAAAAAGGTATATTGATGCCTATGATTTTAATTCTAAGAAATTTCAAACCTTTATAATAGAATTCACAGACGATTATTGTAAAACTGAAATAGAATTTGAAACTGATTTGTGGAACTTTCTAGGTCGTCTTAAAAAACATGATAAACACGAATGGGACCCTGCTGTAAGTGCAGATATTACCGATGCTAACTTTAGTTATAGCTTATTAGGAAAAGCATTTTATATAATAGGTATGCACCCTAACAGTTCTAGAAATGCACGAAAAACAAAAAACGTAACTTTAGTTTTCAATTTGCATCATCAATTTGAAATTTTAAGAAATATGGGCGTTTACGGCAATGTACGCGACCGCATACGTAAAAGAGATCTAGAAAAAAACGGATCGATAAATCCTATGCTAGCAGATTTCGGGAATAGTTCTGAAGCTTTACAATATAGCGGCAGACAGGTTACTGAAAAATGGGAATGTCCTTTTAAACACTAAACAACCATGTTAAAAACAATACCAATACAATCTGGAGATTCATTTACTTTAAAAAAAGGCCAATTTTTAAAAGTTATAGATGTAAAAGGGGAGCAAGTAAGTGATCTTGTAGTCTTCAATGCAAACGATTATAACGAAAAAATTTCTGCCGGTAAGAGTATGGATTTTGAAGAATCAATTCTGTTGACTACCGGCAATTTTATTTGGAGTAATCTGGGGCATAAATTATTAAAAATAATAGAAGATACAAATGGTCGTAATGATTTCTTATTAGCGCCTTGTTCGCAAGAAACATTCGAAATTATGTATGGTATAAATGAAGATCACCCCAGCTGTTTTAATAATCTTACGAATGCTCTTAAAAAATTTGATATTCCCTATTACGACATTCCTACAGCATTCAATGTTTTTATGAATGTTCAATTTGATCAGGCTGGAAAAATTTCAGTCTTACCTCCTACTTCTAAAGCGGGAGATTATGTGATTTTTGAAGCACAAATAGATTTAGTAGGTGCCTTAACTGCCTGCTCCGCCAGCGATAGTAATGGTGGATCATTTAAGCCTATACAGTTTGAAATCTTAGATACAATTTAAAAATGGAGTCTTTATTAATAACTGTACTAGGAATCATTGCAGGCGTATTTACAACTATAGCAGTTCTTCCTCAGGTTTTTAAAGTTATTAAAACAAAATCTGCAGAAGATATTTCTATCTGGATGTTTGTATGCTTACTAATAGGTGTAGGATCCTGGACGCTTTACGGTATTGTAAAAGAAGACTGGCCTATTATAATTACTAATGGATTATCCGTTTTATTTAATGGTATTATGGTTTATATAAAACTGAAATATTCTAAATAAATCAGATTATGAATGATTTTTTCAAAAAAAATAAACTATCAATTTACGGCGGTTTTCTAACTTTTATATTTTTAGGAATAGGTGTGTTTTTTCTGGGAGATATGAGTGGTTACAAAGCTAAAGAGCTTATTGAAGCTTCTCTGTCTGGTATAAATATGTTATGCAATACCATAGTTTTAGGATCTGCCACTATTCTAGCATTACTTCTAACTTTACTGGGAATTAGCACAAGCTCCAATTCAAAATTGAAAAAAGCCCATTATAAACAAGTATTAAACATTGCAAAAATTGATACTATTTTATTTATTTCTGCCTTGATCATGTTTCAAATGTTCAATATTCCTATTACGGAATCTGATAATATGCCTACCGTATGGTTTAAGTATTTATACTGGGTCACCTTATTCTTTTCATCACTCTTAAGCGGAATGATGGTAACCGTAATTCTTTTGCTATATACAACTGTCACTAATATAATTACAATTGTAGGACTTGGTAAGGATCATTATTTAATCTCTGAAGATGAAATTGAAGAGGAAGAGCAGGATTAAATTTTAAAATAGTTAATTGTATTAATTCAAATAGAAAAAAAAGGTAACCGCCCGGTTACCTTTTTTATTAGTTTTTTTTATGCCTTTCGCTTTTTCTTTTTATCATCCTGGTCACCATATTGATTAATATGTTTGTCTTTTAAAGGACCTTTATCAATACTTTTTTTATCTTCTTTCTTATCATTTTTTGTCTTATCACTCATATTCTTAAAATTTAAATAAATTACTAATTATTAATATTTACTTCTTAAAGTTGCAAGATTTATATTTAGATTATAATTAGAAGTATTAGGCAAGAGCAGCATCATTCTGGATTTTGAAGCCTTCACATCAAAATAATAAACACGCAGTTTAAAAGTTTCTGAAGATTCTAAATCTGTAAATTCTCCGTCGCATTTTTTAAAACCTCCATTATCTGTGTAAGATAAACTCAAAATGGTTGCGGTATTTAAAAGCGCTATTTTGTCAAGTTCTGCCTCTGTACATGTGTAACGTTCTAAAAGATCATTTAAAGTTTTATGATAGTGATTTTGGTTAGATAAATACATAGCTGTAATATTTTCATTAGTTATATTTTAAATTTAGTAACTTAAATTCAAACGTTATTTCCGAAATATTATAATTGTGCAAAATTTAATATTATTATATAATAAATTGTTAATCTGAAAATGGTTAATCATCTGTAAAACACTCCATTCTAATTTAGATATAAAATATAGAACAATGGTTATCATCTAATTAGATGCTATACACGTTTTAATTCATAAAAATTATATTGAATTTGATATGTATTGTCTGTAAAGCTTGATGTTGAACTAAAACTAAAATTCTCTGCAAAAAAGAAGACTTTATTATCCTTAACTATATTAAAAAAGCGCTTCAAACTAAGGTAGTTTGAGAAGCGCTTTTTAAAATTTTTGAAGTAATTAGAAATATTCCTAAATCGTTACGATTGTAAATTATGTAATATTCCTTCCTCTAGTCCACGAAGTTCTGCAAGGCCTTTAAGACGACCTATAAGTGAGTAACCGGGATATTGCTCTTTACCCAATTCTAAGGAATGCAAAAAACCGTGATCAGGTCGTAAAGGCAGATTTACTTCACGCGTTTGCATCAGGTTTACTAATTTTTGCATAATTGCAGCAATAGGATTATCACCGTCAAGGTGTGCAGATTCCTGAAAAATATTTTCATCTGTACGTATAATATTCCGAAGGTGTAAAAAGTGAATGCGATCTGCACAATCATCAACTATTTGTAATAAATCATTAGTAGGTTCTGCACCCAGTGATCCTGTACAATAACATAATCCATTTGCGGTAAGTGGTACTGCGTCAAAAATCTGCTTCAAATCGGCCTGTGTACATACCACGCGCGGAAGACCCATTACCGAAAATGGAGGGTCATCAGGATGAATAGCGAGCTTTACATTATATTCTTCTGCTACCGGTGCAACTTCCTGTAGAAAATAAATTAGATGTTTACGCAGCTTTTCATCATCAATGTCTTTATAGTTTTCGAGCAAGGTCAAAATTTGTTCGGCGGTAAAATGTCCTTTACTTCCGGGTAGTCCTAAAAGAATGTTTTTAAACAATGTTTTTTTCTCAACTTCACTCAAATTTGTACCGTACTTTAAAGCATCTTTTAATTGTTGCTCAGAATAATCGAGTTCACTACCGGGCCGATTTAAAAGATATACATCAAAAAATATGAATGCCGTGTGATTGTATAATAATGCCTGAGTAAGATCCTGGTTTACGTGATTGTGATGTGTGCGTACCCAATCGAGAATAGGCATAAAATTATAAGTGATTACGTATATCCCACAGGCTGCTAAATTTGCAATGCTCGTCTTGTAATTTGCTATATGTGTTTTATAATTTCCATTTTGTTTTTTTATGTCTTCACTTACCGGCAAACTTTCGACCACTGTCCATTCTAATCCTTCTTTCTCGAGCAGAGCCTGTCGCTCCTGAATAGCCTCAATACTCCAAACTTCACCTACCGGAATTTCGTGCAACGCAGTTACAATACCGGTTACTCCGCACTGTCTAATGTCGCGAAGTGCAATAGCATCACCGGGTCCAAACCAGCGCATAGTCTGTTGTGTTCTAAATTGTGTTTTCATAAGGGAATATATCTTAAAAACCAATTGAATTACCACCATCTACACACATCACAACTCCGGTAACAAACTTAGCTTCATTTCCTGCAAAGTAAAATACGGCATCTGCAATATCTGAAGGTTGCCCCATTTTGCCCATAGGCGTTCTGGAAAACACTTTATCTTTACGCTGTTGATCACTGTTTAAAGCTTTTGCTGTCATAGGTGTTTCAATAAAACCGGGAGCGATACAGTTTACCCGTATGTTAAACTGTGCCAGATCTACCGCCATTGCACGCGTCATCCCTTCTATTGCAGTTTTACTGGCTGAGTATGCGATTACCTTAGGAATACCGTATTGAGCTGCCATAGAGCTTATATTTACAATATTTCCGCCTCCATTATTTTGCATAACCTTTACCACTTCTCTGCTTATAGCAAATACACTTTTTACATTAGTATGTATGATTTTATCGAAGTCTGCATCGGTAACCTCAGTAAATTCTTTCTTCATATTTATACCAGCATTATTTACTAAAACATCTATGGTAGTTGATTCTTTAGCAATGTCTGCGATCAATTGCGGTATAGCATCCAGATTATCTAAATCAAATACTACCGGAATTGCATTTGTACCCATCTCACTACAGGCATTTCGTGTTTTTTTGTCGTTACGACCTATTACGTAGGTACGATAGCCTGCATTGCAGAATTTTAATGCGGTCGCGTAACCCAATCCTGAATTACCACCTGTAACTATTGCCGTTTTTAAGCTCATTAACTCTTTATATTTTAATTTATAAATATCTTTATTTTTTAAAAGTAGGATCAGGTCCCATATAAGAATCTTTAAGACCTCCAAAATCAATAACTACTTTTTGAATTACCATACCGGGATTACCACCTATTAACTTGAGGGTATGCTTGCCCGGTTTATCTAATAAAATTTTGCTTGAATTTATTGTCGCATTGCGTATTACATTCTGCTTCCAATTAAATGAATATTCAGCTGAAGCAGTCTGCTCCCAACTAACACGACTGTTATCAATTTGTACACCATAAGCGGTACCCGTATTATCGTCTTTACCAAAAACCGGAAGTGCGTAGGTTTGTATAGTTACATAACCAGCTTTATCTGCATAGAAATCATATTCGGTGCTTGTATTAGCCCAACCTTTATCAATTATAGAACCTAATTGCACACTTGCTCCTGCATAGCCCAACTGATCGATTATCTGAACTTTTGAGCCATTTTTTTCAGTTTTTCTTGAAAATTTAGATGGATCTACAACCACAACTCCGTTGTCTTCAACATACAGTACATCGTTAGCAGCCTCATCCTTTTTAGAATTAATTGATAGATAAATACGCTGCTCTTTCCCTTCGGAAATAATTTTAATCACTTCTTCACTGTTAGCTTTCTCAGGAACTTTAGACCAGTCAATACTAACTTCTACAAGATCTTGAGTATTTGTTTTACCGTTAGATTTACTCAATTTGATGCAGGGTTTTGATGCTTCAGCTTTCCAGCTTAATGCCGTGTTACCTTTGTTGTAAATTTCAAATGAATGCGATTTTTGAGTATATATTGAAAACTTCGGAAGCACAAAAACACCAGAAGAAATAGTTGAGCTAGGGATAAATATTCCCATTTCAGCTTTCTTTATATTGTCAATTGTTACAGTAGGTGGTAATTGCAATTCTGGCAGTCTGCCGGGAGCAGTCATAATACCTTTCCACTTGCCATTTTCAAGATTGTTATATGTTGCGGTTATTTCCGAGAGGCGTTCGTCAAGCATTTTAACTTCTGCAACTAAATCATTTGTTGCGGCTCTACCTTGTTTTGCATACCATCTGTTTTTTTGTGCTGTGAGCATTTTTACATTCTCTAAATATGCACCCACCAACGGATAATAAACTAACTGATAATAAGCTGATTTTTGAGCCTCTGGAAGTTTTTTATAGATCGCTTCAGCTTTGTTAGCAATTGTGGTATAATCTAGAATTCGGGTTTCAGCTTCGTTATAATTAGCAAATGAAAACTCAGTATCTATAATGTTTTCTTTAGCATCTAAGCTATTCCATCTCCAGTCCCACCCCATATATTCAGGTTTACGCTCAAAGCCTAAATGAAAATAGGTATTGTAAATTTCCTGAAATTCTTCAGTGTATTGTTCACCAAAAATTGACGATAAGAATTCGGCATTGTACCTGGGCAAAGATTCATAAGTGATAGAATTTATATCCCAGGCAAGATCTAGAAAAAATTGCATACCTAACTCTCCGGGTTTAATATCGCCTACATTTAAAAGCCAATATCTATCTGCACCATTTTGATATGCTTTGTACATCTCTTCATACATTAGAGCCGGTGGTGTGGTGTTTAACCATAGATAATCATTGGGTTCACCTAAATATGAAATATGATAGTATACTCCTGCTCCACCACTTCGCTGCGCCTCTTTAGGATCGCTTAATTTTTTAATATACCCAAAATTATCATCAGGCCATACCAGCGTTACATCTTCGGGCAGCTCCATACCACTACGATAAATGTCTAGTACTTCTTTATAAGGAACAAATATCTGCGGTATGGAATCTGCGGGCTTTTCTATATACTTTGATAAAATCACACGCTCTTCCTCAATTACCTGTTCGAGAACATTAGCTTTAGTATATCCTTCCGGAACATCTTTCATACCGGTATCGTGTATACCTCGCATACCCACTGTATAAATATTTTCATAAGGAGCCGCTTCTTGAACCCGCTTGTCGAGTACATTTAAAACACCCTTTTTATTAGTTACATAATCCCAATCACCATCAACATCGTGATCCCATTCTGTAGTATTGTTATATAAAAGAGGCTCTGCGTGACTACTGGTCATCATTATGGCATATTTATCTGCCACTACTTTATTTTCGGGATATTTAAAAAATGCACCGGTAACTTCGTGCATCGCCGGAGCAAGCATATTTGCTTTTAAACGCAATAACAATTCGCACACTTTAGCATAGGTGTTGGGGCCTATATCCTTGATTTCAGGATCCATTAACTTAGATGCCCAGGGCTTTAATCCCCAATCTTCATCGTTAAGAAATACACCTCTGTATTTTACAGAAGGTGCTTTTGATGTAAAATTAGTTTGAGTGAGCATTAACTCTTTTCGCTTTACAACCGGAACATCTGCCCACCAATACCAGGGAGAAACTCCTATTGTTTTTGAAAGTTCAAACACGCCGTAAGCAGTACCTCTACGGTCACTACCAGCGATCACAAGTAGTTCATCTACCCCTGTAAATGGTTTCTTAATGGTTTGTATCGTATAGCGTTCCCAACCGTTTTTAAGATCTTTTGCATCTAATTTGCCTTCTCGTACCAGTTGTTGCAATAAAATATTAGTATCTAAAGATCCTATAAGGATACCATTAGTTACAGGCAAGTCTGAAATTACCTTTGGTTTACTATCTGTAACACGTTCTATATCTTCAGCGAGTAGATTTGCAGCGATCTCAACAACATCTGCATCTGCACGATCATAATATATAGTTGCAGCCCGGCCTGCATTTACTATAGAAAAAGCCTCTTTAGAAGAGGCTTTTTCAGCAAGACTTAGCTGTCCATACATGCTTTTAATACAAAAAACAAAAATTAAACAGGCGAATGCATTTTTCAATTTAATAGTATTCATTTTAATTTAGGATTTATAAGTCTGCATTTGTGTTTTAATTATATCCCGGATTTTGCTGAAGTTCAGCTCCACGGTTTCCTTCTATCTCATCTGCAGGTATTGGCCAAAGATTGAAGTGTTCCTGCATTCCCTGCTGTACATAGAATGGATTATTTTCTATAACGCGATCGTACAACTGACCTGTACGCATTAATGTAAGTCTTCTTTTTTCTTCTAATCCTAATTCACGGGCACGCTCATCTAAAATATAATCTATATTCATTTGACTAGATGTTGCTAAAGAGGCATTGGCTCTACTACGCACAACATTAACATCTGCAGCAGCTAATGCTGGCTGGCTATTTGCTAAGTAAGCTTCTGCTCGCAGCAAATAGGTTTCTGCTAAACGTAACATATATTGATCTGTATACGTACCTCCTGCAGACGAAGTTAATGCAAATGGCACACTCCCAGGTCTTAGCAAACCGTCAGGGTGATTATAGGGAGTAGTGATTTTTGAAGGATATGCATAAAACTCTCTTCTACGTGGTTGAGTTTCTGTTGACCAGATTGTATCACGACCTATATCATTAGCTAGAATACCTAATGCACTTGAATTATCACGATTATAAACTCTCACAAAATTGTGATTTGCATTTCTAATATCATTAGTAAAATCTGGGTTAGAAGCATCTCCACCCCAAATTTGGTTAGAATAGAACTCAGTTGTAATACCCCATCCAATACCACGACCACCGGTATAGTCTCCTACTGGCCAAGAATTAAACGGTCTAAATCTTAATAATGGTGCAAAATGTCTTTCAAAGGCGTAAGAACCACCTCTATTTCCAGATTGTAAACCACCACCTTGAACATCTAATTCAAACTGAATAACCCATAAACTTTCTTTATTACCGCTAGTTCTGTTTTGATTATTCTTTCTGTATAAATCCCAAAAAACATCTCCAGGAGTTTCGGTAGATCTAGAACCAAAACGTGTACGCATTAAATCTGTATTAGAATCATCTATAACCATAGACGCAGCAGTTATCGCTTCTGTATTCTTACCTAATGCTAAGTATGTTTCAGCCAAATAATGATAAGCAACTAAATTATTTATACGACCGTCTGTAGCTTCTGTTATTGAAGGCAAATTTTGAGATGCAAATGTTAAATCTTCAACTACCTGATTTAATACATCTTCTTTAGATGCTCTAACAAAATCTATCTTAGGAGCTGTTACCTCTTCTGTAACTAACGGTACGCCTCCGTATAATGTAACTAAAACACGATATGCAAATCCTCTAAAAAAACGAGCTTGAGATATTATATCTTTTGCTTCTGCCTCAGACATTTCAGATGCAGGAGCTCTACCTATAACGGTATTTGCTTCGGCAATAGTCTTGTATAACAAATTCCAGTGTGTAGTAGCTATATCACCGTCGGGTCTATAGGCCTGCTCCATGTTTCCGTGTCTTTGAGAACCTCCCGGTTCACCATCATAAACGAGGTCTGTCCCATAAATGAAATCAAAAGGACGGTTCTCATCACGATCATAAAATTGTCTTCTTACTAAGAAATACAAATTATTAACTGAGGCTGTAAAATCTGCATAATTTGTGTACGCATTTGCAGAACTCAAAAAGTCCTCTGGTTTCTCATCTAAAAATTCTTCCTCGCACGACCAGAATAGAGAAACTAATACTAAAAATATTATTGTTTTTTTCATGTCTTTTTTTTTTAAAATGATATGTTCACTCCTAAGGAATAGCCTCTCATTAATGGTCTACCACCGTTTCCTAATCCTACACCATAAATGTTTCTATTAGTATCTTGAAATTCTGGATCCCAACCATTCCAATCTGTCCAGGTAATTAAGTTCTTACCGCTAACAAAAATGCTTAAGCCTGCTATAGAAAGCTTATCTAAGAATTCGCTATCAAAATTATATTTTAGGTTAACATCCTGCAGGCGTACAAAACTTCTACTTTCAAGTCTTGCACCGGTAATCCCAGAACTGTTTGATGATAAAGCATTCAATCCATCAGGGTTTGATGGTGACCAATAGCTTATACCACTTAATCTGTTTTGATAAAGTGTATTTGCATTTCTAAATACCGAATTATCATTATAGTTTAAATAATTATCATTACCTCCTTGAATTGAATTGATAAATACACTTAAGCTCAATCCTTTATAGCTAAACGTATTTAAAATTGAAAATCTGTAGGCCGGATCTCTGGTACCTAAAATCTTACGATCATCAGCTTGAGTAATTTCACCATCTCCGTTTTGATCAACTATTCTATATCTTCCTGGGCGATATCCTTCAGGAATATTCTCTTCGCCTAGTTGATAAATACCATTAACTTCATAACCGTAAATTGCATTTATAGATTCTCCTATAAATAATCCACTTTGTATAAGGTCATCTTCAACACCATCTCCATCTGCGTCTTCACCGGTTAGTGCTAAGATTTCATTTTTATTAGTAGAGAAGTTACCCGTCATAGACCACGTGAAATTTTGAGTACGTATAATATCACCAGTTAATGATATCTCAAGACCCTTGTTTTGAAGCTTACCTACATTTGTTTGAATACGATTAAATCCTGTTAAATAAGGTATACGTATCGCAAATAGTAGATCATCTGTAATATTATCATACACGTCGATATTACCTGTTAATCTATTAGAAAATAATGCGAAATCAACACCTAAATTCAAACCGGCTGTTTTTTCCCATCTAAGATTAGGGTTAGCCAGAGAGTTTAACTCTTGTCCAAAAGCAGGACCAGAACCATCTCCAAAAACATATGCAGCACGAGTACCTATACGAGCTAAAGATGTATATCGTGGAGTTTGATTACCACTTACACCATAACCTACTCTAAGTTTTAAGTTATTTACCCAATCTACGTTCTGCATAAAAGATTCATTCGAAACACTCCAACCAAAAGCACCTGATGGAAAGTATGCCGTCTTTTCATTATCTGCAAACCCCGAAAAACCATCCCTACGTATTGTTCCTGTTAAAATATAACGGTCATCAAACTTGTAGTTTGCTCTAAACATTTGATAATTTAAACGCTCTGTATATGCAGAAGACCCTACAAACTGAAGAGCACCTACACTAAGATCATTATAGCCTAATGATAATCTATCAAAACCTGAAGCATATGCATTTGTAGTTTCGTCCCTACGCTCTACTGCACCGTATAATAAGGTTGCTCCTATATCGTGTTTTCTAAAAACCTTGTTGTAAGACAATATGTTGTCTAAAGTGTAATCTTTGTAAAAACGTATAAATTTACCAGCATCACCAGTTTGACCTGCGGCGTAGATACTTGAACCGTAAGCCTTATCAATTCTATAATTATTACCAAAATTGATTCTATACTTCAGACCATCTATAAATGGTAAACTAATTTCAGAATATAAATTAGCAAAAAAGTAGTCGTGACGCTCATAATCCTGAGTATTTGATCCTAAAAAAGGGTTAGGCTCAATAGTACCTGCAGGGTTAGGTATTAAGTCACCATTCTCATCACGTGGCACTAATAACGGCGACATATTTACTAACTGAGATAGGCTTGGCTCATCACCGTCTTGCTTAACAAATGATCCAAAGGTTTGAACACCTACTTTCCACCAGTCAGTTGCATCTGCATCAAGATTCACACGCACACTCTTTCGGGAGAAATTATCATTTTTAATATAACCTTCCTGCTCTGTCAAACCTACAGACATTAAGTAACTAATGCGGTCAGAACCACCGGTTACATTAATTTTATTTTCCTGCACAAAACCTGTCTGAGTACCTTCTTCCCACCAGTCATAATCTGTAGTTTTAAATTGACCTGGATTGTCTGGGTCTTCTAGTTCAAAATTAGGATTGATTCCGTTCCCATTTCCAAAATAACCTGTAAAATCTGGATTAGGCGTTGTAAAGTCTGGACCTAAAAATGCGATATCATACAATTGGGTATTTATAAAATCAAGATATTCGGTTCTTCGCATAGGTCTAAGATCTTCTGAAGGTCCTTGAGTTGCGTATGATGAAGAAATCGTTATTCTTGGTTTTTGATTACGTTTTCCTGTTTTACTGGTAATTAAAATAACTCCATTAGCTGCCTGAGCACCATAAACCGCAGTAGAACTTGCATCTTTCAAAACGTCTATAGATGCAATATCGTTAGGGTTTAATGCAGAAAGAGAACCATTATACTGAATACCATCTAAAATAATTAGTACATCACGATTACCACCTAGCGTACTTGTACCCCTAATTGAAATTTCTGGTGTAGAACCTGCACTGTTTACCTGACCAATATTTAAACCAGGAACCGTACCTTGTAAGCTTTGTGCTATGTTTGTATTAGGGGCGTCTTCAAAAGCTTCTAAGTTTGCACTTGCAACCGCACCGGTTACATCACTACGTTTTTGAGTACCATACCCAACAACCACAACTTCATCTAAAGATGCTACATCATCCTGCAAGGCGACCTCAATAGTTGTTTTTCCGTTTAATGAAATCGTTTGCGTTTTAAAACCAATAGAAGAAAATACCAGTTCTGCAGTAGCTTTATTTTGTACTTCTAAAGAAAAATTACCGTCAATATCAGAAATAGCACCGTTAGATGCACCTTTCTCAATTACGTTCACATAAGGAATAGGTAACTTATTAGCATCAGTCACTTTACCTTTAATTACATCCTGAGCTTGCAGTCCTAATGCAAAGCCCAAATAAATAAAAATCGAAAGAATTCGATTTATGGGTATTTGTTGTTTCATAAAAATTAAATTTTAATTGGTTTTGAACTCGTACTCATTTATCTGAATTCCAAAATTAACAAAATATTTGGACTACACAATCGATTGCGTAAATAAAATGTGTTTTTTACATTTTAAATGAATTCTTCAAGCTAACCTAGATGAAAAATTTAATTACTCCTTAGAAACAAAGTACAGAGCATTCAATACCAGCACCCTAAAATTTTAATTTTAAAGTCTGAATTTTTTTATTCTTTAAATATCAATATTAAAAGCTACACAACCGATTGTTGCGTAAATGAAGTCTGAAGTATTAGATTTTTATTGAAGATTGTCTACTTATTAAATCGGTTTCTAAAATCGTTACCTGTGTAAGTGTGGTATCAATTTCTGTATGTTCAAGATGATTTAAAATACATTTTGCAGATAACTTGCCCATCTTAGAGGCAGGATGTGTAATCGATGAAAGACCCGGTTCTATTATTGAACAAACAGGATCATTATTAAAACCAATGATAGCGAGATCTTCAGGAATTTTTATTTGATTCTTTTTTGCGTATTGGATGGCACTTACAGCTGCAGTATCATTTGAAGAAAAAATACCATCTGGCGGATTTTCTAGACTCATCAACTGTTTTGTTGCTTTCTTACCTTCTTTAGCACTTAAGGTTTCAAATTGAATGATCAACTCTTCAAATACCGGTAAGTCATATGCTCTTAACGCATCTTCATATCCTCTTCTGCGCTCTTTGTAAATATTTCGATTTTGAGAACCAGCAAAATGTGCAATTCGTTTACATCCATTTTTAATTAAATGCTCTGTAGCTTTATAACCCGACGCATAATTGTCTATTACAATATTGTAGGACGGAAAAGATTCTGGTACGCGATCAACAAATACTATAGGTATTTGTTGATGTAAAAAAGGCTCAAAATGACTATAATCAACTGTCTCCATAGATAGTGAAGTAATTATACCTGATATACGCATATCATAAAGCGTTCTCGCATTTTGTACCTCGCTTTCATAACTATCATTACATTGGATTATAATAACAGTATAACCTGCTTTTTTGGCCTCGTCTTCTATCCCACTAATTAGCGAAGACATAAAGGGTCTGTTAATGCGCGATATAAGTACCCCTATAGTTTTACTCCGGTTATTACGTAAACCTGCAGCAAGAGAATTTGGCCTGTACCCCATCTTCTCTGCTTCTTTCTTAATAAGCTCTTTTGTAGATTTTCCTATAGAATGATGATCGCGTAAAGCTCTGGAAATTGTAGAAGTAGAATATTTTAACTTCTTGGCTATGTCATAAATGGTAATTTCCTTTTTTTGCTTCATCTTTTCAACGTGATCGAGGTCATTCTACAATTTTGATGTATTGAGTTTTTCGTAAAAATAGAAAAGTTTTATAAACATAAGTGTATAATCAACATTATACCTTCTGCCAAAATTGATATTTAAATAATGTAAAAAGATTGATTTAGATTATCCTTAAGCTTTCCGCAGTACTTCGAGTGGCGAACTTTTAATAACACTTCTACTGTTACTGAGGCCTATCGCTAAAACTAAAAGTGTGATTCCCGGTAGTAAAACAAAAAATGGAATCCACGAGGGAACAAAGCTGGTATCAAAAACAAAATATGCCAGTAACAAACTGCCTATTAAGGATAAAAGTATACCCGACAAAGAACCTATAATACCTAAATATAAATATTCTAAGCCCTGTATTTTTAATATTTGACGACCCTTTGCTCCCATCGTACGTAAAAGAACACTTTCTCGTATACGCTGAAATTTACTGGTACGTACCGCTCCTAAAAGGACAATGATACCTATTAGAATACTAAAAAATGCCATAAAATTAATAATGTAGCTAATTTTAGTAAGCAATTCTTCAATAACATTAAGTACCTGTCGTAAATCTAAAATTGATAACGTAGGATATTTTGTCACTAACACACGCTGTATAGCTGCGGAAGCTTTATCATTAGCCACATTTGTAGTAATTACACCAAATTGTGGCGCATTTTCTAAAACTCCTGCCGGGAATACTATTGAAAAATTTAATTGCATTCTACTCCAGTCGACGGTACGTATACTGCCTATTGTTGTAGTTATTAATTTGCCCTGCACATTAAAAACAACTTCATCTCCAAGTGCTACCTGAGCATCTTGTGCAAAATTATCACTCACCGAAATAGGAGTTTTTTTAAGTTGAGGAGTCATTCGCGCTGTAAATGTTCCTTCTTGCAAAACCTCTGAAGAGATTAGCGAATCCCTATATGTGGTTCTAAATTCGTGATTAAGAATCCATCTGTTTATTTGGCTTGTACTATCTAGTTTAAGATCTGTATTGGTTCTACCATTAATACTTTGAACCCGCATTGTTACGATGGGTATTTGATCTAAAGCATCTAAACCGTTGTTTTCTAAAGTAGTTACCAACTGTGCCATTTGGTCTTTTTGCACATCGAGCAAAATCATATTAGCACTTTCGGTATTACCATCTAAAGCGGCCTGAGCTAATAAAATGTCTTTTGTAAAATAGAGCGTACTTATTAAAAAAGAACCCACGCCAATAGCTAGAATAAGAATAACTGTTTGATTTTTTGGCCTGAATAAATTACGTAAACTTTGTCTCGAGGTAAAGCTCCACGAAGTGGGAAAATAACGACGAAGTGCACGCATAAATACACGTGCTATTCCTGCCAGAATACTAAAGGTGACTAAAATACCTGCCAAAAATCCTAAGGCATACCTCCAGTCTTGCAATAGCCAAAGTGCAAATAAGAATACAAATACAAGGATTGCAAGGGTTACGCCCAGTGCTGTTTTACGCGATAGTGTACCCGTTTCTGTTACTCGTAATGCCTGAAGCGGAGAAACCTGTAAGGTGTTTAGCAATGGGTATAACGCAAAAAGTACAGACATAAAAACACCGGTTACGATTCCCATTACAATAACCAGCCACGAGAACGTTAATGTTACATCTACAGGGAGTAAATCTTTTAATAGTAGCGGAAATAGCTGCTGTAAAAACAAACCGGCAAGTGTTCCTAAAATACCACCCACAAGACCTAAAACGGCTATTTGTATTAGATAGATAAGAAAAGCCTGTTTATTTGAAGCGCCCAGACATTTAAGAACGGCTACAGATTTTAATTTCTCACGTATATAGATCGTAGTGGCGCTGGCAATCCCTACACAGCCTAAGAGCAAAGCAATAAAACCTACCAGATTTAAAAACTTACCAAAATTAGCATAGCGATTTCCCAATCGTTCACTTGTTGCTAAATGGGTGTCGAGATCTGCCTCTACTGCGTCTAAACGATCTGATACAGCTAATTCTAATTTAGTCAAATCAGTTTGAGGTGATTTAAAATAATATTCATAATCAATACGACTTCCCACCTGCACAAGTCCGGTTTCTGCAATTACCTCATAAGGAATCACGACCGGTGGTGCTATTGCACTGAATACTGCATTACTTCCAGGAATGGCTTTTAATGCTCCTAATACCGGCAAGGTTACAGCCCCTAGTTTTATACTATCGCCGGTTTTAATATTTAATTGTAACATCACGGTAGCATCAATTAATGCTCCTCGTTGCTCCTCATAATTTATAGCAGCTGATTCCGGTGTGGTTTCTAATTTTCCGTAGAAAGGAAACCCTTTAGAAATACCACGTACCTGAACGAGTTTTGTAGCTTCATTGGCAGGAAACAATGCCATAGAAGCAAACGTAATTTCTTTTGCGTCTGCACCTCCCAGAGAATCTACGATAAATAAAGCTTCATCTGTAAGTTCGCTGTCGCTATCTATTTTAAAATCTGCACCCATTAAACCTTTAGACTGCAGCGCAATATTTGTTTTTAACGTTTCTCCAAAAGACTGAATAGAAACGATAGCGGCGATACCCAGAACAATTGAAAGCATAAACAGACTTAACTTTCCTGCACTTGCCCTAAAATCTCTCCAGGCCATTTTAAATAACCAGTAGGTTCCTGCCTGATTCTTAATAGATTTAGACATGGACTGTATTTGTTAAGCTTGCTATTTTACCCCCTTTTATAGTAAGAATGTTCTGTGTTTTTTTTGCCAAATCCATATCGTGAGTAACCAACACAAGGGTGGTACCTAATTCTTTATTGAGTTCAAAAAGTAATTCTACTACCTTTTCACCGGTTTCTGCATCGAGATTTCCGGTAGGCTCATCTGCAAATAATATTTTAGGATCGTTTGCAAATGCTCGAGCCAGTGCAACACGTTGCTGCTCACCTCCAGATAATTGAGAGGGATAATGGTTTCCCCGATCTCCTAAACCTACTTTCTCTAAAAGCGTTTTTGCTTTAGATAATGCATTTTTAGAACCTTGTAATTCTAACGGAATTGCAATATTTTCTAATGCTGTTAGCGTTGCCAAAAGCTGAAAATCCTGAAAAACAAAACCTACGTATTTGTTACGCAGCGCTGCTCGTTCATCTTCAGAAAGACTACTAAGTACAGTACCATTTAACGTTACCGTGCCCGAATCTGGCTTATCGAGGCCTGCACAAATACCTAAAAGCGTTGTTTTACCACTTCCTGATGGGCCAACGATAGAAAAAGTCTCTTTTTCTGTTATACTAAAGTTAATATCTTCAAGTACAGTGAGCTTTTTAGAGCCACTAGTATAGCTTTTTTCTAAATTTGAAATCTTTAATATGGAAGTCATTGCGTGATTGTTTGTAACAAAGAATTATTTTGACCAACTATTAGTCTGAAACCTTACAGAAACTAACAAAATACGTTGATTTCTGTTTCTTAAATTCCGCTTTGCGGAAAATAACCAATTGCAATTAATTAAAAATTAGATCACTTTGAAAACCTTGTTAATGTTTTGTTGTTTTTTGCTATTTATGGCATCAACATCTTGTAAAAATACAAATGAATCCCAGCCTGAAACACAATCAGATAGTATTAGCACTACTGAATCTAATGGTGTAGAAAAAGATACGACACTCAAAACAATTTTATTTTTTGGAGACAGTCTTACCGCAGGTTATGGGCTTGACGACCCTGACGATGCCTTCCCGGGATTAATACAAGACAAAATAGATAGTCTGGGTATTTCATATCAAGTAGTAAATGCGGGTATTAGTGGGGAAACCACCTCTGGGGGTAAAAACAGATTAGACTGGATTTTAGAAACAAACATTGATATTTTTGTCTTAGAATTAGGCGCTAATGATGGTTTGCGTGGTATTCCTGTTGCTGAAACTAAAGCAAATCTACAATACATTATAGATGAGGTGAAAGCTCAAAAACCTACTGCAAAAATTGTACTTACCGGTATGCAACTACCTCCTAATTTAGGTACAGAATACACTGCAGATTTTAAAGCTCTTTTTTATGACTTAGCAGAACAAAACAATATAGCGCTAGTGCCATTTTTACTAGAAAATGTAGGCGGTATAGCACGTTTAAATCAGGCTGACGGAATACACCCTACCGCAGAAGGACATAAAATACTTGCAGCTAATGTTTTTCCGGTTTTAAGACCGCTATTAAAATCAAATTCAACTGATTAAATTCACCAGATCTTTAATTTTTTTGCGAATACTAGTTCTAGCTTTAAGCTGTTATAAATCCCTTATAGACTTATTTTAAAACCTCAATGAATTCTAAAGAATCTAATCTTGAGCAGCTCTACGATTATCTAAACGACGAAGAAGATGCAAGAACGTGTAAGGCCATAGACGACAAGGCTTGTAAGGAGACTCCTAAAAATTATTTTTTATTGCTTGTAAGTAATATGCTTACCTCACTTGGCGATACGCTAAGTAACCCTAAAACAGTTCTAACCTGGGTGATGAGTTATGTTAATGCTCCCGTTATGCTTATAAGTTTTATCGTACCCATACGAGAATCAGGCTCTATGCTTCCGCAGTTATTTATAGCGCACTATATTAGACAAAAACCGGTGCGCAAATATGTTTGGGTTTTGGGTTCTGTATTGCAATTTATAGCAATTGCCGGTATAGGCTTTGTCGCTTTATCCTTTGAAGGTAGCGCAGCCGGTTGGCTCATTATAGTTTGTTTAGTAGCCTTTAGTCTGGCACGCGGCCTCTGTTCTATTGCATTTAAAGATGTTTTAGGGAAAACAATCCCCAAGCAAAAGCGTGGAAAATTAAAGGGGTATACTGCGTCAGTAAGTGGAATTTTAGTTCTTGCTGCCGGACTTTTTATTCTTTATAAATCAAAAGAAAATGTGGGCATTGAATTTTACAGTTATCTCATCTTTTTCGCCTCAGCGTTATGGCTAATTGCAGCGCTTATTTATGCAAATATTAAAGAATTTCCCGGTGAGACTGAAGGAGGTAAAAACGGTTTTAAGGAAGCATTAAGCAGATTAAGTCTTTTAAAAGAAGATAAACAATTCCGCAATTTTGTAATTACAAGATCTTTATTGCTGTGCTCTGCTCTCACCGCTCCCTTCTATGTGCTATTAGCGCAACGTTATGTGGGTAAAGAAGCGTATTTACTCGGTTTGTTTATAATTGCTAATGGGGTCGCATCTATCATAAGTGCTCCAGTTTGGGGCAAAATGGCTGATAAATCAAGTAAAAAAGTAATGACCTATTCTGCGATTCTTACCGCAAGTTTAGGCTTACTAATTGTTGGAATTATTCAGTTTATACCTGCCTGGCGTGATGAGGTATGGCTCTACCCCGTAGCCTTTTTTATTTTAGGCATTGCACATCAAGGCGTACGACTGGGTAGAAAAACTTATATCGTAGATATGGCTGAAGGCAATCGCCGTACAGATTACGTTGCAGTAAGCAATACACTTATAGGTTTTATTCTTTTAATAACCGGTGGTATTAGCGCTTTAGCTGCATTGATTTCGGTAGAAGGTATAATCGCAATTCTTTCTGGTTTAGGTATTTTAGGTGCTATAAAAAGTGCCACATTGCCTAACGTAGAATAAAAAAACGCCGGCTTTTAGGCGGCGTTTAATTTTAATTATATCGGCTGCATCCTGGATGCCCTTAGATATTAAAGATTACTTCTTTTTAGAAGCAGTCTTCACCGGCTTTACAGCAGCAGGCTTAGTAGCCTGTTTAGCTGGAGCAGCCTTTTTAGATGACTTATTTGTTGCCATTGTAATCGTATTTAATACCACTAATGTATAACGAATTTCAATCCCTTTTTCATAAAAATTAATGCTTAAGCGTTAAAATTATAGTTAAAAATTAAGCTGAATTTCTAATCCTTATAAATAGTAAAACAGCGATATAATAAATTCAAATTCAGCATGTTAAAATATAGACTTAAAATAGTCTGCAAAGTTGATTTTAAAGACTTTGATAATTATTTTAAAAACCTGAAAGCGCTATATTAATTTATTTTAAACCAATCTAAATTTTGAAAGTTAATAGGCGTTAAAACTGGCTGAATCTATTCGGTTAATTACGTAATTTGAACTTTTAAGAAATTTACCTTCTAGATATGAAATCGATTCGATTAGCCGCATCACTTGTAGTCGCAGTTTTTGTTACCAGTTGTTCTTCAGTAAAACATACTGATATAAATTACTTAAAGTCTAAATATTCAGCTTCAACTGAAGAACCTACCCTTAATATTTTTCAGCCTAAAGATTCAACAAAGCAGCACGACGTACTAATTTTTGTACACGGCGGCAATTGGAATAGCGGTTCAAAAAATACCTACTCTGTATTAGGTCGTAATTTTGCCAAAAACGACTACGTAACCGTAATTCCCGGTTATACCCTGAGTCCTTTTGCTAACTACGACACAATGACCCAACAAATTACCGAAGCTATTTTATGGACGAAAGAAAATATTACTAACTATGGGGGTAATCCAGATCGCATTTTTCTAATGGGACATTCTGCCGGAGGTCATTTAATCGCTTTAGCGACTATGAATCCAAAATATTTAAATGATGATTCACTTGTAAAGGGCCTTATTTTTGACGATGCCGCTGCACTTGATCAGTTTAAATATCTACAGGAAAATCCGCCTACAGGTGAAGATTACTATGACGTGACCTGGACTAAAAATCCTGAAGAATGGCGTAATGCTTCACCCTATTATTTTCTCGATGAGAACACCCCTCCTATTCTAACCTATTTAGGAACTAAGACCATCCCCTCATTATATTATTATAATGATCTTTTTCATCAAAAACTTCTAGAATTTCAGCCGCAGGCTAAACTCATTACGCTAAATAAAAAACACGTACCTATGGTGACTCAGTTTTTCTGGCCTTTAAGTACGCGTTTTAAAGAAATTAAAGAATTTACAGAGGGTATTAAATAAAACATACAATTACTCTGAAATAGATAGGAGTGTCTAATCTTCTTCCGCAATAATTTTATTCTGTTTAAAAGGTCTTATGATTAAACGTGCAGCTTTGTCAAAGTTGATGTAGCTGTACGTCCAGTTAAAAAAGGTCACTACACGGTTTCTAAAACCAACTAAAAACCACAGGTGAATAAACATCCAGATAAACCAGGCGAAGAAGCCTCCAAAATGTATTTTACCTATATCTACAACGGCTTTATTACGACCTATAGTTGCCATAGACCCTTTATCAAAATAACTGAAGGGTTTTAACTCCTTATTCTTCAGCATATTTTTAAAGTTTGTCGCTAAATTTTTTCCTTGCTGAATTGCGGGCTGTGCTACTTGAGGATGCCCTTTAGGGAAAGCTTCAGTTTCCATAAGTGCAATATCTCCTATTGCATAAATATCTTTAAATCCTGCAATTTTGTTATAACGGTCAACTTTATAACGATTAAGTTTAGGCAGTAATGCAGTTTCCTCAAAGCCGGAAATAGAAGCACCTGTAACCCCGGCAGACCAGATAAATGTTGCTGTGTCTAAAATTAAATCACCCTTGGTGGTAACGCGGTTATTTTCATAATTAGCAACAAACGTCTCTAGATGAATAGTTACGCCCATATTCTCAAGAAACTTATGCGCTTTCTTTGATGAGTATTCACTAAACGGTGGTAACACTCGGTTTGCACCTTCAATAAGATGTATTTCAATCTCACTGGTATCCATATCAGGATAATCTGCCTGTAATACATTAGAGCGTAATTCTGCTAAGGCTCCACTCAATTCAACACCGGTGGGTCCTGCTCCTGCAATTACAAAACGTAATAATTCCTTTCGTTTTACGGGATCTTCAGTACGATTTGCACGCTCCAGATTTTCAAACATTAAACTACGTATGTTTAATGCCTGCGGAAGGCTTTTCATCCAGATTGCATTATCCTCGATGGTTTTATTTCCGAAGAAATTTGTACGCGTTCCCGTGGCAATTACGAGATGATCATAACTTAAATCACCTATATCTGTACGTATTTTTTTAAGAGTAGTATCTATATGGTTTACTTCCGCAAGGCGGAAATGCATATTTTTTTGATTGCGTATAAGTTTACGTAAGGGATATGCGATAGATTCGGGCTCCAGACCCGATGTAGAAACCTGATACAAAAGCGGTTGAAAGGTGTGAAAATTTCGCTTGTCAAGTAAAACTACCTGGTATTTTGTTTTCTTGAGTTTTTTTATAAGATTAATCCCTCCAAAACCTCCGCCTATAATTACTATACGTGGTTCCTGAGTTTTAGGAATATTCATAGTTGCTAGTTTTAGTAAAGTTACTTAACAGATGCTAAACCGTTTAATCTTTATTATTTATTTAGCTTTAGTTGTAACATATTACCCGCTATCAATACAAATAGGCAACTAACAATTAGCTTTTGGATCCAAAACTTGAAAAAGAATTTGTAACCCAGCTTGAAGCAAACCAAAATATCGTACATAAAATCTGTAGATTATATACGCACGATCAGGAGTCACATAACGATTTGTTTCAGGAGATTACAATACAATTATTTAAGGCGTACCCTAAATTTAGAGGAGACTCAAAATTTAGTACCTGGATGTACCGGGTGGGACTCAATACCTCAATAACTCTTTATCGTAAATCAAAACGTAGTGTACGTACACAGGATTATGACAGTGTTATGTTTAAGATTGCGAGTACAGAATATGATAATACCGTAGAAGAACAATTAAAACTTATGTATTCAGCAATACGCCAGCTTAGCGATATAGACAAAGCGCTGGTTTTTTTATATCTCGAAGATAAACCCTACAGCGAGATTTCAGAAACTTTAGGTATAACCGAAGTAAATGCAAGGGTTAAAATGAATCGTGTAAAAGGCAAGTTGAAAGACTTATTAAATGTGTAGCAGCAGATGGACGAACTTGAATTTTTAAAACAAGACTGGAAACGGCAGGAGGCCGACCTTCCTAAAGTGAATATAGAATCTATTTATAAAATGATTCATAAACGGTCTTCTTCTATTATGAAGTGGATTTTATATATCTCAATAATTGAATTCCTATTTTGGACCGTAATTAATGCGTTTACGATTAATACTAAAAGCTTAAACTCACTTAAAGAGTTGCATCTGTATGAATTTGAAATAATAGCAACACTCGTTCATTATTGTATTTTAATATATTTCATCTACATATTTTACAAAAACTATAAAGAAGTACAAACCACCGAGAATACAAGTAAACTTATGAAGCGTATTTTAAAAGTACGCAAAACCGTAAATTACTATGTAATCTATAATCTGGTAATGGCTTTTGTCATAGGGGTAATTGTCTTCGTCGCTTCTGCAATTTATAGCCCAAAAATTCAAGAAATTTATGTACAAGGTGAAGATGGTACTCAGACATTACCATTAAGTTTTATACTTACTTTTATTGGTATGTTTTTACTAATAATAGGTTTATTCTGGTTGTTCTATAAATTGCTTTATGGTATTTTATTACGTAGGTTATACCGTAACTATAAAGAATTGAATAAACTAGAGTTGCGCAATTAAATAGATTTTCTTTTAGAATTACAAATCCTACCAGTTTCTGGTGGGATTTGTTGTTTAAGATTAATACAATCTTAGAACTCTATAATTCTTAAAAAGAATTATAATTTAAGTAAATCATAGTCTTTTTTTAAGGGTTAATTAACACCTATAACCCCTATTTTTGTGTGAAACAACCTTTTATGCAAAAAATCTTACGTTTTGCTCTTGTTTTATCGCTATTAACAGCAATTACAACAAGCGCACAAGAATATTCTACCGCCAGTATAGAAAAGACAATTAGTGAATTTAAAAATGACGCCAGAGGTCCTTATTTGCGTATACGCTGGTTCTGTGAAGATGGCACAATGCGCGAACCTAAAGACCCGTGTCCTGATGGTGTAGATGGGGTGCAGCACGCCAGTTATAAAGAAATCACTAAAAACCTAGCAGAACGCAATCAACTGTATTTTGCTGAAATTCTCGCAGCCGCAGACCCTAAAAAGTTTTGGGATGCTTCAAATAATCACAGTCGTTTAAAACAATATCAACTGGGTAAATATTTACAAAGTGTTGATGATGGGTGGATTTTACAAAGAGCTCAATACTATCGCGGTGCAATACAATCTGAAGATGAAGAAGCCTGGGGAATAGATTTTTATAAAAATTTATTAAAGCAGGATGATGCTGTTGAAGCTAACTATTATCTCATACGCCAATCTTTAAAAGATATACCACACTCAGGTGATGATAATATCGCACAGCGTATGCGTAGTGAATCTAAAGTTATCGCAGAGTTATTTCCCAAGTTTATGGATGCCCGCGTAAAAATACACGGCCAGCCAGATGTAAGTGATATTGCATTAGTACAACAATTTCAGCAAAAATATCAAGATCAGCTATCACCTAAGATTAACACAGAGTTTGATAATTTGCTTGTTACACTTAATGAGTACTATGCTCCTATCAATTTACAGAGTTTAAAAAATCAAATCTCGAGCTTAAAAAGTGAGCCCGAAGTAAAGAAGCAATTGTTACAATTTACTACAACAATAACAAACGATACTCCTGCAGAAAAAGTAATTCCTGAAATAAGTGATTTATTGTGCAACATACGTACGCAAATTACTCAGATTAAAAGATCAGAAGACCGTCTAACCATTTTAGACATTTCTTTAAAATTAGAAGAAATGCTTCTTAAGAAAGCGCCATCTTGGGAGCCTAAAGATTTACGTGGTCTACTAGACAAAATATATCATTTATCTTATGCAACTGCGGGAACAGGCCTAACTGAAGTATGGGAATGGGAAGAAATTGCCGCAACATTAGCGCCCATAAAATATACAAATGTTTCACTGGCTGAATTGAATACTATGCTTAACACAAGCCGCAATGTCGTACAGTGGAGCGCCGCAATGGTAAAAGCAACCTATGATAGTGATGTAGAAAAATATACCGCATTTGAGCCACTGGCAGCAGGTTTTATAGACGATCGCGTGCGTTCTTCTATTGCGCTACCTTTAGGTAAAGCAGTAAGCGAATTGGGAGATTTAGTCTCTCAAAAATCTAATCTGGAGAACAAAGTAATGCGCATTGAAAACCAAAGCGCTATTCACGGTTTAAATCCCGGTTATGCAATGGGCGAACTTGTCGTTGTACCCGGTAACCCGGATGCTGTAGAAGTTTCTAGTAAAAAAATATACATTTTTAAAAGACCACCATCAGATCTTAAACCGGTTGCAGGTATTGCCACTGTAGATGAAGGAAATCTGGTTTCACACGTACAATTACTTGCACGTAATCTGGGTATTCCTAACGCAGCACTTATAGATTCTAATCTAGAGGCATTGCAAGAATTTAATGGTAAAGAAGTTTTTTATGCCGTTTCTAATAAAGGAACTGTGATTTTAAAACTTGCTGAAGATATGTCTAAGGAAGAAAAGCAACTTTTCTCTCAAGAAGAGCGTAAGCAGACTAAAATTGCCGTGCCTGTTGAAAAAATTAGACTTGATCTCAAGAATATACTCAATATGCGCGACATTGACGCTTCTGCAAGCGGAAAGTTAGCAGGACCAAAAGCAGCAAATTTAGGAGAACTTAAAAAAATGTTTCCCGAGCATGTGGTTGAAGGTCTGGTAATTCCATTTGGGATTTTTAGAGATCATATGGATTTGCCAATGCCGGGTCAAAGTGTAAGCTACTGGGAGTTTCTTACCGATATGTTTGCTTCCGCAGAAAAACAACGAACTGCAGGCACTTCAGAAAGTCAGGTTGAAGCTTTTCAGCTAAAACAATTGGCAACGCTACGCACCGCTATTGCAGAAATGAAATTGAAACCCTCTTTTATCACCGAATTGCGAAACTCATTTGTAACGAACTTTGGTAAACCTATAGGTCAAACTCCGGTGTTTTTGCGTAGCGATACTAATATGGAAGATCTTAAAGAGTTTACAGGAGCGGGCTTAAACCTGACGTTGTTTAATGTGGTTGAAGAACAAAAGATTCTAGACGGAATAAAATCAGTCTGGGCTTCCCCCTATACCGAACGTAGTTTTAAATGGAGACAGGTTTATTTATCTAATCCTGAGAATGTATTTCCTTCTATATTAGTAATACCCAGTGTAGATGTTGATTATTCTGGTGTAATGATCACTAAAGGAATTAATGAAGGTGTTGATGAAGATTTAACGGTGGCGTTTAGTCGTGGTGCTGGTGGTGCAGTAGATGGCCAGGCGGCAGAAACCCGTTTAGTTACTGACAAAGACAATCGCCTTCTAGCTCCTGCGCGTCAACCCGATTATATACGATTACCATCAACCGGAGCTACAAAAAAGTACATGACTACATTTGAAAACCCTATACTCAATTCTCAAAATATTGAAAGTTTGCGTGAAGTTGCTAACGAGATTCGCTCGAAAACTCCGCAGGAGACGGGTTCAGATTATGTAGGGGCTTATGATGTAGAATTAGGATTTCAGGATAATAAATTGTGGCTGTTTCAGATACGTCCTTTTGTAGAAAATAAAAATGCCTTAAGCAACGGGTATCTTGATTCGATATCGCCTAAAACAAATGAAGAAGCCTTTATAGATCTCGACACCCAATTATAAATTTAATGCTTCTCTAATTTGCTAAAAAGCAATTTGAGTTAAGAAATTAATACCCATAACTATTTTAAAAGTTAATTATGAAAAAATTACTCCTTTTAATACCGGTACTCGCTCTGGTACTCGCCTTTACAGTACCTTCCTTCTATCCTATTGACGGGTATGAGCGTACCGGGATAGATCGCCTAGCATATCTACAAAAAATTGTACGTGACAGTGTGAAGTACACTCGTATTCCAGCAGGTGCATATCTAGCTACAGCTGATATAAAATTACGATTAACTTCAAAAAAAGACAGCGCTATCACCTATATGACTGAAGATCCTGCATTGCAGAAAAAAATATCAAGCCTGTTTTATGGTCTTGATGCCAGTTATTCAATTTCGGTATTAGATATGACAGACACAACTAATCTAAAATATGCCGCGCGTAATGAAACACGAGGTTATCAACCGGGAAGTGTAGGAAAACTTGCGATACTGCTAGCGATGTTTGATCAATTAGAAAAACTATGTCCTAACGACTGGGGTGCTCGTGAGAGTCTTTTAAAACATAAGCGTGTTAAAGGCGGTCCATTTGCAGTATACGATCATCATACCATTCCGCTATACGACATTGAGCAAGATAAATTAACGCGCAGAACGGCTCGTGAAGATGATGTTTTTAGTCTGTACGAGTGGATAGATCATATGGTTGCCGTAAGCAATAATGGTGCTGCGAGTGTTGTGTATCGCGAAGCTTTATTACTTAAAGTTTTTGGAGAAAAATATTTTGACCTTACCGATGAAGAAGCGATGCAGTGGTTTAAAGATACGAGTCGTAAGGAGATTTCAGATCTAGCATTTGAAGTTGTGAATCAACCTTTACGTGATTTAGGAATTAGTGAAGATGAGTGGCGTCTGGGAGGTTTCTTTACTAACGGTGCAGAACGTTATGTAAGCAGACAAGGTGGTAGTATAGGCTCTCCTAAAGGGCTGATGAAGTTTCTCGTAAATATTGAACAGGGGAAAGCCGTAGATTCACTTTCTAGCTTAGAAATGAAACGCATTATGTATCAGACAGAACGTCGTATTAGGTATGCCCAATCAAAAACGCTTGACTCTGCTGCGGTATATTTCAAAAGTGGAAGTTTTTATAAATGTGATCGCTCTAAAGGGGCCTGTGGTGACTACGCCGGTAATGTTTTTAACTATATGAATTCAGTAATTATTGTAGAGCATCCTGATAATGGTTCTAAATATATCGTGTGCTTAATGACGAATGTATTACGTAAAAATTCAGCCTCAGATCACATGTACCTCGCCGGAAGAATTGACAAAGCAATAGAAGAAGAGATCGCAGCTGCAGGCCAGTAAGGTGTATCCTATTTTGATATTTAAAAAGTCCCTTCAATTAAATTTGAAGGGACTTTTTTGATTATAAACTTAGACCCAAATAAGAATTAAATCATAAGTACGCCCTATACCTATTTTATAAGTTATATTTTCATACTGTAACGAAATAATAGCACTATTTTAAGCGCTTTATACTTGTAATATTTGATTGTTTATACACCATTATGTAAATATTTACGTAACAGATATACATTATTTTAAAAATTCGTATAAATAACCTTGTTTTAAATTTTAAGTTATTTTTGTGAACATACACAATTGATAATTAGCAGCTAGCAAATAAGTTATTTTAAACAACTTGTAGGTTAAGAAAGTTAGCAAAAACAAAATGTCAGAAAATAGAGAATCCTATAATAAAATCTTTATTGAGCAAGCCCCAATTGCTATTGCAATGCTTGATAAAAATATGTGTTACTTATCTGTCTCTAAAAAATGGGTGGCAGATTATAAAATGGAAGGCAGGCAAATTATAGGCCGTTCTCATTATGACCTTTTTCCTGAAATAGGCGACGACTGGAAAGCCAATCATCAAAAGTGTCTTAATGGTGCTATTGATGTTTGTGATGAAGCTCCTTTTATTCGAGGAGACGGCTCTGTACAGTGGATTTATTGGGATGTGCGCCCCTGGTATATTTCTGAAAATGAGATTGGCGGTTTAATCATGCACACCGGCGATATTACTCATATAAAGAATAATGATGAAGAACGAAAGAAAATTGAAAAAATATTAGAGAATACAAATGAGATTGCTCGTATAGGAATTTGGGAAGTTAATCTCATTACTAATGAAGTTTATTGGAGTAAGGTTGTATATGAAATTCATGAAGTTTCTGATGGCTTCATTCCTCAAGTAGAGACTAATATAAAATTTTATAAAGAAGGAAAAAATAGAGACCTCATTTTAAAAGCCATGAAAGAGGCTGTTGAAGATGGTATTCCCTTTGATTTAGAAGTAGAAATTGAGACAGCAACAGGAAAAACAATATGGGCACGCTCTATAGGTCAGCCCGAAATGGTAGATGGTAAATGCGTACGCCTGGCAGGAATGTTTCAGGATATAAATAAAATGAAAGTATCGCAATTGGCTTTAAATAAAGCTAATGTTGAAATGAATGCAATTTTAAATTCAGGCTCTGTTGCTATTATTTCTACAGACAATAATGGGATAATTAATCACTTTAATAAAGGAGCTGAAGAGTTATTAGGTTATTCGGCATTAGAAGTTATAGGCATTCATTCTCCTGTTATCTTTCACCTCAAAGACGAGATTGATAGCTTTCAAAAGAATTTGAGCAAATTGCCTGATAATTCTATTTATCAACAGGACTCAACTAACCTATTAAATAATTTAGATTTTACAGGTACTCGTGAATGGACTTATCGTAGAAAAAATGACTCAACCTTACCTGTTGAATTGACTGTTACAGCAATTACCAATGATAACGGAGAACGAATAGGTTTTCTTGGAATATCCTCTGATATCACAGAACGAAAAAAAGCTCAAAACGAATTAATAAGAAAAAACCAGTTATTAAACTTTGCAGAAGAAATTACTAAAATAGGACACTGGCAATGGGATATTGTAAATGATAGGATAAAATGGTCTAATAATTTGTTTAATATATTTGAAATAGATAATACCACTTCAAATTTAAAATTTGATACCTATCTTAATTTTGTACATCCTGATGATAAAGTTCTTGTCACCACTAATTTTCAGAACGCAATTAATAATAATGGATTTGAGAATTTTAATCATCGAATTAAAACAAATGGTAAAACAAAAACAATACAACTTATAGGTAAAGTTTTTAAAAATGAAAAAGGAATAGTTACAGAAATGATAGGTACCTGTCAGGATGTAACAGAGCAAAAAATGGCCGAAAATAAATTTAGAGGCCTTTTAGAATCTGCTCCCGATGCGATGGTAATTGTAAATGAAAAAGGTTGCATTCAACTTATAAATAAACAGGCAGAAAAACTTTTTGGCTATACTCTTGATGAAATTTTTGACAAACCTGTAGAAATTTTAATTCCAAAACGTTTTACCGGCAATAATGCACATATAGGATTACGCGATAGTTTTTTTGCTAAGCCAAAAGTAAAAGCTTTTGGTATGGGTAATGATAAAGAATTATTTGGGGTTAATAAGGCGGGTAAAGAAATTCCTATACAGATAAGTTTAGGTCCCCTTGAGACTGAAGAAGGTCTTTTGGTTTCTGCCGCAATACGGGATATTACTGCTCAAAAATTAGCTGAAAATGAATTATTAAGGAACAATCAGCTCTTAAACTTCGCCGAAGAAATTACCTTAATGGGCAACTGGCAATGGGATTTAAAAACCAATAAACTGAAGTGGTCAAAAAATATGTACAAAATCTTTGATGTAGATAGATCTGCAGATTTAGAAATTAAAACATATTTAGATTTTATACACCCCGAAGATCGAGCAAATGTAGATCAAAAGATTTCTGAATCTTTAGGTGGTCTCGCCTTTAATAAGGTGATACATCGCATTATTTTAAACGATGGCACGATAAAAATAATTCAACTTTTAGGAGTAATCGCTGCAAATCATCAAGGTAATGTTACAGAAATGGTAGGGACATGTCAGGATATTACGGCTCCTAAAATGGCAGAGAATAAATTTAGGGGCCTGTTAGAGTCTGCTCCTGATGCAATGGTTATAGTTAATGAAAAGGGACGCATACAACTTATAAATAAACAGGCAGAAAAGCTGTTTAAATATACACAGGAAGAATTATACGATAAACCTGTAGAAATACTTATACCCCAACGCTTTACCGGCAACAATGCCCATATAGGTTTACGGGATGGTTTTTTTGCTAAGCCTAAAGTAAAAGCTTTTGGTGTGGGAAGTGGTAAAGATTTATTTGGAGTAAATAAAGAAGGAAAAGAAATTCCTATTCAAATAAGTTTGAGTCCACTACAAACTGAAGAAGGTCTTCTTGTTTCTGCAGCAATTCGGGATATTACGACTCAAAAATTAGCCTCACGTAAAATTTTAGAGGCTAAAGAAAACCTCGAAGTTTTGGCTAATAAACTTACTGCGCAAAATACTCAGCTCGCAGATTTTGTACATATTACATCTCATAATTTAAGAGCCCCGGTAAGCAATTTAAACTCGCTATTAGAATTTTATAATACATCTGAAAGTGAAGAAGAAAAGGAAATTTTATTTGAGAAGTTTGAAAAGGTTATCAATCATCTTACGTTAACGTTAAACACCCTGATAGAGGCATTAAGAACTAAAAGTGATTCCGCTCAAGATGTAGAACAAGTTTCGTTTTCTGAAGTTATGCATAAAACCCAGGAAATTCTTAGTGGTGAAATCTTAGAATCGGGTATCGTCATCATCACAGATTTCTCACAGGTGGCAACAATTACTTATAATACTGTTTATTTAGAAAGTATTTTCCTTAATTTGGTTAGTAATGCCATTAAGTATAGAGCCAAAGACAAAACACCCGAAATTTTTATCAAGTCAGAAATTATTGATAAAAAGATTATCTTGAGTTTTAAAGACAATGGTTTAGGAATAGATTTGATGCGTAATGGTCATAAATTATTTGGCTTAAATAAAGTATTTCACAGACATCCAGATGCTAAAGGAGTAGGTTTGTTTATGACAAAAATCCAGGTCGAAGCAATGGGCGGTACTATTGCTGCAAAAAGTAAAGTGAATGAAGGTTCTACCTTTACGATCAATTTTAATTAAGTATGAGAGACCCTTTTAATATCTGTATAGTTGATGATGATGACATCTATCAATTCACAATGATAAAAACTCTTGAGTCGTTAAAACTATCTAAGAAAATTATTTCATTTTCAGACGGTGAAGAGGCGCTCGATTTTATGATAAGTAACCTTAATAAGCAAAAGGAGCTTCCAGACGTTATATTTCTAGATGTTAATATGCCTATTATGGATGGCTTTCAGTTTATGGAAGAGTACATAAAAATAAAGCCAGAAGTGAGTAAAAAAATTATCATTTATATGGTTTCTTCTTCAGTAGATCCTGTAGATATAGAGCGCGCTAAAGGTCTTTGTGAAATTTCAGACTACATCATAAAACCTATACGACCCGGTGAACTAACCTGTATTATTAAAGATTTAGAAGAACACGGTAAATTATAATGGGTAAAAAGAATTAAACTCTGTTTCTAATAATTTAAGGGATTAAAAAAACCATTGATAAATTCAATGGTTTTTTGTTTTTAAATTTTTGAAATAGAACAAGAAGACTTAGCTAGCAATAGGTTCTACTTCCCGCTTATAAATGCGTACTCTTACAGATTTACTGATAGGCGTATTGCTGCGCTCTGCAAAGTGATTATAGGGCACCAGCATATTCGTTTCAGGGAAATAGGCAGCCACATTACCCTGCGGAATATTATAAGGTATCATCAAAAATTTATGTGCTTCTCGTACTATACCATCATAGGTACTGGTAAGATCTACAACATCTAACTTTTTTAATCCTTTTAATTCCATGTCTTTCGGATTCATAAAGACTACTCTCCGTTCATTATAAACTCCCCGATATCTATCATCCAAACCATAAATAGTAGTATTAAACTGATCGTGCGACCGTATAGTCATCATCATAAATTCATCTGCTTCAAGCGTATGCTCAGGTAATTTATTAACCGTTATCTGGGCTTTACCACCGGGCAACATGCTAAAATCAAGATTACGTACATTATTTGGCAAGTAATAGCCGTGACCTTTAGATTGTTCTGCTGTTTTTTCAAAACCTTTTGCAACAAGATCTATGTAGTTTCTAATAATCTCATAATCCTCCCCCATTAGCTTCCAGTCTAAGGGATGCGAATCAAAATAGGCATCTGCCATCTCAGCAATTATCTGCGGTTCTGAACGCACATTGTCTGAAGCCGGTTTCAAAATCCCTTTAGACTGACTTATTTTACCCATACTATTTTCTACCGTAAAATATCGGCGCTGGCCATTTTGTTCGTCTTTTTCAGACCTTCCCAATGTGGGTAGTATAAGACCTGTTTTACCGGTAACCAAATGTGTTCGATTTAGTTTAGTACTTATTTGTACGGTAAGATCGCAGTTCTGTAAAGCTTCGGCGGTATATTTTGTGTCAGAGGCAGCCATTAGAAAGTTTCCGCCTAGACAGAAAAAAGCTTTTGCTTTACCATCATGCATTGCCTGCATAGACTCAACAGTATCAAGACCTCGCTCTGCTGGTGGTGTAAAGTGCATATATTTTTCAATACGCGCATTCATATCCTTATCTACAAAATGCTGAATTCCTACACTACGATCACCCTGTACATTACTATGACCACGTACAGGACAGGTACCTGCACCCGGTTTGCCTAATGCTCCTTTTAAAAGTAACAGATTTACAAACTCGCGTATGTTTTCTACACCGTTTTTATGCTGCGTAAGCCCCATTGCCCAACACACAATAATTTTTGTAGAATGGCGCAATAACGCCACAGTTTTATTAATTGCAGACTCATCTACGCCGGTTCTCGATAGTAAATCTTTCTCATCGTAAGACATTAAATCTGCAATAAGCGCGTCATAACCACTGGTATACTTTTCAATAAAAACGTGATCAAAAACAGTTTTATCTACTGAATCTAATATTGCAAGTTTCTTTAGAATCAATTTTATAAGCGGAATATCCTGATTGATGTTTACCGGCAAATGCACATTTGCCATATCTACACCACTCCCTATAACACCGCTTAAATGCTGCGGATTTTTAAAATTTACCAAACCAGATTCTTCCAGTGGATTGATACTAATAATTTTTCCGCCGTTATTCTTGCACTTCTCTAGTGCAGACATCATTCTGGGGTGATTTGTACCCGGGTTCTGCCCTGCTATAATTATAACTTCAGCCTCATATAAATCTTCAAGAACCGTTGAGCCTTTTCCTATGCCAAGAGTTTCACCTAAGGCAACACCACTCGACTCGTGACACATATTTGAGCAATCTGGCATATTATTAGTGCCAAAAGCACGTGCAAAGGTTCCATATAAAAATGCAGCTTCATTACTAGATCTCCCTGATGTATAAAATATGGCTTCGTTAGGATCATTAAGCTTTTTCAACTCTTCAGCAATAAGCGCATATGCAGCATCCCAGCTTATGGGTTCATAATGTAAACTTCCCGGTCTTAAAACCAATGGTTCTACGAGACGACCAAATTTATTGAGCTCATAATCTGATAAATGTGACAGTTCTTCAACAGACCATTTTTTAAACATGTCTGCTCCTATTTTATCCGTAGTCGCCTCATCTGCCAGTGCTTTTGCTCCGTTTTCACAATATTCTGCAACAGGAGATCGCTGTTCGGGATCTGGCCAGGCACAACTGGGACAATCAAAACCGTCTTTCTGGTTCATCTTTAATAATGCACCCATAGAGCGTAAAACACCCATTTCTTTAAAGCCATGTTTAAGTGCTTCTTTAACTCCTAACATACCCGCCGCATCGCGTACAGGTTCTCCTAATTTAATATTGGTAAACTCCTCTGCACCCGTTAAAGACACGTTGCGTTTAAAAGACTGAGACATTTTAATTGATTTTTTTAATTAATGTGGCAATAGCAATCTAAAGCTAATTCACTTGAGATCTTTTATATAAACTACTGAAGTGCAAAAAATGTGGCATTACCGTAACACAGCTACTTTGCCTGTTCAATTTAAACAATATTTAAAGCCCGAAGTATTAAGAAAAAACTAAAAACAGAAGAGATATTACCACAATTCAAGATTAAAATGAAAAGATCTATAATGAGTTTGTATCAGAACCTTTTAAATTTTTTAAGACTGATCAATATCTACTGTACAAACGTCAAAATGCTGTTAAACCTCACCCATTGTACCAGAGAAAACAAGCAACTATCGTTATATTCGCTAGGACATAACGCTTAACTTATGATATCGGTTTTAGAGGCTCAAGAATTTGTTTTAAAAAATGCAGAAAAACTGCCGGTAATATCTCTAAAATTAGAAGATAGTTTAGGGTATAATTTGGCTGAAAATTGCCAGGCTCCCTTATCGCTTCCATCTTTTAGACAATCTGCGATGGACGGTTATGCGTTTATACATACTAATGAAACCCGCTTAAAAGTAACCGGTCAAATACAAGCAGGAGATTTATCCACACCTCATTTAAAACCTGGAGAAGCTGTACGTATTTTTACGGGTGCTCCGGTTCCTGAAACTGCAGATACGGTTGTTATTCAAGAGCACACAACCCGAGAAGGTGATACTTTAATTATTGAAAAGCTACCCCTACCTAAAGCTAACGTTCGTCCTATTGGCGAGCAATTAACGGCAGGAACTCAAGTTTTAGATCGCGGGCATCAGATAAATGAAGCCTCTATTGGTTTTATGGCAGGTTTAGGTTTAACTGAAGTTAAAGTGTATGCTAAACCGAAGGTTTGCATCATAACCACAGGTAACGAACTGCAAGAGCGCGGTACACCGCTAAAACCCAATCATATTTATGAAAGTAATGGCATTATGTTGCAGAATGCCTTAAAGCGTCTGGGTATTTTAAATATTCAATTATTAAAAGCTGAAGATACACTTGATGCAACTTCTAAAGCTGTACATCAAGCGTTAGAAAATGCAGATGTTTTAATCGTTTCTGGCGGAATATCTGTTGGTGATTTTGATTTTGTTCAGCAGGCATTTCAGGATAATGGAATTGAGGAACACTTTTATAAAGTGAATCAAAAACCCGGAAAACCTTTGTGGTTTGGTATAAAAGACGATAAATCAGTTTTTGGGTTGCCGGGTAATCCGGCTTCAAGTTTAACCTGTTTTTATGCTTATGTGCTTCCGCATTTAAGATCAAGAATGGGTAGTATAAATCCGTTATTAAATAAGCGTTCGGCAATATTGAGTGAAACCATAACAAATATTCACGGTAAAACCCTCTTTCTAAAAGCAGGAGTTAATGGTAATACGATTACACCCTTTACAGGGCAGGCAAGCTCAATGTTAAACACGTATGCATTGAGTAATGCACTCTTACTGATTCCGGAAGATACAGAACAGTTAAATGCCGGTGATGCTGTGACGTATATAGATCTTAATTTTTAATTATGAGAGCTATTAAAAGTCGTATTTGGATCGAACAGGAAGGTGAAGTCTTTCTAGGTTATGGGCGTGTTGAATTACTTAAAAAAGTAGCTGAAACACATTCAATAAGTGCTGCTGCAAAAGAAATAAATATGTCGTATAAAAAAGCCTGGAAGCTTATAAATACTATGAATGCAAATTCTAGACAGCCACTAGTAATTACAAATACTGGAGGTAAAGACGGTGGAGGAACCACATTGACTACCTACGGAAAACAAATGATTGAGCAATTTGAAACTTTAAACACTGCTTGTGAGCATTTTTTAAATGATCAATTTAAGGCGTTAAATCAATAATAGTCAAAACTTAGTTTATGAAGTCACTCAACCACATACCGGCATACATTCTTTGTGGTGGAAAAAGCACCCGAATGTTATCTGAAAAAGGTTTAGTAGAACTTCAAGACAAGACCTTTGTTGAACACATAATCAATACATTACAAAAAATAAAATTATCTATTTTTCTAGTAACAGAAAATCCTTCATATACCTATTTAGGTATTCCTACGATGCCCGATATATATAAAGAAAAAGGTCCTTTAGGAGGGATATATGCAGCACTTAAACATACAGATGCTGCTCAAATTTTAATTCTGAGTTGTGATATTCCGCTACTTTCTATGGAAACTTTACAAACACTTTTAAGCAGCGATTTTACAAATTATGAGATAACGTTTGCATCTGCAGAAGGTAGATGGCATCCTTTAATAGGAATTTATTCTAGAACACTATTACCAGATATAGAACAGGCTCTTCAAGAAAATAAATTGAAACTCACTGATTTTATAAAAGATCATAAGTATAAACAAATAGCCATTGCAAATGCTCGGTCACTTGTGAATATTAATACACCCGAAGCTTTGGCAGAACTCGAAAACAGTTTAAAATATTATGAAAATCACGCTTAAATATTTTGGCCAACTCGTTGACGTTATAGGCGCTCCTGAGGAAACCCAAACTACCTCATTTAAAGATTCGGCACAGCTTTTAAAACATCTAAAGGAAACTCATGCAATTAGTCATATACCATTTCAATTAGCGGTTAATCAAAAATTAATTGATGCTGATGAAGCCGTTAGCTTAAATGAAGGTGATGTAGTCGCTTTACTTCCTCCTTTTGCAGGAGGTTAATTAATACTTATGAGCAAATATCAACGTCAATTAATTTTACCTCAAATAGGAAGAAGCGGTCAGCAAAAACTGGCGAATGCCAGTGTACTTGTTATCGGAGCCGGTGGTTTGGGCTGTGCCCTTCTGCCCTACCTAACAGCTTCCGGCATTGGTACTTTAGGTATGGTAGATGGCGATCGTATTGAAGAAAGTAATCTGCACCGGCAAATTTTGTATACGCCAGATGCTGTAGGGAAATTTAAAGTAGATGTGGCTAAAGCCTTTTTAAAAAAGCAGCAACCCGATGCTCAAATCATTACGTATTCTGAATATTTAAATGGTTCAAATGCAGTTTCATTATTTAAGAATTACGATATAATTGTTGATGCTACAGACCGAATTGACGTTAGGTATTTAATTAATGACGCAGCTGTATTAACCGGTAAGCCTTTCGTGTACGGCAGCATTCATCGCTTTGAAGGTCAGATTTCTGTATTTAATTATAAAAACGGACCTACATATCGCTGTTTGTTTCCTAAAGCTACTGAAGTACCTAGTTGTGCAGAAGCTGGTGTTTTAGGAACCAGCGTAGGTGTTATAGGTATGCTACAGGCGCAGGAAGTGATGAAAATGATTTTAGAAATTGGTGATGTACTTTCTGGAGAATTACTTATTTACAATACGCTTACCGCAAGTCAGCAAAAGTTTCAGTTTACAAAAAATGAAACCATAGCGATAACGCATTCATTTTACCAAAAAACACATCTAAAAACTAAAAGTAAAACAGTATCCTTCAATAGCGAAATGCTTAAAAGCAGCGTTTTTATAGATGTTCGTGAATTCAATGAACAACCTAGGTTAGATTTTCAGAATTTAAAAGAAATACCACTTTTTAAATTGGAAAAACAATCTGAAGAACTTGATAAGACAGGTACTTACTATCTGTTTTGTCAAAGTGGCAAACGTGCTCAACTTGCGGCAGAACTATTAAAAAATATGGGTTTTGTAAATAGTTGTGCAATCGAGGAAGGAGCTGAGGATCTAAAAAAAATCGAACAAATCGTAGTATTTAAATAAAATATCAATGAAAAAAGTATTTATAGAAGGCCCCATAAGCAGCGAATTTATAGGAACCTCTATCGCAAAACATCAAAGTAAAACAAGCATAGGTGCTCACAATATATTTTTAGGTCAGGTACGTGCAGATGAAGTTGATTCTAAAGTGGTAACAGCTATTGAATATACCTGCTATGAGGAGTTAGCTAATGAGAAATTAAATGAAATACGCGAAGAGGCTTTTGAGAAATTCGATTTAATATGTATGCATATTTACCACAGTTTGGGCACGATTAAAGTTGGCGAAGTTTGCTTTTTTGTATTTGTTTCGGCTAAGCGCAGAAAAGAAGTTTATGCCGCTACAGAATGGATTGTTAATCAGGTAAAAGACCGCACTCCTATTTTTGGAAAAGAGATTTTTGAAGATAACAGCCATCAGTGGAAAGTGAATAGTTAATTGAGTTTTAAATCTAAGTTAGGCGGTTTCAGTCTTAAATAAATACAAGTAATACCTATACTAAATATGGTAGATATAACACATAAAATAACAACCTTACGTACAGCAACAGCTCAGGCGACGGTTACCGTGAGTAAGCCCGAAACTATTGAGGCTTTGCAAAAAAACACCGTACCCAAAGGAAACGTTTTTGAAATGGCAAAAACAGCAGGACTATTTGCTGTAAAAAACACACATACCACAATACCAGATTGTCACCCGTTACCTATTGAATATACGGCTGTAGAGTACACGATAGATGGTCTTTCAGTTCATATAGCAATTACCGTAAAAACGGTTTACAAAACCGGCGTTGAAGTTGAGGCGATGCATGGAGCTTCGGTGATTGCATTGACCATGTATGATATGCTTAAACCTATAGACAAAGGTATTGAGATTAACAATGTTAAATTAGTCAACAAAAAAGGCGGTAAAAGCAGTTTTAAAGATCAGAATCCGTCGAGATTGAGTGCGCATATCATCGTATGCTCTGATTCTATTTCCGAAGGAAAAAAAGAAGATCTGGCGGGTAAAGCTATTATAGAAAAACTTCAGGGATTTGATGTTCAAATTCAGGGTTACGAGATTATACCAGACGATCTGGAAACCATACGCAGCAAGGCTTTTGAATTGTCTGATACTGTAAATCTTTTAATTTATACCGGTGGTACCGGACTCAGTATGCGCGATGTAACTCCCGAAGCGCTAGAACCCATTCTAGAACGTCGCATCCCCGGGGTTGAAGAAGCCATACGCAATTATGGTCAGGATCGTATGCCGTACGCAATGCTTTCGCGCAGCGTAGCCGGTACATTAGGCAATTGCCTAATACTTGCCCTACCTGGCTCTACAAATGGCGCTAAAGAGTCTATAGATGCTGTTTTTCCGCATTTATTACACGTTTTTAAAATATTAAGAGGCGCTCAACACAATGCTAATGACTAAAGTCACAAACCTATTAACCGATTCTCATCAGCGCAAACACAACTATTTGCGTATTTCACTCAGTGAAAAATGCAATTTAAGGTGTACCTACTGTATGCCTCACGACGGCATCGCGCTTAGTCCTAGAGCACATTTAATGACCGCAGATGAGATTGAAGCTATTGCCACCATATTTGTTAAGAATGGCGTAGATAAAATACGCTTAACCGGCGGCGAACCTTTAGTACGCAAAGATTTTAGCTTAATTCTAGAGAAACTTGCTAAACTTCATGTTAAGCTCTCTATCACAACAAATGCGCTGCTCACCCACCGTTTTATTGATGATTTTAAACGGTTTGGTTTACAAGATATTAATGTAAGTCTAGACAGTCTTGATGCCGAAAAATTTAAGTTTATTACACGTAGAGATCAGTTTAAACTGGCGTATGATAATATTAACCAACTCATCGCTGAAGGCTTTAATGTAAAAATTAATGCGGTTTTGATGAAAGGTTTTAATGAAGATGAAATAACTGACTTCATAAAACTCACTAAAGATCAAAACATTAATGTTCGTTTTATCGAGTTTATGCCTTTTGACGGCAATGAGTGGAATAAAAATAAACTCGTAAGTCAGGCTGAAATTTTAAATCGGGTTACCGATTATTTTGGAGTTGAAGCGTTAAAACCCTTACTAAATGAAACGAATTTTACAGCACGTAATTTTAGAATTGAAGGATTTAAAGGAAGTTTTGGAATCATCAGTTCGGTTACAAACCCCTTTTGCGACAGTTGCAACCGGGTACGACTTACCGCAGACGGAAAACTCAAAAATTGCCTATTCTCAAATGAGGAAACAAATCTGTTAACTGGATATCGTTCTGGTGCAAATCTTGAAGATTTAATTGATGCTGCTTTAAATAAGAAAAAAGCAGTACGCGCCGGTATGACCGATTTTGACCAACTTACCAATCCCGATTTACATAACAACAACCGCAGTATGATTGCTATTGGCGGGTAAAATAAATAGCAGGTTTCTTACTCCCTGTTAACATCAATTATTTCTCCCTGGTCATACATGCGCTTAATCTCCTCACGGGATAGGCTGTATTCATCAAGGGAGTAATTCTCGGTTTTTTCAATGTCGCGTATTCCGCTTATCTTTTGAGTTTCATAATCATTCAGTCTAAAAATGACAGAGTCTTTGGTTATTTCTGTCAGCATTAATGTAGAATAAAAATTGGATTGTGTTTTAAACTCGTAGATATCGCCGGCTTGTGGAGTAGTTATGTAATCTAAATTAAGACGCTTATTTTCTTGTCCTGAATAGATTAACCAACTAATTAAAATAGCGATAAGTCCCAAACCACTATATTGCCAAATAGGCGCTTTTACTTCAGTTTTAAGCAATCTTCCTTCCTGCTTAAATTCTTCAGGCATTTTTCTAAACTTCAATGCGTGATTGCAATTTTCGCAAAGGGAGTAAATGGGTTTTCGATACGGAAATAATGGAATCCAGAAAACGTGTGCGTGCTGACTTGATACACTAAAAAGTGTGGTTGCTTTTTCTGAACAATAAGGACATATAACCTTATTTGATTTAATAGATTTTAAGAAGACATTCTTCCAGCCGTAAATTACCATTCTTGAGAATTAAGGCTTCAGAAAGCCGGTTTAAAGTCCCTAAAATAACTATTTTCTTTAATAAAGTAAATAACACTAGTAACTAAAACATTTTTATGCCAGTGCTTTATTAATAAGTTCTAACGAAGTATCGCTAAGAGGAAGTGTCAAAGCGGTATCGTGCCCTTTATCAGACATCTTAGCCCAGGTTTTTTGAACAATATCTATCACTTTTTCCTCTTCATGTTTAGCTGCAAAATCTTCAAAATAAAACTCTAAAAACACAAGGCAAATCACATCTTCCAGCGTTTGAGATTCTAAATCTTTTTTAATAAGCTTTTTCTTAATTAAAAACTGAACACGATCTATGAAAGTTTCGGTGTAATGAAATTCTTTTAAAATTGTTCCCGTGAGTTCGGCGTGCATTTTTTTTAAGTCTTCACGCCATTTTAAATAGCCTACACGATTCATTGAGTAATCTTCACGAGGGCTTTTCCATCTGCAAATATGTTGTGCACGTGCAGCGATTTTAAGTTCTTGAGAAGCTTCGTTTTCAAAACGTTCTAACTGTCTCGTCATACGCTGAGAATACAATAATTCTTTTGGAAATTGCTCTCCATCTACAATTACGTAATTTGGGTCCTGGGCATTTAGCGCATCTATAGCTGCGATAACTTTATTAAAAGGAGTCTTTATTTTTTTATCCAAAATTTAGAAATTGGTTACTAGGCTGTTTATAGAATATTCTTCTTAAAATCTAATATAAACTATTAACACTGTTTAGACATCTAAATTTGGTACTAAAACACAAGTGTTGCAAGGTTAAGAGTAAGTATAGAGATACTTGTAATATTCTTTCACAGCATTTTCCCAGGAAAAACGAGCTGCTTTTGCCTTTTTACTCATTTTTTTCCATTTTGATTTATCGTTGAAGAAAGTATCTAAGGTAGTGTCAAAAGCAAGTACCATATTTTCAATTTTATCATCAACGGTATTTCCATCAAATGCAAAACCATTTACACCAGCCTTTACTGTATCTATAAGGCCACCGGTATGGTGTACCAGGCACAATACCCCATTGCGCATTGCAAGCATTTGACTAATACCGCAAGGCTCAAATAAACTGGGCATAAAATATAAATCTGACTCCAGATAAATAGAGTCTATTATATCTTCAGACTGGCCGTTAATAAAAATAAAATTAGGATGCTCATAGCTAATATCGCGCATAAGCGCCTCGTACTCGGGCTCGCCGGTACCCAGTAATATAAAAATACCATTACGCGCTTCCAGTTTCTCTAATATAGCTTTGAGCGCCTGCGGATTTCGTTTAAAGAAATAGAATTTCTGCTCGGTCATTCGAGCTACACTAGAAGCAACAAAACTGGGTGGATTTTCAAGCAAACACACCACTTTTTCACCGGTGTAGGCGAGTATATCTGATTTGTATTTTTTAGATTCTTCCTGAATCCATTTAAACAATTGTCTTAATACATTAGGATATAAATTACCCTTCTCTGCCACCCGAATATTTTTGTAATTAACCCCGTTAAGAATACCATAAAGACGCCCGGCATCATTGGCTTTATTGAGGTCTTCTTCTAAGCTTTCGCCTCCTATAAATTCCGGTTTATGACTGGGTTTAAGAATATCTAATTTGTATGACGGACTCACGGTGTGCACGCGATCTGCTAACCGAATTCCCAAAGCCATTAGATTAATACAATCTTCATAACGATCGTCTTTGACCATCTCATAATCATATCCCAATTGGGGGAAAAAATTGTTTACGGAAGCAAAGTTATTATTTAAAGGTCTGATACCCTGTAAGCTCAGATTGTGTATACTATACACAAACCAACTTTCTCTTAATATCTGGTATTCAGGATTAAATTGTTTATGAAACAACAAAAGTGCTGTGTGCCAATCGTGTAAATGCACTACATCTACATGATCAAATAAATTCTGTTTAATAGCCTGAGCAACAGCTGTATTAAAAATAAAATACTTTACAGCATCAGTAAAAAAAGGTTCAGTAGGATCATCATTATAAATATGAGCAATATTACCTTCAATAATTTCAGGATGGTGAATTACATAATGCGTAATACCTTCAAAATGTTTTTTAGGCTGTACTTCATATAAATAAGCAATAGACTCATCCCCACGTATGTTTATTTTTAGATCACTTATAAAAGTTCCCCCTAAATGCAGCCTATTGTAAGCGGGTACAATCACGTGAACGTGATCGCCATTTGCTGCTAATTGTCTTGGCACATCTCGAACCACATCTGCCATTCCCCCTGCTTTACAATGAGCAATTGCATCATTTTCTGCGGAAACAAATAAAAAATTTTTCATCTCTAATTAACAATGGTTTGAGATCATTAAATCAAACCTTTTTATATCGTGAACTCTAAGGCTGTATAACCTCACTTTTTAAATAACCAAATTACTATTTCATTTATAGTATTGTCTTAAATAATATTTAAAACCGAATTAAATTTATGATAGATATTAAACACATAATTTGCTTAATACTGGGATCTAAAAATATTGCTTTTCATATTAACCCTACATTAATTCAGCATCAAATAATAGAGAACCTTTAATTTTTAATAATTATATAATTATTTGATTTACAATTGATAATTCAATAAATCTAATGTGTTAGTTTAATAAACTCGGAGTCACTTTAATTTCATAAAAAGTTCTTAAAATTAAACTGCTAAGGACAGTTTTAACGCTTTTATAATAATGAAACTTAACTATTGAGCGTATTTTTCAAATTATGCGATTTAACCACTTCTCCACCATTTTTAGCCTAGTAATTCTATTCTCCTTAGCTCAGGTATATTGCCAGGATTTAACAACCAGTAAGGCAGGCGATTCTTTACCCGAAAGTAACTCTTCAGTTCCAGAAGACGGCGATTTTATGCCAAATGCAATTCGGGAATATAACGAGGCTTACTACATATTAAGCAGACTTAATACCTCTACCGGCTTGCCACCAAATGAGTTTAATTTTCAATCTCCACAAGCTACCTTAGAGCATTTTGTCTATAATGCGCGTAGTGGTGATTTTAAAAATGCGAGCTATGCCTTAAACTTTAATCTCTTGCCTGATGATATTACTCAAGAACAGGCCGCTACCCTTGCAGAAAAATTATTCTTCGTTTTAAATCAACGTATAAAAATTGATTGGAGTGGCTTATCAGATCGGCCAGATGGTCAAATTGATATGAGTACAAGCACAAATCAGGCAATTGCAGGTAAACCTATGCGCAGCGTGGTTTTTGGAGAAATAGATCTTGAAGGTAGGGATATTGTCTTAAGAATGCAACGTATTAAATACAAAGATTATGGAGCATTTTGGCTTATTTCAGCAAATACTGTAGAAAATATTGATAGTCTATATGAGGTTTACGGGCCCCGTGAACTCGATAGAATGATGCCAGATTGGGCACGTATTCAGTTTTTAAATATGCCTATCTGGAAATTTATTGGAACTTTTATTCTTATTCTTTTTAGCTATTTACTAGGCAAACTCAGTTTATACATCTTTAGAAAAATATTTAAAAAATCTGATAAAATCTGGGTAAACACGATAGCAAAACGACTAGCAACCCCTGCGGGTTGGGCAATAGGCGTATTGTTTTTTTACATCTCTTTGAATAAACTTATTTCCTTTGGCGGAACATTTGCAAGTACACTTTATGCAATCTTATTAATTGCCGTTATAGGTACAATTACGTGGTTTATTATGCGATTTATAGATTCATTTATGGTCTATGTTGCCGAAACAAAAATAGGAGACACCAATCCCGAAGAAAATAATGAGGCTCGCATGATGCTAACGTATATCTCTGTAGCAAGACGGGTTATAACATTTATAGTCATCATAGTAGGTTTTTCAGTAATCTTATCTCAGTTTAGATCATTAGAAAAGTTAGGAATATCTTTAATAGCCTCTGCCGGTCTCGCTACTGTGGTTCTGGGTGTTGCCGCCCAAAGTACTTTAGGCAATATTATCGCAGGTATTCAAATAGCATTAACCAGACCTGCACGTATAGGAGACACAGTAATTATTGATGATGACTGGGGATATGTTGAAGATATACGGTTTACCTATATGGTAGTACGCACCTGGGATGAGCGACGTTTAATCGTACCCTTAAAAGAAATTATATCTAAAACCTTTGAAAACTGGTCTATGACCAGTGCTCATCAAATACGGCCAATAACTTTACACGTAGATTATAAAACTGATGTTAATTTAATACGCCAAAAGTTTAGCGAATTACTGGAACAAGAAGAAAATTGGGACAAAAATCACCCGCCGGTTGTACAGGTGGTAGACATGAGTGAGAAAACGATGCAGGTACGCGCATTATGTAGTGCTAAAGATGCTTCCTCTACCTGGGATTTACACTGTACACTTCGAGAAAAATTAATTGCTTACATAAGTAAGTTAGATAGCGGTCAGCATTTATCTAAATCTCGAATTCGTATTCAAAATAATCTAAATAATGATTAACCTGTTTAAGGAGTTAAAGTTTAATTTTGAAATATGAACGAATTGTTAAACTTAAACTACGGTCACCTTTTTGAAGCGGAATTACTAAAAGAAATTTCAGAAATAGGTATTCTAAAAGAAGTAAAGGAAGGTGATAAACTTATGGAAATTGGCCAGTATATAACGGCAATGCCCTTACTTATTTCGGGAGCTATTAAAATACTACGTGAAGATTCTGAAGGTAATGAACTGCTACTCTATTTTTTAGAAAAAGGAGATACCTGTGCACTTACCTTATCTTTTAATCGGGGCCAACGTAAAAGTGAAATACGTGCCATCGCAGAGCTTGATACCGTTCTCATTATGATTCCCATACAAAAAATGGAAGAATGGAGCTCAACCTATAAATCCTGGAGAAATTTTATTTTTGACAGCTATCAAAATAGACTACAGGAAATGCTTGATACGCTAGATAGCATTGCTTTTATGCGTATGGATGAGCGTTTGCTTAAGTATTTGAGAGATAAGCAAAAACTTACTCAAAGCAACGAACTTCAAAGTACGCATCAGGAAATTGCCTATGAGATGCATACCTCTCGTGTTGTTATTTCAAGATTGCTTAAAAAGCTAGAATTAGAAGGTCGTATTAAGATTTTACGTAATAAAATAGAATTACTCAATTTAATTTAAGCTTCAAGCGTTTCTCGCATAGCTTTCGCTTTAAGTAAACATTCTTCGTATTCTTTTTCTGGAATTGCCTGAGCAGTTATAGCGCTTCCTACCGTAAAAGACACATAGGGTTTTTCTGCATCATACAATAAACTGCGTATAACAACATTAAAATCAAAATCACCGTTAGGTTCAAAATAACCTATTGAGCCGCTATACAAACCGCGTTTAGAATTTTCTAAATCTTCAATAATCTGCATTGCTGAAAGCTTTGGCGCCCCGGTCATACTTCCCATGGGATACGTATTTTTAATACAGGTTATAGGGTCTGTATCGGGGTCAATGTTAGCTGTAATCGTAGAAATCATCTGGTGCACCTGTTTAAAAGAATAAACCTTGCATAGTTCTTCTACACGCACACTTCCTTTTAGCGCCAGCTTAGAAAGATCATTACGCACGAGGTCTGTAATCATGATATTTTCTGAGCGTTCTTTAGGATCCTGAGCAAGTGCCCGGGCAAGTTTTAAATCTTCAATAGCATTATTACTTCTGCGGGCTGTGCCTTTTATAGGCTGACTAATCAATTTTGTTTTCCGCTTGCATAAATACCGTTCTGGAGAAGAACACAGCGCATATTTAGAACCTATTTTTAAAAATGCTGCAAACGGAGCTTTTGAAATCTCATTTAAATGCAGAAAACTCTTTAAAGGATCAATTTTAGATTCCGCATAAAATTCCTGGCAAAAATTAGCCTCATAAATATCGCCGCGGTAAATGTGATCGAGCATTTTATCTACCTGAGCGCAATACGCGTCTTTATTAAAACGAACTTTAACCTTAGGTGTAGTATAGTTTTCAACTACTTTTTCTTTTTCTTCGGAAGAATTAAATATCAACTCAAAATCCTTCTCAATATCTGCTGCTACTTCAGGGAGGTATAAAAATTCTATAGTATTACCTATAATGCGTATCAGTTTTAAAGGCTGAAAGAAATACAAATCAGGAAAATCTAACCCATCAAGGTTTGCAGACTGAAGATTTTCAACTTCATTTTTTAAATCATAGGTCATAAAACCTAGTAACCAGTCCTGTACTTGAGCTCTGTACTTAGAAAGTTCAGAAAATGCATGGTTTGATTTTATATGAATTGATGTTTTGGCACCAACACCTAACAAAATATCAAACTTTCCATAAGGATCTGTATGCCCATTTGAGGTTAGCAAACAACTCGTAGAATCTGGCTTTGCCCAATCTAACAAATGCTTTAGGAGATTTGTTTTATCTGGAATTGATTTTGATTTTATGATGCGCATAGATTTGTAAAATTACAGTTTAGCGCATAAAAAAACCGTCAATAAAATCGACGGTTTTAAATAAATTTTAGATATAAACTATTGCTTATCGATCCAGTCTTTAATCTCTTCTTTGGTTTTTCCGGTTTTTTCTTGAAGTTTTCCAAGCATTTGGTCAAATTTACCTTCTGCGTGAGTGGTATCGTCATCTGTAAGATCACCATACTCCTCTTTAAATTTACCTTTAACTTGTTTCCACTTTCCTTCTATCTGATCATTATTCATAATTTTGGATTTTTAATTATTAGTAATATTTAAAATTACTGCTAAGAATAAACTATTTACCCCAACAAAACGCTAATCTTTAAAAGGCAAGCGTTAATTTTACTTAAAATTTAAAACAATGCAGAAACTCTTATTTTCCCTGTTTATATTAATCATTTTTAGTGCGTGTAATAATAAAACTAAAACTCTGGCAAGTGCAGATACAGCACGTGTTACTGATGCTACTTACTATTTTGTGAGACACGCAGATAAAGTACGGGCTCCAAATATAGGAAATAACCCGCCACTAAACGCCAACGGTAAGGCACGTGCTAAATTCTGGGCAAAACAATTAAAAGATGTTGATTTTGACGCCGTTTACAGTACAAATTTTAAGCGAACGCGCAGTACAGCGCTGCCCACTGCAAAACAGAATAAACTAGAAATTAAAATTTACGAACCTTCTGAAGATTTCTATGTTAATTTTAAAGATACTCATGTGGGCAAAAATGTATTGGTAGTGGGACATAGTAATACCATACCTGCCTTTGTTAATGCTGTTCTAGGGGAGCAAAAATACAATGAGATAGATGATTCTACTTTTGGAAATCTTTACATTGTACGGGTAAAAGATGGTGTTGCTGAAGCCGAATTAAAAGATTTTAACAGCTGGAGCAAGCAGTAACTTCAATATTTTCTAATTCAATTTTAGATAACAACCTAAGTTTGCCATTTTCAAAAAGACTATCAAGACTTTGCAAAGGTGGAAACTGCTCTAAAGGCTCATAATTGTTATAATCAACAAAGCGAACACCATTTACCTCTCTAATATTATAGGCTTCTCTAAAACGCGTACCGCCTTCATTAACATGGTAATTGTATGCTAAATAATCTACTGTAAAATCTTCAGTATCGATCCAGTACATATAATTGTCTTCAAAATCTTCACCCCCACCTTCTTCAGCAAATCGCACTTCAATCTTATAATAGGTTTTTCCTTTAATAGTAGCTTCTCCAATCTTTTTAGATTTTACTGCTTCCGCATTTAAACCATACGGCAACACCGAAAAATAATGTACCGAGTTTACACCCCCTGCAAGATTACTTATCAAAGAATCTTCCAAATTGATGGTTTTACCCTTTACAAATCGTTTAAAATCTGAATTTGTTAATTGATCTAAAGTATCTTTACAAGCCTCGTCAGAACAACGCTCCAGACTGAAATTTCCGTAATTACGTGATGCTTTATAAAATTTATCTCTGAAGGTAAATGTGATTGTTGATGTATCTATAGTTGAACCGCCAGCACGTGCTATGGTTTGAGCTATAATGGCTTTAGAGTCGAGATTTTTAATTTCTTTCTTACATGCTGTTAAACAAATTAGAAGGAATGTAAGTGGCAATATTTTTTTCATTATCTAGCATTTAGGAACTGCAAAATTAAAGTAATTGCAGGCAATAGCAGTCCATTTGATAAATTAGTACTTTTGCAATCTTATGAAACAAGAAAATACAATTAATATTAAAAATAAGAAGGCTCGTTTTGAATATGAGATTCTTGATAAATATATAGCCGGTATTAAACTGGCGGGTACCGAAATTAAATCTATACGCGAAGGAAAAGCATCTATTGCAGAAAGTTTTTGTGAGTTTGAAGGTAATGAGCTTTTTGTGATAAATATGACCATTCAAGAATATTCACACGCTACCTATTTTAACCATCAGCCTAAGAGTAGTCGCAAGCTATTACTTAATCGAAGAGAACTCAATAAGCTTTTAAAAGAAGTCAAAAATAGCGGTCTAACCATCGTACCTCTTAGATTGTTTATTAATGAGAGAGGACTGGCAAAAATGCAGATCGCGCTGGCAAAAGGTAAAAAATTATACGACAAACGAGAAGTTATTAAAGACCGGGATTCTAAAAAACGTTTAGGACAAATTAAGAAGGCATTTAATAATTAGTGCAACAGGTAGAAAATAATTTAAGTCTTTTAAATTAAATTATACCACATGCTAAAAAAAATACTCTTCGCTGTTATCGTATTGGTTTGCATCCAGGTACAGAGTCAGATTACAGGCTCGGTTACTAATGCGCAAAATGAGCCATTACCCTATGTAAATATCTATTTAAAAAATGCAACAACCGGCACGACTACAAATGGTGACGGCCTGTATAGTCTTAATTTTAATCAGACCGGTACCTATACGATAACTTTTCAGTTTTTAGGTTATACTACAAAGAATGTAGAAGTTACAATTACCGAGTTTCCATTTAAATTAAATGCTGTTTTAGAAGAAGAAACGACATCACTAGACGAGGTGGTTTTAGATTCTAAAATAAATCCCGCAGACCGAATTATACGAGAAGTTCTTAAGGAAAAACCACAAACTTTATCTAAACAAAAAGCATATACCGCAGATTTTTATTCCCGTGGCTTATGGCGTGTAGAAAACGCTCCTGAAAAGTTTTTTGGGCAGGAATTGGGAGATTTAGGTGGAGGTCTTGATTCTACACGAACCGGTATTGTATATTTAAGTGAGACGATTTCTAAAATTGCATATCAGGAACCTAATGATTTTAACGAAATTATTACAGCCAGTAAGGTTAGTGGTAACAGTAATGGATTTAGCTTTAACAGTGCGCAGGAAGCAGATTTTTCATTCTATAATAATACCTTAGAGATACAGGCGCAAGTTGTATCGCCTATTGCAGATAATGCCTTCAATTACTACACTTACAAATTAGTGGGTACGTTTAAAGAAGGTGATAAACTCATCAATAAAATACAGGTAACACCTAAACGTAAAAATGATCGTGTTTTTAATGGTATATTATATATTGTTGAAGACGACTGGCAGCTTTATGGCGCAGATTTAAATACAAGTGGTGCTGCGATACAAGTACCGTTTGTAGATTCATTAGTATTTAAACACAGTTTTAAATACAATGCTGCACAAAAACTTTGGGTTAAAATTTCTCAAAGTATCGACTTTAGCTTTAAGCTATTTGGTTTTGGTGGTAATGGAAGATTTTCTGCAGTCTATAGCAATTATGATTTTAAACCTCAATTTGATCGTAAGAGTTTTTCAAATGAAGTATTGAGTTTTAAACCCGAAGCCAATAAAAAAGACAGTTTGTTTTGGCAGCAAATACGCCCGATTCCGCTTACTATTGAAGAACGTACAGATTATATTAAAAAAGACAGTTTACAAGAAATTCGGGACTCTAGACCTTATAAAGATTCAGTAGATAGTGCACGTAATGCATTTAAATTTACAGACGTACTTATGGGATACAGTTATCAAAATACTTATGATAAGTGGCGCTTAAGCTATGATGCAATTTTACCTACGATCTCCTATAATACAGTTCAAGGCTTTAATGCAACAGGAGGAATAAGTTATTCTAAATGGACCGAAGATTATATACAAGCAACAACACTAAGCTTAAAAGCAAATTATGGGATTGACGATGAGCGTTTGCGTTTTACAGGAAGAATTGCAAAACGATTTGACCGTATAAAAAATACAACAGTCATCCTAGAAGGAGGCTCTCAAACGCAGCAATTTAATTCTGAAGAACCTATTTCTGGTGTAATAAACAGCCTGGCAACTCTCGTATGGAAAAAAAACTTTGCTAAATACTATGAATTAAATTTTGCGCGAGCGACGTTCTCTCAAGAACTATTTAATGGGTTTCAGTTAACTGCACAGGCGGGTTATGAGAAACGAATGCCGCTATTTAATACCACAGATCAAACGTTATTCAACAGAGATTTTGCTTATACTTCAAACAATCCTTTAAACCCTCAGGATTATAATACTGCAGCAATACAACCTCACAATCTGGGAAAAGTAAATGTACAGGCGATGATTAATTTTGATCAGAAATATATGAGCTATCCTGACGGAAAGTTTAAAGTTGATGATTCTAAATATCCAACGCTTTATGTTACTGCTGAGCAAAGCTTTGCAGCTAGTGATGCTAACTACAATTTTACAGAACTTAAAGCAGAACTGCGTCAGGAACTTACTCTGGGTAATAAAGGAAACTTTGGGTATGGCTTTACAGGAGGTACTTTTTTGAATGGAGACAACATCAGTTTTGTAGACTATCAGCATTTTAATGGTAATCAAACCTATGTTAATTTTAGAAATCTGCGTCTTACTGGTTTTAATAATCTACCCTACTACGATTATAGCACTAAAGAAAGTTTCTTTGAAGCGCATATAGAACACAATTTTAAAGGCTTTATTCTAGGAAAAATTCCCGGTATAAGAGCCTTAAATCTCAATCTAGTTACCGGTGTACATTCCTTATTAACACAAGAAAACAAACCTTATACTGAATTTAATATAGGTGTTGATAACCTTGGCTTCGGAAAATTAAAGTTTCTGCGTGTTGATTATGTGCGCTCTTTTAGTGGTCCTAATCAAAAAGGAGCTTTTGTTTTTGGTCTCAGTTTTTAGAACAGATTTCTTTGTAATTTAGATTCTGAAAAACCGTTAAATTTATGCGCTTCCTTATATTATTTTGCATATTGCTAGGCGTTCTGAGTTGCACAGCAGACAAAAAATTAGAACTCTCAAAAATTGAAGGTTTTCCTTCTCAAATTATAGGCTGTAGTTGCTATTATGCAATGAGCGAAGAAGATTTTTCTGCACAAAAATTTATCTATATTGATAAATATGGTGAAGAACCCGGGATGATTAATGTAAATGGAAATCTAATAGCCGTAGACCCTAAAAATAAAGATCCTAAAAATTATCAAATTAAAATTGACATTGAACAGGAGATTCAGTTAGATCAGGAATTGTACCATAAAGAAGGAGTACTTACAGTATTAGCACCAGATGGTGCGGTGTTTACCTCTTCTATTTATGGGGAATGCGGCTGCTAAATAAGTGTATAATGAAAAAACTACAGCAACCTGAAGTTTGGCTGCGAGGGCCTTTAAAAAATATTCCACCTTATTTACAACCGGCAGCACATGCTTTAAAACAAACTGAGGAAGATCTCGACTATTGGTTAACAGATTTTGAAGATATACACCTCTGGAATAATCCGGCGGGTAGAGCAAGTGTAGGATTTCATTTGCAACACATTACCGGTGTTTTAGACCGTATGATAACCTATTCAAAAGCACAAAAGTTATCTCAAGTACAATTTGACTATTTAAAACAGGAAGGAGTTCAAAATTACGACGTTACCACAGCCCAACTTAAAGCTGCATACTCAAATAAGTTAGATGAGGCATTCTTATACTTTAGTACATTAAAAGAGGTTGATTTACTTCAAAAGCGAAGTGTAGGCCACAAAGAACTTCCATCAACTGTTTTAGGTCTTCTTTTTCATGCTGCAGAACACAGCCAAAGGCATTTAGGCCAATTATTGGTAACGACAAGTATTTTAAAAACTTTAAAGTAAATAGCATTGTTTTATATTCATTATTCTCTTTTAATGAAATAAAACCAATTCATAAAGAATTTCGTATTTTCAGTTAAATAACCCTATTAAATCGTAATTCTTGATATCTAAAACCGAGTTCCCTACCTCAGTTGAGCAAATTGAAGAAATTCATAAAGCACAGCAACTTTTTTATAAGACTAAGGCTACTCTTTCTGTAGCTACCCGGCGAGAGAAACTGCAATTGCTTAAGGAGGTTTTATTAAAATATGAAGTAGAAATTTGCGATGCGCTCTATGCAGACTTTAAGAAGCCTTTATTTGAAAGTCAGATAACCGAATATATTTTAGTGTTGCGTGAAGTTAAACGCGCACTAGATAAGCTCAATACCTGGACAAAGCCAAAACGTGTTCGCTCAAGTATTGTAAACTTTCCATCTCGTTCTAAAATTATTTTTGACCCTTATGGCAATACACTCATAATCGCTCCGTGGAATTATCCATTTCAACTTATAATGGCACCATTAATAGCGGCTGTAGCGGCTGGGAATACGGTAACCTTAAAGCCTAGCGAACTTACTCCGAACACATCAAAACTGATAGCTCAACTAATTTCTGAAGTTTTTGAGTCCAAATATGTGGCTGTAGTACAAGGTGGTGTTGAGCAATCTCAAAAACTTTTGAATCTAAGATGGGACTATATCTTTTTTACCGGAAGTCCTAAAGTGGGTCAAATTGTGTATGAAGCTGCTGCAAAATACCTCACTCCTGTAACTTTAGAATTGGGCGGTAAAAATCCGTGTATTGTAGATAATACTACTCCCTTAAAATTGGCTGCAAAGCGCATCGTTTGGGGAAAATTTGTAAATGCGGGTCAAACGTGTATAGCTCCAGATTATCTACTCGTAAATGAAACGGTAAAAGCTGAATTTCTAACCTATCTTAAAGATGAAATCATACGTGCCTACGGACAAAACGCACAGGAATCTCCAGATTTTCCACGTATAATAAATGAATCTAATTTTGAGCGTCTCGAAAAATTGATAGATAAAGACTGTATTGTACATGGTGGGTATGTAGATAAAACAGATTTGTTTATTGCGCCTACCGTATTAGATTTTAGTAAAATAATAAGTAATCAAGATCTTCAGGACCTGCCTAATGCGATGCAAGATGAGATTTTTGGACCTGTGTTGCCTGTAATAGGGTATTCTAATATTTCAGAGCTTAATGATTGGATTGAAAAATTTGAAAAGCCGCTGGCACTCTACATATTTTCAAAAAACAATCAATTAATAAATCATATTTTAACATCATACTCTTTTGGAGGTGGTGCTTTAAATGATGTAGTCATACAATTTACAAACGACAGATTACCCTTTGGAGGCGTGGGTAAAAGCGGTATAGGAGCCTATCATGGGTATAAATCTTTTGAAACCTTTTCGCATAAAAAATCTATAGTAACCCGTGGTACCTGGTTAGATATACCGTTTCGGTATGCGCCGTATTTGGGCAAAACAAAATGGATCAAGAAATTAAATAACTGGCTTTAATTATTGACAATTTTGTTTTTTAGAGCATATAAGACAAGCCCTATTCTACTGCGCACTTCTAATTTTTTAAATAAAGTATCTCGGTAATTATCTATGGTTTTGGGACTTAAACACATATCACTCGCGATTTCTTTATAGGTTTTATCTGAGCAAGCCAATACCATAAACTCCAATTCACGCTCAGAAAAATTAACGTGATCTTCATCATTTTGCTTGTTAGAATATCCTTTTAACAGCGCTGTAGTCACATTATCTGTATAATAATGCCCCTTTTTCGCCACTTCAGTTAATGCATGATTTAAAGTATCTGGGTGTATGTCTTTTAGCAAATAACCTTTACTCCCAGCCTTTAACATTTTAATGATGGTTTCCTCATCATCATCCATAGATAAAGCGATGGTTTTGATATTTGGTTTATGTTCATTAAGCCAATTTATAGTTTCAAATCCATTCATAACCGGCATATTAATATCAAGTAATATGATATCAGGATCTTGTTTTGCCGTATCTAGTTTATTAATGAGGTCATTACCATTACGCGCCATAAAAGAAACGCTAAAACCTTCAAAACTATTTATCAACCCCTGAAGCGATTGGGCAAAAAGTATATGGTCATCTACAACTCCCACTACACAGTTATTCATAATTTAAGGAATATGATAGGTTAAATTTTCAATTTTAAAATTAAGCAAATAAAATGAATATTATTTTTTTAGGTACCTGATATTGAGAATCGTACCACTTCCTTTTTCTGAAAATAAATCAAAATGTGCGTTTAGTAAAGCTGCTCTGCTTTTCATATTTATTAATCCCGAACTGGTGTGCCCTTCTGCCAAATCAAAACCTACCCCGTTATCTGATGCCTGCACGTGTAACTCACTCGGTAAATATTTAAATATAAATTTTAGACTGTCTGCCTTAGCGTGTTTAATTACATTAGTTGTAAACTCCTGTATAATTCTAAAAAGAATTAAATTATCGTCTTGCGGTAAATCCCAGCATTCACCACTAACTTCGAGGCTGGTTTTAAGAATACCTAATTTTTCAAGGCGCGTAAGTTCGTTTTCGGTGCTCTTAATAATACCCAATTGGTTAATTACTTCTTTATTGAGACTACGTGAAAGTTCCCGAATCTCTTGTAATGATTTTGCGACCAAACTTTGTATTTCTGAAACGATTGCCGTCTCTTCTGGCTCCTGTTTTTTAAGTAATACATTAAGCTCAAGGTTCGCTACAGATAGTAATTGTCCTATATTATCGTGAAGTTCCCAACTAACATTTTTAAGTGTCATTTCTTGAATTTCAAGCTGGGTACGAGCAACTTCTTCAAGATATTGTAATTCGGCATTATTACGTTCTGTAATGAGTTTAATTTTTCGTTTTTGAAATAATGTAAATAGGATAATTACAAGAATAAACAGGGTAAGTAACACGGCAGAGCACACAATTATAAGTACTTCAAAGGACTCGCGAAATTGCTCTTGCTCAAAAACTTGCATTTGATTTACATTAAGTGACTCAATCGTAAAATGAAATAAATTTAGAAATAAAAAAGCCAGTAAAAATAAGTAAACAACTTCAAATGAGACATTTGAAGTAAAAATTCAATAAACCTATACTTAGGTGGTCTCAATATATTTTAATGGCCTTCTTTAGATATTGGGTGCTCTATAGCATTTCGGTCTGCACGTATAAAAGCAATAGAAAAACAACAATACTGTATACAATTAATTAGAAATAACATAACACTAAGTATTATAGGATTTTCTTTAGACAAAAAAAATAGTGCGATGTAAAATGGTAAATAGGTAATGCAGTACACCAGAATACCGAATGATACCCAGAAATAAGGCGATAAGGTTATATGCAGTACTACTTCACGATTTAGCAATTCTATAAAATAAAATGCCACGGTAATGATTAATAAAAAGGTTCCTAAGGCAAAAGAATAAGTCGCATTTATTAAAACCAATCCCTCGAGAACAGATACATCAACAATCCAAAAAAATACATAAACGATAAAAAATACTTTTACAATTTGCCTCCTGAGTTTAGAAATCAATAAATAATGGTACCAACCTAAGAAAAATGCGAAGTGTATGAGCACATAAATATTATACAAAAGAATATTAGGTATTTTAAAGAATTCATAAGATATGCCTGCTACAAATTCATTTAAAACCACATAAATTAAAAAATACAGGATATACTTAAACTGAAAATTTTTAAATTCTTTGTACTTCACAATACCTATAGCTACAGCTATAAGTTCTAGGTATTGCGAATAAGAGCCCAACTCATCCATACAAATTCTAGTTTAGTAATTTGATGCCGGTGGAGTTCTTGCGTGGCCCATATTGAGAGGAGCGATTTCTAAATCATCTCCACCTTGTATAGGTGCCAGATTTATTAAAATTGTTCCTTCTTTTGCCGAACTCGTTCCTGTGGGAACTATAAATAGCGTGCCTAAACCTGCTCGTTTTCTATCACCATAATTACTAGGGTATGCACCCTGATATATACGCAAACCCTGTACTGTCATACCTTTCTCATTAGCCTGAGATTTTGCATAAGCGATATAGGCTTCTATATCTTCTATAGACCACCAGCTCGATCTGCTTTCTTCCATCCCTAAAGCATTTTCAAGTACACGCTGTCGCGTTTCGGTATAGGTTTTATCAAGCAGTTTTGCCTCTTCAATTGAGATTACCCCGCTAGGCGGTTTTACCATACTCATTGAATTATCTGTGCAACTTGAATACATTGCTAATAAAAATGTAATTGGTAAACCTATTTTAAATAGCTGCTTTCTCATTATTTATAATTTTAATACCTACTTCTAAAGTATGTCTTTAAAAGCTCACATAAATAAAAAGAAAGCAAATAGGGGGAAATTCCCCCTTAAAATGAGGTCTTTATAGCAAAATTAGCTTGTGATAGAAATATCTTAAATATTATACAAGTATAATTTAAAATAATAAATATTTTTATGCTACGCTGAAGTTAACGTAAAGCGCACACCCATTCCCGGAGTTTTCTGTGAAAGTCTACATAAACCTATTTCCTGAATTTGTAGGACTCTGGGATAACCTCCTGTAACCTGACAATCTCGCATTAAAGCTATAAGGCTTCCTCCAGGAGTTAGTTGAATTGTTCCAGGCAGAACAGGACCCGTAAGTATGCCTTTTAAGGTATTTGGTAGGCGCTCTTTAAATGGAATTGCCATTCTGTTTCCCGCTGGAGTTAGGGTATAATCAATTGTAAATAAGCGCCCTTGTAGAGCTTGAGGAAGTAAATCAAATTCCGGTCCCTTATAAACCGGTATCTCCTTAGAAAAAAGCTGCTCGCTATCAACTACAACACGAGCACCAGCACTATCTTTTGAAGTTGCTGCAGATAATAGCAATAAATCATCTTTTTGCAAACGTGAGGTATTTGTAATCCCAGCATAAAAGCTACAACTTCCTAATACCTTCTTAGACTTGAAGCCTCCCCATACTGCTAAATACGCTCTAAAGCCTTTTTTAAGAGCCTTAAAACTTAATATTGCATTCTTTGACACATAATATGCTTTAGCATTAGAAATAGGCTTATTGTCAAGATAAACCTCAAACTCTGCTCCACAAATACAAATCTGTGTTGCCTCTTTAAAGTGAAGTTCGGGACCGGTCATCGTAATTTCTAAAACTGCCGCATTTTTAGAATTATTGAGCAATAAATTTGCCCGAGCTGCAGAAAGACTATCCATAACTCCACTTACGGGAACGCCATAATGTGAAAAGCCTCGCCTACCTAAATCTTGAATACTTGTATAAAATCCAGGTTTGATTACGCGTACTTCATTCATCGATCTCACATTTTAACTGAAAGTTTCCACTTCGTATTGCATCTTTTATGTGATGGTATTCCGGTTTTGAAATGGCATAAAACTGAATGCGATCACCAGCTTCAAAAATGCTTGGCTTTTCAGCTTCTACTTCGAATAAATTAATGGGTGAATTGCCTATAATTTGCCATCCTGCAGGGCTGCTATTCGGGTATATCCCGGTTTGATTTTCAGCTATACCAACAGCTCCTTTCATTACCGCTTTTCGAGGTTCATATTTTCGCGAGGTAGCGAGTCGGTTATCCATTCCACCCAGGTATAAAAAACCGGGTAAAAATCCCATAAAATAGAGTGTATAAATAGGTGCTGTATGCAACTGAATTACTTCGTTTACTGTTAACGATTTTAGAGCTGACAAAGCCTCCAGATCAAGGCCAAATTCGAGATCATAACATACCGGTATTTTGAATAAATTTCCTTTATAAACTTTAGACTCAACGCTGCTAAAATCAATAGTCTGAAGTGCTTTTAAATCATCATAGATATATTCTATTGAATTATTATAACTTACTAATAATGAATTATATGTATTATTTACATAAACCGTTGATTTAATTATGTTTTCAACCAAATAATCTTTTACACCCAGGAGCCAAAACAAGTTTTCAGGAGCTATCTTAAAATCCCATTGCAGCAGAATACTACACTCTCCAAATCTGTTTATTTTAGGTTTTAAATTCAAATTACGGTTTGTATTTTAATAGCATTCGTATTTAGTTCTTTGTTTAAAAGCTTTACGATTTCTACGGCTTTTGGTGTATCACCGTGCACGCAAATAGTATCAATCTTTGCGCTTATAAATTCGCCAGAAAACGTTCTTATTTTATGGTTTAAAACCATATTTAAAACGTGTTCTACAACATCGATTTTTGCTGTAATAATAGCATCATTTTTTGACCTCGAAACTAAACTTCCGTCGGGCTCATAATTACGATCTGCAAAAGCTTCATAAATCACTTTAATTCTTCCTTCTGCAACGCGACTCATCATAGAATTAAAAGGAGCATAAACCGGAATTGAAGGGTACAATTCTTCGATTAAATCTATTACCAATTCAGCATAACGTTTATCTTTTGCACATAAATTATAAAGTGCGCCGTGGGTTTTGATATGATGCAATGCTACGTCCTGTTCTTTGCAAGCTATGGCAACCTTTTCTATTTGTTTCCGTAGTGAAATGCCTAATTCTTTAAAAGATAATGGCATAATTATTCTTCCAAAATTAGCCCGATCAGGAAAGGAAGGATGCGCCCCTACTCCAACATTATGCTTTTTTGCAAGTGCAACTACGCGATTTATGGTTTCTACATCTCCGGCATGTACACCACAGGCAAGATTGCACGAACTTATATAAGGCATCAACGCAGCCTCATTACCTATGCCCTCACCCAGATCGCAATTAATATCTATAAAATGAGTTTCTAATTTCATAAAATTCCTAATACACTTAAAATTGCACGCGTTCCTAAAATGACAGTAATTAAGAGTATAACAAGACTTGCAGCATTTTTAAATTTTGAATTTCGGTAAGATCCTAATAATTCAGTTCGATTTGCCAGCCAGATTAGAATACCCGCAATTACGGGTAATAAGATACCATTTGCGATTTGTGCAAATTGTATGATTTGTATGGGTTTAATACCAAATGCGGCCAGAGTGACTCCAAGAATCAAAATAATCATCCACGTTATTCTAAAATAACGCGATTTAAGCCCTTCTTCCAGGTTTAAACACCCTTGTGCAACATATGCTGCTGCAAGTGGTGCAGTGATCGCAGAAGTGATTCCTGCAGCAAAGAGTCCTAACCCAATACAGTAACGGGCAGCACTTCCGTAAAGAGGTTCTAGACTTTGAGCAAGACTTGTGGCGCTGTTTACATTTTCACCGCTTAAGGAACTGGCTGCTATTATCACGCACATAGATACCAAGCCTCCCAAAATTACAGCTACTATTGTATCTCTTCTGGCTGCAGGTAGGTCTGCCTTGTTTTTCCATTTTTGATTTACCAGCGAGGCGTGTAGAAATAAGTTATACGGTACAACGGTTGTGCCTACTAAAGCGACGATCATTAAAATGCTTCCATCAGGAAATGAAGGAACAAAACTATTTTTTAGTAATTCAAAAACGTCTGGTTTAGTTAAAACTGCAGTAATCACAAACGATAAGCTCATTAAAATTACTAATATCAGAAATACCTTTTCAAGCACTTTATAATTGCCTATATACAATAAAATAAATGCAATACCCCCTATTAAAAAACTATACCCGTTTACCGAAATTCCTTTTAAAACAAATACTCCGCTTTTTCCTAAAGCCTGTAGCCCCAGAACTCCGCCGCTTATATTACCGCCTTCGTAGGCTGCATTACCTAATACAATTGCTGCTAATACGAGGCCTAAAATAAATTTACGCAGTATACCGTGCGGTAATTGTGTACGTAATACCTGAGAAAGTCCCATTTGAGAAACTAGACCTATACGCGCTGCGGTTTCCTGTAAAATTACGGTCGCTACAATAGAAAGCGTCATTGCCCACAATAACGTAAACCCAAATTGCACTCCGGCAAGTGTACAAACGGTTACCGTGCCGGGACCTATAAAGGCAGCAGCAATTAAGGCTCCGGGTCCTATATTTTTAAAAGGATTTCGCATAAATGAATCGTAAGTTTTAAATATAAAAATAATGCCGCGTTACAAGAAACGATACGGATACAAAAACAGATTGAAGTATACGCGTAACTAAAATGATTAAAATCTTAATTTAGAGGTGTTAAGCTAATATTTATACCGTCATGAACTCCAGAAAACCGAATAAAATATACAAATCACTCCATTTAAATTACAATACTGATAATGGAGTCTGGCTGCATCAAGGCAAAACCCTGCGTAAAATTGTAGGCACGGCAGGAATGCTTCTCCCCATTTTATTACTAGCAATATCCTTAACCTTTTTTGAACTTCACGGTCCTTTAGAATCTATTAGTCATTATTATTTTACAAGAGCCTCTACCCTTTTTACCGTAATAGTAAGTCTTATAGGAATTTTCTTAATCGTTTATAGCGGTGAAGAACGTATAGACTTTTGGGTTTCTAATATAGCAGGTTTTTTTGCACTCTGTGTTGCATTTTTTCCTACTACAAACTTGGCAACAACCTGTTGTGATGTCACTTTACCCTATGCAGTAACATATTTTGAAGAACAGACCGAAGGATGGAGCTCCCTGTTTCATTATTTTTCTGCTGCTGTTTTTTTACTTGCCCTGGCCTTTATGTCGCTATTTCTATTTGTAAAATCTGATACGCCAAAAGGAAAACGCTGTATTGAAAAAGTACGCCGTAATCGGGTTTATCGCATCTGCGGAATTCTAATGCTGGCAGCTATAGTGGTTATTTTGTTAGGCACATTAAATTTAATTAATGAGGAATTTTACGATAATTATAAACTTACCTTCTGGATGGAAGCTCTTGCGGTAGAATGCTTTGGCTTTAGCTGGCTGGTTAAGGGAGAAGCTTTAATGGGTGACAAATAAAACTTAAAATTTTATGCCTACTGAAAAGAGAATGCATTTAAATAGTACTTTTCGTCTAAAATTTAAGACCTCTTATTATGAACCTAAAAGCATTGTATTTTCTTGCTTTACTTCCTTTGGCGATCACATCTTGCGACACTGCAAGCTCTGATGATGAAAATCCTGAAACGCAAAATCCTGCACTCCGTGTGCAAATAACTACTAACACCGCTACTCCATTTATAGATTATATACTCGAAGCTGAAATTAAAACCTCTAATTCTATCAAAGAAGTTGAAGTTACAGATGATGGAGGAGCTTCGTATACGGCAAGAGAATCTAGTGAACCAGACGGACAGGGTACTCAGGTAAAATTATATTTCAGTTATGCCACTTTAGGAACCCGTAAATTAGAGTTTAAAGTCACAGACATTTACGGTCAGGTGGTGCCGTTTAGTGAAACCATAACCGTAACCCGTGGCAATGCAGTACGTATTCTTTCTGCGGAAGTGATTTCGTTTTATAAAAAAGATCAAACCTGGGACCCAGAGTTTGCAGATACAGATGTAAACAGACTTGCAGATGTAGGGATTGGTCTTCTAAAATCAAAACTTAACGACCGCTTTGGAGGTACTGACTACACAATGTACCGGTGGTACATTTCAGAATCCCGTCAAAATCAATCTAATCTGTTTTTTGATTTAACTGATGAAGATTTGTACATCGATTTAAATAAAGAAATTAGAATAGGTCTTGCTGATGACGATGGTGGAAATATCGCGCAATCTTTAATTCCTGATTTTCCGGATTATCGGATTGTAGATCTTAAAACCTATGCTACAACACGGCCCAAAGTCATTACACTTAAGGATGATTCTATAGATCTTGAAATTAAGTTTACCGTAGAATGGCCTCAGGGATAATCTGATTTTAAAATATAGAAAACCCGCTAAACAATAAGTTTAGCGGGTTTTTAGTTTAGACCGTTTTGATCGTCTATTTTTTTATTTCTTCAAGTTTAACTTCTTTACCATCTTTATCAAGTAGTACAACTTCATCAAAACCCATATTTTTAAATTGCTGGTATTGTGTTGCTGCATCACCTACAACCAGGTAAGCCATTTTAGACTCATCCAGATATTTATTGGCCAATTGTTTGTGCTGCTCTAAAGTCATATTATTAATAGTTGACTCTTCTTTCTCAATATAATTAGCATCAAGACCATATGCACTGCGCTCTTGTAACATTCCTAATAACGAACCTTGAGTTTCAAAACGACGCGCATTTGACTTAATCAGGGCATTTTTAGTAAAATCAAGATCTTCTTGAGAAATGCCAGATTTATACTTGGCAATCTCATCTTTAAAAATACCTACAGACTCTCCGGTGGTATTAGTACGCACACTTGATGATGCAGTAAAGGTTCCCGGTATTTTGGTTCCGCTAAAGCCCGAACGTGCTCCATAGGTATATCCTTTCTCTTCACGTAAAACAAGGTTCACATTACCAGAGAAGGAGCCTCCCAGCTTATAATTCATAACCTCAGCAGCATAAAAATCTGCATCTGTACGCGGCATTGCGATGTATCCTATATTTATAACAGATTGCTTAGCATTAGGTACGTCTACAAAATAAAGAGAGGCTTTATCTCTGTTATTAGCAATAGGAAATTCTGGAATTGTAACCTCTTTTGCTTCCCAATTTTTCTTAAGTCCGTCAAGCGCTGCAAGTGCCTTATTTTCTGAAATATCACCTACAATATGAAATTTACTAACCGAAGGTGAGAAATAGGCATTATAGTAATTCTTAAGATCCTGAATCGTAATCGCTTCAACAGATGCCACTGTTCCTGAGGTAGGTTGTGCTAGTGGGTGATTTTCACCATAAAGCATTTTATTATATACGCGGTTAGCAATTACTTCAGGATTTGCATCAGAACGTTTAATCCCATTAATAGTGCTTGTTTTAATACGCTCAAATTCTTTCTCATCCCAACGGGGCTGTAATAAAATCTCTTCTACGAGCGCCATCGTTTTCTCATAATTACGAGCTAATGTATTTCCGCGTATAACAATAGATTCATTTGTCGTGTACATATAAATACTAGCCCCCAGGCGATCTATCGCTTCTTCTAATTCAAGTGGCGTTTTAGTAGCAGTACCTTCCATTAAAATATCGGTCATAAGGTTTGCTACACCATTCTTTTGAGGATCGTCCAGTAAATGTCCACCATCTATTACAAGACTGAAATTTACTAGAGGTAACTCATTTTGAACAATACCATACACTTCCATCTGGTTTGGCAAATTAGCGGTCCAGGAATCTGGGATATTTAATTTTGGAGTTTCACCCATTGCCGGTGGTACAGATCGATCAAATTTTGAAGGTGTTTTTTCAATAACTTTATCAGATTCTACGATTTCTGTCTTTACATTTTCAGTAATTTCTTCCTCAACAACTTCAGCTTTTTCAGAATTTTCTGCAATGAGCTCAAGTTGGCCTTTAGGAACAAAACTGGTTAAAATAAATGGTTTACCTTTTATATATTTCTCATAAACACGCATTACATCTGCTGCAGTGACCTCTTTAATATTCTGAATGTCTTGTTCGATAAAGTTAGGGTCACCTGCAAAAACATCATATTGTGCAAGCTGAAATGATTTACCCAGTACACTACTAATACCGTTATAAAATTCGGTTTCCTGCCCTGCTTTAATTCGCTCAATATCACTTTCTTTAACGCCTTCTTTTTCAAACAGAGCAAAAGCTTTATTGATACCGGTTTCTACACTATCCAGGTCAACACCAGAATTAGCAGTTACTGAAATTCTAAACTTTCCGGCAATTTGGTCTGCTCCATTCCAGGCATAGGGTTGTGATGTCACCTCCATATCTTCCACCAAAACACGATATAAGGGTGCGTTTTTTCCGTCTGATAATATTTCGCCTAAAAAATCAAGCGCATATGCATCATCTGTATACTGCTCAACTGCCGGCCATACCATATTAAGCTGAGGTGCCGTTGCAAAATTATCTTCATGATATAAACGTTTTGTAGCGGCTAATGAAACATTTTGAACTTCTAGAGGTGCAACTTCCTGGCGTTTTTTAATTTCCCCAAAATACTTTTCTACAAGCTCTTTTGCTTTAGCATTGTCAAAATCTCCTGCAATTACCAATGTGGCATTATTAGGACCGTAATACTTGTCGTAAAACTCTTTAACATCTGCTACGGTAGCATTTTGTAAATCTTCTAGTTCACCAATAACCTGCCAGCTGTATGGATGGCCGTCTGGAAATAAATTTTTATCAATTACCCAACTTGTGTGACCGTACGGATTGTTATCTACGCGCTGACGCTTTTCGTTTTGAACCACCTCCTGCTGGTTTGCAAATGCAGATTCTGTAACGGTATTAATTAAGAATCCCATACGATCTGATTCTAACCATAAAACGGTTTCTAATGCATTGTTAGGTACAACTTCATAATAAACCGTACCATCTTGCCATGTACCCCCATTTAGGGTCCCTCCGGCATCTTGTATGGTTTTAAAAAATTGATCCTGAGGTACATTTTCTGACTCTTGAAAAAGCATATGCTCAAATAAATGAGCAAAACCGGTACGCCCTTTTTTCTCACGGTTAGACCCCACACCATATTGAATTGCTACAGAAACAATGGGATCACTGGTGTCTTGATGTAAAACAACGTTTAAGCCATTTTCAAGTTCGTACTTCTCATAATCGATAGATAACTTCGCCTCTGCAATATCCTCATTTTTTTCTGCTTTATCATCGCAGGAAACAAGTGAAACCACAAACAGAGACAACATTAATGCTATCGGTGTCCATTTAGTTTTGATCATAGATATTCGTTTTTGATTAATAAAATTTAAAGAGATCATTTTAATTTGTTATAAATGACGCATTTAACGATGTTAAGTTACAAAATCCTTAAACTATTTATAACAAAATATCAAAAAGACTAAATTTTATGTAAAATCAAAACCATATTGCCTGCGCTATTCTTGCCTCATCATCAAAGAACTTTTAAATTGCTTTGTTTTATTAAGTTTCTAAACAATTAACCCTTCTGGCAATCTTAAAAATCAAACTATTGACGTCTGCCGGAAGAATACATTATTGCTGAGCGCAAAATGGGAGCTTTAAATCATCATATTCAGAAATTTCAATCTTAATATTTGCTATATGATTTGTAATTTACTTGTATCAATTGAAAACTTTAAATGATTAAAATATCGTGATATGTGTAACGCTACGGCATTAACCAAAACAAAAAAACGTATTGAAGAAGTTTTAGATAAAACTTTTGAAATACCCTTAGAATATCAACCCTATTATCATTTAAATGGCTTTAGTCACGGAAATCTGCAAATAATTAGGATGGATGAAAATGAAAAAATTTATCCTGCAATGTGGGGTCTAATTCCAGCTTACGGTTTAAATAATATCCCTGAATTTCAGAAAAAATACAATACGCTTAATGCGAGAAGCGAATCAATATTTAAATCAAATACCTTCAAACATTCTATATTAGAAAAACGCTGTTTAATACTGGCTGATGGTTTTTTTGAACCTCATCATATAAACGGAAAGCCCACTCCCTATTTTTGTTATCAACCCTCTGATGAAGAGGGTGATGATAGCCGAAAATTATTCTTGTTTGCTGGGCTATATTCAGAAATAGATAATGAAACCCACAGTTGTACTATTATAACAACTAATGCAAATGATTTTTTTGCTGAAGTACACAATAAGAAAAAAAGAATGCCTCTAGTGCTAGATTCTGAATTATATACCGATTGGTTAAGTGATTCTCACAACGAAAAAACACTGAAGGATTTATTAAATGATGGCTTTACCAGAACGAAATTTGATGCCTACCCGGTAAGTAATACAATATATCATAAGAATGTTGATTCTAACGTAGCCAGAGCAATACAACCCGTTGAAAAAACAACCTTATTTTGATTTGAAGGATAAAAAATTTAAGATAAATACACCCTTTAAAAGGTTGATAGTGTTACTTATAAAAAATTTATAAATGACTTAATGACCTTAATTTAATTGAATACTGAATATTTTCTTAAGCTGATAAGACCGGTGATGATTAATTTTACAGTAAAATAATTAATACGTGTAGTATTACCCCAACCATCCCTCGCGATCCAGACTTCTGTATTGAATCGCTTCACTAATATGGTGACTTTCTATATGCTCAGATGCTTCTAAATCTGCTATTGTTCTAGACACTTTTAAAATACGGTCATAAGCACGAGCCGAAAGATTGAGTTTTTCCATAGCCGATTTCAGTAAATTTTTGGAGTTTTCATCAAGTGCACAGTAGGTTCTTATTTGTTTAACACTCATTTGTGCGTTGTAATGTACACTACTATTCTCTTTAAACCGTTTTGTTTGTAACTCGCGTGCTGCGGTTACCCGTTTTCTAATATCTACACTACTTTCTGCTCTACGCTCATCTGAAAGTTTATCAAAAGGTACGGGTGTTACTTCTATATGAATATCTATACGGTCTAAAAGCGGACCGCTTACTTTACTTAAATAGCGCTGCATTTCTGCGGGAGTACTGGTTACCGGTGCACTGGGATCATTAAAATACCCTCCCGGACTTGGGTTCATACTCGCTACCAGCATAAAACTACTGGGATAGGTTACGGTAAATTTTGCTCTTGAAATCGTGACTTCACGGTCTTCAAGAGGTTGTCGCATTACCTCAAGAACGGTGCGTTTAAATTCGGGTAACTCGTCAAGAAACAAAACACCATTATGCGATAAGGAAATTTCGCCGGGTTGCGGGTAGGCTCCACCACCTACTAATGCGACATCTGAAATCGTATGATGCGGACTGCGAAACGGCCGTTGCGCCATAAGTCCTACGTTTTCTCGCATTCTTCCGGAAACGCTATGAATTTTTGTTGTTTCTAAAGCCTCCCTTAAAGTCATAGGCGGTAGTATAGATGGCAAACGTTTTGCCAACATCGTTTTACCTGCTCCCGGCGGACCTATTAAAATTATATTATGTCCTCCTGCTGCAGCAATTTCCATACAGCGTTTAATAGATTCCTGGCCTTTCACATCAGCAAAGTCAAAATCAGGATGTTCTAAGGCATTAAAGAATTCACTGCGGGTATCTACAATAGTGCATTCTAGTTCTGCACCCGTATCAAAATGGTCTATTACCTGAGAAATAGAATCGATGCCATAGACTTCAAGATCTTTAACGATAGCGGCCTCACGGGCATTCTGGCTGGGTAATAGAAATTTTTTAAAACCTTCTTCCTGTGCTTTAATCGCAATAGGCAATGCTCCACGTATGGGTTGTAAGCTTCCGTCTAATGACAGCTCTCCCATAATAATGTATTCATCCAGATGTTCAGCATTAATCTGTCCGCTAGCAGCAAGAATACCTATGGCTAATGTAAGATCGTAGGCACTACCTTCTTTACGCATATCTGCAGGAGCCATATTGAGTGTAATTTTCTTTCCGGGAATTTTAAGATTATTGTTTTGCAGGGCTGCGGCGATTCGGTAATTACTCTCTTTAATCGCATTATCGGGGAGTCCTACCAGATGATAACCTATTCCTTTATCTATGTGTACCTCGACCGTTATTGTTGTCGCTTCTACACCGAAAACTGCTGATCCATAAACCTTTGTGAGCATAACTTTAAGTTGGTTTTCTAAAGAAACAACATAATTTTTAACTATACCAACCTAATTTTCAACAAAATAAAATCTAAATTATAAAGTTTATGCAATATTCAACATTATCATAAAAAGACTTAAAACTCATAATTACATTATAAATCAATAATCTATTATACATAAAGTTATCTACGACAATTAAAGACTTTTACGTATCTTAAGAATTCGCCAACTAGCATATATAATTTAACCAAAAGCCTTCTCTAATGACTCAACCTGCCACATTCACTACACTTATTTTATTCTCGCTTTTTTCTAGTTTTTCTGGCAATGGGCAACAACTAACAGAAGCTGAGTATGCAGAAAAAGGAAAATACATATGGGAACATTTTGTACCACAATCGGGGCAGGCAAAATTTGTACAGGGAGAGTTGTTACGAGCAATAGAAAAGCTACGAGATGAAGCACAGCGCAATGGTAACGGTAATTTTAATAATCAATGTCATGGTTTGCTTGTTGATTATTTAAGAAGTAAATTAACAGACCCAACTCTTTTTTCCGAGGAAAAAATACAGGGAATTAATGCTGAGTTAGATTTATTAAATAATGCACAGGCTCCTTATACACACGATGCACCCTATGATTACATCACAAATAGAATTATAGACTGGTTTATGCATTATGGAGAATCATTAGAACACACTCCCAATCCTAATCTAAATTGTTAACTTAAATTTCTTTTTTTGCTGTGCGATTTAGAACGCCCTCAGCCCATTTTTTTGCCGGCTCGCCAAAACACTCAATTAGATCATCTACTCCTATTACACTGCCTTTTGCGAGTCTTCCTAAAAGTGCGATATGTTGATTTGAATTTCCTGCACTACTAATTATTCTGCCATCTTGAAGTGTGTGCAAACCTAATTTATAACTTACAGCGTCTACTTTACGATCATCTAGTAAATGTTGTATTACGGGACTATTAACTGCAATTAATTGTGGTGGATCTATCACCGAATTAACCATAACATTTGCAGTACTTGCTTTACCATTTTTAAATATTTGCCATCCCTGTGGAGTCAATTTGATTTCAGGATTTTTAACAAAATCTAAATTTAGAATCCCGGCCTCTGCCACTGCTATCAGTTGCTGCAAGCTTTCTACCGGCGGGCCGTAAGAATAGCGTTTACTAGCCTCTATATAGCTTACAATGTCTATCATCGCAACATCAGAAATATCGAGATGCGTATAATCGTGATACAAAATGCCTAGAGCATAACGCCAAACCTGTCCCAAACAATAATCGAGACTTATTTTCTGTTTACCAAAAGCCATCTCTAACAGCATTTGCATTTGATCTAGAGCTGGAAGATTTTGGTCTAAGACAAGTGAATGTCTCGTTTCCGGTTTCCGTATAATGGTTTCCACCAGCGATTCTAAATAGGTCTCATCACTAGAATAATATCGTGCCTTGTGCGCCAAACGTTTAAATACTGAAGCTGTAAGCGTTACTAAAGCTTTTATTAAAAATGTAGCATCTTTAATGAGTTCTGGGTTTTTTAAGGCAGAATCTAATTCATCTCTAAAATGCGTAATTTCATCAACAGTGGGCTCAAACCAGTTGTCAATAGCAGAATTTACCGGTTTTGGTGCCGGTGGTAATCCATCTAATGAAAATACAATTAGCTTTTTAGGAGCTGTTGCTGAAGGATGATATTTAAATTTCAAACCATTTTCAGAATTTGTAAAGGAGCCTTCAAAACCCAGAGTTAATGCCCGTACCTGATCTACCATAGACAACCCAAAACCTCTAAGCGCTACAACCGCATCTGGTGTTATAGTTTCGGTTTCTAGTGCTCCCACGGGGTAAGGGTCTTTATATAACTTCAAATGAGAAAATTCTTTGGTATGCTTTTCCCAGGCTTTGAGTTGGTCTGATAGTTGTGTAGCCTGATGTCCTATAGTTAAAACAACCTCATCTGCGTAATGTGTTTTTTGAGCTGCATCAGTTATCAAACAACCCGTTGCGGTGGTTTCTACGTGAGTTACGTTATTAGTAATTAGCGTAATACAATCTGCGCCCAACAACGCGTTTTTAATCGACTCAAAACGTGCGTTTAAATAAGCACCTAACTTCGCACGTGGTGGAAAATAATCTACCGCAGCAGTTTTAATTTCATCAGCATCAGTGGTAATCCATTCCTGATAACCAGGAAAGCTCGCAATATATAAATTGTCAAATCGTATTTCTGGTCTACCGTGCAAACCGGCGCTAAGATGGCGTTCACTTATATTCGATAAATTTGTAACTACTTGCTGCGGACTCCAAATTTTACCGGCGCCGGGATACGCAGCCTCTTCAAACAAGAGAACATTTAGTTTAGTTTTTAAAGCTTTCTCTTGTTTAGCAATATACAGGGCTTCAAGTGCTGCAAGACCGCGAGGTCCTATTCCTATAATTGCAATAGTTTTGATATTTGACACGCTAAATGTTTAAATCATTAATTCTTTTCAATTGCAAAAGCAATTGCTTAAAAGTACAATACTATCAACCGGTTTAGGGCTAAGAAATTGGTCAGTAATGCTAAGATTTTACTAATAATCCCGTGTTTCTATTATTCATGGAATTTTCAGTTCTATAAATAATTTTTAAATATTTTAAATAATTAAAAACCTATTAACTAATAATTTCCGTAAATAAAACAATGTCTTAAGGAACTAATATTAAATTAGCTCTTAGAACTACATACAACCAACAAACCAATAGATGATTAATAAAAGAGAAATTTTAGGCGAAGTTTTAGGAACTTTTGTAATGGTATTATTCGGTATTGGGTCTGTAGCTGTGGCTGTACTTTTTAACGGGTATCAAAGTATATTACAAATTGCCATCGCCTGGGGAATTTCAGTAATGCTGGCAATTTACTTAACCAGACATTTATCTAATGCGCACTTAAATCCTGCGGTAACACTGGCAATGGTGATTAGTAAGCGTATGCCGTCAAGAAAACTTATTCCTTATGTAATTGCTCAAGTTTTAGGTGCTTTTGCAGCAGGTTGGGTTTTATTTCTCTTATTTAATCCCTCTATAGAGGCTTTTGAAGCGGCGAATACTATTGTGCGAGGCAGTGCCGAAAGCTGGCAAACTGCAAAGATGTTTGGAGAATTTTATAGTGTTCCCGGTGGTGCTACAGTGAGTATGCCCTTAGCAATTTTTACAGAAGGCTTTGGAACTTTTTTACTGATGTTATTTATATTCGGTTTTACCGAAGGTTCAAATATAGGAAGACCTCACGATACCCTTGCTCCTGTTTTTATAGGTTTAACCGTTACCATAATCATATGCCTTATCGCTCATTTAACACAAGCAGGTATTAATCCCGCCCGTGATTTTGGGCCGCGAATGGTAGCTTACTTAACAGGATGGGGAGATGCTGCATTTCCCGATGATTCCTTTGGGTTCTTTTGGGTTTACATATTAGCTCCCTGTTTAGGAAGTACTGCAGCAGCATTTTTCTTTTGCAAAGTAGTTGATCCTATTATGAAACATGACCAACCTAATACTCTTTAATTCAGCTTAAAAACAAACGATTCTAAAGGTTTTATATCAACACGCATTGTTGCACGCTCATTAGTAACTTTTAAAATCCCTTTTTGAGTACTGTACAGTTGATCTGTCATCTCATATTCGCCTTCATTTAATCCCCAGATTTCTATAATATTCTTCGGAAGCTGAAGCTCAAACCCAAAGCTATCCTGAGCATCAAAATTGGTTACCACAACCAATTTATCAGTATCAGACCAGCGTACAAATGAATGCACTCTATCATTGTACCATTCGGTATATTGTCTGTTGTGGGCGTGAATATCTGCATATTCACCTGTTATAGCAGAATTAGTTGTACTGAAATTCAATAGGCGCTTATAAAAATCACGCAATTGGCGCTCATCATCTGTAGATTGCCCACCATCAAATTTTTTATTGTTAACCCAGCGTACTACCGACGGTACACTTCCGTAATCAAAAATTGAAGTTCGTGAAGGGTCACCAAAACCTAAATCTTCTGCGGCTGGTTCTCCCAGTTCCTGTCCAAAATAAACCATTGTAGGTGATGTACTAATCAATGTAGAAACAACCATTGCAGGCTTCCCTTTTTCTGCGTTACCTGCAAACTCAGGACTTGCAATACGCTGCTCGTCATGGTTTTCAAGAAAGTGCAACATATTAAGAGCGATATCTTTCTGCTCATTTAAAATGGGGGCAATATGATCTGTACTTCCGTGACCTTGCATAATATGCTTTATCGTATCATACAATTCTACTTTATCATAGAGGTAATCCATTTTTCCTTTAAAAATGTAATCTCTGTATAATGACGGATTGTAAACTTCAGCAAGTAAAAATGCATTAGGGTTTTTAGTCTTTATTGCAGAATTCATATAGCTCCAGAATTCTACCGGCACCATTTCGGCCATATCAAACCTAAAACCATCAATTCCTTTTTCAGTCCAAAAAAGTGCGATTTCTTTAAACTTAACCCAGCTAGAAGGTACGTCCTTATTTTTCCAGAATTCCTGATGTTGAGCGATATCCCAGTGCCCTGCATCTTCAGGAAGCGGTTCAAAATCGATTCCACCATCGGGCCAAATTCCGTAGTTAATTTTTACAGTCTCATACCAATCATTTTGATCGGGTTGAGCAGCACGGCTTCCGTTACCGGTCCATTTTGCTGGAGATTCATTAAATTTCCTATCTGCAAGACTATATTGCTCGCCACCTAAAGGCAAATAATCATGCTGCCAGTTAGGAACTTTAAAATCTTCACCGGGTATGTAATAAAAATCATTATCACGTTTGTAAGACATGCTTGTATCATCGTCAGTTCCAAAAGCTGAAGTATGCATTGGCGTATTTAAACTTTCGTACTTGCGGGCAACATGATTGGGAACGATATCGATGATAACTTTTAAGCCGGCCTTATGCGTACGTTTTACAAGAGCTTCAAATTCTTCTAATCGTTTTAAAGGATTTACAGCCATATCAGGATCTACCTGATAATAATCTTTTACTGCATACGGTGAACCTGCTCTACCCTTAACTACATCAGGATCATCATTAGAAATACCGTAAGCAGTATAATCTGTAATTACCGCGTGATGCGGTACTCCTGTGTACCAAATGTAAGTCGCGCCCAGATCCTTTATTTCATTGAGCGCTTTAGTATCAAAATCATTAAATTTCCCTACCCCGTTTTCTTCAAGTGTTCCCCAGGGTTTGTTTGTGGTATTGGTATTTCCAAAAAGGCGTGTAAATACGTGGTAAACAACTTCTTTTTGAGGTGTATTTTTGGTTTTCATGGTTGCGTCAGATTGTACACTAGTTTCAGTTTTACAACTAAAAAATAAGGTCAAGATAAGTATAAGAAGTAGTGAATTTCGAATCATTTTAGAATAATCTACTATTTAAGTTCATTTTTACTGAAATTACAGTGCGGGTCAAACTCTTCTGAAGGTTATACATATAGAATACATAGCATAATACAGTTTAAGTTGACTCCCGCTCAATTAATGTGGTTGTAATTACAGTTGTTTTGTAATTCTCTGCTTCCTTGTCACACTCCAACCGGTCTATAAGCATTTGTGCTGCGGCCTTGCCCATCTCATCACCGTGCTGATTTACCGCCGTTATTGCCGGTGTTGCGTATTGCAATAATTTTCCGTCAGAAAAACCTATAATCGCTACATCTTCGGGAATACGTTTACCTTGATTCTGTAACAGTTTCATAGTAATTACCGCAAAAAATTCGTTTACACCAAGTACAGCATCAAAACTGGTAGTGTCTATAAAATTCTGAATTATGGTATCTGCTTTATCTATATCATCAATTGTAAGTATGAGGCGGTCGTCTAATACAATATCGTGATCTGCCAGTGCTTTTTTATATCCTTTAGTACGCAAAGAGCCAACACTTATATAATCTTCGGTTGTGATCAAAGCTATACGCCTACGCCCTTGATTTATTAAATGACTTATTGCCGTGTACGATCCCCGCATATCGTCAACAATTACCTTATCTGAAATTACTTTATCTGTAATTCTATCGATCATAACCAGCGGCATACCTTGATTCTCTATTTCAATAAGGTGATTGTAATCTTCTTTGAGCTGCGTTTCTTTAGATAACGAAATTATAAAGCCATCAACAATACCGCCGCGTGCAAACATTTCCATACTCAATACTTCCTTCTCAAAAGACTCATTAGATACACATACTAATACATTATAGCCGTTCTTATGAGCAACCTCCTCGACTCCTTTTAACACTGTTGTAAAAAAATCGTGTACGATTTCGGGTATAAAAAGAGCTATATGCTTGGTTCTGCTATTTTGAAGACTTACTGCAATGTTATTCGGTTTGTAATTATAGAGTTTTGCAAAAGCCTGTACTTTATCTCGGGTATCCTGCCCTATCTCAGAACTATTTTTCAACGCTTTTGACACGGTAGAGATAGAAACATCAAGTTCTTTAGCAATATCTTTAAGGGTAATTTTTCTTTTCATTTTACAAGCACTTCTGCTCAAATTTGCGGTTTATTTAAAATTCTGAACAATAGTTAACTTCTTTTGGCATAAAAAACTTGTCAACACGAAAACGTTAGAGTGATTAGTATTAACATTTAGCGGTACAATATTAACATCCTACTTTAGGTAAGTTTGTCGTGTTAAATAATAAAAGTAAAGCAAACTCTATTCAAAAAAACTAAAGATCAATTCAAACAATTTTATGAAAATGTTATTTAAAAGAACACTTTTTCTCTTACTATTATTGCCCATTACAACGATTGCGCAATCTATAGTAAGTGGAACTGTAGTTGACGCAACACTGCAACAACCGGTACCCGGTGTAAATGTCATTGTAGAAGGCACTACAAACGGTACCACAACAGATTTTGATGGTAAATTCACCCTATCTGGTGTAAACCAGGGATCCAAAATTAGCTTCTCATACCTAGGCTTTAGAACGCAAACGATACCGTTTACGGGTCAGGGTACCATAGATGTATCCCTTACTGAAGATGCTTCAGAACTTGATGCTGTGGTGGTTGTAGGGTATGGTACTACTACTAAAAAAGATCTTACGGGATCTGTAGCTCTTATAGGTGAAGATGATTTCAATAAGGGAAATAATGTAACGGCAGAAAACTTACTTAACGGTAGAGTTGCCGGTCTTACGGTAAATACAGGAGGATCACCGGGATCAAATTCCGAAATTAGAATACGTGGAGGAGCATCGTTAAATGCTTCAAATGATCCATTAATTGTAATTGATGGTTTGCCGGTAAGCAATGTTGCCAACGGTACACGATCTATCATTTCCTCTATTAACCCGGCAGATATAGAATCGTTTTCGGTTTTAAAAGATGCTTCTGCAGCGGCTATTTATGGTAACCGTGGTGCAAATGGGGTTATTATTATTACTACTAAAAAAGGAAAGCAAGGCTTAAAAGTAAACTTTGACAGCCAGGCAAGTGTATCACGTCTAACCGATAAGATTGATGTATTTAATGCATCAGAATTCCGTAGTTTAGTTACAGAACGCTTCCCAGACCGTGTAGGTTTATTAGGTAATGCAAACACAGACTGGCAAGATGCTATTTATCGTGATGCATTTTCTTCACAGCATAACCTATCAGTAAGTGGGAGTCTTGCAGATAATTTACCAGCACGTCTTTCGGTAGGTTATGCAGATCAAGAAGGTTTGCGTAAAACCTCCTCTTTTGAGCGTACGACTACTTCTCTTTCTTTAAACCCACGTTTTTTTGACGGAGATTTAAAAATTGATTTTAATGCGAACTTAAACTTTGAGCGCAATCAATTTGCTCCGGGTATTGAAGGTAATGCATTACAGTTTAACCCTACTCAACCTATTTACGATCCTAACTCTCAGTATGGCGGATTTTACGAGTACACTGGTGCAAACGGGCGTATTTTAGGAAATGTACCCCGTAACCCGGTTGCACAATTAATGCAAACACAAGATGTGGCGAGTGTGCGTCGTTACTACGGAAACTTTAAAGTTGATTACAGACTTCCATTCTATGAGCCTCTACGTGCTGTAGTAAATTTAGGTTTAGATGAGAGTCAATCAGACCGTTTCTTTGAAATAGACCGTAACAGTGCATTAGGTACTAATGCTGAAGAAGGAGAAACCTTAGGACAACGTTCTGATACCGATTTTAAATCTTCTAACCGTTTATTTGATGCATATTTGGTGCATACCAAAGCTTTTGGAGATTTCAACACAGAAATTACAGGAGGATACTCGTACCAAATATTTGAGAACGAAAATTTCACAACAAACAATGTACGCGACCCTAATGCGGCACCTCCGGAAAACACCATAGATCCTGATGTAGTTTTATTAGCTTATTTTTTACGCGGTAACTTCAATTACAAGAGTAAGTATTTCTTAAGTGCTTCTATACGTCGTGATGGTACTTCTCGTTTTGGACCAGAAGAGCGTTTTGGATATTTCCCGGCAGTATCTGGTGCTTGGCAGATTTCTGATGAAGATTTCTTAAAAGAATCTAAGACGTTAAGTTTATTGAAATTACGTTTGGGTTATGGTATTACCGGTCAACAGGATATCTCATCTCAATATGACTACCTGTCTCGTTATGGCTTAGGAGATAGCAGATCTCAATATCAGTTTGGCAATCAGTTTTTTACGATAGGACAGCCTTTCTTTAGAAATGCAGGTATTAAATGGGAAGAAATTACAGAATACAACGCAGGTCTTGACTATGGTTTTTTCAACGGAAAACTTAATGGTTCTCTTGATTTCTTCCGTAAAGAATCTAATGACTTACTTTCATCGGCTCCTGTTCCAGATGGTGTGAACTTTTCCAATCAAGGTTTTCAAAATATCGGAAAATTCACAACTCAGGGTATTGAATTTGTGATAGACTACAATGTCGTTTCTAACGATAATTTTAACTGGAATGTAAACTACAATGCAACTTACATAGACCGTGAGATAAATCGTTTGGCCTTTGGTCAGGATATTTTAACTCAAGGTATATCTGGTGGTACAGGTAATACAATACAGGTACAACGCGAAGGCTTTGCTCCTAACTCATTCTTTGTTTACAGACAATTATACGATACTGCAGGTGATCCTATAGAAGGTGCTTATGTAGATGTAAACAGTGATGGTATTCTTAATGATGCAGATAAATACATCGCAGGTAATGGCCGTGCAGATGTTACAATGGGCTTCCAATCTACTATGAATTATAAAGATTGGGATTTCAGTTTTAACCTGCGTGCAAGTTTAGGAAATGACATTTACAACAACGTCAATTCGGGTAACGCACAATACGGTAATGTTTTTAGAACAGTTTTAAACAACGTACCTACACAGGTTTTAGAAACCAACTTTGTAAACACACCAGATGTTATTTTATCTGATTATTATCTGGAAGATGCAGATTTCTTACGTATGGATAACATTACATTAGGCTACACTTTTGACGCTGATAAGCTAGGTAAAGGCACACTAAGACTTTGGACGGGTGTTCAGAATGTATTTGTTATTACTGACTACTCGGGTCTTGACCCTGAAATTACTAATAATGGTGTGGACAATACAATTTTCCCAAGAGGACGCACTTTCTTATTCGGACTGAATTATGGATTTTAATATTAAAAATATGCTACAATTAAGAACATTCGCTTTAATGCTACTCCTGGGCGGAGTATTCATTGCCTGCGAATCTGATCTGGATGTAACTCCAGAAGATGATGATGAGCTTTTAGCAGACGGCTTTTTTGAAAATGAAGGAGCCTATAAGCAAGCACTTGCTGGTGTTTATGCAAACTTAAGTTTAACCAGTATTAATGATCCGGGAGGTTCTAACATCGCCGGTCTTGATGCAGGTACAGGTCAATACATACGTGGGTTATTCAATCTTCAAAACCTTTCTACAGATGAAGTAATCTGGACGTATGAGAATGACCCGGGTTTACGCGGAATGCAACGCAACAGCTGGAGCTCAGACAACCCACTAATTTTGGGAGTATTTGCACGAGCCTCTTATGAAATTGCACTGGCTAATGAGTTTTTAAGACAAACTACTCCTGAGGCTTTAAGCGGAAGAGGCGAAAGCACAGAGCTTATTGCTACCGTACAAACGTACCGCGCAGAAGCACGGGTATTGCGTGCATTAGCAAACTACCATTTGTTAGATATGTTTGGCAAGGCACCTTCAGTAACAGAAAATGATGCTGTAGGATTTGATCAGGTTCCTGAAATAGTAGGAGCAGATTTATTCAATTATATTGAAACTGAACTTACTGCTGCCCTACCCGATCTAATCGCTGCGAGACAAAATGAATATGCCCGTGTAGATCAGGGTGTGGCTAATATGTTACTTGCAAAATTATATTTAAATGCAGAAGTATATACCGATACTCCGCGTTATGCAGATTGTGTTGCGGTATGTGAGACATTAATAAGCAGTGGCTATAGTTTGACTTCTAATTATTTGTTCAATTTTATGGCAGATAACGACACTAACGGAGCGCAGAACGAAATCATATTTCCCATTGCTAATGATGGTACTAATACGCAAAACTTTGGTGGTACAACTATAATTATTCAAGGTGAAGTGGGTGTTCCTGAAAATAACGGTGAAAGCCTGGGTGTTAATGCTACCGGTTTTGGTGGTTTATTTAGAGTACGACCAGATTTTTCAAGACTTTTTACAGCCAATCCTATTTATCAAAATGATGCGCGTAATACCTTAATTACGGCAGATCGTACGATGGAAATAGATAATGTGGGCAACACGGCACAAGGGTATTTAATAACTAAATTCTCAAACCGTACCTCTACAGGAGGCTTTGGTAGTGACCGTACTTTTACAGATACAGATTACCCACTTTTTAGATATGCAGACGTATTACTTATGTATGCTGAAGCAACTCTACGTGGTGGCGGTGGTTCTACTGCTCTGGCTCTGGAGTATGTTAACGATTTGAGAGAACGCGCTTTTGGCAATACCTCAGGAAACATCACTCAGGCACAGCTTACATTAGACTTTTTACTAGATGAGCGTTCTAGAGAATTGTATTGGGAAAGTCACAGAAGACAAGACCTTATACGTTTTGGAGTATACACCGGTAGCGACTATTTATGGTCTTACAAAGGTGGTCCGCAAGCGGGTACTTCTATTCCAGAATTTAGAAAGTTGTTTCCTATACCTAATCAAAGTTTATCATCAAATGCTAACCTGACTCAAAACGCAGGTTACTAGAATTTAAAAATCGAAAACTATGATATCAAAATTTAAACAGTTTGTATTCTTAATTGCAGTGGTTGTGGCAGCCGCTTGCAGTGAAGAAGATGAGAAACTAACCGTAGCGGTAGAAGATGCTCCGCTACTTGCTCAACTCGATATTAATCGGGTTGCATTAGATCAGACAAACCCGGGGAATCCTGCAGTAACTATAAGCTGGAACAAAGCGAGCTATGGTTTACCTACGTTAGTAACGTATGTTGTTGAGTTTGCAACAGAAGATTCTTTTGAAAATCCGGTAAATGCGTTAACTACTTCAAATACCGAAGCGACCTTATCTGTTAGTGCATTAAACAATACCGCAAACGCACTGGGGTTTGTTCCTTTTGAGTGGCAACAGGCATATATACGCATCAAGTCTTCAATAGGCACGCAAACTTCAAATGTGAGTTATTCAGAACCTATTGAGATTAGCATTAATCCGTATTTCTCCTACCCATATGACGATTATTATTTGGTAGGAGCTGCAACAGCTGCAGACTGGAACAATGACAATAACAATCCGCTTTTATTTAGAAATGCATTTAATGAAAATGAATATACCTATACCGGTAGATTTCTTGCAGATGCTTTTAAAATATTAATTAACCGTGGCGCCTGGGCTCCGCAATACGGCCAGGATGGTGGTTCATTGGTTTTAAGAGCTACAGATGACGATCCTGATCCTCCGGTAATTACTTCTGAAACTGCCGGTTACCGAACGTTTACTGTAAATTTTGCTACGGGTGCATTCTCATTTGAAGATGTTGCTGCAGTTGGTGATGCTTTTACTTCAGTTTCTGTTACAGGAGACAACGGTAGCTCAGTTGAACTGACTCCACTGTCGTTTGACCCACACATCTGGTATGTGCGCTCTACACAGTTACAAGCGGGTTCTATTTCTTTTTTAGCTAATGGAAGTACAACTTACGGAGGCTCAACAGAGTTTTCAGGAGTAGCTACTGTCGATGGCGGAAACATTCCGGTACCGGTAAAAGATGATTACGAAATCTGGTTTAATGATATCACCGGCGACTACGCGATGATACCTCTTAACTTTTCTAAATAAAAAGTATGAACACACTATTAAAATATTCAATCTTTAGCCTTTTCGCTTTAGCTACCCTAACAGGTTGCGATAATACTGAAGATCTGATACTTGAAGATCCACAATCATCTTTTGATGTAAACAGCACTAATTTTTCAAATCTGGTTTTAAACGCTTCGTTTCCTGAAAACGCTGCGCTTACTATTAGCTGGAAAGATGAGCTAGATGCTGCTTCAACCTATGAAGTTGTTATGGCAACTGATGAAGAGTTTACTAATGAAATAGCTCTTGGAACCAGTGATGATACTAATTTTACAATTACAGTCGCTGCTTTAAACCAGCTGTTATTAAATGCCGGTGCAGAACCCTACAAAATGTTCCCTATCTACGTGCGTATTAATAACGGTGCTCAAGCTACTTCTGCACTGAGTTATAATGTGATGCCTTATGCTGTTGATGCTCCCGTAATTGTAAATCCGGCTGCAGATTCAAGTATAGTTTTAGATAACGAAAATCCTGATGCAGCTGCACTTGAAATGATGTGGACCGATTTTTCTACAGAAGGCACTACCGTTTCTGTTGTTTACAGTTTACAATTAGCCGTAGCAGGAAATGAATTTGAAACGTTTCAGACTGTAGCACAGGTAACAGACTTAAATGAATACACCATAACAAACTCACAACTTAACGCTTTGGCCTTAACATTAGGCGCAGAAGAAGAAGTTTCTATTGCTCTGGAGACACGTATTCTGGCAACTATTACCAGTGATACCGGCGTAGATGAACGTCTTTCTACACCGGTTGCATTTAATGTTACTACCTATAGTACTGCCGTAACTAATTTATTTTTAGTGGGTAGTGCAACAGCTGCAGAGTGGAATAACAACAACAATAATGCTCCTATCATTCGGGATCCTAATAACAAGAATGTGTACTCGTACACGGCTAAATTTTTAGGAGGAGGCGATTTCGCTTTTAAATTGTTAGAAAAACGAGGTCAATGGCAACCACAATGGGGAGTTACAAATAATGTTTTTGTAAGTAACGAAATACTGGGTCAGGAGCCGGGTGTACTAAGCGTAGCCACTACAGGTTATTATAAACTTGATGTAAATACAAAAACTGGTGCTTACAGCATTACTCCATATGATGCAAGCGCTGCCCCAAGCTACACGACTATAGGATACATTGGGTCTTCACGTACCGGTAATGGTGACGGCTGGAATGAGCCCGATGCAAACCTTACGCAATCTACTTTTGACCCGCATATCTGGTATGCAAATAATGTAACCTTATTTGACGGCGAATTAAAATTTAGAGCAAATGACTCCTGGGGAGTTAACTGGGGAGGATCTACCGAAATCAGTGGTTTTGGAGTTCGAGATTCATCTAATATCCCGGTGTCTGCAGGAACCTATGATATTTGGTTTAATGACTTGACCGCAGGATATATTCTTATTCCTAACGAATAAAACACCATCTATTACCTCTAAGGCCGTGCTCGCACGGCCTTTTTTAATCTTAAAAATTTGAGAATGAAAACAAAACTACTGCTACTTTTTCTCCTCGCTTTGCCTATAAGATTTATAGCGCAGACTATTACCATTACTCCAGATCCTTTTGCCGAAGCGGAAACAATAACAATTACCGCCTCTAATGTACCCTGGACAACAGGTGTTTACCTATGGTCCTGGCATTATGATTCTACTGAGACTCAAATAAATAATCCTGAAGCTGTAGGAACGGATTTTAGCAATTCTCCGGAAAGTGCACGTTTTACTGATAATGGCAACGGCACGTATTCCTATACCTTAAAACCTACCGAATTTTACAACAATACCGGTATAAGCCGTATCGGATTATTAATAAAAAATAAAAACGGATCGCAACAAAGTAGTGATTTAATAAAAAATGTAGGAGCATTTAATCTTAACCTAACGGCTCCTAGTGCCACAAGCACCAGTATAACCGGTGGCTCTGTCTTTGATATTGCTGCTAATGCCAGTGTAAATGCAGACTTTAAGTTGTATGCTAATGGAAATCTAATAGATACTCAAAATAATAAAACGACCTATTCTTTTACGACCAGTCCTAATCTCAATACCAACTATCGCTTAGAAGCTTTACAAACCGGAACATCTAATCTGGTTGTGCGTAGTTTTAAAACTTTAGTAAAACCTACTCCAGCAACTATAGCAGTACCCACCGGTATGAAAGATGGTTTTAACTACGATAAAACAAAGCCCAATGAGGCTACTTTAGTGTTCTATGCACCCGGTAAAGATTTTATTCACGTTATAGGAAATTTTAATGCAAATAACTGGTCACTTGACGATACGTATTTAATGAATTATGATGCCACTGCAGACCGTCACTGGATTAAATTAGATCTTACAAATATCCCAAAAACAGATTTACTGTATCAATATGTAGTAGAATATGCGATAACTGTAGCAGACCCCTACTCTACGCTCATTTTAGATGAGTTTAATGATCAATATATTGAATCAGCTACCTTTTCTAACATACCGCCTTATCCTTCGGGAAAGACTTCTAATGCGATTTCTTATGTTCAGTTAAATGAAAGTGATTATAATTGGCAGATTACAGATTTTAAGCCGGCTAAACGTGAGGATTTAGTAATCTACGAAATACTAATTCGTGATTTTGATGATGCACATAGTTTTCAAAGTGTAATAGATCGTTTAGTTTATTTAGAGGGATTAGGAGTAAACACTATTGAGTTAATGCCCGTTCAGGAATTTGACGGAAATATAAGCTGGGGTTACAACCCCGCTTTTCATATGGCTTTAGATAAATATTATGGCACGCGTAATGCTTTTAAAGCCTTGATAGATGCAGCACACGCCAAAGGTATCGCCGTCATTATAGATGTAGTTTACAACCACGCCAGCGGTCAAAATCCCTATTATCGTATGTACAACACCAGCAATGGCGGCACCGGTGGTCAGGCAAGTGCAGATAATCCGTTTTTTAATCAAACGGCTACACATTCTTATAGCGTTTTTAATGATTTTAATCACAATAAAGAAGCTACTAAGAATTACGTAAAGCGCACTGCCGAATATTGGATAGATGAATTTAAAATTGATGGCTTCCGTTGGGATCTAACTAAAGGCTTTACACAAAACTGTACCGCTGCTGATGAATCGTGTACAAACGCTTTTCAACAAGATCGAGTAACTGTTCTTAAGGAATATGCAGATATTCAATGGGCAGCAGATCCTGATTTTATGATCATTTTTGAACATTTAGGCGGTATCGCCGAAGAAAAGCAATGGGCAGATTACCGTTTAAATGAGGGCAAAGGTATTATGCTTTGGAATAAACAAACAAACGCGTATAATCAAACCACGATGGGCTACAGCTCAGAATCAAACTTTAACGGGGCATCCTATAGACAAAAAGGTTTTGACAATCCTGCTGCTGTAACCTATATGGAAAGTCACGATGAAGAACGCTTAATGTATAAGAATTTGGCCTTTGGCAATACCAGCGGATCATATACTACTAAAAATTTAAATACCGCATTAAACCGAATGAAAGCAGCCGGCGCAGTATTTTTTACGATTCCGGGGCCTAAAATGATCTGGCAGTTTGGAGAACTGGGTTATGACATCAGTATATTTACGTGTGAAGACGGCAGTAATCCCGGAGACGATAGTTGCAAACTAAGCCCAAAACCACACGGATGGGATTTATTAAATACTACACAGCGTCTTGAATTACGAGACAGTTGGGTGCAAATGATTCAGCTTAAAAAAGACTTGCCTATTTTTGAAACCTCTACTTTTACGGTTGAAGCAGGAGCAACCAATCTTACTAAAAAAATACATCTTACCAGCACTACAGCCGCTGAAGGTGAAATTAATTTTGTAACTGTACTTGCAAATCTTGGACTTACAGTACAAACTATAATTCCAGATTTTCAGGAGACCGGTACGTGGTATAATTTAATGAATAATGAAAGTTATGAAGTAAGTAGTACTACAGCCCCTATAAGTCTCGAGCCTGGTGATTATAGGATTTTTGCTAACAAAAGTGCTAATCTGTCTTTAAAATCTTTTGATACTCAAAATCAACTCACCGTATATCCTAACCCTGCCACTCAGCATTTTAAATTAACTCAACGGGTAGATTCAGTTTCTGTTTATACAATTGATGGTACGCTCATTAAAAAGCTAATCTTTAAAGATTCTGAAAACCAGGAAGTAGATGTTAGCGATTTGAATACAGGCTTATATCTTGTAAAAACGAGAAGAGGAACAGCTTCTCAAACTTTAAAACTGCTTGTTAAATAATAATAAAGTTTTGCACGGAAATTACATTGAAACCTGGTAATTGTATATCTTCTTATAATATAGTTTATTGATAATTATACTTGTATTATATTAAATATTTTTTATGCTGAAAATCAGTTATTTAGTTAGACTTATGATAAAAAAAGGTGTTTTTCCCCTTTTGAGGAAGTCTACTTTTGGATAGTTTTACTATGTATTAATCAATGATTTATACCGTTTTTTATTTAATTAATAGGGGAATTAAATTTAAAATGTATTAATGATTTAGGGGTGAAAGGCACTTTGCGAAAGCAAGGTGTTTTTCTTTTTTATACATATCTGTAATTAAATGAAGGTAATATTTAGATTTACTTCAATTTTTGTCTGAAATATTGTTAATTAAATCGTAAATTTACGTTGTCATTAATAATTTAGGGGTGAAAGGCACTTTGCGCAAGCAAGGTGTTTTTCTTTTTTAAAGAGCTTTGTAAAAGCTTCTTAGGACGTAAAAAAATTAATCTTTTTATTCTTTAAAGTCTATGCATTTCAAATACATCTCGCACGTTTTGAAGAGCAGATTTTTATTCTAAAGTGTTTTTATTGGGATGTTTGAAGTCTAGATTAAAACGATCTCTTCGTATTAAGACGCGCTTTCTAAATATTAAAAAAATAAGATAGCCCAGCCAGCTAAAAATACCAACTATAAAAAGCCACATAAACAATTCTTTAGTTGATTTAAATTTTTGATATCGCAATTCAAGGAGTAGTAATACGATAAAAAGAATGCGTAAGTAAATCAAGATTTTTTGGAATTTTATGCGGACTATTAATCCCTAAAATTACTAATTAAAGCCTGATAGGACAGAAAGTTTCAGCCAAATAAATTTAATTTTTTTTTTAATATTGAAAATGTCTCTTCCGTATTGAAAATTGATTTATAACTAAAAACTCCATATTATACAGACCATACTTTATTAAAATGCCTAAGATCCACTGAAGTATCTTTATAAGATTAAATAACTAATTCCCTAATAAGTAAATAGCAACACTACACTAACGGTAACCTAATCTATTAAAACAAAAAAAGCAGACCATTAAAGGTCTGCTTTTTAAAATACTTAATTGAGTATTTATTTTTTCTGAGTTGCGATATAATTTATTACCTCTTCTTCTAAAACGGAAAGTGGTAAAGCACCCTGCCCTAGAATAACCTCGTGAAATTCTTTAATATCAAAGGTATCTCCTAATGCAGTTTCTGCTTTTGCGCGTAGTTCTAAAATTTTATTCATACCTACTTTGTAAGCCGTTGCCTGTCCCGGCATTACAATATGCCGTTCTACCATTTTAATGCAATCACTCTCGGCATTCGGTGTGTTTTCTTTATAATAAGCAACGCCCTCTTCGCGTGTCCATTTTTTATCGTGAATACCGGTATCAACAACCAGTCTACACGCACGCCAAAGCTCCATTGCTAATCTTCCGAAGTCTGAATACGGGTCTTTATACATTCCCATTTCTTTAGGCACATACTCACAATACAACCCCCAGCCCTCGATATAAGGAGTGTAACCACCAAATTTTCTAAACTTGGGTAAACTGTCTAATTCCTGAGCTATTGCAAGTTGCATATGGTGACCGGGTATTCCCTCATGATAAGCTAATGCCTGCATTTGATATTTTGGCATGGCCTTAATGTCAAACAAGTTTGCATAATAAATTCCAGGTCTGGAGCCATCTGGAGCCGGAGAATTATAAAAAGCCTTCCCGGCACTTTTTTCTCTAAAAGCTTCAACCTGTTTAACAACAATTTCTGCTTTAGGCTTAGTAATAAAAAGTTCGTCAAGATGACCACGCATATTATCTATAATAGCCTTAGCTTCTTTCATATAAGCAGCACGACCTTCATCAGAATCTTCATAATAAAACTGATTATCAACACGCATAAACTCAAAGAAGTCTTGCAAACTGCCTTCAAATTTTACTTGCTTCATAATCTCCTTCATCTCAACGTGAATACGTTCAACCTCATTAAGGCCTAATTTGTGAATCTCTTCTGCCGTCATCGAAGTTGTGGTCGCTCTATTTAAAGCAATAGCATAAAAAGCATCACCTCTAGGAAATTTCCACACCCCATCGTCTGTTGTAGCTCGTATTTTTTGGTTTTCAACAAAACTTATCAATTCATTGTATGCAGGCTGTAAACTATCTACAAGGGCTTTTGTAGCATCTGCCATTAATTTTTCTTGTACTGCTGTATCTAATTTCAGTTTATTAAGCTTCGACTCAAAATCTGCTAAAATTGGCATTTGTTCTTGAGAATCGTCAAAAGGGCTTCCTTTTAAGATATTTCTACTATCATCTAAAACACGATCTAAGACAAATTTAGGTGCGATAATCTGATTGCTCTCCCGAATACCCAACTGGTTTCTCAGCTCAGTAAATAAAGGTTTTACACCAAGTATACGTGCAATGTATGCTTCGGCATCTGCAACGCTGTCTATACGATGCTTATTAATTAAAAATGCGGGAACACTTGCGTGTAAGCCAAACATTTGATTAACCGGGTAATTGTAAAAACGATACTCGTAATCTTCGATTTCGTTTTTCATATTCAGTTTATAAAGTGCGTAACTTATAGCTGTTACAGAGTCTAAAGCTGCTACATTTATTTCCTGCTCTAAATAGTTTAATCGCTCTTTTGCATTATTAAAATTTATGAGCATCTGGTCTGAAGATATATCATCCCATTTATCATAATTCGTTTTATAACCTAAATCTGTTTGCCATTGCGGAGACATTGCGACGTCTGCTTCAAACTGCTTTTCAAACCAGGTATTCAACGCTGCGCTTGCTTCAGCTATTTGGGCCTTACTAAAAGATTCATCAGTTTCGTTTTTACACGAACTTGTAATTATAAAGATGCTGAAAAGTATCAGACTTAATTTAATCTTCATATGTCCTATTTTATAACTGTAAATTGAATTTCTGAATCGCCATAAACTGTATGGGTTTCTTTAGTAAAATCTTCGGCTTTTGCCTTGTATATGTTTGGCACATACGTTTGCGGATTGCGATCTATAAACGGAAACCATGTGCTTTGTATTTGAATTTGAAGTTTGTGTCCCTTTAAAAATGTATGATTTATTCCCTGTAAGGTAAGATCTACTTCGGTTTTTGTATTAGCTTCAAATGGTTTAGGATCACTGAAGCTGTCGCGAAAACGACCACGCATTACCTCACTACGCACCATCATATGATAATTACCCATTTTAAGATAGGCCTGTGTTTCTGGATAATCTTCTGCATCTGGAGGGTAAACATCTATTACCTTAACAACCCAGTCTGCAGCAGTACTTGTAGTCGCTACTTGTAGCTTAGCCAGAATTTCTCCGCTTAAGGTCATATCTTCGGTTAAAACAGCTGTTTCATAAACCAAAACATCTGGTCTTCTCGCAGCAAAACGCTGATCGTCTGTCATATACTTACGAGGTGTAAACACCATTTTAATGTCTTCAGAATACGGTACCGGCTTTTGAGGATCACTTATAAATGTATTTTCAAATTCTGGTGCTGCAGCTTCAGTTAGCTTTTGATTTGCACCTAAGTAATAACTCTTTTTCTGGGCTTCTTTTGCCGGCCAGCTTGTATAAGAATTCCATTCACGAGCTCCACTATCATACATTGAAGCTTCGGGTAGATTAAGTTCACCTTTACCATTATTTTTTAAGAAATGATTGAAAAACACCGTCTCGTAATTCTTTTGAAAATCACGTGATAAATTATCTCCAAAATAAACATTCCCTATTGCCTGGCGTTCTGTTTGACGGGCCCAGTCGCCGTGACTCCAGGGACCAAAAACTACGATATTGTAATTGTCACTATTTTGCTCAATTTCCTTATAAGTATTAAACGGACCGTATAAATCTTCGGCGTCAAAAAGACCACCTACAACCATAACCGCCGGTTTAATATTTTTTAAATGCTGAAGAATTCCGCGGCTTTTCCAAAACTCGTCGTAGTTAGGATGCTCTTTAAACTGCTCCCAGAATACATTATCTTCCTTATAATACGTATCTAGATTGGTCAAAGGGCCTTGATCTAAGAAAAACTGGTATTGATCTTCTGAAGGTAATTCGGGAAATTTATACCACGCTTCTGTTGTAGGCTCGGTTTTCATGTACCCAAAAACCGAAATTGCTCTCCAGTAACTTTCTAAAAAAGCCCCATTATGGTGAAAATCATCAAAGAAGAAATCTGAAATACAGGCTTGAGGAGAAACGGCTTTTAATGCAGGATGTTCGCTCAGCAAGGAATACGTTGCATAAAAACCGGGATAGGAGATTCCCCAAGTTCCTACATTACCGTTATTATTAGCCACATTTTTTACAAGCCAGTCTATGGTATCATAGGTATCACTGGCTTCATCTACCTGTTTTTTCTTTTTATTCGGAATATAAGCCCGCATATTATCATAAACTCCTTCACTATTCCAGCGCCCACGCACATCCTGGTGTACAAAAATATTGCCTTCTTCAACCAGATACTGATTAGGACCTATTCTACCTTTAAAATTTTCCTCTCCGTATGGAGCGCAGCTATATGGCGTGCGCATCATTAGCATAGGGTATTTCTGCGATTTGTCTTTAGGAGAATAAATTGTGGTGTGCAATAGAATACCATCACGCATTTTAATTTTCACTTCTTGTTTATCGTAATGCTCTTTTACGTATTCTTCTGTTTGTGCCTGTAAGCCGGAAACCAGCAACAAGAACAAACCTACTAAGGCAATTTTAAAGTGTTTCATTTAGGATTTAAATTAGTGTTAAGGCAAATATTAATGTTCTTTAAATTTAATAAAGTTTATTTATTAAAGGCGGCAATGCCTTCTTCGAGCCAGGCTTCAAATTCATCAACCTCTGGCGTATACCCTATAGGGGTATTTAATTCGTTTCCGTCTGGTGTAAGTAAAACGTAATAAGGCTGAGCGTTTATCTGGTATTTTTTAATCTGAAAATCGCTCCATTTATTACCTACTGTTTGAATGCGTTTACCGGTGGTTTCGCTTACATACTGTGCTGCTTCGGGTAGTTTTTCTTTTAAATCTACAAACAATGAAATTAGAACGACATCATTCTGAAGTTTACTTAAAATCTGAGGTTCACCCCAAACGCGCTCCTCCATTTTACGGCAATTCACACAAGCTTTACCCGTAAAATCTAATAGTACGGGTTTATTTTCCGCTTTAGCGAAAGCCATACCTGCATCATAGTCCGTAAATGTTATGAGTTGGTATGGTCCTAACTCCGCTTCTTCAGGCATTTCAGAAGTTGTAGCGCCTGTACCTCCCTTCATATAGCCTACTCCATAGGGAGATTCGCTATAATTCATAGGTGGAGGGAAACCACTAATTAACTTAAGCGGCGCGCCCCATAAACCGGGAATTAAATAAATTGTAAAAGCCATAACAAAAAGTCCGAAAACCAATCTTCCCGAAGAAATATGATCTATAGGCGTATCGTGAGACAATCGTATTTTACCAAATAAATACAGTGCCAAAGCTCCAAAAATAGCAATCCAAATAGCCAGAAAGACTTCGCGTTCTAACAAATGCGCTTGCAATACGAGGTCTGCGTTTGAAAGAAATTTAAATGCCAAAGCCAGCTCTAGAAATCCTAAAACCACTTTAACCGAATTTAACCAACCACCAGACTTAGGTAGCGAATTCATTAAGCCCGGGAACAATGCAAACAAAGCAAATGGTATTGCAATTGCCAGAGAGAATCCTAGCATTCCCAGTATAGGAGCAAGACCACCTTCTGAAGCTGCCTGAACCAGTAATGTACCTACAATAGGCCCGGTACAACTAAAGGATACGATAGCAAGCGCTAATGCCATAAAAAAGATACCAAACACGCCTCCTCTATCTGCTTTACGATCTACAGCATTTGCCCAGGAGTTAGGTAACATAATCTCAAAGGCTCCAAAAAAAGAAATAGCAAAAACGACCAGTAAGACGAAGAAAATAATATTAAACCATACGTTTGTTGATAAGGCATTCAATGCATCTGCACCAAAAATAGCCGTAACCAGTGTTCCCAGCAAGACGTAAATAATAACGATAAAAAAACCGTATAAAATAGCGTTACGACGACCGGTAGCAGCATTTTTACTCTGTTTTGTAAAAAAACTTACTGTCATAGGGATCATTGGGAAAACGCAAGGTGTTAACAGCGCCAGAAATCCTGAAGCAAAAGCAAGAAAGAAAATCGTCCATAAACCTTGTTTTTCTTCAAGTTTAATCTCTTCTTGTACAGGGGTTATCTTTTCTACGTTCCGCTCAATCGTATCATAATCTTTAAATGCATTAAAGTCCTCCAGAACTAATCCTTTACCTGCCTTAAGATCGAAAACTATATACTTCTCTTCGTTGATACAAACCTCTTTACAAACCTGGTATTTGAGTATCAATTTAACCACACTTAAATCTTCTTTCGTGATTTTAATATTTTGCGTAAGGGTAGCGTCGTCTGTAAAAAAAGTTTCATCAACTTCAAAAACATCACTGTACTCGGTATGGGTTTCACTTTCTTTAGTAGGACCTTCTAACGTAAAATCTGCTGCCACATTTAAAAACTCAAGTTCTATAGGTAATGAACCATCAGGATCTGTAAACTGAGAATATACATGCCAGTCTTTCTCAATATCTGCATTAAGAATTAAGGCGTACGTCGCATCGTCAAGCTTTTGTACTTCGGCTTGCCACTGCACGGGGTTTTTAGTTGTATCTGATTGCCCGAATACCTGAGCATTTCCTGTAACTGTAAATAAAAAAAGTACAAGAAGAAAACCATATTTAATCATACACTGCTGTAATTTTAACAAGCTTAGTCGCCTGCGAATTTATTTTATACCGATTGTCTGTGCGCTCACCTACAATCCATATTATATCTGTACCCGAACACAATAACCACGCGGACTCCTTATCTAGTGCCGAGTATTTTAAATCTTTAAAGTATTTACTCACTTTCTTTTTACCGCGCATACCATAAGGATAAAAAGAATCGCCTTCCTCCCATTTGCGTACATAAAGCGGAAAATTTAATTGCGCTTCATCAAAAACGGCTTCGTTCTTTTTTAAAATATCTAAGCTAGAAATTGATTCTTTTAGCAATTTTAAGTTGGGTAGTTTAACTTCAGAATCTATTTTATCAAAGATGTATTTATCTTTAGGCTGTGATTTATGTGCGCTTAAAATCAATACATCGCGATCTTTAATTAGCCGATAATTTTCTGAAAGTACTTGCTTGCCAGACTGTGCCTGTAACAAATCATAAATATTATCCCAGGCCGTAAACCCAAAACCTTTTAATAGTTGATACAAAACCGCTTTAGTATTAGGTACTTCGCGTAATTGGATTATGCTCAACTCATAACCTTGAAACGATTCTGTAACGATTTTAGAGAATAGAAATGCCGTGTAATCTTCTAATAAATCTGCAGCTTCCTGTAAATGTTTTTGTGTTTTTTTAAACTGAATTAAAAAATCTGGTGCTGCTTGAGATAAAGCCGGTATTGCGTGGTGTCTAAAATGATTGCGCAGGTAATTATCAGTCTCATTACTGCTGTCTTCACGCCAGACTATATTATTTTCTTTTGCGTAAGCCAGAATTTCTTCACGGCTAAAGGGAAGTAAAGGTCGTAAAATATGTTCGCTCGCTTCGGTCATACCTTTTAAGCCTTCAAGACCACTGGCGCGATTTATATTTATTAAAAACGTCTCAAGATCATCCTGAGCGTGATGCGCGGTAAGGGTATGCGTTAAATTGAATTGATTACACAATTCATTAAACCAGGCGTACCGTAACTCACGAGCCGCCATTTGTGTAGATACTTTGTGTGCAGCTGCAAATGCTTTAGTATTAAACTTCTGAAGGTGAAATTTCATATTGAGTTGTTGAGCCAACTCCCTGACAAATACTGCTTCTGCATCACTTTCACTTCCGCGTAGCGAAAAATTACAATGCGCAATTTCAAAATCTAATTCTGCTCGTTTTAATAGGTGTGCTAATACGACGCTGTCAATCCCACCGCTAACAGCAAGTAAAACAGAACGCTCTTTTAGAAACGGAAACCGGGCTGTGATGTGCTTTAAAAAGGCATGAAACATAGTAGTCAAATATACAATTTTAGCGTGCAGCAGCTTTTAAATCTTTAAAGATGTCTAATGCTTTCTTGTTTTAAAAATGCTTATCAATTCGTTTCTAAAGGAATAGCGCTTGCATATATGAATTAACAATCTAAGTAAAATAAGCTAAACTTAAATTGTACTTTTAATATCAGGCTTTGTAACACGTGTTACTTCAAAATTTATTGAACCCATTTATATTTACGCCTTAAAATAAAACATTGAAAAGGTACTTCCCCATTCTAAGTTGGTTACCCGCCTATAAAAAGGCCTATTTATCTGGTGATATTTTTGCCGGAATTACCGTAGGTGTAATGCTTATACCTCAAGGTATGGCCTATGCGATGATTGCAGGTTTGCCACCGGTTTTTGGCTTATACGCAGCATTAGTTCCGCAGGTGATCTATGCCATTACAGGCACAAGCAGGCAGCTCGCAATAGGACCGGTAGCGATGGATTCTTTATTAATAGCTTCGGGCTTGGGTGCTTTGTCTATTTCAGGCATTGATGAATATATCTCGATGGCGATATTTTTATCCCTTTTTATAGGAACGATACAGGTTGCAATGGGTTTTTTGAAGATGGGCTTTCTGGTTAATTTTCTATCAAAACCAGTAATTAACGGGTTTACATCCGCGGCAGCGCTAATTATAGGAATAAGCCAACTCAAACATTTATTAGGTATTGAAATAACCAGCAACAAAACTCTTCAAATATTAAAACAAACCGCTTTACAACTGGATCAAATTAACCCATACGCAGTTGTAGTAGGACTTTGCGGTATAGGTGTTATGCTTTTAATAAAGAAAATACACAGCCAGATACCGGCAGCTATTGTAGTTGTTATTTTAGGAATCTCACTGGCCTATTTTACTCCACTGCCGGAGTATGGTCTCAAACTTGTAGGTAAAATTCCTGAAGGACTACCCGGTTTTAAAATTCCTGAAATTCCCTGGGCAAATCTGGGAGATTTATTTACCATAGCCCTGGCTATGTCGCTAATTGCTTTTATGGAAGTAATTTCTATAGGTAAAGCACTTGACGAAAAAGTAAATGCCAATACCATCGTACCTAATCAAGAATTAATTGCATTAGGAGCTGGTAATATTATGGGTTCTTTATTTCAAAGTTACCCTACGACAGCCGGGTTTAGCAGAACCGCCGTTAATTTTCAGGCAGGTGCAAAAACAGGAGTTGCAGCTTTTATAAGTGCCGCGCTTGTTGCTCTAACCTTACTTTTTTTGACACCGTTATTCTATTATTTGCCTAACGCGATTCTGGCCTCGATAATAATGCTGGCAATTACCAGTCTCATTGATTTTAGATACCCTCAAGAACTGTATAAATATCAAAAAGACGAATTTGTTTTATTGATGGCTACTTTCCTAATAACTCTTTTTGTAGGCATACAAGAAGGTATCATTCTAGGTGTATTGTTTTCGTTATTACTTATGGTTTACCGAACTTCTAAGCCTCATATGGCAGTTTTAGGCCAAATTAAAGGAACTACTTATTTTAAAAATATTTCGCGTTTTGCGCCAGATATTATAGATCGTAAAGACATTCTGGTACTGCGTTTTGATGCTCAGTTATTTTTTGGCAATAAAGACTATTTCTACAAGCAGTTAAAGCGTCATAAAATTGCAAAAGGCCCCGACTTAAAGGTTATCATTATAAATGCCGAAGCTATAAATTATGTAGACAGCAGTGCGACTTACATCATAAAACATCTTATTCTCGAACTTAAAGAACAACAGATTCAATTAATGATTGCCGGTGCTACAGGACCTACACGCGATATTTTATTTAAAACAGGAGTTGTAGATTTATTAGGCCGTGAAAACCTCTTTGTACGTGTGGTGGAAGCCGTTGAATATGTAGATGGAATACACCCCAGAACAGAAATTGAAGATCGTATCTCGCATCAAAATTACTAAGTTAATTAAATCGGAAACTCCCTTTTAAAACAAGGTATCTGTGCGGCTTATTGCCTTTAATTTCACCGTCTGTATAATTCCATTTCAAACCTAATGAATAGCGTTTTAGAGAAATAAAAGCGCCTAATGAAGCATTAATATAAAAGTGATTAACAAGGCTGTCTGGTACTAATACCGTTCCGTTTGCATCTGCATCTTCTATTGTAGCATTATAAATTGAATATTTTGCAGCTAGCGATCCTTCAAAAAAGAACTCTTGAGATCCTTTAGCAAAAAGTGTATTTCTTTGCGAATTTGTTTTAGAAACTGTTTCAAATTTACCCAATCGTAGGTGAAGTGCGGGTTCTACGAAAGTAAAAATCGTTCCTACCGAAGCGTCTACTTTCCCGTAAATACCCACCCATTTAGTATTAAAAACTTCTGAAGCATAAGAAGTATTTAGGTTTACTCCTAATTTATTAGGGATTTGATCGTCCCATTGATTAACTAAAATATCATACGACACATACTGATGTATAAAATTTTGTATTTCACCGGCTTGTACCGCCGGCCCTAAAATTCCCAGGTCTAACTTCAGTTTAAAAAAGGATTGTTTAAACGCGTAGGTAGCTTCAAAATCTGCATACCCCCAACCGGCATAGGGTTGCCGTATGTTTACAAGTTGCCGTGTAATTGAATAATCTGGTGTATAGGCCTGTATGTGCAAGCCCGCGCGCTGCATATACCCTTCTTTAGAAGTAAATAGACGAGATAGAACTGTTTCCTTTTCTGGAAGCCAGGCTATGTCTAGATGAATTCCGTACGTATAATGCCAATCTGTACGTGTCCCAAAAACCGTAAAATCATTATCGTGCCCTATCGTTAATTCGTACTTATAGCCGTTATTCTGTGCGTGAAGTACAGCACAAAAAAACATTAAAAAAGAAATACATAGCCTATTAAACACCTTCACATTTGAAAGCTACTTCCTTTTTATTAAAACTCAAAACCCAAATTGAAAGAAGCTATTTATTAGCTTCAATAATTAGTTTTGAATAAATGGTTAGTTACCTATCGAGTACAATTCGTGACGTTACAGGGGTAAAAAGCATCAACCAATTGTTCTATCTTTACAGCACTAAATATTAAGATGGCTTTTACCCTACTTTCATCACCTTTACAAGGTTTTACAGATTTCAGATTTCGCAATGCATTCAACCATTATTTTGGCGGAATTGATACCTTTTACTCACCCTACATACGATTAAACGGAAAGCTGAAAATTAAACAGTCGTATCAAAATGATTTATTGCTTGAAAATAATACGACACTAGAAGTCATTCCGCAAATAATTACTAACGACCCTGATGAGTTTATATTTGTAGCCAAATATGTGCGTAGTTTGGGATATAAAGAACTCAACTGGAATTTAGGCTGCCCGTATCCTATGGTTACAAAATCGGGTATGGGGTCTGGTTTAATTTGCAATCCTCAACGTATAAATGAAGTGTTGCACCGCGCACATAATGAGACCGATATTCTGGTTTCTATGAAAATGAGAATGGGATATGAGCACGCCGAAGAAATTTTAGATGCCTTCCCTATTCTAGACAATTACCCGCTTAAGAGTATTGCCATACACGCTCGCATAGGAAAGCAACTTTACAAAGGCCCGGTTGATTTAGACGCATTTGAAAAATGCATAAGCAGCACTAAACATAAATTGTATTACAACGGAGACATTACCAGTGTTGCTGCATTTAAAGATATCGAGGAACGTTTTCCTAGTATAGATCATTTTATGATAGGTCGCGGATTAATTGCTGATCCGTTTTTACCGGCGATGATTAAAAATAACACCACAGAATATCCTAAAAACAGGTGGTCTATTTTTTCAGAATTTCACGATACGATTTACAAAGACTATGATGAGTATTTATCTGGCCCCACACCAATTAAAATGAAAATGTTGGGATTCTGGGAATTCTTCTCGCAATCTACTTCAAACCCGCAAAAGGTTTATAAAGCCATAAAAAAAGCTTCTAATCCCATAAAATATAAACAAGCTGTTGCTCAAATACTCAATGCTGAAATAAAACTGGAGAATTCAATTTAAAAACTATATTGTGAAGTAAATAAACCGTCGTGTTAGAGTTTATTTTGAAGCTGCTAGTAGTGAAGGTTGTAATTTTTTAAGTGCCAAAGCAGCGAATGAGCGTACTTCGTGATTTTTTGCTGTAATCTGTAATCCTGCTAAAAGCGGTAAGAAACTGGTATCTCCTAAATACTGAATTAAATAAATTACAGGTAAACGCAAGTTACCATCACCTACTTCTATTAGCTGTATTAATGCCTTATTAAAACTTATATCTGAATCCTCAAGAATTTCATCATACATATCCTGATCTTCAATAATCGTTAATTCTAATAAAGGCAACAAGGTATGTTTCAGTTTTGGGGAGAGAATGTTATCTAAAAATTCTATTGCATTTGCACGGGTGTCTCTATCCTGACTAATAAATCCTTTGTAGGCTACATCAAGATCTCTTCGGTCGTAATAAACTGCAAGCAATTTAAATATAGTTTCAATACGGGTTTGCAATTGCAGTTCAAGAACTTCTAAAAGCCCCTCTCGGGCTGTACTCAATTCGGTTTGATCATCAAGAGACAATCCTGCATATTGCTCGCGTTTAAAATTGCCGGTAATCACTTTTTTACTGCTTATGATATCGCGATACTCAAAACTTAAATTAAGCAATTCTTTAAAAATAGTTTTTGGAAAAAAATTAAGTTTAGACTCTTTTCGCTTAAGCTTATATAAAGATTTAGCCGAAGCTTTCCGAATCAGATTGTCTTTACTTTTTAATAATCTCAATAAAATACGTACCGATGCCTGTGTTTCAAAAGTTTGTATTACAGCCGGAATATGCTTTTTTACGTTATTTTTTAAAGACTTATTTGCTTCCCGCGCCAGTAGATTTTCGCTAATAGCTTCCCCATAAGAACGCAAGGCTTCTATAGCATCCTGACGGTATTCTTTTATAGTTAAAAATTCGATTAGAGCGTCTATAAACATAGGCTCTTGAGAAATACCCGCTGCAATAATTGCGTGACGCACAATATGCGAATCTCTGTTATTAAAATTTACGGAGATAAAAGAATAAAACTGCGGAAGCTTAGCGTACCCAATCGACTGTAGTAAAAATGATAATTCTTCTGGCCGGTGTATACTATTAGGCAACTCTAATTCTGCAAGCCATAACTCAATGCGCAGCTCGAGATTATAACGAGATGCTATTTTTTTATTAGTAGCAGATTCTTTAGCAAGACATAATAATGCTGCGTGTGCGATATAATCACTACTGTGATTAAGGTATGAGTCAAAAATACGGCTGTCATTAAGCGAAGTATGTAAAATGAGGTAATTCATCGCTGCATAGACTACTTCATCATCTTTAAAATAAACGAGTTTTTGAATTATCTCTACAGCCGTTCCTTCAGGATAATGATACAATTGATTAATCGCAGCAATTTTTACATCATTATCCTCATGTTCTAATAACCGAAGAATTTTTGGCATCAAAATTTTAGCATTACGACCCGATAATTGATCGAGATACATGCGTATTTGCTCAGGCTCACCCGTTGCAAGTATGCGCTTACCTAATTCTAGTGGTGACTTACGCTTACGCACCGGAACACCGTCTGATATGGCAACAGCGTCACGTAAACTTTTTCTAAAACTCTTAAAGTAAGTGTCGCGCACTTTAAAAATACCTACAATCCAGACCAGAATTAAGAAGATAATAATAACAGTCACATAATTTGTGGGTAAAGACAAACCTTTAATTATAAAAATTAATAGAAAACCTGCAATACCGGTAGCTACGCTATCAACAACAACATCTATAAAAGATTTGGTGCGGTTCTTTATTTCTAGAGAAATAGGGACCATGGCAAGCTCTGTAGCAGCTTTATTAATAGATTGTTTTAAGCTTCCATCAAGCCCCTTAATGATAATCAACACCCATAACTCGGGAAATGTTAGAAACAGAAGTGAACCTAAAGCAATACCTAAAGGAAGTATTAATAGCGAACTATTTACACCTAGTTTTTCTACTACTCTATTTGTAAGAAATAGTTGAATTCCTAATGAGAACAAGTTAAATGTAGAAAACCAAAATCCAAAAAACGAAGCCAGTTCATCTGCATCAGTAATGGCTCTACTGGCAAAGTCACTAAACTGAAAATCAACCAATTTTGCAATGATAACACTCAGACCTATTATTAGGGCGAGATAGGTTAAATGTTTGGACTTCAGTAATAATTTAAATGCAGAATCATCTAGAGCATTACGCACATCTGTAGAACGGGAAGTTCTACCCACATAGCCTTTTTTATAAATCTGCAATAGGATGGGAATACACGATAGAATAAAAACGGAAGCGATGAGAAGCATATTTCCGTTTCCTATAAAAGGTGCTAAAATGGTTGTAAGATAACCTCCAAAAATACCTCCTGCAATAGCACCAGCGCCTATAAAACCAAATAACCGCTTAGCTTCGCGCGCATTAAATACCATATTAGCCAGTAACCAAAACTGACTCGTAGTTAAAACTGCAAAAATGCCACTTATTACGTAATAAATATATAAAGTAGCTGCACTTATAACTTTAAGCTTGTATAAAACACTTAGTATTATAAAGGCTAACGCAAAGAAAGTAAGAGAGAAAATTATAATACGCTTTAAAGAATACACTCTTACAGCACGGTTATAAAAATAAGATGTAACGACTGCTATACCTGCAATTAATAAATAGGCAAACGCCAGATTATCTGCTCCTAAACCCTTAAGGAAAAGAGCATTTACTGTAGGCTTTACAATAAGCAGTATGGTAATAATTAGAAAGACGTATAACTGCATTAAAAAAGAGATGGTGATCTCACCATCTCTTATATTAAACGTCTTTTTCAGAAATTTTCTAATCACCTATACGACCAGCACCTTTTGTAGCGCTTGCCAGTAAAGTTCGAGATTTTTGTAAAGCTTTCTCAACTGGAAATACTAAATTTCTAATAATTTGTTCACCATTAGGATCTTCAACAAGAGCCACAAGAATATACTTACGACCATTTTCTCCCCAAACCAGAATAGAATCTGAGTGGTAATTTTGCCAGGATCCTGATTTTCTAAATAAACGTGCTGTAGGAGCAATACGCTCTAGCGTGTTTACAAATTTGTGATGTAATGAAGGATTTTCCATAATATCTAACATGGCTTTAGAACGCTCTGGGCTTACTAAGGTTCCTGTTACTAATTTATAGTAGAAACGACAAACCTGCTCTGCTGTAGCTGCGTGACTAAGTCCCTTTAAAGGATCTGGTCTGCGCTCACCGGCAGCGGCGTAGCGTTTACCTACCCATAAACCACCGCCATTTTTCTTATCGTATAATTTGTATTTGTCGCTGGTAAGAACGCTAGATATTTTATCATAACCCAGCCTATCAATCATACGGGTACTTGCCTGGTTGTTAGATTTGCTAATCATTAACCACATATCTTGTTTAATCTCTGCGGTTTCTTTCATTTCGCCTTTTTCAATAGCATCCATTGCGGCTAATAAAATGGCAATTTTAGGTAAACTCGCAGCATACATCATTTCTTCACCATTAATACCTGCGTATTGAATGGCGTTAGGATCGTCTAAGCTTACGATACCAACAGACATCTTCTTATTAGCAATTAAACTTTTAAGTTTAGGATCTTGAGAAATTTGATTATAAAGTTGGGTAGTTAAGATTTTACTGTTGAAATTTTCTAGGGGTGCATCAATACAGCTTTTTAAAGGTAATTCTTGAGCTGAAATATTTGAAGATATTGCTACTACAAGCAATACAATTAGCAATTTTATTTTTTTCATAAACAATTTTTAACTTGTGCGTTTGGGGTTTAACGAACTGTTTACATCAATAGTATGCAAAGGTTAACGAAAAATTACCACAAACATGAGATTTAACATTTATAATCGTTTAAGCGCAATTACGATACCAAAATACTGTTAAAATAATTATTTATGATTTTTAATAATCCCAACGACGCGTTTGATTCAATTCTTCTTCTTTCTTAAGTTCTTCAGTAGGAATAACTTTAAGAAAAGAAGGATGTTGTTCTATAGCGTACTCAATCATTTCTACAATATCCTCAACAGAATCATTCTCATAATCAATATCAAGCGGCTTTTTAATTTCCATAGTTTGAAGAATCCCTCGCTTTTTTATACGTATTCCTTTCTTATCAAAAGACCTTCTAAAACCATCAATAACAATAGGTACCACAACAGGTTTATATTGCTTAATGATATGAGCGGTACCTTTTCGAATAGGTTTCCAGGGTTTTGTTGTTCCCTGTGGAAACGTGATAACCCAACCATCATGTAAGGCGATACCTATATTTTCGGTATCACTTAAATTTACAGGACGCTCTACCTCCTGTCCTTTTTCCCGCCAGGTTCTGCTAACCGAAACAGCACCGGCATACGCCATAATACGCGGTAATAAACCACTACGCATAGTCTCACTTGCCGCCACGTAATAAATATTGAGTTTGGGATCCCACAAATAGCCCACATTTTTAATTGAATCTACTCTACCGCTTAAGCTGGCATTGAATACGTGAAACATGGCTACAACATCTGCAAAGTAGGTTTGATGATTAGAAACAAAAAGAACATTAGTGTCGGGAAGTTCTGTTATAATTTCAGAACCATCTATTTGTAGTGCATTAAATCCCCTATAGCGTCTATGAGACATAACTCCCATAATACGTATCAACCATTTTTTAATGATTAAGTAGTGTCCAAAAGGATTGGTTTTAAAAAGACCCATAATTTGTTATAACTCGTACAGCGATTTGTGAAATATAAAATTAATACTTTAAAATATATACCTTATCTCAAGCTAATTGTTGTAATGCCCACTTTACTTCACTAAGCATCATGGCTGTTGCACCCCATACCACCTTCTCTGTAAGCAAAAAAGCTGGGACATCTACCATCTTACCATATGAAGTATCAACTGTTTGTGATATTATACTGGTTTCTGAAAGAAATTCGGCAAGTGGTACTTCTAGAATAGCTTCTACTTCAGAATCTTCTTTTACAAATTTTGGTGTATGTCTAACTATCCCAATAAATGGCTGTACCCAGAAATTACTAGGCGGAATATAAACCTTTGTGAGTTTTTTAAAAACCTCAATGCTGGTTCGGTCTACTCCTATTTCTTCTTCAGTTTCCCGTAAAGCCGTCTCCTGTATATTTTCATCAAAATCTTCTGCCTTCCCACCGGGAAATCCTACTTGATTGCTATGAACACCCTTATAAGTTTTGCGTAGAATAAGTACAAGCATGGTCTCGCCACTCACTTTATGCGGATAGAATAATGACATAACACCCGCCCATCTGGGTTTACGAGCTTCAATATCGAGTTCATTTAATGCCTCAATTCGTTCTGTAGGCGCCATCAGGTAATGAGCCTTTTGTCCCAATAATTCTAAATTGCTTATTTTTGGCAACCTTTCTATAAATTCTTCAAACTGCATATATGCGTATTCGTATTTCTATTTTATTAAGTGCATTACTTCTCACCGGTACCGGTTGTGAAGATAAAAAATCAATGGCAAAAGACATCCCAACTCAAACCACTGAAAAGAAAGCAGATAGTACCGAAGCAGAGAAAAACAAGGCTCAAAATGAGAAATTAAAAACCAAGGCAGGCTCCATAATAGAATCTCAGGCAGAACTTATTCCATTCTTAACAGAATACGGAAAAAAAAATCAAGAAACCCGTGTACGTATCTTAACAGAATATGGTGACATTGAAATTGAACTCTTTAAAGATACACCTCTTCATCGTGCAAACTTTATTTTGTTGGTTAAACAGAACTATTTTGAAAACACAATGATACATCGCAATTCTCCCGGTTTTGTGGTTCAGGGAGGTAATAGTGACGGTTACGAGACTCCAAAAAAAAGACAGCATATAGGCAATTATTTAATACCTAACGAAGCCAGTGTAAACCATCCACACGTGCGTGGTGCCTTTTCTGCAGCTAAATATTTAGAACAAAATATTAGTGATGCATCTTCTCCTTTTGAGTGGTTTATTGTACGACCAGAGCGTGGCGCACATCATCTTGACGGTGAACACACCGTTTTTGGGCGTGTAACAAAAGGAATGAATGTAGTAGATGAAATTAATAAAGTGGCCGTAGATGAAAATGAGTGGCCTATTAAGAATATTTATTTAGAAAAGGTTGAAATAATTGACTAATATAATTGAAATATCCTTATGCTTATAAAGGTTATAAGTACGTTCTTTTACTAAGCTCAATTATGTATCCCTTTTTAAAAAGAATTTGTTGGGTTTATTACTTTAATGAAAATTAAACCATCAAATGTTTCGGAATATTTTTTAGGTATTAGTGATATACGTTTCGGATTATAACCAGGCCCACCTAGTAATAATTGCTTTTTCTTATCACTAAAAAAAGCAGCTATATCACTGTTTGAGGCCTTTTGCATGTCTACAAAGTAAATATCATTCTGGGCTTTAATAAGTGTTTCTGCATAGGTTTTTTGAATGGCTTCTTAATTTCATAAACCTCCCAATGATTGGGTTTACCTTTCTTAAATACATTTCCTTTTAATTTACCTTTCCCAAAGTCAAAATATACACTGTAGTAATCGTCTTTGTAAAAATCTTTTAAATGTCTTCCTAAATTAATCAAACCACTCCCATAGGATAAAAATTCTTTGTTATTAATGTGTTGATTGTGAGCCCAAATAAATACTTTACCATTCTCGGTTTCATTATCAATTATATTATTGACACTTTTAAACATTCCAAGATCTCTAATTTCACTTTTTGAATCTTGAACGTAGTGGGTATAATTAATTAAAGATTTAATTGCTCTAATTAGTGATTTAAAGTCTCTGTTATTTTCAAGTTTATTAATTTTTTGGAAGTCTGATACAATACTCTCTATTTTAAGAAGATTAGGATTTTGAATGTCTGCCCAGTCATTTTTCTTACCATATTCTACTCGTTTTTCTACACATGCATCGGCTATTAAAAGAAGTTCTTCGCTAACAGGGATATTAAACTTTTTTACTAATTCTCGTAATTCTAGATTGATATTTTTCACATTCTGAATATCCATTCCATAATAACGAATTTGTTCATTTTCAGGTTTACCGAGATTGTAATTTCGCATCCATTCTAAAAGATTAACTACCTCTTTTGTGTACCAAATGTAAGTACTGAAATTTTCAGCGATAGTTTCAACACTTCCAGTTCCTCCGCTTATCCATTCATTGATACCGCTCTCTGAAGGGTACGAATCCTCCATTATAAATATCTTTACATTTTGAGTTTCTACTAAATATTTGAAAAATTTAGCTTTAATATCGAAAAATTCCTTTCCGTGATGTGTGGCTTCTCCAAATCCAAAAATTCTGGCATTAGCAAATTTCTGTGGAATATTTTCATTGAAGATTGAAAGCTTTGTGTCTGGATCTACATCTTCTATTTTAATCGAATTCTCATTAATCCAATTTACCACATTAGCATTCTGACTATATATTTGAATTGAAAAAAAATGTAGTAGAGCTACAATTAAATGTCTCATTCACATTCACTTTAAATAATTTATAAATACTTAATCGGTTATTTTTAAAATCAGAATTATAGGAATTATTCAAAAATCCCGGTATCAAAACCATCAAGACTGGTTTGATTTTTCTCGGTCCAGTATTCTTTAATTCCACTTTCACCTTTATGTTCTGCCCACACTTTTAATGTGTCACGCTCTCCTTTATAGTCCATAAAAGGGACTCCAAAGCCACACGATGATTGTACTAGGTCTATAGATAATTTAAAAATTTGACGGGCTCCGGTAGTTTCTTCAAAATACCTCATATATTCAGAAAATACAGCATCACGCTCGTGATACACTTCAGCCGTACCATATAACCTTAATATAAGTGGATTTTTATCAAAAGAGCAAAACATAACCGTCATACGTGCATCTTTAAGAATGTGAGCTGCGGTCTCATTACCACTACCTGTCATATTTAACCACAACACTTCCTGTGAGTTCAGAATATAAAAAGTTGACATTCCTTTTGGAGAGACATTTACAAAACCACTGTCTGCTGCAGTGCCTACAAAAAATATCTTTTGCTCTTTTATAAACTCTTGTAACTGTGGAGTTAGGTCAGGACGTTTTTTACCCATACTACTAAAAATTATGTTTAAATCTAATTTTCTGGCGCTGCCTCATTATTATAAATAGATGGTAACTGAAGTTTAAATACTACAGCAAGCGTACGTATTAGAATTACCAGAAACCCCGATATTACCGAATTGATTACTGTGTTAACATCAAAATGATCTAAAAGTACATACATACTCCCTCCCACAATACAAGCGCTCGCATAAATTTCTTTTCTAAAAATCACCGGGATTTCGGTGCATAGAATATCACGCAATACACCACCAAAACAAGCTGTAATCGTACCCAAAGCTATGCAAATTACAGGCGCTAAACCTATTAAAATTCCCATTTGAACACCTGTGACCGTATACAATGCGATACCTATTGTATCAAATAAAAATAATGATTTACGCACGTAGCGTAATTGTCTCCTAAAAATAATCGCAAAAACGGTCGCTATAAAAATAAGATAAACAAAAGAGGTGTTTAGAATCCATGTTACAGGAGATTTACCTATTAATAAGTCTCGTAAAGTACCACCACCTACTGAAGTTACGGTCGCAATAATGAGAATGCCAAACAGATCCATTCTCTTTTTTGTAGCGGTAATAACTCCCGAAATCGCAAAAGCTATAGTTCCTAAAATATCAATAATATCTGCTGCAACACTTTCCATCTATAATTGTGTATAGTAGTTATAATCTTTAAGCACACGATCTACAAATTGAAGAGGCTTCTCGTCTGGTGTAATTTGCATTGTGGCAGCTAACTTATCACTAAGCTTAACAATAACATTGTGTTTTCCGCTAAATCGAGATTGGTTATATATTGTTTTAATTTTTTGAATATCTGCATCACTAAATACAGTCACCTGTGGGTATTTTGGCACATAATCTACAGGGATATCTTCAAGTAATGTTTGACTTAAACTCACTTTTTTATTTTCATTAATAACTGTCGTACCCGCTGCAATATCTCCTAATCGTTGCCCTTTTCCATTTAATAAAATAGTAAATACGGCAATACCGCCGCTGGTTAGTGAGATATCAATGGTGCGCATAATCCACCTTACAAAATAACTTCCAAAACCGGGCTTTGAGCCATCAATTTTAACTACTCTCAAGTTTAAAGCTGCTTTACCAAACGTACGACCGTTCCAGAAGGCTTCAAGAAATAGAAAATATAAAAAAGCCGGTATGCTAATTATCATAAAAAAAATAGCCACAGATGCCGTAGAGTTACTATCTATACCAAATGAGGCCAATATAAAAATGGTTAGTACAAAATAAGCAATCAGAATTAGCAAGTCTATTAAATAAGCAAGTATACGCTCGCCAATTCCCGCAACGTTTTGTTGAATGCTTACATTTTGGGCAGTTTCAATTTGAAAGTTATCCATTTATTCTTTTCTTTACTCCTTAAGTTAGATCTGGCAGTAACCCTTACAGATTAAAACTATGTATTAATTGCTTCAGAGATCACTCTGAATATTAATTTTTTTAAACTAGTTTTCACAAACTATCTTGTCAAAACCGATACTACTAATACTCATTTTATGCGTGAAGCAGCTTTTGTGAAGCAAAATAAGGATAAATGGTTAAGATTTGAAAACGTTATGGTAGGTAATCAAAATGATTTATCACCAGATGAACTTTCGGCCTTATATCTAGAAGTGACAGATCATTTGAGTTTTGCAAAAACCTTTTATCCGCAGAGTAAAACCACGCAGTATCTCAATCATTTAGCATCCCAATCGCACCAGAAAATTTATAAAACCAAGCGGGAGTCAAGCAAAAGATTCATCACTTTTTTTACAGATGAATTCCCCTTGCTAATGCACCACTATCAAAAGCATTTACTCCTATCCTTTGCAACATTTATACTTTTTGCGATTATAGGTGCCTATAGTGCGGCTACAGATGGGGCTTATGTACGCAGCATTTTAGGCGATGGTTATGTAAATATGACCTTAGAAAATATTGCAAATAATGACCCGATGCGGGTTTACAAAGAAATGAATGAAACCGAAATGTTTTTAGGCATCACCATAAACAATATTAAAGTTGCGCTGATGGCTTTTATCTTCGGAATTTTATTTTGTGTAGGCTCACTTTTTATGATGATGAAAAACGGCGTTATGCTGGGTTCTTTTCAGTATTTCTTTTATGAAAAAGGAGTTTTATGGGAATCTGTACGTACCATCTGGATTCATGGTACTATAGAAATTTCAGTAATTATTATTGCAGGTGCTGCAGGATTAGTACTTGGTAGCGGAATCCTGTTTCCCGGAACCTATACCCGTTTAGAATCTTTTAAACGCAGCATGAAAGATGGTTTAAAAATCGTGGTGAGTACCATTCCTTTTTTTATTGTCGCAGGATTTCTGGAAGGTTTTGTAACCCGCCATACCGAAATGCCAGACTGGCTCGCTATCGCAATTATTAGTATTTCTCTGTTACTAATTCTATTTTACTACGTCCTATATCCTCACATCGTTTATAAAAAAACGCTTAACACATTATGAAAGAATTAATCCACTTTAAAAAGCAACGTGAACTTGGTGATATCCTGTCTGATACCTTTAAATTTTTACGTTTAGAATACAAACCTCTTTTTAAAGCATTGATGCGTAATGCAGCAATACCATTTATAATTTTAATAGCTATTTCTGCTTATTTTACAAGTATTTCTGCAGATATTTCATTTTTAAATTTTGAAACCATCAATGCTACAGATATTATATTACCAATAATTGCGATACTTATTGCTGTTTTATTTTACTACGGTGTGCTTTACGGAACCATTTTAAACTACATAAAACTATATATTCAGAATGAAGGAGTTGTAGACCAAAACGAATTGAAAAGTGCTGTGAAATCACAATTAGGAGGTTTAACAGGTTTAAGTTTTGGCTTATTTTTTACCATTTTGTTTACCTTTATTATCTTAATTGCACCTTCAATGGCTATTAATTATATATTTGGAGGTTTAATTTTATTTTTTTTATTTTTTGCTTTTATTTACTTTTCGACAACTGTATCTCTTAGTTTCCCTGTAAAAGTTTTCAAAGAAACCAATATTGTTAATTCAGTAAAAGATAGTTTCAGATTAATTAAGGGCGAGTGGTGGATGACATTTGCCACTATTTTAGTTATGGGGTTATTAGTCTATGTTGCCAACATTGTATTTTCGGTACCCGTTATTATCTATTCACTTGTAAAAACATTTACTTCTGCAGATCAAATTTCTCAGGGAGATGTATCGGGTATGATCGACTGGGTTTACATCACATTAAATGCTATATCTACTGCTATTCAATACATTTTAGCAGGTATTTATGCTATAGCTATTGCATTTATTTATTTCAATCTAAATGAAAAAATAAATCAAACCGGGACTTTTGAAACTATAGACAGTATAGGATCTGACCTTTAATGCAAAACTCATTTTACATAGTAATTCTCTTTTTTTGTGTCTTTAGTTTCAGTTTAAAAGCTGAAATTTTAGATTCAACACAGGTTTCAAAAGATATTAGGTATGATGATAGCGTCATTAGCGTACAGCAATTTAATGCTCAAACTCTTGAAAATATCAAACTGGAGGAGGCATTTAACTATGAAGAATTAATACCGCCAGATAATTTGTGGACGCGTTTCAAAACCTGGCTAGATGATTTGTGGGATACCTTTATAAATTGGATTCTTCAAGGCAATGAAGCAACAGGTCTGTTAGGCCTTATAGTACGGGCACTACCCTATTTACTATTACTGGGTGTTCTAGCTCTACTGGTCTGGCTATTTCTAAAAATTGATATGGGTGGTTCTGGCCTAAAAAACGGCAGCTTAAATAAAGTGATTCTTACAGACGAGCAACAGATTATAGAGACTCAAAATATTCAGGAACTCATAGATGATGCCTTGCTTCAAAAAAATTACCAGTTGGCCGTGCGCTATTATTATTTATTGCTTTTACAAAAATTAGCAAATAAAGACATTATAGATTGGCAGGTGCAAAAAACAAATGCCGATTATGTATATGAAATCAAAAATAAAGAGTTGCGTATTGAATTTACTAAGCTTACCCGTATCTATGATTTTATCTGGTATGGTAATTTTGAAGTGAGTGAATCTGCCTTTAATAAAGCTGAACAAGAATTTAAAAAAACAACCGCAACTTTATGACCACCCGTTATAAAATACTCGCGGGTATACTTATCCTATGTGTGGCGCTTCTTATCGCGGCAGAAGCTTCAAAACCTGAACCTATTAACTGGTTTCCGGCTTACGGTAAACTTGACAAAATCCCGTTTGGTACGTATGTTTTTTATGACCAGTTAAATACAGTTATAGACGAAGAAAGAATTCAGGAAGTTAATGTACCTCCATTTGAATTCCTGTTAGACAGCACTGTTTCCGGCACCTACTTTTTTCTAAATAGTTCGGTATATAATGATGAGGCAGAAGCAAATAAATTACTTAATTGGGTTGCAAAAGGCAATACGCTTTTTATTGCTGCCAATGCGGTTAGTGAAACAATTTTAGATACGTTAAATCTCAACACGAGTTATTATACCGAAACCGAAGTTCTTGAAAAACGCCCTGTGGTTTATTTGAGTAACCCGAAATTAAATATAAAGACTGCTTACCTTTTAGATAAAGATATAAGTACGGTTTTCTTTGATGAGATAGACACGCTACAAACAACAGTTTTAGGCGTTTTTCATCTAGCAAATAGCACGAGAAATAAACTCTTGCCTAAACCTAAAATTAACTTTATAAAAACACCTTATAAAAAGGGAACCGTAATTATAAATACATTTCCAGAAGCATACACGAATGTATTTATGCTAGATAGCATAAATGCAGAATATACTGCAAAGACACTCGCCTATTTACCTGCAGAGGGAAATTTATATCTAGATCAGCATTACAAAAACAGTAAAGCAGTTGCCGTTTCTCCCTTATTTATAATTTTAAACAACAAATACCTAAAATGGTCGTGGTACACATTACTAATTACCGCACTCATTTGGGTTTATTTTGAAGGAAAACGCAATCAGCGCAGTATAGCTGTGATTAAACCGCTTTCTAATAAAACGCTTGATTATACCAGAACGATCGCCGGGATGTATCTTGATAAGAAAGACAACAGGCAAATTGCAATGCATCAGATTAATCATTTTATGGAGTATATACGAAGTACATTTATACTTGCCACAGATAAAAAAGATCTTGCATTTATCGAAAATCTCGCTGCAAAAAGTAATGTTTCCGTAGTAGAAATTAAAAATACCATTGACTATATCATAAGCCTCAAGCAGAAAGCAGAGATTACTGAAGACGAATTGATACAGTTAAACACTTATATTGAAAACTTTAAAAAACACCATCAGGATGGACGAATCAACTAATTTATCTGATAACATAAACAACGAGGCTGCACCTAAAACGGGCAATCAAAACGACAATTCAGAAAATTTAGAATTTACAAACCGAATTCCTCTTGAAGGACTTCGTGATGCAGTTGATCAATTAAAAGCTGAGCTGGCAAAAGTGATTATAGGCCAGCATGAATTTATAGAATTACTAATCATTGCGTTACTCTCTGAAGGTCACGTATTGATTGAAGGGGTTCCCGGTATTGCAAAAACAGTTACCGCTAAGCTTTTTGCAAAAACACTAAGCACCGCATTTAGTCGAATTCAATTCACTCCAGACCTGATGCCCAGTGATGTATTGGGAACTTCTGTATTGAATATGAGTACCAGCAATTTTGAATTTAAGCACGGTCCTATATTCTCAAACATTGTACTTATAGACGAGATAAACAGAGCTCCTGCAAAAACACAGGCTGCCCTTTTTGAAGTGATGGAGGAGCGCCAAATCACTATAGATGGTCAACAATTCCAGTTAGATAAACCCTTTATGGTACTAGCTACCCAAAATCCTATTGAGCAGGAAGGAACCTATGCTTTACCCGAAGCACAATTAGATCGTTTTCTGTTTAAAATAAAAGTAGAATACCCTGATCTTACCGATGAGATCGCAATTCTTAAAAGCCATAACGAACGCCACACCAGCCAGGAAGCTGTGATCAATGCGGTACTTTCTCCAGAAAAGCTTGAAGCGTATAGAAAACAAATTCATCATATACGCATTGAAGAAAAGATTCTAAACTACATCGCATCTATTACAGTAAAATCGCGTACTCATCCGCATTTATATTTAGGAGGATCTCCTCGTGCTTCATTAGCCATAATGAACGCTTCAAAAGCATTTGCCGCAATTAATGGAAGGGATTTTGTGACTCCGGAAGATGTTAAAAAAACGGTCACTCCGGTTCTAAGACATCGGGTAATTTTATCGCCAGAACGCGAGATGGAAGGTATGACCCCTGAAACGGTAATAGATATGCTTGTTCAATCTGTAGAAGTACCCCGCTAGTGCGCATTATTAAATTTATACAAAGTCTTTATTTAGGAACACGGGTGTTCTATGTTTTAGCAGCACTTGTTCTACTCTTCTTGTTCTCCTATTGGGTACACGCTTTATACCCTATTGCGCTTATAGGTTTGTGGCTGGTTTTGCTTATTGTTGTATTTGATATTTTGACTTTGTATAAAAAGAAGGAAGGAATTTTTGCTACCCGGCAGCTACCCGAAAAGTTTTCGAACAGCGATCTCAATGAAGTACCGCTTACCATACAGAACAAATACAATTTTAAAATTTCATTTTCTGTGATTGATGAGATTCCTGTTCAGTTTCAAAAAAGAGATTTTTTAAAAATAGGTAGTATTCCTTCCCGCGATCAGGTTTCTATAAGTTATGGTTTACGACCCGTAGATCGCGGTATTTACAATTTTGGAAAACTTAATATCTATGTGAGTTCTCCCCTTAAAATAGTGAAGCGTAGATATACGTTTAATAATGGTCAAACGGTAAAGGTGTACCCGTCTTTTATTCAAATGAAAAAATATGCCTTTCTGGCTATTGATAATAAATTGACACAATTCGGTTTAAAAAAAATACGCCGCATTGGTCACACGATGGAATTTGAACAGATAAAAGATTATGTCATAGGCGATGATATACGCACTATCAACTGGAAAGCTACTGCAAAACGTGGCGCTTTAATGATTAATCAGTTTCAGGATGAGAAATCACAACCTGTTTATTCGTTGATTGATGCCAGTCGCGTGATGAAAATGCCTTTTAAGGGCCTTACCCTTTTAGACTATGCAATAAACAGCACTTTAGCTTTTAGTAATATCGCGCTAAAAAAGAATGACAAAACCGGTTTACTAACGTTTAGTAATACCATTCAAAATCATCTCGCAGTAAGTAATAAAAAGACACATTTAAATACAATACTTGAAGTACTGTATGCTATAAATACACAGTTTTTAGATAGTGATTTTAGCAGGTTATACGCCGAAGTAAAACGAAAAATAACGCACAGAAGTTTATTATTGCTTTACACAAATTTTGAGCACATAAGTAGTTTACAACGCCAACTACCCTATCTTAAAGGTTTAGCTAAAAAACATGTTCTAGTCGTTATCTTTTTTGAGAATACAGAGTTAGATGACTTAATTACTAAAAAAGCAACTAGCACTGCAGAAATTTACCACAAGACCATTGCTCAAAAGATGGAATATGATAAAAAACTTATGGTAAAGGAGCTTGAAAAACACGGAATACAAACCGTCCTGACAAAACCCGAAGACCTTTCTGTAAACACAATCAATAAATATTTAGAGATAAAAGCCCGCGGAATTCTTTGAGTTAAAAAGTATTCTCAAACTTTGAATTTGAAGTTTTCAATTTTGACGGGAAAGCCCTTATCTTTACAGCTTAAATTTTAATTATGATCCAGGTTACTTTGCCAGATGGCAGTGTAAAAGAATTTGAAAGCGGCGTAACACCTTTTGATGTCGCAAACAGCATCAGTGCAGGTCTTGCACGTAATGTTATTTCAGCAAAATATAATACTACCACGGTAGAGACTACAACACCCTTAACAGAGGATGGTTCTTTAGTTCTTTACACCTGGAATGATGACGAAGGTAAGACAGCATTCTGGCATTCTTCCGCACACATTTTAGCGCAGGCATTAGAAGAGCTCTACCCGGGCGTAAAGTTAACCATAGGCCCTGCTATAGATAAAGGTTTTTACTATGATGTAGATCTTGGAGCTCAAACTTTAGGAGAAGGTGATTTTAAGAAGATTGAAGATAAAATGCTTGACATTGCCCGCGGAAAACATGAGTTTTCAATGCGTAGTGTTTCAAAAGCAGATGCTCTAGAATTATATAAAAAACAAAACAACCCCTATAAGGTTGAACTTATAGAAAATCTCGAAGACGGTACAATTACTTTTTGTGATCACGACAGCTTTACAGATTTATGCCGCGGGGGACATTTACCCAATACCGGTTTTGTTAAAGCAGTAAAATTGATGAGCGTTGCCGGCGCTTATTGGAGAGGTGATGAAAAAAACAACCAGTTAACTCGTATTTATGGTATTTCTTTTCCGAAGCAAAAAGATCTAAAAGAATACTTAGAACTTCTTGAAGAAGCTAAAAAACGAGATCATAGAAAATTAGGTAAAGAATTACAATTATTTACATTTTCTCAAAAAGTAGGACAAGGTCTGCCATTATGGCTGCCTAAAGGTGCCGCTTTGCGTGAGCGTCTTGAAAACTTTTTAAAGGCTGCACAGAAAAAAGCTGGTTACGAAATGGTGGTTACACCGCATATAGGTCAAAAAGAACTGTATGTAACTTCTGGTCACTATGCAAAATATGGTGCAGATAGTTTTCAACCTATTACCACACCTGCAGAAGGAGAAGAATTTCTACTAAAGCCGATGAATTGTCCACATCACTGTGAAATTTATAACTCTATACAGTGGAGTTATAGAGATTTACCAAAGCGCTTTGCAGAATTTGGCACCGTTTACCGTTATGAGCAAAGTGGTGAATTACACGGTCTTACACGTGTTAGAGGTTTTACACAGGATGACGCACACATCTTTTGTACTCCAGATCAATTGGATGAAGAGTTTATGAAAGTTATAGATCTGGTACTATATGTATTTGGATCTTTAGGCTTTGAAAACTTTACCGCACAGGTATCTTTAAGAGATCCTGAAAACAAAGAAAAATACATAGGTTCTGATGAGAACTGGGCTAAAGCAGAAACTGCTATTATAAATGCAGCAAAAGCAAAAGGTCTTAACTATGTTATAGAAACCGGAGAAGCAGCGTTTTACGGCCCTAAACTTGACTTTATGGTTAAAGATGCATTAGGGCGCAGCTGGCAGCTGGGAACCATTCAGGTAGATTACAATCTGCCAGAACGTTTTGAACTTACTTATAAAGGCAGTGATAATGAAGAGCACCGTCCGGTAATGATACACCGTGCTCCTTTTGGAAGTATGGAACGTTTTATAGCAATTTTATTAGAGCATACAGGGGGTAATTTCCCACTTTGGTTGATGCCACAACAGGCTATCGTTTTAACACTCAGTGAGAATTACGAGAAATACGCCGAAAATGTTTTAGAATTGTTAGAAAATCACGAAATTCGCGCCACGGTAGATGACCGCGGAGAGACTATGGGTCGTAAGATTCGGGAAGCGGAAATGCAAAAACTACCTTTCATGTTGATTATTGGTGAGAAAGAAGCTAATGATGGTACGGTTTCTGTACGTAAACATGGTGGTGAGGATTTAGGAACGATGACAGTTGCAGAATTTGCAGAAGTTGTTAATACCGAAATCAACAAAACACTAAAGAAATTTGAAGTTTAATTAAAAATATATAGCCATAGCAATACGTAGAAAAAGATCAAAAGGACCCATGAGGGTTCAGAAGACAGACCAACACCTTATCAATCAAAAGATACGTGCTCGTGAAGTACGTCTTGTAGGAGATAATGTAGAAATGGGGGTTTATCCCACCAGTAAGGCACAAGAAATCGCAGATGAGCAGGAATTAGATTTGGTTGAAATATCACCAAATGCAGAACCTCCTGTTTGTAAAGTGATGGATTATAAAAAGTTCGTTTACGAGCAGAAGAAACGTGAGAAGGTCATGAAGGCCAAAGCGTCAAAAGTAGTCGTAAAGGAAATCAGATTTGGGCCTAATACAGATGATCATGACTACGAGTTTAAAAAGAAACACGCAATAAAATTCCTTGAAGAAGGTTCTAAATTAAAAGCGTATGTTTTCTTTAAAGGTCGCTCAATAATCTATAAAGATCAGGGTCAAATACTGCTCTTACGTCTCGCTCAGGAACTTGAAGATTACGGCAAAGTAGAACAGATGCCTAAATTAGAAGGTAAACGAATGATTATGTTCTTAGCTCCTAAGAAAGCAAGTAAATAAGCAGTCATTAAGACACATTAAAATAAAATCCCGACCTGAGAAGGCCGGGATTGTTTTGATATTAAAAGATCAGGACAAAAAAATAAGCGGATTAATTAAATAAACTAGGAATTATGCCTAAAATGAAAACAAAAGGCAGTGCTAAAAAGCGTTTTAAGCTTACCGGTACTGGTAAAATCAAAAGAAAGCATGCGTTTAAGAGTCACATCTTGACTAAAAAGTCTAAGAAACGTAAGCTTGCATTAACTCACGATACTATCGTTCACAAAGCTGACGAGAACAACGTGAAAATTATGTTACGTCTTAAATAAGAACGTAACCGGTTCAATTATTTTATAAACCCTGGAGTTAGGCAAAGCACTAAATAAAATGTTTTAAAAGTGGTATTAATTACCCGCCTGCTACAAAAACAATTAAATTATGCCAAGATCAGTAAATTCAGTTGCTTCTAGAGCCCGAAGAAAAAAGGTATTGAAGCAAGCCAAAGGTTACTTTGGAAGACGTAAAAACGTCTACACAGTTGCAAAAAATGCGGTTGACAAAGCAATGCTATATGCATACCGCGACCGTCGCCAAAAGAAAAGAAATTTCCGTGCTTTATGGATTACTCGTATTAATGCGGGTGTACGTTTACACGGTATGTCTTATTCTCAGTTTATGGGCAAAGTGAAGTCTGCAAACATCGAGCTTAACCGTAAGGTTTTAGCAGATTTAGCGATGAATCACCCAGAAGCTTTTGAAGCAATCGTAAATAAAGTAAAATAAGGCTAACGCCTAATTAACAATATTCCGCTTATAACGAAAAAGCCCAATCAGTAATGATTGGGCTTTTTTAGGTTTAAATACTTCTCGTAATTTTAAAAATTTAAATCGGCTAGAATATACCGTCTTTAGAATTAGTCCCATATCACAAGATTTATATACTTAGGTTATACGTGTAAAATTCACATTAAACCTGTTAGAATCATTGACACAGTTGAGGATTCTCTTTTCATTTATTGTCTAAAGGTGCCTATGCAACACATATAAATCAGAATTTAAATGATGGCAACTTTTGCGTAAGCTAGCTAAATAGACACTTTGCTTTTTGCCTTGTTTAATTCTTCAATACTCCTGAAGTATTTTTCATATCATTAGAAACTTCCACGACAATCTCTTCTAAATCCTTTCCGTATTTAATTATATATGAAGCTTTATTATAATATCCTGAAGAAATAGGATCCTGCACATAATTGAACTTATTTTCTACATACTGAGTGATGTACCCTGCATCTGCAGCACTGTACAGACTCTCTGCTGCTGCTAAACGCAATAAGGTGTCAAATGTAATGTCATAACCTCTCACCGCATAACTGCTGGGCGCATAACCGTATTTTGAAATATACGCATTTATGAAATCCTTATGTTTAAAATCATATTCTCTGTCAACAGACGGAAAATGAAAGTTTAACTTCATCAATGTAATATTAGATACATCATCGCTCTCGTATGCAGAACCTTTATCTGTTGTTAATAACGTAATTGCGCTATTAGAAAGCTGTGTACTTAATGTTGTTGTAATATTGCTAATAAGCGCAATGTCATTAGATTCAAGAATTACCCAATTTTCTATAGTACGTGAAAGTTTAGATACTAAATCACTAGATCTTATGTAGTAACCATTACCACTACTTCTGGGAGAAACGATTTTAGCATCAGGGTACAGAGAAAGAATGCGCTCTTTTGTATTTAAATTTTTAGAGTCTGCAACTATAATAATATTTTTGCCTTTGCCATCCTGCTTTATAAAACCAAGCATTTGCTCTTTTAATATTTTGTCATCAGGACGTGATTGAAACAAATTTGCACTCATAGTTAAAGAAGGCACAATGGGTGAAACAACGGGAATAGCTCTCGCTCGTAATAATGAAGACGTTTTTTCAACGTTTGAGGTAAGTAAGGGCCCTATAACAGCGTTCATCTTATCAAAATCTTTACGGTTCACTATTTCCTCAATCTTGCGATCATTACTTGCCTTACCTGCTGAACGTGAATATTCGGTATCATAAACATATAGATTAGAAGATATACCCAAAGCCTTAGCTGAATCTACAGCCATTAATGACCCACTGTAGAAATCTAACGCTATATTCATAACACGGTCAGATTTTAAAGCGCTTTTATTCAATTCTTCAGAGTCTACCTGTGCACTTCCTAAATTAAATGGAAGCATAACAGCAATATTTTTTACAGACAAGTTCTTTAAGTTATTCGCTAAATTTATAGCTCCACCCGTTGTAGTAACCTGTACCTCATTTGTGAGTTTAGATTTTGGTAAAGTCAATACCATACCACTCTTAAGACCATCTTTTAATGAAGGATTTAGGGTAGTAAGTTGTTCCTCGGTCATACCCCATCTTTGGGTTAACCTGAATAATGTTTCTTTAGGCTTTACTTCATAAAAACCATATTTACTGTCTTCTATAACCGCATCATTTGTATAGGCTTTATCTGGCACATTAACGATGTCCCCTATTTGTAAACCATCCACAATATCCGGATTCAGGTTTTCTAATTCTGCTACCGAAATACCATACATCGATGCCAAACCGTATTTAGTTTCCTTGGGTTTTACAATATGTTTTCTATTTGTAGAAGTTGGTTTTGAAATTTCAGTAACAGCAGAAGTACCTGAGCCGGGTTTTAAAATTTTAATCGTCTCCCCGTTTCTTAGTTCTGCACTGTATAAATGCTGATTGTACCGCTTAATTGTAGATTCTGCAACTTCATATTTTTTTGAGAGATTGTAAAGAGTCTCCCCTTTTTGTACGGTATGAAAAATAAATTTCTCATTCTCACTGCTATTTGATGCCGTGGTATTAGCGTTTCCGCCAGGTAAAATTAAAACCAAACCCGGGTACAATTGATTTTTTGCTTCCGGATTAAGACGGTAAATCTCGTACACGGTAACATTGTATTTATTTGCAATACTAGATACTGTTTCTCCTTGTACTACACGGTGACTTGAGTAGGTTTGCTGACCTATACTTGAACAACTGAATACAACGAAAATGAAAATAAATAATATGGTTACATTTCTCATTAGTGAGCTTTATTATAAATGGGATTTTAAGTTAAAACTCAAAATCCCATTTTTGATTTAAATTTAAAATATAAGTCTCTGATAATTTGAATATTAAAAAATATAATTTGAACAGAAGTTCATTTTTCAACACTATAAACAAAGACCTTCTTTACTATAATTTATGCTAACTATTTAATGAAATAACTTTTGGTTATTCCCACTCAATAGTTGCAGGTGGTTTAGAGCTGATGTCATAGACTACTCTATTAACGCCCTTAACCTTATTTATTATATCATTAGAGACCTTTTGTAAAAAATTATAAGGTAGGTTAACCCAGTCCGCTGTCATACCATCTGTGCTTTCTACAGCGCGTAATGCTACACACTTCTCGTAGGTACGCTCATCGCCCATTACCCCTACCGAATCTACCGGCAATAAAATTGCACCGGCCTGCCACACTTTATCATATAAATCCCATTCTCGTAGACTATTAATAAAAACAGCATCAACCTCTTGTAAAATTCTAACCTTCTCAGGAGTAATGTCTCCTAAAATACGTATTGCTAAACCAGGCCCCGGAAAAGGATGTCTTCCTAATAAGGCAGGACTCATATCCATACTGGCACCCACTCTGCGCACTTCATCTTTAAAAAGCATTCGCAACGGTTCTACAACTTGAAGCTTCATAAAATCTGGCAAACCGCCTACATTATGATGTGATTTTATAGTTGCCGATGGTCCACCTGTTGCAGATACCGACTCAATTACATCTGGATATATAGTGCCCTGAGCAAGCCATTTTGCATTCTCTACCTGATGCGATTCATCATCAAAAACGTCAATAAAAACACGCCCTATAGTTTTTCTTTTTTCTTCAGGATCACTTTTACCGGCTAACGCTTCAAGAAATCGGTCTGAAGCATCAACTCCTTTTACGTTTAGTCCCATACCTTCATATTGTTTCAATACATCTTGAAACTCATTTTTACGAAGCAGACCGTTATTTACAAATATACAGTGCAGGTTAACTCCTATGGCCTTATGCAAAAGCATAGCAGCAACAGAACTATCTACACCACCAGAAAGACCAAGTATCACTTTATCTGACCCTATTTTCTTTTGAAGTTGTTCGACAGTACTTTCTACAAAACTATCTGGTGTCCAGCTTTGCTCAACCTGAGCGATATTTACGAGAAAATTTTCTAAAATTTGTTTTCCGTCTGTAGAGTGATAAACCTCCGGGTGAAATTGAATGGCGTAAGTATCCTCATCTTTTAACTTATATGCGGCGTTCTCAACATCGTGCGTACTTGCTAATAAAACAGCTCCTTCGGGCAAACGTTTTATAGTATCACTGTGGCTCATCCAAACCTGGCTACCTATTGTAACACCTTCAAAAAAAGCTTCATCCTCTTTAATCATAGAAAGATTAGCCCGGCCGTATTCACGTGTATTTGACTGCCCCACTTCTCCACCATGAAAATGTGCGAGATATTGAGCACCGTAACAAACCCCAAGAAGTGGTTTTTTACCGCGAATATTAGTCAAATCAGGGTGAGGCGCATCTGCTGCCCTAACTGAAGATGGTGAGCCAGATAGTATGACAGCCTTGTAGCTGCTCAAGTCTTCCGGTAATTTATTGAAAGGTTTGATTTCGCAGAAAATATTGAGTTCACGTATGCGTCTAGCAATAAGTTGTGTATACTGCGAACCGAAATCTAAAATGAGTACGTTATTTTGCATAGGCAAAAATAGTATTTCTATCTATTTTGACTACTTCAATTTATATTCAAATTTGAGATAAAATAGACATGTTATAAAACTTTATAAATTAAGGAGTAATTGAATACTTATGTGTAGATCGTTGTATTTATGTTCTTAGGAAGAATCTTAATACTTAAGTTTATAAGCAGATGAAAATTAAGTAATTATCGTTAAAACCAATTCTTTTCATAAAATTAAATCTGAAAATTCATTATACTTTTTTGCAATATTATTAGGATAATTCCTATTTAAAAGAATAAAATTATATAATATTGGTTTTTAGACGTTAAAAATCAATATATCACTAAAAATATAACTAAAAACAATACAAAGGATATAAATCATATCTTTACAGTATCTATTTAATTTAAGTTCCCTAAACCTTAATAAAATGTCTATATCTAAACAACTAAAACTACTAAGAGAACGTTCTGCTTTATCACAAAAAAAAGTAGCTACTGAGCTTGGTATTACGCAAGGAGCCTATTCTTTAATTGAAAACGGGCAAAACTCAATAACTACAGAACATCTTCTAACTCTTAGTAAACTTTACAGTGTCCCTACAGATCGTATATTAAAAGGATCTCATAATTCTATTATGATGAGTTCTTCTAACGGTTTTGTTCCACTCATTAACGTAGAAGCTCGCGCTGGTTTTATTGAAAATAGAGATAATGAGCAATGGATGTCTACGCTAGACATGTTTAAGCTACCAGGTTATGAACCTGCTGAAGGACAAAAGCTCTTTGAAGTTGAAGGCGACAGTATGATGCCTACCTTAATGCACGGTGACATTCTAATCACACAGCATGCAGATGATTTAACTGAAATTCTTGATGGCTCTGTTGCAGTTATTGTAACGGCAAAATCTGTACTTACCAAACGTATTAAAAAAGATCTAGCTAACGACGCTGTAATTTTAATAAGTGATAATAGTAAGTATGAAAGTATAAGCTACGAGCTAAGCAATATTCTTGAAATACTGGTTGTGCGTGGTAAAATAACAAGCTCACTAAATGTAATTGATATGGACGCTAACAAACGTGTACAACATTTAGAAAGCCAGGTAGATAAACTACAGAGTGATATGAGTAAGCTTATAGAGAAAATAAGTAAAATCGTATAATTATATTTATACGAGTTATTTCAAATAAAAAAACCGGTCTATGACCGGTTTTTTTATTCTATTAAAATGCATTTATAGATTAATATACAACTCTACCCTCGGGCAAAGATCCTGTATTTAATCCCATTGTATTAATATTTGGTCTAACCCCATTATTTGCCGTACCACTTAAAGGTTGTAAGAAAAATGGAGTATTTAAATCATTATCATCAGCTGGTTCAATTGATATAAAAACTCTTTTAGATATTAAGTTTGGTTCAACATTAATATTATAAGCTAATGCTAAAAGACCCGTATCTAGAAAATCTTCTCCGGGAAAATTAGGATCTGCCAATGGTCCTCCAAAACGTGAAGTTTCATCAGTAGTATTAGTTCTTGTAAATTTACCGGTAGATAAATTTTTCATTTCTCCAGAAGCATTAGGCACAGTAACCCAACCTTCATATTTCCAGCCCGCTGGTAAAGTAGGTAGATTTAAACCTGCAGTCCCATTAGTCGCATTAAAAAAGTAAACTCCACTCTGCTCATTATTTGCATTGCTATCTGTTGGGGTTTGTAACGTAAATACACCTGAAGAACCTACGAAATCACCTATTCCTTCTTTAGAATTTAAAGAAGCAGAATTACCTCCAAAGGTTCCGCTCAGAATAATCGAATTACTTATTTCAGGACTATCTCCAGTACTTTTTTCTACACTAATTTTAAATTTTGTGGCAGAAGTTATTTGAGATGTGGGAGCAGAAAAACTTTTAGGCACATTAACATCTGTGAATCTTCCTAAAGAAATATCCTGACCATCTACTGTAATCCAAGCCTGATATTCTGCGTTTGTTCCTAATCTTTCAAGGCCTGTAAGCGATGTTATAGTGATGTCTGATCGTTGTACTGAATCATCATCACCTGAACATGAAGCTAATAATGCTGCTGCGGTTAATAGTCCTAGAAATTTAATTTTTTTCATATCTATGTTTATGTTTTAAGTTGTTTTTATGGTAACGCAAATAGCGTACAAAAATTTCAATAAAAAAACCAAACCGCCATAAAGCGGTTTGGTTTTAATAAATATTTAATAAAATGATTAAGCGTTTTGCTTTTTAATAAGATTAAGTGCAGAACCCTCACGATACCAGGCTATTTGAGCATCATTGTACGTGTGGTTTGCAATAATTGTATCTTTGCTTCCATCTGCGTGAGTAACTTCAATAGTTAAAGGCTTGTCTGGTGCAAATGACTCGATATCAACAAAGCTAAATGTATCATCTTCCTGTATTAAATCATAATCACTTTCATTAGCAAATGTTAAACCTAACATACCTTGTTTCTTAAGGTTTGTCTCGTGAATACGAGCAAAAGATTTAACTAATACAGCTGCAACACCTAAGAAGCGGGGCTCCATAGCTGCGTGCTCACGAGAAGAGCCTTCACCGTAGTTGTGATCACCCACAACAATAGTTTTAATCCCTTTTGCCTTATATTCTCTTTGTGTATCAGGTACTCCACCATACTCGTTAGTAAGTTGGTTTTTCACAAAGTTTGTTTTCTTATTATACGCATTAACTGCTCCTATTAAACAGTTATTAGAAATGTTATCTAAATGACCTCTGTAGCGTAACCAAGGGCCCGCCATAGAAATGTGGTCTGTAGTACATTTACCAAATGCTTTGATAAGTAATTTAACCTCTTTTAATTCAGAATCCTGAATAGGTGTAAAAGGTTCTAATAATTGTAAACGCTCGCTATCTTCTGCAACTTTCACACTTACAGAGCTGCCATCTTCAGTAGGCGCAAGATATCCATTTTCATCTACAGCAAATCCTTTTGGAGGAAGCTCTAAACCTACTGGAATATCTAATTTCACCTGTTCGCCATCTTCATTTAATAGCGTATCATTCATAGGATCAAAATCTAATCTCCCTGAAATTGCAATAGCTGCAACCATCTCTGGCGAACCTACAAATGCGTGGGTATTAGGATTTCCGTCAGCACGTTTTGAGAAGTTACGGTTAAATGAATGTACAATGGTATTTTTTTCTTCGCCTTTACGATCACTACGATCCCATTGACCAATACAAGGACCACAAGCATTTGTAAATATTGTTGCTCCTAAATTTTCAAAAACCTGAAGTAAACCATCGCGTTCTGCAGTAAAACGAATTTGCTCAGAACCTGGGTTTATACCAAAATCACTCTTTGGTTTCAGTTTTTTATCTATCGCCTGTTGTGCAATTGAAGCCGCTCTTGATAAATCTTCGTAAGAAGAGTTTGTACAAGAACCTATAAGTCCCCAATCTACTTTAAGAGGCCAGTCATTTTTCTTTGCTTTTTCTCCTAACTCACCTACCGGAGTAGCTAAATCTGGAGTAAAAGGACCATTAAGGTGTGGTCTTAATTCTGAAAGATTAATTTCAATTACTTCATCAAAATATTGTTCAGGATTTGCATAAACTTCATCATCCCCTGTTAAGTATTCTCTTATTTCATTAGCTGCATCAGCAACATCAGCACGATCTGTAGCACGTAAAAAACGCTCCATAGAATCATCATAGCCAAATGTTGAAGTAGTAGCACCTATCTCTGCACCCATGTTACAAATTGTACCTTTACCTGTTGCAGAAAGGTTTTTAGCACCTGGGCCAAAATATTCTACAATAGCACCAGTACCACCTTTAACAGTAAGGATACCTGCTACTTTAAGTATAACATCTTTAGAGGCTGTCCATCCGTTTAACTCACCGGTTAATTTAACCCCGATAAGTTTTGGGAATTTAAGCTCCCAGGCCATTCCAGCCATTACATCAACAGCATCTGCACCACCTACACCTATAGCAACCATACCCAGACCACCGGCATTTACCGTGTGACTATCTGTACCGATCATCATACCTCCGGGGAATGCATAATTTTCTAGAACTACCTGGTGAATAATACCTGCACCTGGTTTCCAGAAACCTATACCATATTTATTTGAAACAGATTCTAAGAAGTCAAAAACTTCATTACTTGTTTCGTTAGCACGTTTTAAATCTTTTTTTGCACCTTGTTTAGCCTGTATAAGGTGATCACAATGTACTGTTGTAGGAACTGCTACATTTTTCTTTCCGGCTTGCATAAATTGCAATAATGCCATTTGAGCAGTAGCATCCTGGCAAGCGATACGATCTGGAGCAAAATCTACGTAATCTTTACCACGCACAAATGCCTTCTCAGTTTTACCGTCCCAAAGGTGAGAGTATAATATTTTTTCTGCCAATGTTAAAGGCTTACCGGTAAGTTCACGAGCTGCATCTACGCGCTCCTTTACATTACTGTAAACCGATTTGATCATATCAATATCAAATGCCATATCTAAATTTTAGTTAAATGAATATGTATAAAAATTACGCTTGAAAGCGGAAGGAAAAATACGAAAAAGCCAGCAAAATAAGAAGCATTTCAACAGATTAAGCCGCATTGAATAAATATCAGAAATATTTCAATTTTGATAAATATATAACGATATCGTTGATTGATTTTAAGAATTAGGTAGTTACACGGATGAAGTCTTCAATACCTACCTGATTTCGTCTATTTAGAGTGAATCTATATTATATTACAACAGCGAATTAATGATTGCATTTAAGGTAACCCCTTCTGCTTCGGCCTTATAATTTTTAATAAGTCTGTGTCCTAAAATGCCCTGTGCCACAGCCTGTACATTTTCGATATCTGGTGAATACTTTCCTTGCATTGCAGCGTGGGTTTTTGCAGCCAGGATTAAATTTTGAGAAGCACGAGGTCCGGCTCCCCAATCTATATAATCTTTTACAATTTGTGGGGCTGCATTAGAATCAGGTCTTGTTTTAGCTACCAGTTTTACAGCGTATTCAATAACATTGTCTGCAACAGGAATACGGCGTAATAAATGCTGATAACCCACAATATCCTCTGCAGTAAAAAGCGCATTTATAGAGACTTTATGATCTGCTGTAGTCGCTTTTACGATAGCGACTTCTTCTTCATAAGTAGGATACGCTAAATTTATTGCAAACATAAAACGGTCTAATTGCGCTTCGGGTAAGGGGTATGTACCCTCTTGCTCTATCGGGTTTTGAGTTGCCAATACAAAGTAAGGAGCATCCAGAGCGTATTGCTTACCTGCAACGGTCACCGCTTTTTCTTGCATGGCCTCAAGTAACGCCGCCTGTGTTTTAGGTGGTGTTCTGTTAATCTCATCTGCCAGAATAATATTTGAGAAAACAGGACCTTTTAAAAACTTAAAAGTTCGGTTTTCATCAAGTATTTCAGAACCTACAATATCACTAGGCATTAAATCTGGAGTAAACTGAATACGTTTAAAATCTAATCCTAGTGCCTGGGCGACCGTATTTACCATTAAGGTCTTTGCCAGTCCCGGAACACCAATTAACAATGCGTGGCCTCCGGAAAAAATAGAAATTATAATTTGCTCTACAACTTCATCCTGACCTATAATAACTCTACTTATTTCCTTTTTTAAATCTTTAAAACGAACAACAAGCGTATCTATCGCCTTTACATCAGACATAAATCTATTTTTTTAACCAGTTGCTGCTATAATCGCAGTTTCTGTAGTCTCCGTTTAGTTTAATATAAGTCTCTGCAATCTTCTCATTTTGCCATTTTTCAATAGCTTTTATCCGTTTTGCCTGTAAAGCGAAATCTTTAATTTTCACATAATCCAATGCAAAATCTGCCTTGTGTTCTTCTACGCGGTCTGAAACTGTATAGATCTCATAACGAGTTTTCCCGGTACGTGTAGGATTGTTAAAGGCTATCGAAATCTCACCTTCTTTTAAATTCTGAACTTTAGGATATAAATCTGGTGGCAGGTTTTTTAATTCAAACATACGATCCTGAGTAACCGGATTAATCATTATACCTCCGTCACTTGCTGTTTCTTTTTCGTTAGAAAATTCTTTTGCAGCTTCAGCAAAGGTTAATTCACCTGCTTCAATACGTTTTTTAATCTTTTCAATTTTATCTTTTGCAGCAGCTTCTGAAGCTGAAGTAACTTTAGGAATACGCAGAATATGTCTTAAGTCAATTTTCTGACCTCGTATTTTTTCAACTTTTATAATATGATAACCAAATTCAGTTTCAAAAGGTTTACTCACTTCACCTTCTTCTAGGCTAAAAGCAACATCTCTAAATTCTTTAACAAACTGCGACTTACGGTCAACATCTTTGATTAAACCACCATCACCACGGCTCGACTCATCTTCAGACCATAAAACAGCCTTGGTTGCAAAACTACTTCCGTTTTCAAGAATATCTTTGCGGTAGCCATTGAGCTCATCAATTACTTTTTGCTTCTCTTCTTGCGGTACTTCAGGCTCAATCATAATTTTTGAAACCTCTAACTCAATACCAAACTGCGGTAAACCATCACGCTCAAGACCTTTATAATAATCACGTATTTCTTCTGGAGTAACTTCTACATCTTCAACAATTTTTTGCTGCATAGCTTTAGCCAATTCCTGATTCTTATTTAAGTCAAAAAGTTCTTTTTGAAGATCACTCATTTTATCTTTTCGGTAGAACTTTAAAAGGCGTTCTTCTGAACCTCCAAATTGATTTAAGAAATAATCTATCTGTTGCTGAGTAAATGATCTTACCTGATCTTCAGAAATAGAAACGCTATCTACAACCGCGTGATGCGCATATAACTTATCTTCCATCAGCTTGTCTAGCACTTTACAGTCTGAAAGACCTTCTGCCTCGACTTTTTGTTGTTTTAAAGATTCTATTGCCTGCTTGATGTCACTGTCTAAAATTACAAACTCCCCTACCACTGCAGCTACCCCATCTACTTTAAAGGTAGTACCGGTAGTTAAAGATTTAGTTTCTACCTGAGCGGTATCAGCATTTTCTAATTCTTCAATAATTTCCTGTGCACTTAACGCACTACCAGAAAGTGTGCAAATAAGAAGCAGTATATAAAGGCTAATTGTAGAGTTCAAATTCTTTATTTTTAATTGCATCTTTAGTAATATCTTTTTCTAATTGTTTAATAAATTCTAATTTCCTTCTATTTAGAAGTATTTGTTTAACCGTAGGCAGAACATATTCTAAAGGCGCATCTGCATTGCGATTAAGCTTGTCTTTTACAGCGATCAAATATAATCCTAATGAATCACGCAGCTGTAAAAATTCAGTTTTATTTAGTAGGCGGTCACTATTTTCAACCGAAACCGGAGGAATAATAGCGATAACTTTATCTCTTCTAATCCACGTAGAATCGTTTAAGTATTGTGCCTTAAATTGTACAGAGATCGAGTCTAAATATTTTTTATCCTCCTTATTAAATCGAGTAAATCTCTTTTTAATTTCCTCAATATTATAGTCTGTATCTGCCATTTTAATATAACGCAGCTTCAACAGCTCTTCATTCAGCTTAAAGTTAGATTTGTTCTCCTTATAAAAACTTTTTGCTTCGGCGTCTGTAATTGTACTATCTAAATTACGTTCTACCAGTGCATCTTTATAAGCCTGTGCATACAACTCAGACCGGTACTGATTTACTAAATTATTTAAACGCTCCTGCTCTTCAGCTAAAATATTACGTTGAGCACCGTTCATTAATAATTTTTGAGTTGCCCAGCGGGTGATAAAACTTGATACGACCAGAGCACTATCTTCTTGTGTCATCTCTGCTGTGACTAAATTTGCAATATCTTCAGTATACAAATAACTATCTCCTACACGTGCTACAGGAATTCCTGCGGGTGCTTTAGATTCTAATAAATCACAAGCAACAAGTACAAATGTACAGGCGATAACAAAGACGACCCTTTTTATTAAGTGTGACATAATTTTAATCAAAAAAATAAAGATTTAGATTTATAAATGCAGTAACTAAAAATAAACCTTTTAAATTCAATGTTAACTCCTTTAAAATCCTGCAAAATTAAACATTAAATATTAGATGGTAGAGAACTCTATTTAATCAAATAGTAACTCAAATAAAGAATCATTACTTTTCAAACTTTAAATTTGCAACAAAAGAAAGAAAATGAAGTATTCTCATAAAATCATCATTGATTTACCGCTTGATGAAACAATCAAGAAAATGGACAGTCTTGATAATTTGAAGAAATGGCAGAAGGGTTTAACCGAGGCGCGAGTTACATCAGGAAAATTTGGTGAAAAAGGAACTCAAACTGAATTGAAATATGACTTCGGAAATAGAAAAATGACCCTAACTGAGACTATTCTTGAAACCAATATGCCGCATAGCCTAGTTGCAGAATATAAAACAAAAGGTGTTTTAAATATTCAGAATAACACATTTACTTCTACTGAAGATGGTAAAACTATCTGGAAATCTGATAGCGAGTTTAGATTTGAAGGCTTTGGTATGAAAATGTTAGGACTACTAGTACCGGGAACATTCAAAAAACAATCGCTAAAATATATGCGTGACTTTAAAAAGTTTGCCGAATCTAAAAATGTGTAGACAACTATTTTGGCACGAGAATTGAAATATCAAATTAAATGGATAGAAAAATTAAACTAATTTGGGATTTTAGAGGACCAGACTCTCAAAAAATTGCAGAACATCACGTAATACATCTTAATGATTATAGTGCTTCAAGTAATTTAAAGGAACACACCACAGGTGTTGAAGTATTAAGCAAATCGTACAGTATAGCATATATAATCGTATATAAGTCTGAAATGTTACCTGTAAGAGATTCTTTAAAACCACACCGCGGTGAATTTGTTGATTAACTAATAAAAAACTTTTTTAGCTCACCCGCTTTTTTATCTTTGTCCGTAAAATTTTTAAAAAAATCAATTATTAATATAACTATTTCCTCATAAGAGGCTCAAAATTAAAAGAATGAAAAAAATATTTATCCCCTTAGCAGCGTTTCTTATTAGTGTAAGTGCTTTTGCTCAATCAAAAGTAGGTACTATAGATAGCGACCTTGTAATCGCAAGTTTAAATGAAATCACACAGGTTCAGAAAGATTTAGAAACTTACGGTGCAGATCTTGACAAACAGTTTAAAGACCTGGTGTCTAAATATCAAACATCAGTTACTGCATATCAGAATGCTGAAGCTACCGCTACTGAAGAAGATAAAAAAACCAAGCAAGAAGAGATTGTAAGTATGGAGCAAGATATTCAACGTTTCCGTCAAAACTCTCAAGGTCTTATACAAATAAAACAAAACGAGTTAATGCAACCTTTGTATCAGAAAGTAGGACAGGCTTTAGATGCTGTTGCTAAAGAACAGCAATACTCGCAGGTATTAACGCTAAATGCAGGAGTTGCTTACTTTGACCCGGCATTAGATCTTACAGAGGCTGTTGCAAAAAAATTAGGTGTTACTTTAAAAACAGAGTAATTATCTCTAAAATAGAAGTATAAAAAAGGGAGCAAATTGCTCCCTTTTTTTTATGCTTGATAGCGTACAAAACTTAATTATCTACTGTAGTTAGGAGATTCTTTAGTTATCGTAACATCGTGGGGATGACTTTCATTAATTCCGCTTGCGGTAATCTTAACAAAACGACCATTTTCTTTAAGTGTTGCAATATCTTTTGCTCCACAGTATCCCATACCGGCTCTTAAGCCACCTATAAACTGGTGAACACTCTCGTAAAGTTCACCTTTATAGGGTACGCGACCTACAATACCCTCTGGCACTAATTTTTTAATATCATCTTCTACATCCTGAAAATAACGGTCTTTAGAACCTGTTTTCATTGCTTCAACAGAACCCATACCGCGATATGTTTTAAACTTACGCCCTTCGTAAATTATGGTTTCTCCCGGAGATTCTTTTGTTCCTGCAAGTAAAGAGCCTAACATAACACAGTCTGCACCTGCTGCGATTGCTTTAGGTATATCACCTGTATAGCGTATTCCCCCATCTGCAATAACAGGAACACCCGTTCCTTTTAAAGCAGCTCCCACTTCTAAAACAGCACTAAACTGAGGGAAACCTACACCAGCAACAATACGGGTTGTACAAATAGACCCCGGTCCTATACCTACCTTAACCGCGTCTGCTCCTGCTTCGACAAGGTAACGCGCTGCATCTGCGGTTGCAATATTACCTACAACAACATCTAGATTGGGATATTTAGCTTTTACAAGCTGAAGAACACGCACAACTCCTTGTGTATGACCGTGCGCTGTATCAATAACAATTGCATCGACACCCGCATTTACTAACGCTTCAACACGATCTACAGCATCACCTGTTACACCTACAGCGGCGGCAACGCGAAGTCTTCCGAAGGTATCTTTATTAGCAATAGGCTTTTGAGTAAGTTTTGTAATATCTCTAAAGGTAATTAGCCCTATAAGTTTATTGTCATCTGTTACTACAGGAAGCTTTTCGATCTTCTTTTCCTGAAGAATAACTTCTGCCTCTCCTAAAGAAGTACCTTCGGCTGTTGTTATAAGATTTTCGCTTGTCATTACCTCAATAATCGCGCGGTCATTATTTTTTTCAAACCGTAAATCTCTGTTGGTAACAATTCCCTTTAAATGGCCGGCATCATCAGTTATAGGTATACCCCCTATACTATGTTCTGCCATTAAACGCTTTGCATCCTTAACTTTAGCATCAAGACCTAAAGTTACGGGATCGATAATCATTCCACTTTCAGCACGTTTTACACGACGCACTTTTACCGCTTGTTCTTCAATACTCATATTCTTATGCAAAACGCCAATACCGCCTTCACGTGCAATAGCAATAGCCATACGCGATTCGGTAACCGTATCCATCGCTGCAGAAACGATAGGTACATTGAGCGTGATATTTCTAGAAAATTTAGATTGAATATTTACTTCTCGAGGAAGTACTTCAGAATATGCGGGAACTAAGAGTACGTCATCATAAGTTAGACCTTCTCCTACTATTTTAGTTTCGTGTGCCGTCATTGCAATTAAGATTTAATTGCGTGCAAAGTTACTGTTTAAATCTTAATTACAGGATATAAAGTCTTCTTAGTATTAGAATTGAACCTATTTTGATATTATAATTTTAAATAAGTCTAAATAAGCTTGCTATTTATAAATGTCTCTTATATTTTTGCGCAAAAAAAAGAAATAATAGAATTGTTATGAAAAAAACATTACCCTATTTACTACTAATGCTTGTTTCAGTAGGCATTTATGCACAACAAGAGCAAAAAAGTGACACCCTCACACGCCAGGAGTTAAAAGAAATTTTACTGTCTAATAATATTCTAGGTAGCAAATTTGAAGTTAAAAATAGAACCGGTTCTGCTTATTATATATCTCCTCAAGATCTTGAACAATTTGAATATACAGATGTAAACAAAGTTTTACGTGCTGTACCAGGAATTTCAATATACGAAGAAGACGGTTTTGGTCTAAGACCAAACATAAGTCTTAGAGGTACTTCACCAGAGCGAAGTGCGCGTATTACATTAATGGAAGACGGCGTATTAATTGCTCCTGCACCATATAGTGCCTCATCTGCATACTATTTTCCTACAATAGGTAGAATGCAGGCTGTAGAAGTTTTAAAAGGAAGCAGTCAAATTCAATATGGGCCTTATACGACCGGTGGTGCTATTAATATGATTTCTAAAGAGATTCCAAATTCTTTTTCTGGTAATGCTCGTTTTACAATTGGCAACTACAATACGAGAACAGTTGAGGCAAATGTGGGTGACAGCTATGAAAACTTTGGTTGGAACACCGAATACTATAATTACAATTCTGACGGATTTAAATCACTAGACGGTGGTGGAAATACAGGATTTGACAAAAGTGATTATGTAGGTAAATTTAGATGGAACACGTCTGCTGAAAATAAAACATTTCAAGCTATTACAGCAAAAATTCAATATTCTGAAGAGACTTCTAATGAGACTTATTTAGGTCTAACAGATACCGATTTTGATATTGATCCATTTCGTCGCTATGCTGCTTCTCAAGAAGATCAAATGAATGCAGACCACAGCCAGTTTCAATTGAATCATCTTTTAAAACTACAATCTGGTTTTAAATTAAATACCACTATTTACCGCAATAATTTTAAAAGAAACTGGTATAAATTAGATAATGTACAGCTGGAAAATACTGTTTCTATAAGCAATGTACTTGCAGATCCCTTAACTTATGAAGCTGAATATCGCTCGCTTTTAGGAACTACAGATACGCCTAATGATGCTTTTGGAGTTAAGGCTAATAATCGTAAATATTATGCACAGGGTATTCAAACCATAGGTACTTTTTTATGGGGAAGTAAAAATTTGCAAACCTTAGAACTTGGGTTGCGTTTTCATCAGGATGAAGAAGATCGTTTTCAATGGGAAGACCGGTATGCAATTCAAAATGGTGAAATGATACGTACCACTGTTGCAGAAAAAGGAACAGATGCTAATCGTATTGCAAGTGCAGATGCACTTGCCGCGCATGTATTATATAAAATAACCTTAGGTGATTTAACGCTTACCCCGGGATTGCGCTATGAAAATATAACCTTAAAGCGAAAAGATTACGGTACAAATGATACCGCTAGAACAGGAATAGATCTTTCTACGCGTGAGAATAAAGTTGATGTTTGGATACCAGGAATTGGTGCAAACTATAAACTAGCTCAAAACCTTAGTTTCTTTGGAGGGGTTCACAAAGGTTTTGCACCTCCCGGCAGTTCAGAAGGACAGAAACCTGAAGAGAGTATAAATTTTGAGTTAGGTTCTCGCTTTTTTCTGGGCGGCTTTAATGGTGAAATAGTAGGTTTCTACAATGACTATAGTAATTTATTAGGTAGCGATCTTGCAGCATCTGGTGGTACCGGAACTTTAGATCAATTTAATGCAGGAGCCGTTACCGTTAATGGTTTAGAACTCTTATTGAATTATAATATTTTACAAAATACAGGTAGTTCACTACAACTACCTATAACTTTTGCCTACACGTTAACGAATAGTGAATTTAACTCCAGTTTTGAAAGTAGTGATGCTATTTATGGTGATGTTACTGACGGAGACGAAATACCATATATTGCAAGAAATCAATTTAATATCACTGCGTCTCTAGATCATAAAAGTTTCAATATAAGTTTAAGCGGAAGATATACAGACGCATTTAGAACACAAGCCGGTAGTGGTTCAATTCCAGAACAATTTAAAGTGCCCAGTAATTTTATAGTTGATTTTGCTACACGTTATTATGTTAGCAAAAATGTTACTCTCTCCGGAAACATTAATAATTTGTTTGACACTACGTATGCTGTATCAAGAGTTCCATCAGGATTGAGACCGGGAATGCCTTTTAGTATAAATACCGGAATAGCTTATAAGTTTTAAAAGCATTTATTTTATAGCGAAAATGGCATTGGTTACAATGCCATTTTTCGTTTAATGATATTTGAGAAATATTTTAGAAGCTTCATTATAGGCAGATTCAAAACTCATAGGGCGCACCCCAGAATCTTCTTTTACACTGGTAAAATAAGAGAGCATTTTTTCTGTAGGCATATTGCCCGTTAAGTCATCTTTAGCCATAGGGCACCCGCCAAAACCCTGTATTGCCCCATCAAACCTGCGACAGCCGGCTTTATAAGCAGCATCTACCTTTTCAAACCATTTTGTAGGCGTGGTATGTAAATGAGCCCCAAACTCAATCTCAGGATATTTAGGTATAAGATTACTAAATAAATAATCTATCGTTTCGGCATCAGAAGTCCCTACAGTATCAGATAGCGACAAAATAGAAACACCCATATTAGAGAGTTTTTCCGTCCACTCTCCTACTATATCTACATTCCAGGGGTCTCCATACGGATTTCCGAAACCCATAGAAATATAAGTTACCACTTTTTTATTATGTGTATCTGCGAGGTTTAAAATTTCTTGTAACAGATTAACAGATTCTGCTATAGTCTTATGCGTATTACGCATTTGAAAGTTTTCAGAAATACTGAATGGGTAACCCAGATAATCTATTTCGCTATGTTGAACGGCGCTTTCTGCACCACGAAGATTAGCAACAATTGCAAGTAATTTTGTAGAAGTTCTGCTCAAATCTAATTTACTTAGAACTTCTGCTGTATCTACCATTTGCGGTATTGCTTTAGGAGATACAAAACTCCCAAAATCTAGTGTATCAAACCCACATCGTAGTAAAGATTGCAAATACTGCACTTTAGAGGCGGTAGGTATAAAATCTTTTATACCCTGCATCGCATCTCTGGGACATTCTATTATTTTAAGCGCTCGGCTCATTGAGATTTTTTAAATAACAGGATAAATATACGATATATACAAATCGTGTATAACCATCTATCTAGTTGTAATGTCTGAAGGAATAACCAAAGTAAATGTGGAACCCTCACCCAGAACACTTTGAGCCTCTATACGCCCCCCTATTTTTCCTGCAATTTCCTGACATAAAATTAAGCCTATACCATTACCAGGCTCATTTGCCGTTCCTTTTAAGGTGTGTCGCTCTTGGTCAATTAGCACTTTTTTAATCATTTCTACAGTCATTCCCTGCCCGGTATCGGTAATGTGAATATTACAAAAACCTTCTGTAAATGAATTACTGAATCTTATCTGCCCAGCAACAGGTGTAAACTTAACTGCGTTATTAATTAGATTACGCAACAACACTCTCAAAACCTGAGGATCTGTATATATAACTGCATCTTTAGAAATATGATTAACTACCGTTATTTTCTTTCTCGCGATAAAAATCGATTCAATTTCAAGAGTTTCTTCAATAAATTCATTAATAACTAATTCTTTAAAATTGAATCTAAATCCATTCATTTGGGACTTGGCCCAGACTAAAACATTTTCAATCAAATAGTATAAGTCTGATGTTTGCTTTTTTAGTTCTTTATAAAGTTGTTGAATCTCAGGTTCAGAAAAATTATTATGATCTTCATTTAGCAGAGTTATGCTGTTAAGTATCGCTGCCACCGGACTTTTTACATCGTGTGCTACAATAGAAAAAAGATTGTCTTTTTGACGGTTTATAGCTTCAAGATCTTGATTACTCGCATTCAACACTTCTTGTTTTTCCTTGAGAATCTGATTGTTTTCAGACTTAAATTTATAAAGGCGGTATAATATAAATATGAGTATTAATAAAAGACCAGCTATTATAATTACTGCATAGATGGTATACTTTTGTCGTTCTATCTGCAATGCCTGAATCTCAGATTCATTACGCAACAATTCATTTTCAAACACACGTTCTTCCTGTGCATATTTTGCTTTTATATTCTGAAAAATATTAGACTGTTCTCTATTGTGTACCTCTTTATTAAGTTCTATATATTTTTTTGAATACTCTAAAGCGTTACCATCTTGATTCAAAATCTCGTAGATAGCCTGTTTCGTTTCAAAATAAATTAGCGTTAAATAGTGATCATTAAGTGATATAATTTGTTCTTCAAGACCGGCTATTTCATTTTCAGATCTTGCAGGTTGATTTAAATCTAAATATACTTTAGCCCTGTAACATTTTGCCAATAGTTTAAATTGCAGCGGAATGTTTTCTTGATTTAGTGAAGCATTTAAATTTATAAGAGCCTCTTCAGGATTATTAATAAGATATTGAGCAGTTCCCATATTAAAATGAGCTACCGATAGAAAACGCTTGTCAGAAAGTTTTTTTGAAAATTGAATACCTCGCCTGGCATAGTACACTGCGCTATCCAGATTCTTTTTTTCTCTGTGTGCAGCACTTAAATTAAGTGTCTCTTTAGTGTACTGATCAAATTGATTTACGGTGTCTAAAAGTTTTATAGACAAATGAAAATTTTCAAGTGCTGCATCAAAATCTTTTAAGTAAAAATCTAGAGATGCAAGGTTTCCATATGTTAAACTTAAACCAGAGATATCACCGGTTTTTTGATAAAACTGCAGTGCTTTCTGAAATTCTAATATGGCCTCTGTATATTGTGAAGTAACAACATAATATGTACCTCTTCTGTTATGTGCTTTTGCAATTCCTGATAACCACTTGTTTTTTTCTGCAAGTTGAAGAGCCTTATTCACATAAATCAGGGTAGAATCTGGCTTGTAATATAAATATTGATAGGCTATTTGCTCATTTATATCACTGCGAACGGTATCTGACTTTGCTTCTTTTAAAAGTTGAGAAAGGGAGTCTATTTTTTTACTTTGAGCAAAAGCCTGAGATACCGCAAAAAACGAAATACAACTACATAGCACAGAAATGTACTGCATCTTTATTGTAAAGTAGCTTACGTTTGACATTGTAAAAAATTAGATTTGAGGTAATCTAATGTAATTTAAGTAGTTTTTTTAATCAAACTACAATCCTCTTCTTAAAATTTCTTTATTTATGCTTTTTATGACCTGCGGTCCTTCATATATAAAACCGGTATAAAGCTGAATTAAAGACGCGCCTGCTTCTAATTTTTCAATGGCATCTGCTGCACTGTGAATACCTCCAACTCCTATTATTGGAAAAGCATTTTTACTTTCCTGAGCTAAAAACCGAATAACTTCAGTAGAACGATCACGCAAAGGTTTACCGCTAAGACCGCCTTGTTCTGCTTTATTTGCTGAAGTTAAACCTGCTCTGCTAATAGTTGTATTTGTTGCGATTACACCCGCTATATGCGTAATATTTACGATATCAATTATATCTAGTAATTGATCATTAGTAAGATCTGGAGCTAATTTAAGTAATATAGGTTTAGGTTTATTTTTCTTAGAATTCAAATCTTGCAGGCCAGAAAGTAATTGAGTAAGAGGTTCTTTATCCTGCAGTGCTCTTAAATTAGGCGTATTTGGCGAACTTACATTTACCACAAAATAATCTACGTAGTCAAAAAGAGCTTCAAAACAAATCTGATAATCACTATAGGCATCTTCATTAGGAGTAACTTTATTTTTACCAATATTCCCTCCTATTAAAACACTTTTATTTTTCTTCAATCTTTTGACAGCATCTTCAACACCGCCATTATTAAACCCCATTCGGTTAATAATCGCCTCATCTTCTTTTAGACGGAATAAGCGCTTTTTTGGATTTCCGGGTTGGGGTTTTGGAGTTAGTGTACCTATTTCAATAAAACCAAAACCAAAATCTGACAGCTCTTTATACAACTTCGCATCTTTATCAAAACCCGCGGCAAGTCCTACCGGATTTTTAAATTTAAGACCAAAAACTTCACGCTCTAACCGCTTATCTTCGATATTAAAAATGGGTCTCAGCAGTTTTGTTATTCCTAACCTACTCAATAATCGAATACTTTTAAAACTGAAATGGTGTACCGCTTCAGGATCAAATTTAAAAAGTAACGGTCGTATAAAAGATTTGTACATAGCGTGATAGTAAGTGCGCCCAAAAATACACTCGCTAATGGGAAATCAAAAAGAAAACTGAACATAAAAAACCTCTCTCAAGAGGTTTCTTCTAAAATTAGAAGTCTTAAATGCATTAAGTCTTGTGTATGTTTAAACTCTATTTTGTTAGCTAACTTCCTAAACAAAATATATAAGTGACGGTGTATTGTTTAAGTATAGTGCTAATTTTACAAAGAGTTTAGTAGGACCCTAAATAAATAGGCGTATTATTTATAACATTACTATTTATAATTAATAAAAATAGAGCCTTCAACCAATTCAATTTTAAAATTATTGTCAAAAAATGTTACACAAAGACAACCTTATTAAACGTTTTACGAGCTACGTCACTATAGACACACAAAGCGATGAAAACAGTATAACCACACCAAGTACTTCAAAACAATGGGACCTGGCAAACAAACTGCACCAGGAACTTTTAGAGATGGGCCTTACTGACGTATCTATAGATGACTATGGTTATATTATGGCTACGTTACCTGCAACAACCACCGCAGAAGATCCTACCATAGGTTTTATTTCACATTATGATACCACTCCAGACTTCTCGGGTACAAATGTTAAGCCACAAATTATTGAAAAATATGACGGGAAAGATATTGTACTCAATGCAGAATTAGACATTATTTTGTCTCCAGATGATTTTGATGACCTTTTACAATATGAAGGTCAAACATTGATTACAACAGACGGTACTACCCTGCTTGGTGCAGATGATAAAGCGGGTATTACTGAAATAATGGAGGCTGTGCAATACCTTAAAAATCATCCTGAAATTGAACACGGAACAATACGTGTAGGTTTTACGCCAGATGAAGAGATAGGTCGCGGTGCGCATAAGTTTGACGTTGCAAAATTTGGTGCTGACTGGGCCTATACGATGGATGGTAGCCAGATAGGTGAATTGGAGTTTGAAAATTTTAACGCAGCAGGTGTAAAAGTTTTTATAAACGGAAAAAGTGTACATCCCGGCTATGCAAAAGGTAAAATGATAAACAGCATTTATATTGCTCAGGATTTTATCAATTCGCTTCCCAGATTAGAAACACCAGAACATACTTCAGACCGTGAAGGATTTTTTCATCTAAACGGAATCAAAGGGGATGTTGAGCAAACCGTTCTTGAATATATTATTAGAGATCATGATCGTGGCCATTTTGAAGCCCGTAAAGAAGTACTAAGTAATCTAGCTAATGAGATTAATAGTCAATATGAACTTGAATTGATCACATTAGAAATTAAAGACCAATACTTTAATATGCGTGAAAAGATTGAACCGGTAATGCACATTGTAGAACTTGCAGAAAAAGCAATGCGTGCTGTAAATGTAAAACCTATTATTAAGCCAATACGTGGTGGTACAGATGGTTCTCAACTTTCATTTATGGGGCTTCCCTGTCCTAACATATTTGCCGGGGGACATAACTTCCATGGCAGGTTTGAGTATGTACCGGTAGAGAGTATGATTAAAGCTACCGAGGTGATTATTAAAATCGCCGAACTTGCAGCTAAAAAATAAAAAAAAACCTGACTCAAACGAGTCAGGTTTTTTTTTGAAAAGTACTTTCAAAAATGATTAGATTTTGGCGTATTCGGGAATACCTACGACTCCCTGCAAAATCTTCTTATCTAATGTCGACTTCTCTGAGCTGTGCAATACAGACATATCGCCGGTAGATTCTAAAATTACGGCACGCACTTCAGACAACTGTAAGGCATTTGATTCGCGTAATTTTGCAATAAGATCATCTTCTCCTACATTGGTTTTATTTAAATTCTCATACAGTATTTTCCCTTCATACATAAGCATCATAGGGGCATTAGTCAATAGCTTATTCATCACTTTTGACTTTCGAATTACAAAAGAGAAAAAGGTTTGAAAGAGAATTATTCCACCTAAGGCAATTGCACCTTTTAAGAGTGACTGGTTCGTATTCATAACCACAGTTGCCAGAATAGAACCTATTGCGATAGTTGACGCAAAATCAAAGCTAGACATTTTGGCAAAGGTTCTAAGTCCACTAATTCTTGTTATTAAAATTATGATTGAAAAAATTACCAGCAGTGAGATAATGACTTTAATAAGTATTGATGCTGAAGCAAATGTCCAGGTTTCCATAGGTTGAATGTTTTTTTATTGGTTAGTTTTTTGTCAAATTAAAATAATGAAAATGAGTAAGGCGTATTTCTCCACAAATTTTTAAAATATTTAACTAGTGGCTGTTAAATATTGTTATAGTAAATAAACCAAAATTGATAATCATATAGATTTGATTTAAAACTTAATCAATTAGTATTTATAAACCACTATTCTCAACCATTATGAATGCGACGATCACTTCTCCTAAACCTATAAGTCATCAATTTGATTCTATATTAGAAACTGTAGGTAATACGCCTTTAGTTCATTTAAAACAACTATCTACTCTCACAGGAGTTGATGTTTACGGAAAGTTAGAAATGGCAAATCCCGGCGGTAGTATAAAAGATCGTACTTCTTTAAGTATTATAGAAGAAGGGATTAAAAAAGGTGATATAACCCCTAGCACGACGCTTATTGAAAGTAGCAGCGGTAATATGGCCATAGGGCTGGCTCAGGTTTGTGGTTATTACAATATTCCGCTGGTTATTGTGGTAGATCCTAAAGCAAACGGACACACCCTAAAAATATTAAAAGCCTATGGTGTAAAAGTTGATATTGTTGAAAAACCCTCTGCCGATGGTGGATATTTAGGAGCTCGTTTAAATCGCGTACAAGAGCTTTTAATAGAAATTAAAGATTCTGTATGGACAAATCAATACGGAAATAAAGCAAACCCAAAGGCTCACTTTCAGACAATGTCTGAGATTGCACATACTTTACCTGATGCAGATTATGTGTTTTCTGCAACAAGCACCTGCGGTACCTTAATGGGTTGTGCTGCTTATATTAAAGAGAAAAACCTTCCAACAAAACTCATCGCGGTTGATGCTCAGGGCAGCGTGATTTTTGGTACTAAGCCAAAAGAGCGTTATATACCAGGGCACGGAGCAGGACTACCCTCTCAATTTTTAGATAAAAATCTTGTTGATGATGTGTTTCACATTTCAGATATGGAATGCGTAACAGGTTGTAAAAAATTATTGGAAACCGAAAGTATTATGGCAGGCGGTTCTTCTGGAGCAGTAACATCTGCATTTTTAAAATTAGTGCCTAGCCTTCCAAAAAACAGCAAATGCGTATTGATATTATGTGATCGTGGGGAACGCTATGTAGATACAATTTATAATGAAGAGTGGGTTGCTAAAAAACTCGGCTAATGGCTCACTCTAATTTTAATATAGGTATTGTAGGTTTTGGTCCAAAAGGTTTTTACGGGTTTGAGCGGCTTATCGCGACTTTACACGAACAGCCCGAAATTCCTCAGATAACCATTCATCTATTTAATGAATCTGAGGCATTTGCCACGGGCTGGGTTTATGATGTAGAGCAACCAGATTATTTATTGATGAATTATCCTAATCAATATATTTCACTGAAACCTTTTACAAACCCCGCTCCTATTTTACCTATTTGTACTTTTACCGAATGGCGCTCTAAACAAACTGGCAATTCTGAAGCGTTTGAAAATACACAAATTGCACCGCGAAAAGAAGTGGGTTTATATCTAAACTATTTCTTTGATGAACTTTGTAGATTATCTGATTCTCGAATTACCATAAAAAAGCACATTACGAAAGTTGAGAATATTGAGGAAAAAGATTCTAGGTTTTTGCTGCATACAAATGGCACTCCTTTAAACAATATTCTACTTGACGCTCTCCTTATTACGACAGGGCATTCTCCTGCGATTTCGAGTAAATTACAAAGCGCAAAAGCAGATGAATTTACAATACCGTTTGTGTACCCTTTTGCCGAAAAATTAAAGCATATTCAGTCGCAATCTACTGTGGCTTTAAAAGGGATAGGGCTTACTGCGATTGATACCATTTTAGGTCTTACCGAAGGACGTTCAGGGTATTTTAAACAAACTAACGCAAACCAACTAACCTATTTTAAAAGCGGCCTTGAACCCAAAACTATTTTTCCTTTTTCTCGATCTGGCGTACCTATAATACCGCGTGGAGAACAAACAACCAGGCTTAAACAAACCAGTTTCTATCTAAAGGAATTTGTTGAAAAGAGCAAATCAAATAACCACCAGTTTGATTTTGAATCTGAAGTTCTACCAATAATAAAACAGGATATTGTAGCTGCTTTTTACCACAGTTTTTTTGAATTAAATAATTTTAAGTTTGATGCAGCTATAAAGTACGCTCAATTAGAACAGATCATAGAAGATTTTCACAATTTGTATCCTGAACTAGACAAGTTTACTGCGGAAGCGTTATTATATCCTCAATTAAATTCAAATAAAGGGCAACATCTAGCGGCAAAAAATTATTGGGAATTTTGGATACGCGAAAACCAAAAAGAAAATAGTCCGTTTGTTGCCGCAGCTGCTTCGTGGCGTTTTCTGTCTGAAGATTTTAATTATTTATACATTAGAAACAGGCTTACGAAAGCTTCTAAGACTGCGTTTCAGCAAACCTATTTTGGCTTGTTTAATCGGGTTTCTTACGGCCCACCTGTTACAAATATTGCTAAAATGATTGCGCTCGCAGATGCTGGTATTTTAGATTTTTCGTTCTCGCAAAGTCCATCTGTTGACCGAATAACTAAAAATGTAACCCTCTCTATTCCAAATAAAAAAATAGATATTCAGTATTTGGTAGATGCCAGACTTCCGCGAGGATTTTCCAGTAATTCTTCAGTAGTATTTAATTCAAACACTTCTACAAATTTATTCTCTTTTGAGAAAAAATCTGAGATTTATAACGAACTCAAATGCACTCAGGAAGGGCATCCCATAGATTCTTCAGGAGCAGCAATAAAATCGATTGTACTTTACGGTACGCCCACAGAAGAAACGCTTTTTGATAACGACACACTTTCACGAAAACATAATGATACAGCCACGCAATGGGCAAAAAATACAGTTGCACAACTTACAAAATCAAACAACTGCATAACTTTATAAAATGAAAAATAGCTTACCAAAATTAGAGCCTGTAACTTCAGAATGGATGTTTAAAATTATTAATGATTTTAACCTTCAGGAATCGTTATTTGAAACGTATAATTCGCCTATAAATATTCACGATTTACCTTCTTTTGGCGCTAATATTAAGGAGTATCAGGATATTTTAAGCACCTATAAATTTAAAAGCAGAATCTTTTTTGCGCGTAAGGCAAATAAATTTCAGAATCTTATACAAGCTGCTGTCGAGAACGGAATTGGTATAGATACTGCCAGTTTGCAAGAATTGCAACAGTGTTTAGAACTTAATGTAGATCCTACCAAGTTAATTTCAACTGCGGCTATAAAAAATACAAAACTTTTAGAGGTAGCTATTAAAAATCAGGTTCTTTTAGTTATTGACAATAAAGACGAGCTCGATCAAGTCGCACAAATTGCTGAAAAATTAAATATACAGGCCCTAATAGGAATCCGTATTTCGGGATTTGAATATGAAGGCAAGAAATTAATGAGTAGGTTTGGGTTTGACATAGATCAGGTTAACGATTTAATGGTATCATATTTTAATGAAGATGATAAACACCTTTTTAAAATTGCCGGTTTTCACTTTCATTTAGATGGGTACAGCACGGCACAACGTGGAGAAGCATTGCACCAGACCCTCGATTTAGTAGCATTATTAAAAAATCATTTTCCACTTTCATTTATTGATATAGGTGGTGGTATTTTAATGAATTACCTAAAACATCAAAATGAATGGAATGCCTTTAAAGAAGAACTTAAGGAGGCTGTTTTAGAAAAAAGGGATGCAATTACCTACAATAATGACGGACTTGGTTTTACAAATAGAAATGGAGTTATAGAAGGACAATTAGCAACATATCCGTATTATAATGAAAACTCAAAAGCGAGCTTTTTAAAAGAAATTCTTGATGTAGCAAATGCCGAGAACAAAACTGTTTATCAACGCCTGGAAACACTAGACATAGAATTGCGTTTAGAACCTGGCAGAAGCTTACTCAATCAGGTAGGTATAACCTCGGCTCGTGTAGCGCATCGTAAGATAGACGCACGTGGAAATCACTTGATAGGTCTAGAGATGAATATGTCTCAATTAAAAAGTTCGAGTGCAGATTTTCTTTTAGATCCTTTTGCTACTTTTAAAAACCCCGATTCTAATGCAAAGCCTGTTGCTGTTTATTTTACAGGAGCTTATTGTCTGGAGCGTGATGTTCTTTTAAAACGTAAAATAGAATTACCACAGTTACCAGAGATAGGTGACACCATAACATTTGTAAATACTGCGGGATATATGATGCACTTTTTTGAAACAGAAGCGCATCTCTTTGAACGGGCAAAAAACCTATCTATTTCTGAAAATAAGGAGCATTTTACGGTTGATGATTTTAAAGAAGAATAAACACTAGTACATTAGTGCCTGCCGTATAACTTTTAACATTAAAGTTGATTTATTAAAACCAATCATTATGCATATAATTAGTGTTTTGAAAATTGCCTTAATCAGTACAATCACGATGACCGCATTTAGTTATTTGGTAACGCTATTGGTCAAAAAAAATCTTATTGAACCCTATTGGCTGAATGTTGTTTTATTTAAATCTAAAATGGCATTTAGACCATTAGGATGGGTATTACACTACTTCACCGGTATAGGCTTCTTGTACCTCCAACTATTTATTTTAAAATTACTCTCAGAAGGTTTCCTCATTAATGGTTTTATAATAGGTGTCTTAGAAGGCTTTCTAGGTATTTTGATGTGGCATATTTTATTTAAAATATGTTTTAAGCCGAAAGAACTTAAATTAAGTTGGTACTATTTAAATCTTTTAGGTGCACACCTGGTATTTTGTTATACAGCACTCTATTGTATAAATACACTATTTTAATATTATTTAAAATAATACAACTGAAGTCAGCTTATTTTTCTTAATTAAGCCAAAGTGAATTATAATCAATTATTTTATGTGAAAAATCTATGTTTATTTATAAATTTTGAATAAAATAGATTACTATTCCTCAACTAACCTTTAAAGCTAAAACATCCTTTAAATATAATTTAAGATTATTTTAATTTATCTTAAGATATACTTTAACCTTTCCTTTGAATTATTATTGGGCTTACATAGTAACTTTAAGTTTCTAAACTAACCTAATATTTTCATCATGGCCAAACAACCAAAAGAAGAACAAGGTACTTCTAAAAAAATCGATCAACTTGCTGAGCATACCAAAGAAATGAAGGGTACAACCCTAACAACCAACCAAGGTTTAAAAGTAAATGACACCAATAATTCATTAAAAGCAGGCGAACGCGGAGCTACATTGCTTGAAGATTTTCTGTTACGTGAGAAAATAACCAGTTTTGATCACGAGCGCATTCCAGAGCGTATAGTTCACGCACGAGGTAGCGCTGCTCACGGTTACTTCGAATTGTATAAGAGTATCGAAAATTATACTAAAGCAGGACTGTTTACAGATACAAAAAGAAAGACACCTGTATTTGTTCGTTTTTCTACCGTTGCAGGTTCAAAAGGTTCTCCTGACCTTGCACGCGACGTACGTGGCTTTGCAGTTAAATTTTACAACGAAGAAGGAACCTGGGATCTCGTAGGTAATAATATGCCTATATTTTTTATACAGGATGCGATGAAATTCCCTGATTTAATACATTCTGTAAAACCAGAACCTAATAAAGAAATACCACAGGCGGCTTCTGCTCACGACACGTTTTATGATTTTGTATCGCACGCTACAGAAACTCTTCACAACCATATCTGGGTGATGAGCGACCGCGCTATACCACGTAGTTTACGTATGATGGAAGGTTTTGGAATACATACGTTCAGATTTATTAATAAAGAAGGTAAATCGCATTTTGTAAAATTCCATTGGAAACCGGTTTTGGGAGTACATTCGGTAACCTGGGATGAGGCGGTTAAAATTAATGGTGCAGATGCAGATTTTCACCGAAGAGATTTATGGGATGCTATTGAAGCAGGTCATTTCCCAGAGTGGGAATTTGGTATACAGGTTGTTCCTGAAGAAGATGAACATAAATATGATTTTGACTTATTAGATCCTACCAAGTTAATTCCTGAAGATATGGTGCCTGTTGAGATCATTGGTAAAATGACACTCAATAAAAACCCTGATAACTTCTTTGCAGAAACAGAGCAGGTTGCATTTCTACCGGGTCATATTGTTCCGGGTATAGATTTTACTAACGATCCGCTTTTGCAAGGTCGCTTATTCTCTTACAGAGATACCCAACTTTCTCGTTTAGGAAGTCCTAATTTTCATCAAATTCCTATTAACAGACCTATTGTACCTTCTCACAACAACCAGCGTGACGGGCATATGCAAACAGAAATACCAAAAGGTCAAACCGCATATTTTCCAAATTCATTAACAATGGGTTGCCCGCATCTTGCAAAAATGGCAGATGGCGGTTTTACCTCGTATGAAGAGCGTATAGATGCTCGTAAAATACGCTCGCGTAGTGAAAGTTTTAGTGACCATTTTTCTCAACCGGCTTTATTTTATAGAAGTTTAGCAACCTGGGAAAAAGAACACGTTGCTGATGCCTATACTTTTGAATTGGGTAAATGTGAACACCAGTATATAAAAGAACGTATGCTGTGGTTAATTAATCAAATAGATTCTGATTTAGCGAAAAAAGTAGCTGATGGATTAGGGTTAGAAATTCCTAAGAAAATTGAGCAACCTATCAATCAGGCTATTGGTGCAGATGCAGAAGTTGAAAACTTTCAGCCAAAAGCAAAAAAAGAATATTTAAAAGAAGATAAGGCCCTAAGTCAGGCAAATACAAAATTTGATAGTATCGCTACAAGACAGATTGCTGTTTTAGCGGCAGATGGTTTTTCTATGAAAGATTTTAAACCCTATAAAGATGCTTTAGAAAAAGGTGGTGCTATGGTTAAAATTATTGCGCCACACGGCGGAAAAATTAAATGCGATGAACAAATGGAACACGATGTTGCTGCCGCTATAATGACTACAGAAAGTGTACTTTTTGATGCAATATTTGTACCAGGTGGTAAAAAGTCTTTAGAAACGATTTTAAAAACCGGAAAATACGGTAAGTTTATTAGTGAAGCTTTTAAACATTGTAAAGCCATTGCAGTTTGTAATGAAGGTGAAGAGCTTATTAAAAACAGTTACATTAAAGAATATAAAGATGATAAAGCTGTTTTTGTAAATGCTAAACCTGAAGATTTTATAAAAGCCATTGCACATCATAGAAACTGGGATCGTATGGAGGTTGCCGCCAGCATACCGGTATAGTATATACATAATAAAAAAAGGCTGCCAAATGGCAGCCTTCTTTTTTATCGCTTATAATTATTAAGCGCCACGTTTCTTATCTTTATTATCATCTTGGTTGCCATATTGATTGACATGCTTATCCTTTAAAGGGCCTTTATCAATATTACTTTTTTTCTCTTTTTTATCATTCTTAGTTTCCTTATCATCTTTGCTCATAATGGTAATTTTAGAATTATTAGTAAGGCTAAAAATTTAAACGTCTAGCGATAACTATCTCATTTAAACTCCCTAAAAGTTACACGATTAGCATTACAATCTTCTTAATTCTTTCCTATAATTTTTACTTAATTTTATATGAAATCTGTGTTGGCTTTTAGCGAAGTTAATTTAACCTTAGTTAATGGTTTTTCGATGTAACCTTTTACACAGGCGAATTTATCAGCCCTCTTTTTATCAAAAATATCTACTGAAGATGTAACTATTACCACAGAAAACCGCTCCTTATAATCAAACTTCTCAAGTTCTTTTAAAAAAGCCCAACCACTCATTACCGGCATATTGATGTCAAGAAAAATTAGCGCTTTGAAATCTGATGTTTGTTTAGCAAAAAATTCTAAAGCGTTTCTGGCATCGAGATAAATAGCAGGTTCCTGCTTATAAACCAGATTTATAACATATTTGTGAAGTAAACAAATGGTTTTATCATCATCAATTGCAAAAATCTCAAACTTCATGAAGAGTTCTTTTAATTATTTTTTAATTGAGCAATATTATCTGCTATTGATCTAACAATTTGATCAAACTCTGTTGCAGAGTTTAATATTTCATTTAAAAATATTCGGTTTTCTTCTGCTGTTAAATTCACATTTGCATTAACAAGCTCGACAATTCCCATTATTTTAGCTAAAGGAGCCCGTACAACGTGTGATTGTATTCTTGCAATTTCCTGTAAGGTTGAATTTTGATTCTCAATCTCTTCGATATACTTTTGAGTTTCAGAAATATTTACCGCCATTACCACGCGATACAGTGCATTATCTCTGTACAATCTATTGCTATGTACTTCTACATTAAATATGCTGCCGTTTTTTCGTTTGTGTAAATAGCCTCCTATTTTATAAGATTTCACATTATTCTTTGTATGCGCTATAACTTCCATCAATTTATTAATCTCTTCAACAGGACGTAAATCTTTTAAAGTTAAATTCAAAAACTCTTCTCTGCTATAGCCATAGTCTTTAAGTGCTGCTTTATTGACCTCGATTATTTTTAAGGTATTGAGATCATAAACCCAGGAAGGAATGGGCATCATCTGAAATAAATTACTATATCGCCTTTCAGATTCAACTAGAGAAACTTCTAGTTTTTTATAAGACGTTATGTCTTGAAAAGTACCTTCTATGCGATTAGTATCATTAGTACTCAGCATTTTACTACCTCGTACCCACTTAATTTTGTGCTTATTAATTACAATTCTGAACTCAAATGTTGTGTTAACATCTATACCTTCTTCAAAAATTTTGTTCTTAACCATGATTACATCTTCCGGATGAATCATAGCAGTTAAATCATCTATATCAAATTTTTCATCGGGATTGTCTACTTCCCAAATCTCATAGATTTGATCTGACCAAAAAGCAGTGTTTTTAAGTTTATTTATCTCATAATAGCCCAATTTGGCAATTTTCTGAGCTATTTTAAGCCTCTTATTAGAATTTACAAGTCGCATAGATGCAACTTTACGTAAGGTAACGTCAGTATGTGTACCAAACATTAAAAGAGGTTGCCCTTTCTGGTCCCACGCTACAGCTTTACCTCTATCTAAGATCCAAACCCAATTACCATTTTTATGTCTAATACGATATTCGCACGTGAAATAATTTATAGCTCCATCAAAGTAATCTGATAGTTGTTTTTCGCAATTAATCCGATCATTTTCGTGCATTCTACTTAAAAAAGTGTCTTTAGTTGCCGGTTGTAACTCATCAAGACTATAACCAAGGATAGCAGCCGTTTTTTCATTATAGTATACATGCCCAGTTTCTAAATTCCATTCCCAGGTGCCTATGTTAGATGCCTCTATAATATTTTCAAAACGTTCTGACTTTTCTTTAAAAAGTTTTCTGCTTATTTTAAGGTCGTTACTTTTTTTCTGTAGTTCAAAAATTTGTAGAATTTGATTTACAAGGCAGTGTAAACCTTCAACCTGTTCATTAGATAAATTACGCGGTTTGTGATCAACGACACAGAGAGTACCTAAAACATGGTTCTCATCATTAATTAGAGGAAAACCAGCATAAAACCGAATATGAGGATAGCCTGTAACATATTTATTATTAACAAAGCGGTCATCTAATAAAGCATCTGTTACAATTAAAGGTTCTGAATGATCTTGTAATAAGACTTCGCAAAATGTCTCTTCTCGGGGTACTGCATCCAGATCAATACCATAATGGGATATAAAAAGCTGTTCACATTCCTCCATTAGACTTATAAGAACAACCGGGACATTACAAAGTATAGCCGCAATTCGCGCTAGTTTATTAAAATCTTGCTTTGCTGAATCATGTATTAACCGGTAAGATCTTACAGATTTAAGGCGTTCTTGCTCGATATTTTTTAAACTTAACATAAATAGAATTTCATTAAACCAGCTATAACATCAACTCGTATATAATAGCTCGACACAGTAATTATTTCTTTCTAACAGAAAATCAATTGACTGGCGTAAAACTAAATACAGATTGATTTAAATCGTATTTCAAAAAAATATTGGAACAAATATTCACTATAATATATTACTATAAATAGTAAATCTTATAATTTAACGATGATAGACTGTATGTATAGTCGTTAAATTACTATAAATGAATACCTTGTATTTAAAATACATTTGTATTCAAATGGGGAGGTTTAAGTGGTTCTTCTTAAAATTAATATTTATTCTGATTATTTTCTGTTATTTATTTAAAAAATACTTTCACGATCAAATAGTATCTTTGACTATAATCATCTAAAAAATTAGTGTTTTAAAATAATTTGAGCTTCATTTTAAACATTTAAGTGGTACCATTTTTAATTGTAAAGTGGCGTAATTAGATGTTTTTAATGATTTTAATGAACTAACATTCAATCTTGATTTTGTAAATTAAAGGCATAAAATAAAGGTTTAAAATTCGTTTAACGTTTAATCAAAGTTTGATACTAATTCAGCTTTATTTTATATTAAAACAGACATTCTAAAATTGAAAAATAAACTACTCCTCTATTATTTAGCTCTTTTTTTTGGTACCACCGCCATTTGTTTCTCGCAAAATAAAAGCTATCCTCCCTATAATTTTACTCAGCTTCAAAATAACATCACACAACGGGCAGTTTCTACAATTACTCAGGACCAACAAGGGTTTATCTGGTTAGGAACTAATGGCTTGGGATTAAATAAATACAACGGTATAGACTATACACCATATCAATTTAGCTCACAAGATTCTACAAGTCTAAGTAATTCGCTTATACACGCCACCTATGTAGATCGTCAAAACAACGTCTGGGTAGCTACAGAAACCGGCCTCAATGTATATGACAGAAATCAGGATAATTTTAAACGCATAGCTTTGGTTGAAGCAACCGATAATTCTACTATTTCGGTGCAAGCGATTTTAGAACATAAAAACGGGTCTATTCTGGTAGGTACGCATCAACACGGCCTTTTTGAAATAAATCCTGAAAATTACACAGGTAAAGCATTTAAAACTGCAGGTTTAAAACAAATAAATAATTTACTCATAAACAGTCTTGCTTATTTTGACAATCGCTACTTAATAGGAACTAATCTGGGGATTTTTGAGTTGGACAACGCCAGTCAACTTATAAAACCATTCTCTTTTAAAACGATAAAAGGAAAGATAACAGTAAAAAATTCTATCAAGACGATGCAGATAGACCATAAAGGAAATATCTGGCTGGGTACAAATAATCAAGGCTTAATAAAAATTGATAAAAATCAAAACGGAAGATTTGCAATTAAAGAATTTCCCATTACATCAAAACGCGTTTTATCCTTATTGAGTACGCCACGCAACACCATTTTATGTGGAACCGAAAATGATGGACTATTTGAACTCAATACTAATGGTGAATTACTTAACCATTATTACAATACAAAGTTTAATGATAACGGTATTAAATCAAATTCAATCTGGTCCTTGTTTCTCGATAATCAACAACGTATCTGGATAGGTTATTACAACAACGGTGTGGGAATATTTGACCGCTTTTACGATAAATTTAAAGATCTAGAAAGTAAACCCAATTACCCAAATTCTTTACAGTCGAGCTCTGTTACCGGTATTCAAAAAGATGAGTTAGACAGATTGTGGCTAGGTATAGATGGCGGTGGTATAGATGTTTACGATGCAAAAAACAATAAGTTTACGCATTTATTAAATACCGAAAATGACATAGCTACCGGCCTTAACTCTCCAGATGTACAAACTTTGTTTAAGGATAGTAAAGGAACTCTATGGGTAGGAACCTGGGATTATGGTATTTATGTTTTAGAAAAAGATTCTAATAAATTCATCAATTACACAGTTTCCAATACTGACGGTAAACTAAGTTCCAATAGAGTTTCAAGCTTTTCTGAAGATTCTAACGGCACCATTTGGATAGGTACATTCTCGCACGGAATTCATTCTTTTAATCCCAATACGAAAGAGTTTTCGAATTACAACCAGAAAATATTTAAGGAAAATAATCTGAATTATAGCGACGTTCGTAAAGTCTACGTTGACAGTGAAGATTACCTATGGATTGGCGGCAATGCAGGTTTATATAAATTTAAAACTACAGACAGTCACTTCAGCTTAGAAAATCTTACCACACAGTTTTATCAGGACGATAGCGCCAAAAACCCTAAAAGCCTAATTATTGAAATCTATGAAGACTCTTCTAAAAATATCTGGATAGGTACAGATGTAGCTGGTTTGAGTAAATATGAGATGAAAAGTAATACCTTCTCGTGGGTAGAACCGGGTAAGGGTTTCAATAAAATAACAGTTACTGCAATTATCGAAGATGAGTCTGGCTATTTATGGGTTGCCGGTAACAACGGTTTAACCCGTATAGATAAAGATAAAAACATTCTAAAAAGTTACTCGACTACAGATGGTTTGTTAGCTAATGATTTTAATAGTGCAGCTTATAAAGATAAAAATGGTCAAATTTACTTTGGTTCGTTTGAGGGTGTTAATTATTTTAATCCAAAAGAATTACCCGTTAATAAAAACACGCCATCAGTTTACTTAAGTGATTTAAAACTTTTTAATGTTTCGGTAAAACCAGGTACAAAAAAATCGGTTTTAGATAAGGTAATTTCTCAAACAAAAAAGATTACCCTCAATCACGAGCAATCTGTTTTTACAATAGACTATGCGGCCATAGACTTTACAAGACCCGAAAATATTCAGTTTGCATATTACTTAGAAGGTTTTGAAGATAACTGGAATTACGTTCAAAATACGAGAAGCGCTACCTATACAAATCTTCCGTCAGGAGATTATACTTTTAATGTAAAAGCAGCAAATAGTGACGGTATTTGGAGTGATGATACTGTTAAGCTTAAAATTACGTTACTACGCCCCTGGTGGTTCAGTAATTTGGCATTTGTATCTTATTTGTTTTTAATAATTGCAATCACTTACATCATTTATCACTTCATTGATGCGCGATTAAAATCTAAACGTGCTATTGAGCAGGAACGCGAAAATCACCTGCAGGAAGAAGCTCTTAACGCAAAAAAAATACAGTTTTTTACAAATATATCTCACGAGTTTAGAACTCCGCTAACGCTTATATTAAGTCCGTTAGACGCTATTTTAAAAGATGCTTCTGTTCCCGAAAAACTAAAAAATAAACACCGCATAATTCATAAGAATACAACACGTTTAAAACGACTTATTGACGAGTTGATGGATTTTAGAAAGCTTCAGTTTAATAAAATCCCCCTACACGTTTCAGAATTTAATATCAACACATTAGTTACCGAAATACTCGATTATTTTCAAGAAGAGGCAAATCAACGCAATATTGTGTTATCGCTAGAAATTAGAAAAAACTTAAAATCTATTTGGGCTGATAAAAATAAACTCGAAAAAATAATTTTCAATATTCTGTCAAACGCGTTTAAGAGTACTTCTAATAATGGTATTATAACAGTTCATGTGGGCCTAAAAAAACAATATAATTTTAAGCTAATTCCTAATACTTCTGCAGAAGCTCTTGAAATAAGTATAGAAGACACCGGTAAAGGAATTGCTGCAGATGAACTGGAAAAAATCTTTAACCGATTTTATCAAATAAAAGAATTAAACGAGCAATATTTTGGTGGAACCGGCATAGGGCTTGAAGTTGTGAGCAGTTTTGTAAATCTTCATAGAGGCGAAATTTATGTAGAAAGTGAAATAGGTGTAGGTACAAAATTCAGAATTTTAATTCCCATACGTGAGGAGCATTATGATTCTACAGATCGCATTGAATTTCCCTTTGGTAACGCCAAACTTACAAATCAGATTCAGGAAGCCGCTCCTACTGTTGAAGTAGAAAGTGATACTAATAAGAAAACTCTATTAATTGTAGAAGACAATCTCGAACTCAGAAACTATTTAGTTTCCGAACTTTCTGAAAACTATACTATTCTCGAGGCTGAAGATGGTGAAGAAGGCTTAAAAATAGCTATTGAAACCACTCCAGATATTATAATAACCGATGTGATTATGCCAAAGATGAACGGCGTAACCTTATGCTCACATCTAAAAAGCGATCTTAAAACCAGTCATATACCGGTGCTTATGCTCACCGCAAAGGCAATGGCAGATGACTGGATAGAAGGTTTAGATTCTGGCGCAGATGCTTACCTCAACAAACCCTTTAATATGGAGGTCTTGCAATCGCACCTCAAACAATTGGTTAAAAACAGAGAATTACTGTTTAAAAAATTTATTGGCAATGTAGCACCGGTAAAACCAGCTACAAATCCGGTTTCTCTAGATCAACAGTTTATATTAAAAATAATCGCTTACATACAGGAAAACATTCATGAGTCTGAACTCAATGTTGAAAAACTGGCAGATGAATTTAGCCTAAGTAGAAGTCAGCTCTACCGAAAAATAAAAGCACTTACCGGTTTAACTGCAAATGAATTTATACGCAATTTGCGTCTCGAACGTGCTAAAAAGTTAATTGAAGAGAGCAACACTGCTATAAGTGAAATCAGTTTTAATGTAGGCTTCTCGTCTCCTTCCTATTTCTCAAAATGCTTCAAAGCACACTTTGGAATACTTCCTACTGAAATCAAAAAGGATTAAAACATATTATAAATAAATAAACTCAAAGGGGTAAAATTTATATACCCCTAGAAGCTAATTTAACTACATAAAACTAACACATAGCACGATTGCATACAGCCGAACGATTTACCGTTTAATAGTATATATAACAAAAAAATGAGGGCTTTCGCCCTCATTTTCGTTGCTAATTGTAAATTCAGATAAATGAGTTAATCTACAAGTTCGCCACTAAAATCTTCACTTACATCTCTCCCTGCAAGGCCATCTGCCACACCCTTATACGCCGGCTTTCTACCGAAGTTGGTGTCAAATACGTTAGGAGATTCCTCGGGTAGCCAGAACTCATGTTCATTAGCTTTATCAGATAAATTCCACAAAGTAATCCCATATTGCTGAGATGCAGGTATAATTTCACGGAAAGAATCTACTACAAATTGATACATAGCAGACTGGTCTAATAACTGTTGCATAGTGGGTGATGCGGTGCCTAATCGCACGTCTAGTTCGCTAACCTTAATCAGTTTACCACTGGCCGCTAACTTTTGAAACATCTGTACAATATTATCTCTGCTTGTATTTAAAGAAATATGCATTTGGGTACCTATACCATCAACCTCAGCACCCTTACTTTCTATGTAATTTGTATACTCAATAAGACCATCTAATTTTGCTAAACTAGACTCTAAATTATAATCGTTTATAAACAGAACATCATCAGGATTACCATATTGTCTTGCCAATTTAAAAGCTGTTACAGCATAGTCTTTTCCTAAATATTTTACCCAATAAAAATCATCATTTGCAGGATCTGTTACATTACCATCACGCAAACTACCTCCTTCTTTCATAGGTTCATTTACAACATCCCACGCGTGAACATCACTTTTATAGTGAGTAAGCATTTGAGACATCCAGTCTTCCATAGCAGCACCTATTAACTCTGCTTTTTCTTCGTCTGTTTTTTCTATAATTATAGTTTCTGAACCTGCCGCAACTTCTCCTGTGGTAAGTACTATATCATCAATATAAAATGTTGCCGCAGAAGCCCCAAAATCAAATATAAACTTCTTACGATCTGTTTTACTTGGGGTAAGGGTGCGTACCACTTGCGTCCAGTTTGTAGTCGTATTAATAGCTCCCGAATAATCTGCAGAATAATCTGGACTTTGCAACTCTACTTCTAAAGATGCTGCTACATCAGATTTTATGTAGAAAGAGATGGTATGTGCTACTCCACTCTCTAAAGCTGTCGGAAATTCAAAAACCTGCTGAGCTGAGTACGAATTAGCAACCACAGGATTTGTTAATACCATCGCATAATCACTGCTATACCCTGCTCCCTGTGCAGATACAGAACGGGACGATCCGTTGCCATAACCACTCCATGGGTTTAAAGTGGCATTTTCAAAATCACTATTGGTTATTAAATTTACAACTTCAGTTTCTGCATCAAGATCTACAAGACTCAACGTATTTACATCTACATAATAATTAACATTAGACTCATACCCGAAATTAAAATCTATTCCAAAAGGTTGTAATTGGCCACCTTCAGTTTTAAAATCACTTACTGTAAATTTTACTTGTTTCCATTCTGAGGTTGTTGCAAAATTATCTGAGGCGCCAGAACCATACCAATCTTTATAAGGGTAATTATTGTCTAAGCCTCTAAAGGTAATTTTACCGTTTCCGCTATTATCTGATCGCACATAAAAAGAAATCTCATACGTATGCCCGGCTATAATACCGGTATTTAATGGAGATCTAAACTGTAAATCGTAATAATTAGCCGGAGTTGCCGCTTCAAACTTTACTGCTTGTGATCCTGCTGCAAGCCCTTCGTCTGCTGCAACTGTAACAGTGCCATTTTTTCCCCAGCCGGTAAGACTTCCATCTTTTAGAGTAGATAGATCTAGAATATTACCTCCACTGGTTCCGGGAATTATGGTGGGTGCTATGAGACTATTAAGATAATTTGCATTTTGATTTGCATGCCATACAAGGGTATGCCCATACACATCAAGACCGGCTTGATTAGTCAATGCGATAAAATTATCTACCGGTCCAAAATTAATTTGCCCTTGATTGTTAACCATCGCGCCATGTTTCATCGCATAACCTACCGTTGCATCATCATAATTCTCATTTACCAGAGCTCTATAAGCCGCGTCATTAACATATAAATCCATAACGATACCTACACCTAAAACAACATCTGTATAGGTTTTAAGCGGCTCATAGCGACTTATTTTTTCAGCAAGTTCAAGTGGTAATTCTGCTGTGGTGACTTGATTCTCTTCCGGTACTTCTTCCCAGTCCATTATAGTATCCTCACAAGAAGACATCAATCCTACAAAAATTAGGAATACCGGTATTAATTTAAAGTTTTTCATCGCTCAATTTTTTATGTTATTCAGGAAAATCTGTAACTGTAGGTACTTCTAATGATACAATTCTCCAATTATCTGTGTATATATCTACATCTGTAGGGGTGGCAGCAAATTCTACATCACTGGGACTTCTGGTTACGTTACTCAACAAAACATCTGTGTTATTAAAAAACATTCCAAAATTTTTATATGTAGCCGCTTCACGGAATGCCAGCAGGTCTGCGAAGGTGAATTCTGTATCTTCAGCTTCAAAATTGTAAAAGTCTGTAAACGGTATGGTAACCGTCGTCCAGCCTTCAGTCATAAAAAGTTCTCGCTCCTCATCTACAATCCACGGTACATAGTTATAGGTTCCGCCACTCCATTCACCACCATTAAAATTATTGATGAGTAAAATTTGTAAAACCCCGGTGTTCCAGGCTTTAGGAACATAAATATCAAATTGAAAAGCCAGCTCTTCTAATGGTGTAGTTGTTGGGAAAAAGGGTGTGAACTGCGTGCGCCAGCTTTCGCTACCTGTTGTAAATACCTCAGATAAACGATTTGAACCTGCCGGGAACGTTCCTTTTCCTTCAGGACGATGCGGTACATAAGTACCTTGTGACGTATTACCTTCACCTATTACTTGAGATTCTAATTGAGATGTGCGAATGGTGTTTCCAAATTCACCAATACCTCCCATACCATCAAAGTTGAGAATCACACCTTCTTTAAAATTGAAATATGCCGGAGAATAGGCTGCGCCATTTGCAGATTCTATATAAATAGAACCTCCTGAGGTCGCTACTCCTTCGGGCATTGTAACCGTAAAAAACTTACCGTCAACTTCGTCAAATGTTATTCCGCTCGTAACCTCCACGTCTCCCGGAAAAACTACCCTGGTAACTTCAATTAAACCAGAACCATATACCGTGATTTCTTCACCGGGCTTGGGCATAGTGTGTGAAATACGGGTTATTTGAGGTGCAGATGATCTAATTTCAAATTCAATAATCTTTTCTGAATTGTCTTTTACAAAACGTATCGTATTGCGTACCTCATCAGCTGCTTCTACCGTAGGGGTATCACCCGAAACCCGAATAAGCATCGAGGTATCTGATACATAAACCGGATTGAAACCGGTTTGATAACCATTTATAAATACGCGTTTAAGCCCTGTAAACCCAGAACCTTCTATGCGTAATAATTGTCCTAATCTTACAAATTCTACCTGACGGTCTGGTACTGTAGAATTTACATCTTGAAGAAAAACCGCATTTACGGTTATCTCTCCTCCCGTTGCATCGTCATCATTAGAACAACCTGCAAGAATTAAAAAGAACAAGAATGCCCCAAAAAACCGGACTATGCTCCTGTTCAAGTTTTTTAATAATATGTCTTTCATCTGTAAACTAGTTTTAGTTATTTCTTATGTATTATTCAAATAAGTCTGTAATGCGTTCTTCAGTAAATTCATAAGGAACAGCAGCTTCTCTCAATAGCGGATTTTGAACCACTTCAGATTCAGGATATGGTAATAAAAAAATGCCTTCATCAACCACACCTATAGCACGAGATTCCGGGTCACGCGTATCATCTATATTTGCTTCGTTCTTTTCTTCATCATATGTAAATGGTACAACTACATCACGATCCTGAGCACTTATATAGTTGATCATTTCTTGCTCTTTATAATAGGCTCTACGCACGATATCATACCAGAATTGCCCTTCCATACACAGTTCAACCCTACGCTCGTGAAACAAATCATTATATGTTAATGATGTTTTTGAGGAGAGACCCGCTCTGGTACGTAATGCATTTACATACATTAAAGCAGTTGCATCTGTAGTTGAAGCACTGTTGCCTAATGCAGCTTCTGCATAATTTAAATACACCTCACCCAGGCGCAACATATAGGTATTTAAAGCAGAATTTTGTCGTGAAATACTAGGATTATCTTTAGTAGAACCTACAACTCCTTTTTTTACATTCACGTAAGTATTCTCGTGATCTACAAGATACCCACCATTAGCTTTGCTCAACTCGGGATAAAAATCTCCATCTGCCATCCAGGTTGCTTTGCGACGCAAATCTCTAGCTTCATACTCTTCTAATACATCATAAGACGCTCGAGTAAAAAAACCATAAGCAGCATCATCGCCGGTAATTTCTGAACCTAAGGCAAAGAATGCCTGATGCGGATTATTTACACCATACTCTCCGTTAGGAACCCATTGCAATGCAAAAAGTGATTCCGAATTATTATTATTTTCGACTTTAAAGAGATCTTCATAGTCATCTAATAAGGTATACGGTCCTTCTTCAATTACTTTTGCCGCAGCCTGTTTAGCCAGGTCAAGTAGTTGTTGATTTCTGTTTCCACTATTTGCATTGTCGCTTAGACCTGCATAAGACAGATATAAACGCGATAACATCCCAAAGGCACTGTATTTTGTTACTCTTCCGGCTTGACCGGCTTGTTCTGGTAAAAACTTAGCAGCATACTCCATATCGCGTATTGCAAACTCGTACACATCAGAACGCGGACTTTTATTCACAATAGGATTGCTAATGATATCTGCCTGACTGGTAGCAATAATAGCATCACCCCACAACGAGGCGATATACCAGTATGCAGCGCCCCTCATAAAACGAGCTTCGGCGATATACTGCGTTTTTAATTCTTCTTCAACACTACTGCCTTCTATGGCTTCAATCGTATTATTGGACTGCTGTATTACAATATAAAATGATCTCCAGGCTTCAACTAAAGGTCCGGTTAGTCCTGTTTCAGTTAAATCGCTAAACGGATAGATATAATCTGAAAATGGCGCATAAAGATTATAAGAACGCCCGTCTCCCAAACCAAAATAGAATTTATCATTAAATGAAAACCAAACGCGATTGTATAAGGGTGCAGTAGCAGCTCTAAAATCTTCTTCAGACTGAAAGAAATTTTCTTTTGCAATCTGATCATTAGGTTCTATCTCCAGATCATCGCTACAGCCAGAAATACTAAGTGCCAGAGCGGTAATTAAAAACGTATAAATTAAGGTATGTGTTCGCATAGTATTTTTATTAAAAATTGACATTTAGACCCAGTGTATAAATACGAGGTGATGGATAACGACCATTATCAATACCTGTTAATAGTGCATCCTGATTAAGGGAGCCCACTTCAGGATCGTAACCAGAGTACTTCGTGAATGTGTAAACATTCTGAAGGTTTGTAAATATTTTAAAATTGAGTAAACCGAATTTTTCTATAAAATCTCTAGGAAGACTGTATCCAAAAGAAATATTTTGAATTCTTAAATAAGAGCCATCTTCCAGAAAACGGTTACTATATCTAAAGTTTGAGGTTGATGCCGCCGATGATGCCGCAATTCTAGGCATATACCGGTCGCCGCCTACAATCTGCACGTTTCGGTAATCATTAGGACCCTCAGGATTGATTAAGCCTAGTTCTGCATAACCTAAAGCAGTATGTAATAGGTTTGTATTACCTCTTGGGTTTTCTAAGAAACGTCTTTGATAATTAACAATTTCGTTCCCATATTGCCCAGATAGCTGTACGTTAAGATCAAAACCTTTATAGCTAAACGAGTTTCCTATACCATAACTAAAATCTGGTAATGGGTTTCCTATATAATCCCGATCCTGCTCATTAATTACGCCATCGTTATTGATATCTTCAAATTTGTAATCTCCTATCCATACGCCATTTTCACTTATGGTTAAGCCTTCGGGTAATGCAGTAGGAACAACTTCTCCGGCTTCATTTCGGTAATAAAAATCTGTAGCATCTTCAAAACGACCTATCACTTTATAACCATAAAACTGCCCTATAGGTTTTCCTACAGCTGTACGCGTTACAATCGTAATATCTGAGCCTTGCTGAAGTGTTCTATTTAAAATTCCGGTTTCCGTAGCCAGACCTAAAACTTTATTTCTGTTTAATGTAAATATGAGGTTTGACTTCCATTGAAAATTGCCGTTGTCAATATTTACCGTATTTAAAGTAAGCTCCAGACCTTTATTCTCAAGCGACCCAATGTTTACATAAGGTGCTGAAGTTGCTCCTACTCCGCTTGTACCTGCATAATCAGGATAGGGAGCCAGTAACAGAAGGTCTTTAGTTTTCTTATAATAAATGTCTGCGATAAATTCTAGGCGGTTATTAAACATATTAAGGTCAAGACCTAAATTGCTTGAATAGGTAGTTTCCCATTGCAAATCTGCATTTGCGGTATTTGCAGCTAATAAACCGGCGCCAAAAGGTGTAGGAGAAGCGGCATAAATAGATGTGTATGCATAGTTAGGAACACTTTGATTCCCTACCGCTCCATATCCCAGACGTAGTTTAAGATTGTTTATATAATCATTTTCTTTTAGGAAATCTTCGTTTGAAACCTTCCAGGCTAATGCTGCAGAAGGAAACCAACCCCATCTGTTTTCTCTTGAAAATTTTGAAGAACCGTCATACCGTATGGTTGCCGTTAAAAGATATTTGTCATCAAATGAATAAAAGGCTCTTGCGAAATACGAATTAAGAGAACTTTTAAAACTGGCATTAGAATTACGAGCTGTAGTAGCATCTCCTGCATTTAAATCTGTAGCTCCATTTGTTAAATAGCCAGATCTATACCCGAATAAATTTTCAAAATAAGATTCTTGATATTCCTGTCCCAGAATTGCATTTATACTATGCACCCCAAACGAGCGATCATAGGTTAATACGTTTCGGATGTTGTAATATTTATTATATCCTTTAGTACGCGTTCCCTCTCTGTTTGTGTTAGAAACACTTTCACTAAAAAAATACGACGGGTTAAATGTGTAGGCATTTTGAAAACCGTAATCAATAGAATATTCCGTTCTTAAACTAAGTCCTTCAACAAATTCGATCTCAGCAAAAGTATTGGCTCTTATACCCGTATTTTCGGCACGATTATCACGAAGAAAAGCTAAACCTACCGGGTTACTCTGCGGAAACTCTTCATTTACCGGACCCGAAAAATCGCCATCTGCATTACGTACAGCGACATTAGGTGTTTGTCTTAAGGCCGTAAGAATTAAAGATTGATCTGAAAAGGTTGTATTTTGATTAATGGTATTGAACGCAAAATTGATTCCCATTTTCACATAATCTTTTACCTGAGAATCAAATACACCACGCATCGTAAAACGCTCAAAAGAAGAACCCAGCGCAATACCTTCCTGATCTAAGTAACCTATACTCATATTATAAGTACTTTTCTCATTTCCGCCAGAGACAGAAAGGTTATGATTTTTCATCATCGCCCGGTCAAACATCGCATCCTGCCAGTCTGTACCTTCACCTAACAAATCTGGTCTTATAAAGTCTGCATCCCGCTGTACGATACCCAGATCTGCTCTGTTATTTTTATGAATAGCATATTCTCTTAGGTTTAATAACTCTAATTGTTTGGGAATTTCCTGATAACCTATGTAATTGGAATACGTGATTGTAGCCGCACCATTTTTTCCTCGTTTAGTAGTGATAAGAATAACTCCGTTTGCTGCACGCGAACCGTAAATAGCCGTTGCCGAAGCATCCTTTAAAATATCTACAGAAACAATGTCTGATGGGTTAATAGAGGCAAATGCATTTTGACCACCCTGACCTGTATTGCTGTCTACGATCACCCCGTCTATAACAAAAATAGGTTCATTAGAACCCGTGATTGAGCTCACCCCTCTAATACGTATAGAAGAACTTGCACCGGGAGCACCACTATTTTGTTGAATTTGAACACCTGCAGCTCTACCCTGTAAAACCTGATCTAAAGTGGTAGGTATCGATTTTTCTATCGCTTCGCTAGAAACTGAAACCACGGCTCCGGTAACATCAGAACGTTTCATTTTACCATAACCGATTACCACCACTTCATCTAAAGATGATACATCAACCTCGAGAGTAAGATTTATAGTTGTTTGGTTATTTACAGGTACTTGTTTTGTCTGAAATCCTACATAACTGAAGACCAGTACGCCATCTGCAGGAACATTACTAATCGAATAATTTCCGTCAAAATCGGTTACGACACCGTTTTGGGTTCCTTTTAGTAAAACAGAAACACCGGGTATAGGTGCAGTATCGTCAGATACTGTACCGGTAATTGTAGATTGAGCGAATCCCGCAAGCGAAATCAGACTCACCAGTAGCGTGAGATACACACCACTAAACTTCGGTTTGAGTTTGTTAAGTAAATGTTTTGTCATTGTCATAGATAGTTTAATAACGAGTTTAAAGATGATTAAGCAACTGCTTTACTATATCGATTGAATTTATGTGCATTCTATTATTTTTTAGAATTTGCTCAATCAAACGAAAACGATTGAAGTAAATAAGACGTTGATTATTTTTTGATGACTTCTAACAAATATATCGGCAGAATCAAGAATTGTGTAAAAGATTTGTAGCAAGCCAACCGTAATTTTGAAGCATTACCTGTATACACTGGGCTAACGCCAATTTTTTTAACAAAAATCGCTTTATTTTTAGGCGAAAAACACGCTTTTATGACCAATTTTCATATAGTTTTTGGTGAAAATTTCGCGCAAAAACGACAACTTGTAGTCAAAATGACTATAATTTTGAAATTTTTACGCTTTCAAAATTATTAATGTATTTTTTACATTCTTCGAAGAAGGATATAATTTGTATCGCACACAAAAATTGCTCATAACACGCATTTAATTTGATCTGGAATAACACACACTCCAAAAAAAATACCCCGGAATAACGTCTCGGGGTATTTTTAATATTTTACTAGATTATTCTAACTAAAGCTATAAGTATCAGGTAAAAGCACTCATCGCTATTTATCAGTTCTAAATGGCAATGCAGGTAATCCTTGAGTATTAAATACATTTGCAGTATCAGGATTATCTGCCCACGCATACCGCACATACAATGGTTTTGAGACTTGCTCACTTGTTAATACAATCGTGTTTCCTACAACCTGAGCTTCCGCCCAATAAAATTTACCATCTGCTCCTGCTACAGCAAATCCCTGGGGTTTAGCCCCCTGTATTTGAATTGAAGATTTAAATAAGTCATAATGAACGATTGCTTTATTATCTTCAATTTTTAAAGATTTAAATCGGGGTCCGCTGCTCACAACATCTTTGTGATAGACCAGTTTTTTAGCTCCTAAGGCAAGCCGATGACCTACATCCTTTTTATTCAAAGGGTGAATATCATTCCACTCCCCCACATCTATTAAAACGGCCATAGCCGTATTTTTTAAATCCAGCACAGCTTCCTGCGATTCGCGCATCTTGGCCCAGTCACTCTCTGTAGGTTCTTCATAAGATTTAAGAAAATTAGCGAGTTGCACCAATAAGAAAGGTGTATCCCCTTGCCCCCATTTAGAACGCCAGTCAGTAACTAAAATTTTTATCAACTCATCGTATTCATCTGCATTGCTCACATTAGACTCACCCTGATACCAGAGCATACCGGCTATTTTATAATTTAACAATGGGTTTATCATGGCGTTGTACAATCCGGTAGGTTTCCACCTAATAAAAGTAGGAGAAGCTAACGGCTCTTGGATTGCTCCCAGTTTAGACTGCCACGTGCCTTTAAGGTCTATTACTGTATCCTCAAAACGAATTTCATAGTCTTTATCTTCAACAAAACCCCCACGTCCCTGCTCATTAATTACCCGAACTACAAGTTGGTTTTTTTCTTTTAAAATACCTTTTGGAATCTCATAACGTCTTGGTGGATATTGATAAGTTGTGTTTCCTATAAATATCCCATTAATAAACACCGAATCTGCATCTACAATCCTGCCCATTTCTAGATGCGCTTCTTTTCCTATGAGTTCTTTAGGAAGATTAACTGTCTTTGTAAACCAAACAACACCATTAAGAGCGCCTAGATTAGTTTCTGCCCAATAGCCGGGTATTTGCATCGAATCCCAATTTGAAATCTCAAATTCTCCAGATTTCCAGTTATTCTTTAAGCCGGTATCAGCGTTATTTAATTTTGAATACCAGTCTTGCTGCCGTTTTGTATCGCTAGTTGCTATACTATCTCTATAACTTTGACTTTTAAATTTTTGAGCTGAAGCTTGTGCTCCGGGAAATGATTTTAGTGCATCATAATCTAACCAGGATTCTATAGGAGAACCCCCTAAACTGGCGTTAATAATCCCCACAGGAACATTTTGATCTAAATGAATTTCTTTAGAAAAAAAATAGGCAACTGCAGAAATATCTTCAATAGTTGCGCTATTTACCGCAACCCATTTACCGCCCGGTAAATCTAATTGAGGGCCTGAAAAATCATATACTTTCGGAACTTCAAAATAACGAATATCAGGAAAATTTGCTGTGGCGATTTCCTCTTCATAAAGAGGTTTTACACGCGACATAGGCAACTCCATATTTGACTGTCCTGAGCATAGATAGACATCGCCTACCAGTACGTTGTCTAAAGTAAGCGTTTCTGAGGCAGATGTTATGGTAATTGAGGATGCTTCTGCTTGATTAGGAGTTTTAAATGTTGTGATCCAGATTCCTGCTTCATTAGTTTTCACTTTTTTGTGCTTTCCTAAAAAAGACACCATTACAGGCGCACCGGCATCTGCATAACCCCAAATATTGATTTCAGTATTGCGCTGTACGACCATTCCTTCACTTACGAGCTTAGGTAGTTTTAGCTGAGCTTCAACCCGAGGTATTGAAAATAACATGAACAGACAAACTAAAATACTGTTTGTGCTTTTATATATATATGTATTCATAGTCCCTACTTTTATTTAAAAAAATGATGTTTTGGCTTATGTGAACGTGTTATTCTAATATCGTAAAGACCACTAATAATTAAAATTATGATATGGTCATTATTACTATATGTGGTTAAATTTAATTAAATTTGATTGATCACCTCTTAATTCGTGTTATTAAATTTAAAATCATGCAATCGATTTCGTTTAAAAGTAGCCTACAGCTCATTTTAAAGCGACTTACTCACATTCAGAACAGTATACAATGAAAAAACTTTTATTCTTAATAATGCTTTGCGTTTCTATGCATTCTTACAGTCAGGATGCATACAATTTATGGTTACAATACCATCCAATTCAAAATGAAACCCTGTCAAAAGAATATACCGCGATTCTTAATACTGTAGAACTTCGTAGTACTACACCCACTTCAGCTGTTATAAAAAACGAATTAAATATAGCTGTACCAGCTATGCTTAGTATCAACCCCAATTTTGCTACCTCCTCGCCTTCACTGCTTATCTCTAAAGTAGCAGATCTTTCTGAAGCAGAATCAGAACAACTCAGCGGCACTCAGGAAATAGGTTCAGAAGGTTTTTATATTAAACCTATTCAAGTCAATAAAAAGAAGTTTCTTCTTATAACGGCAACAACAGATAAGGGACTTTTATACGGAACTTATTATCTGTTAAACCAAATGCAGCAAAATAATTCCCTAAAAAGCATAGATGTACTTGAAAATCCGCAATTACAAAAAAGACTTTTAAATCATTGGGATAATTTAGATCGCACCGTAGAGCGCGGTTATGCCGGTTTTTCTATCTGGGATTGGCACCTATTGCCAGAGGTTATTAAAAAAGAATATATAGATTATGCACGAGCTAACGCCTCAATAGGAATTAATGGTACTGTTTTAAATAATGTAAACGCAAGTGCCGAAATTCTAGAACCCTTTTACTTGGAAAAGGTAAAAGCACTCGCAGATGCTTTTCGCCCTTATGGCATACAGGTATATCTCACTGCACGCTTTTCTGCTCCTATTGAAATAGGCGGTCTGGAAACAGCAGACCCATTAAATAAAGAGGTGCGTAACTGGTGGAACCAAAAAGTAAGCGAGATTTACACGCAGATACCTGATTTTGGTGGTTTTCTGGTCAAAGCAAATTCTGAGGGCCAACCGGGTCCTAATAATTATGGGCGTTCGCACGTAGATGGTGCAAATATGCTGGCTGAAGCCCTTCAACCTCATAACGGTATTGTAATGTGGCGGGCATTTGTATATTCAGACGAAAAACCAGACGACCGGGCAAAACAAGCCTATACCGAATTTGTACCTTTTGATGGAACCTTTAAAGATAATGTACTCGTTCAGGTAAAAAATGGAGCCATCGATTTTCAGCCCAGAGAGCCGTTTCATCCGCTTTTTGGCGCTATGCCCAATTCCTCTTTAATGATCGAATTTCAAATCACTCAGGAGTATTTAGGAGGCATTTCACATCTAACCTTCTTGCCTAAATTATTTGAAGAAACCCTGCAGGAAGACACGTTTAGCCAGGGAGCAGGTAGTACGGTGGCTAAAGTCATTGATGGGTCATTAAGTTCTAAAAAACTTACCGGTATTGCAGGAGTATCTAATATAGGAACCGCCCATAATTGGACGGGACACCCATTTGCACAAGCCAATTGGTATGGCTATGGCAGACTCGCGTGGAATCCCAATTTAAAAGCTGAAAATATTGCGAAAGAATGGCTTAAAATGACCTTTACTTCAAACCCTAAGTTTGTAGAACCGATGACCAGGATTCTTCTAAATTCGCGGGAAGCTGCCGTAGATTATAGAACTCCATTAGGATTGCATCATATTATGGCAGCGGGTCATCACCAAGGTCCGGGACCGTGGGTAGATTATCTGGGGAGAGCAGACTGGAATTCGGTCTATTATCACAAAGCAGATAAAAACGGCATTGGGTTTGACCGAACTAAAACGGGTAGTAATGCGCTAGAACAATATGCGCAAGAGCTTCAGGAACGCTATAATGACCCAAAAACAACACCTGAGAACTACCTACTTTGGTTTCATCATTTACCCTGGGATTATACCATGAACAATGGCAATACGCTATGGTATAATCTTGCGCAGCACTATCAAAACGGTGTTGAAGCTGTTGAAAATATGAGTACTACCTGGCAGCAAATGAAACCCTATGTAGGAACTGATATTTTTACAGAAACCGAAATGCTTTTAAAACTTCAGCTTAAAGAAGCACAATGGTGGCGTGACGCGTGTTTGCTGTATTTTCAGGAATTTTCGCAATTAGAAATGCCCGCATTTATTCCTAAAGCGCCCCACACGCTTGAGTATTACAAAAATTTTAGAAATAGGTATGCACCCGGAATCAATCCCTCATGGGATTAATAAAATAGATTTTATTATCAGTTATGAATACTAATACAATGAATCGAAAGCGCTTAAATTTCACGTTGGTGTTGCTTCTTTTAAACTGCATGCTATTTGCACAGCAAAAATTAATTTCAACTGATTTTGTAGCTGGGAGTTTTACCCTTGTATCTTCTAATGACACAGCACCTGTTGTTGTAGACTCCAGCGATTTTGAAGGTGTTCTGCTGGCCGCAGATAACTTTATTAAGGATATCGAGCGGGTAACAAGTAAAAGCAGTTCTAAACGCTATGACGTCGAAAAAAATGGCTCCATTGTTATAGGTACTATTGGTAAAAACAGCTTTATAGACAATCTTATTGAAGAAGGAAATCTCGATGTAGACTCAATCAGAAATTCCTGGGAAGCTTTTACAATTCAACAAATAGATGGAAACCTAATCATTGCCGGAAGCGATAAACGCGGCACGATTTACGGAGTTTATACTCTTTCTGAAGCGATGGGCGTTTCTCCCTGGTACTGGTGGGCAGATGTACCCGTAGCGAAGGCATCTGAATTGTATTTTACTGAAAAAATGTACGTCAACCCGGGACCTAAAGTACAGTATCGGGGAATATTTATAAATGATGAAGCGCCCGCACTATCTGGTTGGGCTGAGGAAAAATTTGGTGGATTTAACCACCAGTTCTACGCACACGTATTTGAACTTATTTTAAGACTAAAAGGTAACTACCTGTGGCCTGCAATGTGGGGTAAATCTTTTAATGATGACGATCCTCAAAACCCTATTTTGGCAGATAAATACGGGATTGTAATGGGAACTTCTCATCACGAACCCTTAATGCGAGCACAGTCTGAATGGAAAAAATATGGAAGCGGTGAATGGAATTTTAATACCAATGCAGAAAAACTAAAAGAATTCTGGAAAACAGGAATTGAGCGTATGGGTGCTCAGGAAAGTATTGTAACTGTTGGGATGCGGGGAGATGGCGACGAACCGATGACCGAAGGAACAGCCATTTCACTGCTTGAAACTATTGTAAACGAGCAACGTAAAATCATTGCCTCAGTGACGCAAAAACCGGCAGAAGAGACGCCACAGCTCTGGGCATTATATAAAGAAGTACAGGATTATTACGACCAGGGAATGCGCGTCCCTGAAGATATTACGCTGCTTCTGGCAGACGACAACTGGGGAAATATTAGAAAGCTGCCGCCTTTAGATGAGGGCAACCGTAAAGGGGGTTACGGTATTTATTATCATTTTGATTATGTGGGCGGTCCACGCAGTTATAAGTGGCTAAACACAACACAAATAAGCCGGGTGTATGAGCAAATGTCACTAGCTTATGCCTACAACGCTCAAAAAATATGGCTTGTAAATGTTGGCGATATCAAGCCCATGGAATACCCAACCAGCTTTTTCCTAGAATACGCCTGGGATCCTGAAGCTTTTACGCTGAGTGACTTAAAGGCCTATCCTCAAAAATGGGCTGCCTGCCAATTTGGTGACACCTGCTCAGCTGAAATTGCTGAGTTGCTGCAAACGTATTCAACATTGGCAAGTAGACGTAAACCCGAATTATTAGATTCAGAAACCTATAGTGTAGATAATTTTGAGGAAGCGGATTCGGTTTTGAAGGAGTATGCAAATCTTGAAGATCTGGCTCTAGCTCTTCAGCAAAAAATACCCGAAACTCATCAAGCTGCATACTATCAATTGGTTTTATTTCCCATTCAAGCACTGGCTAATCTTAACCGTATGTATATCGCTTCCGCGAAAAATAAACGCTACGCAAAACAAGGCAGATTATCAACGGCTGACTATGGTAAACAGGTTGAGGAGTATTTTGAAAAAGATAAAAAACTTACTGAAAAATACCACCAGCTCAACGATTCTAAATGGAATCATATGATGTCTCAAACCCATATAGGATATACCTACTGGCAACAACCCGAAGAAAATACAATGCCATCAATTGCATCAATAGTTGTCCCTGAAACGGGAAGTCTGGGAGTTTCTACTGCGGGAAGCACCGATTTTTTCCCTGAAAAAGACGCCTTAAATATATTAGCCTTTGACAAATACCATAGTCAACAGACCATAACTTTATTTAACCGCGGAAAAAAACAGATTACTTATAACGTAAAAAATCTTCCAGAATGGCTTAGTATTTCGAGCAAAAAAGGAGCATTAACAAAAGATCTTCAGCTTACACTTCAATTGAAAAAGGATAAAATTCCAAACGCTAAAACAGCTGCAGAATTTACTATCTCACAAGGTAATTCTAAAGCCATACTTCACGTAGTTTATGAGCCAATTATAGTAGAAACTACAGGACATCTTGAATATAATGGTATAGTAAGTATTCCGGCAACGGCGTTTACAACTCAAACTGGTTGGGAACTTCTACCCGATTTAGGACTCCTAAATAGCGCAATAAGACCTATACATAAATTTAGTAGAGACATCAACCCGGAAAATACTGTGATTACCTATGACTTTACGATTAAAGAAGATTTTGAAGGTAATCTTGAGTTTTTGTTATCTCCTACCCTAGACTTTCTTAATCAGGGAGGTCTAGAATTTAGCTATTCACTAGATCATGATGAGATTAAGATACTCAATTTAGAGAATGATGGTTTGCAGGATTGGGATGAAGTATTACGTACTAATAGAAATCGTATTAAAACTTATTTACGTTTAAAAGCGGGAAAACATACACTCAATATCTATGGTAAAGATCCCGGTATTGTACTTCAGCATATAGTTTTAAAAGCTTCCTCAAATAAACAAGAACCATATCTAGTTCCTCCAGAAAGTTTGGTTATTGAGAAGTAAACATCAAGTAATAAAATAAAAAGAGAGGCATTCGCCTCTCTTTTTTTGCTCTTAATTCTGCATTTACAAACCTTCTAAGGTTTTTATACTGCCGTCTGATTCATATTCAAGCTCCACCACTTTCATACTACGCAACCAGGTTTTACCTCCGGAAGGTTTTGAGTCGTGGTAAAATAAATACCACTTACCTTCAAACTCGAGTATAGAATGATGGGTTGTCCAGCCTATGACTGGTGTCATTATAACTCCTTGATACGTAAACGGCCCATAGGGGCTGTCTCCTGTGGCATAGCATAACTTATGCGTATTTCCTGTAGAGTATGAAAAATAATACGTGTCGTTGTATTTATGAACCCACGAAGCTTCAAAAAAGCGTCTGTCGTGATCGCCTGCTGTTAATGGCTTGCCATCTTCATCTAAAATTACAATAGGCTTTGATTCTTCTGCAAACTCAAGCATATCATCAGAAAGCTTTGCTATGCGAGATGGCAAAGCTGGTTCGTCATCTGCAGGCTCAGACGGATTCTCAATGGCTTTACCATCACGGTAGCGTTGCAATTGACCGCCCCATAAACCTCCAAAATACATATAGTAATTTCCGTTATCTTCAAATATGCAGGGATCTATAGAAAAACTCCCTTTCATAGGTGCATCCCTGGGTATAAAAGGACCTTCTGGTTTATCACTGGTTGCCACACCAATTCTAAAAATATCTGTTTTATCTTTTAGCGGAAAGTATAGGTAATAAGTACCGTTTTTAAAAGCGATATCACAATCCCAAAGTTGTCTTCCACCCCATGGGATATCGCTCACGTGTAAGGCCTCACCGTGATCAGTTACTGCACCGTCAATCTTTTCCATAGAAAATACGTGATAATCGCGCATATCAAAATGGTCGCCATTATCATTTTCGGCAATACCCGATTCTACATCGTGAGACGGATAAATGTAAATTTTTCCATTAAAAACGTGTGCAGAAGGATCTGCCATATACGCGTGATCGACTAGATATCTTGGTTCTTTCATGAATAATGTATTTGTGTATTTCTAATTTAATGCGGTCTTCAATAATCTATTTAGTGAGAATAGTGTCATTAGCAGTTGTTGCATATAAGCCTATTAGCGCTCCTGTAAAACCACCGGCATTGTTTGTAGATAATATATCTCCAGACACAGTACCTCCCAGATTTATAAAATTGTTACTATTTTCTTCGGAAAAACTAAAGCGATATGCATCGCCCTGAGCTTCTACTTTAAGATTTAAATTGGTTGTATTTTCAATCGCAACGGAAGCTATAAGAGTAGATTTTCCATTTTCTGTTCGCTCAAGAAGTAGGTGATTTTTATTACCCTTTTTGGTAACTCCGAAAACATAATTAAACCCTTCATTCTGTAGACATACAAGTCCTGCCAGCTCCTTTTCCGATTTAGGATTGAAGGTAAGCGTCGTTGTAAACGAGAAGTTTTTATGTTGTTGCCTGTGAAATAAAGTTGATGTGGGCTTCTTCTCTTTTATAGAAACTGCAAAGGGTTTAATTTCTAAACCTGCTTTTGTTTGTTTTATAAAATCTTCACGCGGTCCTCTTAATCCAATCCAGCGGTAATCAAGCGTGTCACTTTTAAAATTTTCTGTGTAGGTAAAATTTCCGTTAGGAAAATATCCCGCTTTACCTGTTTGATTAACCACACCCGCAGGCATTTCTAATTTAGGTTTTAAGGGCACTAAGCCGTTCTCAAATACCGGAAATTCTCCAGACCAGTCCACCGGTAACATAAAGGTTTCTCTACCTGTATTTACACGATCCTGCTCGTTTGGTCGCACTCCTAAAAACACACCATAGTATGTATCATTAGGACCCTGTATCAAATCTGCATGACCCGCCCAGTCTACTTTGTTTTTACGGTCTTTAGGAAAATGACGCTGTGTTAAAATAGGATTTGATGGCGCAGGCGTGTAAGGTCCCGTGGGCTTATCGCTCACAAAAATCACTTCACTGTGCCAATCGCCAGTCCCGCCTTCGGCACACATTAAATAATATAAACCGTTCTTTTTATAAATATGCGGACCTTCAATCCATATAGGATTGTCGGCAAGATTAACACCGCCGTTAACGATAATTTGATCTGAACCCGGTATAATTTTATCGGTCTCTACATCGTATTCCCAAATTTTAATTACGCGATGTCCATTGTATAGCGGTTCGCCATCTGGAGCATCATTATGCACCACATAAGCTTTGCCATTATCATCAAAAAACAAACCGGGATCGATCCCACCAAAATCTAGTTTTATAGGATCACTCCAACCCTTTTTAGGATCTTTAGTTTTTACAACCATGTTGCCAATACCGCTAGCAATTTGCGTTGTAATCATATAGAATGTGTCGTTATTGGGGTTATAGGTAATTCCTGGTGCATAAATACCTTCGCTAATACCAGAGTTTTCAACTTTCAATTGAGATTTACGATCTAAGACGTGACCCAGCTGCGTCCAGTTTACTAAATCTTTAGAATGAAATATAGGAACTCCCGGAACCATCGCGAAGGAAGAACAAACCATATAATAATCATCTCCTTTACGTGTAATAGCAGGGTCAGGATAACAACCTTGCAATATAGGGTTGTAAAACTCTCCTTCAGCTAGAGGATAATTTTGGTATACCTCATCTTTTCCTTCATAAATAGCTTGTTTAAATACCGGGTTACGAGTTGCCGGTATCTTAGGCTCACTAAATTTATTTTGTACTAAAAACGAACTAAAAAGTAGTACTGAACTAACTAATACAATAGATATACGTGTATTCATAAAGACATATTTAATGCTGAAGATTCAACTATGCTACCGGAACTGTACACACCGTTTAGCTAATTTTTAAGTGCCAGTTTAATTATAGAATCAACTACCGGTTTTGCTTTATTTTCTCTATCAAATAGTAAAGGATAATCTGTACGACCGGCTATAGGCCAGTCATTTCTCCACGAATTTCCATCATTAACACCCCAAAAAGTAATTTTTTCCATCTTATCCTGATGCTTTAAAAACACTTTAAAAAAGTCGAGATAGCGGTTAGTAAACTTTACATTTAGAGAATCTGGGATTCCATTAATATACGGGTTCATCTCCTCTTTATACTCGGCATTATTGCTTACTTCTGCCCCATCTAAGTTTTTAGGAAATGGCAATACGGTTATGTCAAATTCGGTAACTGCAACCTTTAATCCTAAATCTGCAAAAGCCGTAATACTTTTTTCAAATTCAGCAATCGTAGGTTTATCTACACCTACGTGACCCTGCATTCCCATACCATCTAGCTGCACACCCTCACTTTGAAGTTTTGAAAGCATTTTTATAATTCCTGCTCTTTTTTCTGGGTATGAAGTGTTATAGTCGTTATAATACAATTCTGCTTCGGGATCTGCCTGGTGAGCAAATTCAAAAGCCAGCTTTAAGTAAGAGTCTCCCAAAATTTCATAAAATTTACTTTTACGCAATTCACCGTTATCTAATACCGCTTCATTTACCACATCCCACGATTTCACTCTGCCCTTATAGCGTCCTACAACAGTACTTATGTGACTCTTCATCCGTTCGGTAAGTGCTACTTTATCTATTTGATTACCTAAACTATCTTTAAAAAACCACTCCGGAAGTTGTGAATGCCAGATAAGCGTATGCCCATGTACCACCATATTATTGTCTTCACCAAATTTTACGAAAGCATCTGCTGCCGTAAAATCGTAAGTACCTTGTGCTGTAAATAAGTTTTCACTCTTCATACAGTTTTCAGCAACAATAGAATTAAACTGCTCTTTTATGAGTGCGATGTCACTAGTTGCACGACCTTCTATCTGATTTAGATTTAGTGCAGTACCTATTAAAAACTTACCTTTAAACGCATCTTTTAACGAAAGCATTTTTTCAGCAACAACTTCATCCTGCTCCTCTGAATTATTGGTTTTACAACTCAAAAAAACAAACGAAATCAAACCTACAAGAACGATGTTTTTAAAAATGGAATTCTGTAACCTATACATAATTTTTAATTTTTGAAGTTTATAATTTAATCTATCGTAATTCACCATTTTTATTCACTCTAAAGTGACCAAAAACTTCTACGTATATCGATTTCGTAAAATGAAAATCATATAATAATTAACAAGACTATTCTTCTATTCTTTCAATTTACGCAAAGCCATTATGTAGATTATTAAAAAAATTGCTTCTACAAAAAATGTAAACAACTAAAATATTTACTACTTTTAAATAGTTATAGTTTATTTGACTACAAGTATAGTATTATTAATTGATATTTACAGGCTATTATTAAATATTGATATAAATATATTTTTAACTTACTGTAAAACAGCATTAAAAGAACAGTTTAGTAATCTCAAAATCTTAACTCTAATCGAACATAAATTTTTGGTAACTCAAAGATGTACCTGATTTGCGCCTTCATTTATAAAAATTAATTATGAAAAAATTTTTAGTTGTTTTAATCTTTTTAATAAATGTCTCGCTGGTTTTAGCCCAAGACGTAACTAAACACCGGGTTATTATTTTATCAGATATTGAAGCTGATCCAGATGATACACAATCTTTTATTCGTTTGTTTTTATATGCTAATGAAATTGACTTAAAAGGTCTTATTGCCACAACTTCTGTTTGGCATAAAACAGAAATCAATCCCGAGTCTATTCATAAAATAATTAATGCGTATGCTAGAGTTCAGCCGAGTCTTTTAAAACACGCAAAGGGTTTTCCCGAAGCTTCTACTCTGTCCTCTTTAGTTAAAAAAGGGCCGTCTGTCTATGGAATGTTAGGCGTAGGTGCAGGAAAAGAAAGTGAAGGTTCTAAGTGGATTATTCAGGAACTAGAAAAAGAAGATTCCCGCCCGTTATGGATACCTGTTTGGGGAGGTGTAAATACTTTAGCACAGGCCTTATTTACTATTAAAAATACACGCACTGCTACTGAAGCAAAACGCCTTATTGCAAAACTTAGAGTATATACTATTTCAGATCAGGATGATAGCGGCGTCTGGATACGTAAAAATTTTCCCGATCTATTTTATATTGTAAGTCCCGGGGACGATTACGGTAGTGCAACCTGGATTACCATTAACAGTGTAATTCAGGGAATTGATAATTCGCAAATAAGTAATACGTGGTTAGCAGAAAACATTCAGCAAAATCACGGTCCTTTAGGTGCTGCTTATCCTGATGTTGCGTGGGGAGTTGAAGGTGATACTCCCTCTTTTCTATCTTTAATCCCTAACGGTCTAAATGTTCCTGAACATCCCGAATGGGGCGGCTGGGGTGGCCGCTATGAATTGTATAAACCCGATTTTTCAAAACAAAAAAAAGGAAATTCTGGAGTGCCTTTTGAAGCAGAAACGCGTCCTATTTATACAGATGCCATAGACACGTATAAACCCTACAAGCCTAATGAATATGGCAGAAGTGTAAAGGTCGACACCACTATCACCTATGCTGATAATAAAGCAACGTTATGGCGCTGGAGAGCAGATTTTCAGAATGATTTTGCAGCGCGTATAGATTGGTCTGTAAAAAGCTACGCCGATGCTAATCACAATCCGATAATAAAATTGAGTCACTCTGATCGCTTAACGGTAAAGTCTGGTGAAGGTTTTGCTTTAGATGCCTTTGAAACTATAGATCCTGATGGCGATAATCTTAGTTTTTTATGGTTTAATTATCCTGAAGCCGGTTCTTATAAAAAGCTAATTAAAGTAGATGGGGCAGAAAATGTACACAATGCATATGTGATTGCACCTCGTGTTACAAAGCCAGAAACCGCTCATTTTATACTCAAAGTAACCGATAAGGGAGAACCGGCATTGTCTAGTTATAAACGTGTAATAGTAACCATTAAACCCTAGGTTTAAGGGTATATCAAAATAAAACCTAATTCTATTTAAGTAAGGAGCTGGGAGACCTGCCAAACTGCTTTTTAAAACAGCGACTAAAATATAAAGGATCATTAAAGCCTACTAAATTAGCAACTTCAGAGACGTTGTAGTTTTTTGTCTTTAATAACTGTACAGATTTTTTAAGTCGAATGGTTCGTATAAATTCATTTGGAGATAAATCTGTAAGCTGGGTGATTTTACGATATAGCTTTGACGAACTCATTGCCATTGCATCACTTAAAAAGCCGGGAGTGAGCTCCGGGTTATTGATGTTTGTATCTATGATTTCTTTAATCGTTGAGATAAGATCTATATCTATTTGCGAATGTGCCAGCTTGAGTACATCACCTTCTTCTTCTCCCGAAAATTTCTGTTTCAGATCAAAATGAATTTTAATGATGTTGTCTATCCGTGTCTTTAAAAGCGACGGATCAAACGGTTTAACTAAATACCCATCTACTCCTATTTTATAACCTTTTATTCGGTTTTCATTTTCAGCTAAAGCGGTTAGCATCACTACAGCAGTATGACTAATATTAGCATCTGCTTTTAGTTCTTCTACAAATTCAAACCCATCCATAACGGGCATCATAACGTCTGCCACACAAAGTACCGGTTTTTCCTTACGGCAGATTTCAAGCCCTTCTTTTCCATTTTCGGCTTCAAACACTTTGTAATAGCCAGACAGGTATTCTACAATATAATTACGTAACTCGGTATTATCATCAATTACCAGAATTTTATGCTTTATATTGGTGTTTCCAGGAACAGATTTTACAGCAGTTAGGGTATTTTCTAAATGCTTTATGGGTACTAACTCTTCAATACTTTTAGGATCCGGTTTGTAATCAAAAATTTCTTCGCGTTTGTAGGCCTTTTTATTTACCGGCAATTCTATGGTAAAAACACTCCCACTATCGGGATTACTACTTACTCGAATTTCTCCCTTGTGAATTTCTACTAAAGCCTTTACCAGTGACAAGCCAATACCGGTGCCGGTGGTATTATCTTTACTGTTCTGAGCCTGATAAAATCTTGAAAAAATCTTTTCCTGACTTTCTACAGGAATTCCTATTCCGTCATCGCTAACTTCAATAACCAATATTTTTTTATTCCCGTCTTTAAAACCTAAATACAGATCTACATTACCAAATGTATTTGTAAACTTCATCGCATTAGAAAGCAAATTATAAAGGATTTTATTGTACTTATCCATATCAATCCAGCACATAAGATGTTCCTTTTCAATATTTAGATTAAGATTTATATTTTTAGAATGGGCCAGTTCTATAAAACTGTTGAATATATTTTTTGTGCTTACTAAAATTTCAGTTTTAGAAACCCGAAGCTTCAATTCGCCGGTTTCTGCTCTTCTAAAATCAAGAATTTGATTTACCAGACGCAGCAATCTATTTGCATTTTGATAAATTAAATCTGCACGACTGCGTGCATAATCTGTAGTATTATCAAGCTCCAGTAATTGCTTTACAGGACCCAGAATTAGTGTTAGCGGAGTTCTTAATTCGTGTGAGATATTTGTAAAAAAACGCAGCTTATCGTTATTTAATTTCTCATCTTTCTCTCGTTTTACTTTTTCCAGAAGTAATTCCTGTTTTAATGCCAGTCGTATTTTGAGTTGTTTTCTAAGGATATAAAATAGAATACCCACAAAAAGCAGTATTAAGAGAACACCTTTATAGCTTAGCCAAAATGAGGGTAATATCTCTATTTGATAAGAAGCGGTTTCACTCCATACGCCATCACTATTTGCTGCTCTTAATTTAAATACATAGGTTCTGGGATATAAATTTGTGTATTGCACTGTACGTGAATCGCTGGTAGTTTCTATCCAATCTTTATCAAAACCTTCTAATTTATACTGAAATTTATTTAGACGTTCGTTCGTGTACGTAGGTGTAGAAAACTGTATCGAAAAATTGCGATTTGCATAATTGAGCGTAACGCTTCTGCTGTGGTTTATATCCTCTTCAAAGGGTACTTGTCCATTTACAGTTGTTCCCGGTAATATTTCTTTATTCTGAACTTTAAACTCGGTAATTATGGGTTTAGGAGCGTAGGTATTTTCGGTAATTGCATAAGGCGAAAAATATAGAACACCGTCTTTTCCAGCCAAATATATCGTAGCATCATCAAAATTGTAAAATCCGCTAGAACTAAAAATATCCAGACGATTACCACTCATAACATTATAAATGTTAGCAGTTTTAGTATTTATATCGTACTTGGCAATACTATTATTATTCATATTGAGCCACATATTGCCTCGCTTATCTAAAGCTATATCTGTAATCCATTTATTTTTTAGAATTTTTGGCTCCTCTACGAATTTAAAGCGATCTGTTGTTTTATCATAAGCAGACAAACCCAGACGCGTGGCTGCCCATATTTTATTGTGTAATGTATCTATATAAATATCACTAATGTTGTCTTGCGGAAGTTCAAAATTTTCTGATTTTGAATGTCGGTATTCCCGTGTATTTTGAGTAGATACATCATAGGTTAACACTCCGGTTTCCGTAGCAATCCATAAGGTATTTTCTAGTTTTTTAATAGTATTTATTTCGTAGCCCGAAAATAAATTACCGTGATCATCTTTAGGTTGCAACGTCTCTAAATCGAGAATACGCAGACCCTCACCAAAAGACCCTGCAATCAAAGTGTTAGCATCATATTTTAATACAGATAGTAACGCCGAGTTTGTAAAACCAATATCTACAACCTTCCCGGTGTTATCCTTATAATTATAAACCAGTAAATCGCCATTCCAAAGGCCACAGTAAAAAGTGATACCATCATCAGAATAAATACTAGCAATATTTTCCTTAAAATCCTGTAGTGGTTTTATGTGATTGTTAGCATATAAAAAAAGCCCGTTATGCCAGGTCGCAACGATTAAATCACCAGTATAGGTTTGTGCAAAACCCCGAATTCTGGGAGCCTGATTGTCTATAAATGTTGAAATATCTTTATTGAGCTTAAACTCATTTTCATAGGGATCGTATTTATCGAGACCATCTTCGGTGCCTATCCATAATACTCCGGAAGCATCAAAATACAACGCTGAAATTAAATTATCTATCAGCGAGGTATCGTCAGAAAGTATGGCATAATACCACGTAAAATTACCTGATTGAATATCTTCTAATTGATCACAAACTATAAGTCCGCCAAGAGTTCCTAACCAGTATTTACCATCTGGAGCTTTTGCTATAGATAGAATATACGGTCCTAAATTTTCTCGTATCGTCTCGTCTTCAATATATAAATCGGTGAATGTATTGGTACTTCTGTCTAGTTTAAAAAGACCTTTGCGGGTTCCAGCGAACAATTCACCCTGAGTATTTTCAAATATAAAATTGAGATACGGATTTGTTTCTGTAGAATTATGTATAGCCAGGTTGTAGGTTGTTATTTCTTGAATCGCATTGACCGAATTCAATGTGATTTTAGCAACTCCTACCTTACCAAAACTTCCTATCCAAATATTACCTTGAGAATCTTCAAAAATCTCTTTAACATAACTAACATCTGGAAGATCAATTTTTTTGAAAATTTGATTTTCTGAATCAAATAAATAAAGACCGGCATTCTTTGTACCTACCCAAACGCGCTTATTTTTGTCTATTAAAACTGCCCGTATCTCCTCGTCGGGCAGGCTACCAGACTTAGAAGAATCTGATAAGTAGGTCGTAAATTTTTGTATATCTGTTTGAAAAAGGGTGAGCCCTTTTCGGGTACCTATCCATAAATTATGAGAATCTGCATCAAGTTCGAGTGCTGTTATGTCGTCATTCTGTAGCCTGTTTGAATCTTCTGTAGTACTCAAATACGATTTAAATTGATACCCGTCAAATCTGTTAAGACCGCCAAAGGTTCCTAACCACAAAAATCCCTGATCATCCTGCACAATATGCCGCACCGAATTGTGAGACAAACCATAGGTGTCATTATAATGCTCAAACTTGATATTTTGAGCAGAAATACCTGTTAAGACAAAAAGAAAAATATAAAATGCGGTATGCTTCATAATTTTAAAAGGCTCAATTGAGATCTTTTATGGTGTTTGAATTTAAATCTATTATAAAATGGGTAGCCGGTAAACCGGTGCTAATTTTACTAAATATTGCTCCCCAGAGTTGAAGTTGGGAATTGTCTGTCTTTTGCAAGTGCTCACAAACCATAAGGTATTCATTAAAACGGGATTTACCAATATCAGAAAGTGCGAGTTTATCGGCATTTTTTAATTTATAAAAATCCTGAATCATATCATAACCGGTCCAGCGTGCCAAATCTTTTTCTGAGATTTTAATAGTGTTTTCAGCTTTGTAAACTTCATATTCCTCTTGCGTTTTAAAAGTCATTTTTAGCAAATCTAAACCCGATTTATTCACCAGTAAATCCTTTAATTCTGCCGACCAATCTTGTTCTAAAAAACGCAAGCCTACCAACTCTTCCAGATGCTTTAAAACAAATTCTTTGTACGTTTTTGCATTAAGAATTTCAGCATTCCAGGCAGCTGTTTCTCCTTTAGTTTCTAAATATTTTTTCTCTAGCGCATAAAGCGGAAACAAATCGTCAAAATCAGGAACCTTATCTAGCGTTACGGTTTCTATTTCGAAGATAGAATTGTCTTTAATTGTCGCAATTTTATAGCCCGGAATATACGCTGCCAGCGACGGAACCTGAATATTAAATAAAGTTCTGGATGCATCTAAATCATATCTTCCTGTATCGTTAATATGCATATGACCTGCAAAATGAAGTTGCACTCCTGCTTCTGCTAAAGCCTTTGACACTTCTTCTGTAGGAACCCGATACAATTGCATTTTGTTTTCACCAAAAAGTTGACCCATCAAATCTGAAGAATCATCGTTAAATTCTACACTGGGAAAATGACTAAAAACGATTAATTGTTTATTTAATACTTTGGCACGTTTTGTAACTGAAGCAATCCAGGATAACAAGTGTTTTTTATGCGTCAACACATTTTTATAACCTGTTCCTGCTCCTTCAAATTCTACAGATTCTCCAGCTTCTTTTTCTACTTTAGATTTAGGGATATATACATTAGCATCTATGGCCAGAAACCAAATATTATCTCCTTTTTCGACCAAATAACTCAAATCGGGTACTTCTAAATCTGTGTTGGGTAAGGTATAATTACGTGCTACAATCCCTTCAGCATTTGAAGCTTTTTGATAGGTGTAGTTTTTATAATTATAGTTTGTAAATGGAGTTTCCCAATAGGTATCCTGAGGTTTTGGGTAAAAACCAAAATCTTTTAATTCATCAAGAATACCTTCATAACCTAATTGCGCAATGTCTTGTGTGATGATAACCGGTAAATCCTCACCAGTCTTATTTTTAAACAAACCTTCTTTACTATAAATAGGCTGCTGCTTCCCTCCTGCTCCCATAAAATCTGCCTTACCAGCATCTGTTATAAAGGGTTTTACAGGATCGTGATTTCCGGTGGTGAGCATAAAATGAATGCCGTATTGAGCTGTATACTCCTCTAAAATTTTCCGTAAGCCGCGTAAGTTAAACTGTTGCCCGTCATCACTAAAATCTCCCGGAAACACCACATATTTTATTCCTCGGGCAACCACATCATCTAATGCAGCAAGAAATGCGAAGTAATTTTCATTAAATAAGCGCGTAGAATGCAACTGCGCCTGCATCGTTCTTAAAATTGTGTTCTTGCTTGTTTTAGGATTTAAAACTCCCGTATAGTTAGAATCTGAAAATTCACCGTAAATATCAGTGAGATGTACATCAGATAAGAATGCTACCTGAACGGGTTTTTGGGTATTTTGTAAGGGTTTACAGGCACAAAAAAGAAAAATGCCAAGCAGTAATCCTAAATGTTTTACGTGCTTATTATTACTCATAAATTAGTTTTTAGTCTCTTCGGGAAATGCATAAGCATCCTTTAATCCACCCAAATCTATCACAATTTGATCAAGCATTACACCGGGATCTACCATATAAACTTTTAGCGAATGTTTACCCGGTTTATTTACAATTTGAGAGACGCTTTGTACGCTTCGGTTTTTGAGTACGTTTTCTTTCCAGGACTCACTGCGACCTTCAGTCTGAAAGTCTATTATTTGCGGTGTCGCACCATCAATCGATACTGCGCAACGCACCCCTTTTCCGGGATAAACAGCGTGTGTAGGTAATGCGCTTACCTTAACGTCAACGGTTCCAAAATTAAACGTATAAAAATCATATTCCAGCACAGGAGCGTTTTTCAGTAGTGCCTCTGGTGTCGTTTCTGAGGCTGCGGTAAATGGTTCTGCACGCATTACGCTATTGCTGTAACCGAGTCGGTTTATGATTTTCCAAGATGCTTCTTTTCCTTTTTGTACTGCGGAAGGATTTTCAGCATTAATCACCACAAAACCTTTATCCTCAACAAAACCGTTAAAATTTTTCAACGCTTCAAACTGCGGATTGAACACCGAAACCCCAACTGTTTTTTCTGAGGTTCCGGTTTTAAAATCTATCTTAGAATTCACTTTATAACTGGGCGGTATCAATTGATGATCGTGGCCTAACGGTGCTTCTTTTTTATTGGTTCCCTTCGGAACCTGATTCCAATTTATGGTAATCCAAACACGCTCTTCCGGATTTTCTAAAGAGAGTTTGCCCGAAGTTGTAGAGAGTTCTATCCACGATTCCGCAGGTGTAGCAGACCAGGTTTGCGGTTCGCTTCCTTTTAAAAATACATCTATATAATATCTGTTTTTTGTATAAGCATTAAAAACCGGTAAAACATCTGCAAATGAATTGGTCGTGTCGTTGTTATATTCCATTTCATAGCCTTCTAAAGCGAGACCTACACCAGATTCTTTAGAGTTTACAAGCGAGACTACTGGTTTTGAAAATACGGGTAGATTACGCGGTGCTTTATTCATAATATGCTGCCATTTGCCGTCTTGTATCGTATCATTAAAATAGCGGGTAAGTCGCTCTATTGCATCATACGATTCACCAGATTTTTGTGCATAGGCTGCTGTACTAGCTCGGCCTTGAGTTGCCACGTGTTTATTTTTATACGCATATAACCACATCTGATTAAGCTGTGCTGCTCCCATTACCGGATAGTAAACCAATTCAAAAAACGCATCTTTTCGATTTGCTGAAATAGTTGGTTTTAATGCTTCCACTTCTTCTATTAAAGTTTGATAGGCATCAATACGTTTGCTTACTTCATCGCCATAATGTATTTGTGTTAACTGCGTCTCACCACTTTTTGTAACCGGCTCTACGGCACTCCACGCCATAAATTCGGGTCTGCGTTGTAAAGCCAACTGGTAATAAGTGTCTAAAACAGCATCAATTTGGGTGGCATTTGCTTTACCAAATTCTCGTGCTGCCCAATCGAATTGATGCTTTGCAACCGCCTCGCTTGTTTCAAATTTTGACATATCCCAGGCCATATCCATAAACAACTCAGTATTGTATTCGTGGGGTTTGATATCTCCGGCGTTTAAAATCCAGATATCTTCTGCCTTGAAGCTATAAGCTTTTGAAAGTTCTTCCCACATTAAAACCGGATGCGTCGAGTTTAACCACAGGTAATCGTGCGGTCTTCCCCAGTATGAAGTGTGGTAATAAATACCCGCCCCACCGCTGCGTTTTTGTTCTTCCAGATTGCTCAATTGGCGTAAGTACCCATAGTTGTCATCGGTCCATACCAGAGTTACATCTTCAGGTAATTTTAAACCGTTTTGATAGTAATGCAGCACCTCTTTATATGGCACAAATGCCTGCGGAACTTGAGCTAAATCCTGCTTGGTTTCTTTTAAAATTTCCCGTTGATCGGTAATTACCTGCTCTAATAATTTTACCTGAGAAGGCGTGTCATCATCTCCTACAATCATTGGCGAATCGTGCTCTCCACGCATTCCTAAAGTATAAATACCTTCATAATCTGCAGTTTCTCTGGCTCGCTTTTTAAACAATTCTTTGATTTCTCCTGCATTGACATCATAGCGGTAATCACCCATCGTATCGTGATCCCATTCAGCATTTATATTGCATAACATGGGTTCTGCGTGCGAACTGCCAACGACTATCGCATAATCATCTGCGACTACTTTATTTTTGGGATAATGGTAAAAAGCTTTGGTACAGGTATGCATAGCCGGCCAAATGGTATTTGCCCGTAAACGCAATAATAATTCAAAAACCTTAGCATAGGTTTTAGGACCGATATCACCCGTTTTTGGCTCAAAATTTAAAGCGGCCCAGCGCTGCAAGCCCCAATCTTCATCCTTTAAAAATATCCCTCTATATTTTACCGAAGGTTCACCATATACTTGAGGCGTTATAGTTAAGCTTAGTTGTTCTTTTTTATCGGGAATAACATCTGCCCACCATTCCCACGGAGAAACGCCTATACGTCTTGAGATTTCCAATAATCCGTATGCTGTTGCACGACGGTCTGATCCTAGAATTACTAAAGCCTGACTAAGATCTTTAGTAGGATTTTCTATTACTTGAATTGAATAAGTTTCCCATTTACCACTCAGCTGTGTAGTATCGATTTTTTTTGCAGCTACGAGATCATTTATAAAAGAACTCGTACCTAAAGTTCCTGCAAGTATAGCCGTTGACGTGTTATTAGTTGTTTTTGTTCCTAATCGCTTTCCGGTGATTTTAAACACGTCATCGTTAAGCATTGCAGCCGCAATATGAACCACCTTTGGTTCGCTTTTATCAATAATTACACTGGTGTTTTCTTTAGAATCTACCAACTTAAATGGTGTCTGCGCAGTGCTATTTGTAATCCCACCTAAAGTAAGGATAATTGCAAAGAACAAATAGATTTGAGGTGAACTCTTCATAAACACTTAAATTTTAATGTAAATTGATTTCTTATCTAAGATATATCCTAAAAACCAGCATAGCAGCATAAATACAAATGCGGTAAGTAGTGCTCCAAAACTACCCGAAGCTAATTTTTGAAAAACTTCCTGACTTACCCAATCAAAAACCGACAATCCCGACGGGGTTTTTATCAGTCCTAAAATCACAAAAAACAACTCTGAAAACAGGTAAATAAACAACGGATTCTTCCCAAAAACTGTAAAAAAATACGTTCCGGTTTTGAGTTGCTTTAATTCAATACTGAAGATTAATAACGCAATTATGCACAGGTCTATTCCCACCGTATAAAGGACAAAAGAGCTGGTCCATAATTTTTTACTTAGCGGAAAACTCCCCTCCCAAATCAATGCCAATGCATAAAGCACAACACCGGCGATTAAAAGCTGTGCAATGGTTTTATAACTTTTACCAGATTTAATTATAAATACACCCGCAAGGTAACCGCCTACTACATTTACTACCGCAGGTAATGTGCTTAAAAGTCCTTCGGGATCAAATGAAATACGGTCTTTTTTATACATATGGCTTTCGCCAAAAATGGTCTGATCAAGCCAGGTAATTCCATTTGTTGCCATCTCTAATTCGTGTCCGTTAGTTCCTAACAAATAAAGCAATGCCCAGTACACCATTAATATTCCACCAGAGATTATAAGAATCCATTTTGTTTTAAAATAGTGAACCAGAATAGCCGTAAAAAAGTAGCACAGCGCAATACGCTGCAACACCCCCATAATTCGGGTTTCTGAGATGAGTTTTAGCTGTAATCCACCGTCTGTACCGTACTCAAAAAATGGAAACCAGTACATTAGATATCCTATTAAAAAAATAATAAGGGAGCGCTTAATTATTTTTTTCCAAAATGCCGCAGAAGTACCATTTTTAAATCTGGGCATCGAGAAACTCATTGCATTACCCATAGCAAATAGAAACGACGGAAAAACCAAATCTGCTAAGGTAAACCCGAACCAGGAAGCATGCGTAAACGCAGTATAAAATTTTGCGCCAGATCCCGGAGTGTTTACTACAATCATTAAACAGATGGTTAATCCCCTAAATACATCAAGAGATAAAAAGCGTTTTGATTGTTTTAATGCAGATGCCATAGCCATTAGTAATCGTACGTTATAGGTTGCATCTTCTCGATTAGCGGCTCTATTTTACTGCGGTATTTATCGTGCAATTCTTTTGCAACTTCTATTGCATTTCCGCTGGCCTCAACAGGAAAAGACTTTTCGGTTGTTACCCAATTCCATTCCCAGGTTTTAATGGCTTCATCAAACTGGTTTTGATCAAAATCGCTCCAGTTGTTTTGCACTTCGGCGAAAAATTGTTCCCAACGAGGTTTGTAAAAATCGGTCATTAAGCCACTCCACTGTCTATTGCTGTATTCATGAAGTCTATTGTCAGCTCCTCCCCATAATGTGATTAAATCGCGTGCATTTTGCTCATAGAGTGCTTTTTCATCTGGTGTTGTTCCCCAACTTCTCGCATCTGCAATCCATGGGCCTAATAAGAAATCTTTTCGCGTAGCTAATAGACGGTCTAAATCATCTATAAGCTCTATAAATTCGCCGGAATACATTTTAAAAGCTTCCTGATCTCCATTTTTATAGGCGTATGAAATTTGCTGCTGCAACGGCAACGCATAATTTGCCAGTACCTGCCGCGTAACATCAACTACATCATATTTAAAACCGTCTGAATGTTCAAACTCTGAAGAAACCTCAACAAATAAATCCCAGGCAGGCAGTAAATCTTCTGCCGAATAATTGAGCTTTGTACGTGCCCATCTGCGATAGCCCTCAAAAGTAGGGCGCGCTACAATAATAGATTCGGCGCCATCGCGTATGGTTTGTCCATTGTAAACCGTTTGCACCAAAATATCCCAGGCCTCAAGCAATTTAAAATTTACAGCCCCATAGCGGTTAAGATTGTAACTTTTCAGCCAGTTATTAAGTTCAATGGGCTCGGTATTCCAGGTATTATCGGTCATCAACTCATATAAAACCGGATTTTGTTCTATAGCTTCCATTGTAAGACCAATGCCTTTCAATTTACCTGAAGTGCTGTCTTGTAAAGCAGCTGCAGGTTGGGTTGCCACAGTTTCAATACGCCCAAACATACTGATGTTTCCACCAAAATTATGCAGCATATTCCAAATCCATTTTTTACCATAAAATGCTTCGGTACGTTTCCACACCGGTTCAATTTCCGTAGCCAAATCGAGAATGATCATGTTATCATCAGGTACCGCATCAAGCAAACCTTTTATTTGCGGAGCTTCCCAAAAATCACGATGACTGTAAAACAACCAGCCCTGCATCACCCACACCGCTTCTTCATCTGCAGAACGCATTCCCTCATACACTTGTTTACTCAAGTTTGATAAATACTCAGGATCGTTAGAAGGTGGTGTATTTTCATTAAAGGTATCTGCAGAATACAGATGGTCTGTACCGTAAATTTTGGTTTGTTCTTCCAGAAAGCGTTTACCGATTTCAGCAAAAAGCGGATCGTCGCAATCGAGAATATAGGTATCTTCAAAATCATTACCCCAATTGGTTTGCTTCAGTTTTGCATTAGGAAAAATACGTTTAAATGATGCCGGAACGTGCCCTGTAAATGCCGGTAAAACCGGAGTCATCCCCAACTCGCGTGCTCGATTAAGAATTTTAATTTGAAGATCGCGGTGGCTCTCTTTCCAGCTTTGTGGTAATGGACCACCCCAGCCGTCCAAATTTCCCATCCAGAACCAGGAGAAATACGACGGACCACTAAAAAAGCCACTCAGATCTTCTTCTGTAAAACCATAGGATTTATATACGTTATCCCAGATAAACTCTTCACCGGTAATGGCAAGCGGCATATTTATACCGTGTAACGCCATCCAGTCTAACTCTTTTTCCCAGCGTTTCCAATCCCACCAACTCATTGAATAATTAAAGGTGCAATAGTTTAAATAATACCGGTATTCGTAAGGTGTTTTTTTAATTATTTTTTCGCTTAGCAGCGGAAGTGTTTCAGGAAAATCAAGATTGGTTCCATTCCAGGTGATTTGCCCATGAACTATATTTTTTATGTAATAATATAATGCCGAAGCTACCGAAACGCCGTTGTTTCCGCGTAAGCGTATTTTATCATTATGCGAGTCAATCTCAAACCAATCTTCTTGAACAGTACTGTCTAATTCTATTATAAATTGATCTGCGTGGTTGGGTAAGGTGCGTTTTAATAACGCATATTCCGGAGTATCTACAGATTCTGTAAGCTCTTTAGTTTGCTGAGAAGTACAACTGCATATAAGCAAGAATACAAGATAACCGGCATATGTATTAAGAAGTCGCATATGTTCAATTTTAGGTTGTGGTATTACTGTTCTATAACAAGAAAATGTTTTTTAATACTATCGGTTACTTCCGGCTTAGGACTTACATTTTTTAATGCAATTTGTTGTGTGAGGTTATATGGTAACTTTATACTTTCTAATTGTAATTGACTTACATCATCAAAAACAAAAGCCGGTCTAAAATCTGTTTTAGCTAGCGCGAAATTGATATTCTTAAGTTTCAGGTTTTTTGCGTGACGCACATACAACCCCCAGGCAGGCAATTCACCAAACATCGAAAACTCAGGATAACCTGCGCGTTCTTCGGGAACTGCCTCAAGCCTACTCAACGGAATATACCCCATTCCTTTTGTAGCATTACCGGGATAGAGAACGGTGATATTCTCAAGCTTTACATTTTCAATTACAGCATCTTCAAGACCTACAATAGACGCAGGAAAAGGATTGTGAAAAAAATCAACTTCGGGCCCGCGTAAATCATAATCTATATCGGGTCTGCCAAAAGGGACCTCAACAAGCATATTTTTTATACTCACATTCTTAACCGAACCCGGTTGCTCACCAGAACGATTTCCTAATCGTATAAACAGCGCATTGCCTGTGTTTTTTGCCGTAATATTAGATATCTGGATATTATCAATTGCTGCACCATCTACCGATTCTAAAGCAATGGCAGAGCGGAACGTGTCATAAACCTGTATGCTGTCTATGGTTACATTTTTAAAACCTCCATAAGAAGCAGAACCAAATTTTATAGCACTGGCGCTTGATCGTATGGTACAGTTTTTAATTAAAATTCCATCATTTGCGTAATCAGGGTAATACGATTTTAGACAGATCCCGTCATCGGCAGTATTTAAATTACAATTGGTAATGCTCACATTTTTGCAATCTGTGATATCAATTCCGTCATTATTCCAATAAGCGCGGTTTACTATTTTAAGATTGTCTAAAATCAAATTTTCGGTCAACTCAAACGAAAGTCCCCAGCAAGCTGCTGCACCCAGAGATAAATCGGTAATGCTTACCTCTTCACATTGTGAAAACCGAATTAATTTGGGACGTTTGGTTTCGTTAGGACGATTACGTCTGTAATTGTATTGGGTATCAATATCAATTCCTGCGTGGTGTAAACTATCTATTGCTAAGGCTAGTTTTAATCCCTGACCATCAACTTTACCTTTACCAGTTATTTTTATATTTTTCGCTTTATGCGCTAAAAGTAAAGCCAGTTGTGAGTTATCATCCTTTTTAGGAAATACCGGTCTTCCCGGCATATCAAGTTTTTTATAATCCTGTGGTGAAGTACTTCCTAATAAAACTCCACCTTCTTCAATTTCTAGATGCACGTTACTTTTAAGAACCAGACTTCCGGTTAAGAACGTTCCTTTAGGAAAAACAACCGTGCCTCCATTTTGTTCAAAAGCCTTATCAATCGCTGCCTGAATGGCGGCTGTATTGAGGGTTTTACCATCTGCAACGGCACCAAAATCTAAAATAGAAAACTCCCGCGTAGCTGTATCCTGAGCAAAAATAATTGCCTGAAAAATTAGTAATACACCTAAAAGTTTGTTTTTAATTTTCATCACTTTTTGCTTTTACTGCTTCGGTTTCTAGTGGTTTGTGTGCTTCGCTCGTCATTTGTAACTTCAATACACCACCAGCGGTGATATTACTGTGTTTTAAGTTTAAATCCTGTAGCGGTTTATCATTAAAATCTGCTTTGTTTATAAAAACGTTGGTCTCCGAATTATTCTGAGCGTCTATAATAAACGTTTTCCCACTATAGTAATCGGGATTGAGATGTATGGTAATTTTATTGAATAGTGGACTTCCTAATTGATATTCAGGATCAGCCTCGGTACCGCCATTCATTTGAAACAATCCCGTTTTCATCAATACTGCTAGACTCCCCATAAGCCCTTGATCTTCGTCCCCGTTATATCCCCTAGCTGGCGATAAATCTGAAAATACACGATCTACCACTTTACGTGACCAATATTGTGAACGCTGTGGAGCACCCAACTTATTAAATACAAATGCGGTTTGTATAGAAGGTTGATTACCATAATTTATAGGAATTCTACTGTATTCCGGATGCAGTTCTGCATCGTGAGAAGTTCCTGAGGTAAAGCCCATTTTTTCGGCTTGTTCAAATTGGGATTCAAGTTTAGCTATTGCTAAATCGTTGCCTCCCATTAGCGCTGCGAGCCCCTCTAATTCATGAGGGACAAACCAGGTTGCCTGTGCAGCATTGGCCTCAACAAAACCGTGCTCATATTGATATGGATCAAAATCTTTATTAAAACTTAAGTCTACACTTCTCGCAGACATCCAGCCGGTTTTTGTATCAAAAACGTTTTTATAATTTTTTGATCTACGTATAAAATAATTGAATTCATCTTTCTTATTTAACTTTTCAGCTAACTGTGCCAGTGTATAATCCTGATATGCGTATTCTAAAGTCTGACTAGAACCATCTTTGTGTATCCCATACTCATCTTCCGGCACTGGAAGTGGATGCGGTACAAAACCATTTTCTATATAATATTCTAAACCACCACCTTTATTTGTGTAATGTTCATAACCTGCTTTGCTCATCGCACCACCGGGCATATGATTTTTTTTAAGCGCTGCATAAATAGTATCTAAATTTTCTGTAACAATGCCCTTTTGAATTGCACTTACAATAAAGGGTGTAGACGATGCTCCGGTCATTACATAGGTGTAATTTCCTCCCGAAGGACCCCGCGGAATGTAGCCGCCATCTTTATAATATTGTAATAATGATGAAGTAAACTCATCCATTATCTCTGGGTAAACAAGTCCCCAAAGTGTATTTATCGTCCATTGTGCACCCCAAAAGGAATCTGAATTGTAATGATTAAACAAGGGTTTTCCTGCATCATCAAGGGGTAACTGTCCTATTCTAAACTCTGTTCCTGTATTATCAGGATAATTACCGTTAAAATCGCTTATAGTACGTCTCCCCTGAAGTGCGTGCCATAAATCTGTATAAAAACGTTTCTGTTGTTTTTCACTTCCTCCTTCAATTTCTATTCTTCCCAGCATTGCATTCCACGCTGTTCTTGATTCTGAAACCACTTGATCAAAATCCCAATGAGGCAATTCTTGCTGTATATTATTTTCGGCATTTGCCAAAGAGGTATATGAGATACCTACTTTCATTAATACCTCATCTGAGGTAGTATTAAGTTTTATAAGATAATTTCCTGTCTCTTCATCTTTAATTAGAGAAGTAACCGGGGTGTTTAATTTTATTTTAAAATACGTAGTAAGTGGTTTTGGTCTGCGTGTAGTTGGAGTCATTATAAAACTTCCTGAAAGCTCCTGTTTACCATTTAGTTCAAGCACACCCAATCTGTTTTCACAAGGTCCTAACAGGGTATTGAGATTGAATAAGATTGCCCGTTCCTGATCTTTATTAAACGTATAATTATGAAAACCTACCCGTTTTGTACTGGTTAACTGAGCATTAATACCATAACGCTCTAACACTAACTTATGGTAACCGGGATGAATTATTTCTTTATCGTGATCAAATTTGGAATAAAAATCTGTGAAAATTGTTTTTTGAGATATTGAATCTAAACTTACAGGCATTACCGAAAGACCTGCCATTTGCCACGCGTGTACGTGACTAAAGCTTTTAATCGTATCTGTCTTATATCGATAACCGCTACCCCACGCCCCATTAGTTTGGGTATCTGGACTAAGATTTACCATACCAAAAGGTCTGCTTGCTGAGGAAAAGAAAAACCACCTCGAATTTTCGGTATCTAATAGTGGGTATACCTTATCTACGAGTTCTTCTGAAGTTGTGACTTTGGGTTCTTCTGCTTTACAAGCCAGTATAAGGGTTACTAATACGAGAAGTAATGCTTGGTGAAGTTTAATTTTTTTCACGCTCATATTGATTAGGGCTGAAACGTCATTTTGCAGCAATATAGCTCAAAACGAACCATATTAACCTGGGTATAAAAAATAGATGCAGGCAATTGCTTGCCTGCAATCTATTTAGATACACACAATTTTCGGCAAATTAATTTTATGATTAGTATCCTGGATTTTGAGTGATTAAACCACCTGTATTATCTATTTCAGATTGTGGTATAGGTCTTAATAAATGTTTCTCTTGAAGTGCTTTGTTTAAAGCAGCATGTGGGTTGTTTGCAAGAACCCGTTCAATAAGTCTTCCGGTACGCTTAAGATCCATCCAGCGGTTTACTTCACCTACCAACTCACGGGCGCGCTCGTCAAGTATAAGATCTATTGTAACATCTGATGCAACAAGTGGAGTTGTAATACCTGCTCTAGAGCGTAAAGTATTAAGTCTGGCCGCTGCATCTCCTGCGTTTTCTAATTGAAGGTACGCTTCAGCAGCAAATAAATAAGCTTCACCAGAGCGCATAACTACCATATCACGCTCCCCTTGAGAAGGCTGATCTGGTTGCGTAAATGGAACGCTAGGATCGTCAAATTTTTTAAACATTGGGTAATGAACCGGCGTGGTACCATCATTTTTAAAATAAGTTCCGGGATTGATTACTGCATATTCCTTAGAATCTATCTCTTCCTGAGTCCATACCGTTTTAGGAAAAAATATTGCGGTATCACCAATAGCGATAGGCGCCTCATTTTCGGTAGCGTATAACACGCGTGCATACGTTGCTTGAGCTCGCTCATCTTCTTCAGAAAATAAACTGTAGAAAAACGGTGTAGGCATAGGTCCTAATCCCTTTACAGATCGTGATAAACCTTTGTAATCAAAAAATCTAAATTTGTACAGCATATGTCTTGAGTTACCCCATCCTCGAGAAACTGAATTGCTTCCGAATAGAAAAGAGAAAACAACTTCAGAATTTCTCTGATTTGTAATGCTCACTAAATCGCTAAACGAAGGAACTAACTGGTGTTTGCTGATAACTGTTTCTGCTAAAGCTGCTGCCTGAGTAAAATCTGCATCAGAACCAAAAGATTTATAACCTTTAGTAAGTAATACTTTAGAAGTAAAATGTCTAACAGCATCCTTTGTTAGACGACCGTAAGTATTTACGGTTTCGGGTATTCCTGCCAGAGCATCTTGTAAATCTGTAAGAATCTGAGCATATACATCAGCCTCAGAACTGCGCGCATATTCTGTACTTGAAGTACTTACTTGATTAAGTACTAATGGTACACCTCCGTAGTTTTCTACCAATCTAAAATAAGCGTATGCTCTAAAGAATTTAGCTTCTGCAATACCTTTAGTCTTAACATCATCTGGCACATTTTGAATAATGTCTGCATTATCTATGGCTAGATTTGAAGCTGCAATGATTCTATATTGATTATCCCAATACACATCAATTGCATAATTTAAAGAATTGAAGTTAACATAATCATTAAGATCACTGGTTCCTGTTATAGGAGCATCACGGGTAACGATATCTGTACCTAAATCTTCTAACGCATAATACAAATTAGATGTGTAATAGGTACTGGTCTCTCGGGAACGCTCATAAACAGAAGCGACTAATTGATTAAACGTTTCCGGATCATTATTTGCGTTCTCAATACTTATAGATGTATTATTCTCTTCTTCTAAATAACTGTCGCAACTAGAGCTAAGTGCTCCCAGTGCTAAGAACCCAACAATTAGTTTATAATTTATATAGTTCATTTTATAATATTTTAGATTATTTCGTAATTAAAAAGTAAGGTTGAGCCCGGTCATAAACGTACGGGTCATAAAAGCCGCACCATACTGATCTCTACCTGCACTTTCTGGATCCCAACCATCATATTTTGTAAATACAAACGGGTTTTGAACTGTTGCATAAACGCGTAAGTTTCTAATTTTAATCTTATCAAGCATATTTGCCGGTAAGGTATATCCCAGTGTCATAAAACCTACTTTTACGTAAGACACATCCATATACAGAATGGCATCTCTATATTGACCAGGGTTACCCGGCTGAAACCAATCATTAGTAGGATTTTCTGGAGTCCAGTAATCTGTTTTATAACCATTAAATAAACGAGAAGGCTCATTATCATACCCCCAGGCATAGTTACTGTGGAAAACACTTTTATAGGTATTGCCCTGACTGAAGTTTAATAAGAATGAAAAATCAAAATTCTGATAGTTCATCGTACTCGTGATACCACCGGTCCATTTTGGAGTAACCTGCCCTATCACTTTACGATCTTCACCTGGAGTGATTAGACCATCACCGTTTACATCTGTAACACGTACCTGACCAGGACGCTGGTTAAATGCTGCAGCTTCTTCAACTTCATCTAATTGCCAGATACCAGCATACTCGTAATCATAAACGGCACCTATAGGCTCACCTACTCTATGTATAAGATTTGTACCATTTACGTTAAAAATGATCTCATCTAAATCTCCATATAATTTATCAAGTGTATTTTTATTAGAAGCGAAGTTGAAATTAGTCGTCCATCTAAAATTACCATTATCAATATTAGTAGTGTTTAAAGAAACTTCGATACCTTGATTTGTAGATTCTCCTACGTTATCATAGGTTCCTCCAAAACCGGTTACATTAGGTAATGGAGTGAAGAAAATAATATCTGTGTTTTTTCTTCTATACACATCTACAGAACCAGAAATTCTATTATTTAAAAATCCGAAGTCTACTCCCAGGTTTATTTCTGTAGTACGTTCCCAGGTTAAGTTTTCATTTGCAATACCTGTTAAAAATGCTGTAGAAACCGAAGAGTCTCCTAGGTTAGTAGCGCCAGAACCTAAAAGAGATTGAGATGCAAGAGGCCCTAAGCCACCACCCTGACCATTGTTACCGGTCTGGCCATAACTTAAACGTAATTTTGCATTGGATAAAACTTCTTGATCAGCTAAGAAATCCTCATCAATAACTTGCCAGGCAAATGCTGCAGATGGGAAAAATGCCCATTTATTTTTATCTGAAAGTATTGAAGAACCATCGTATCTACCTGTTAGAGTAAATAAATATTTATCGGCAAGGGTATAATTTACTCTACCTGTATAAGATTCTAAAGTTTGTTTAGAAAAACCACTTCCTAGGTTTCTAATACTTAAACCCGCTCCTAAATTATAGAACGTAAAAGCGTCTGTAGTAAAATTACGTACTTCATTATCATAATTCTCTCTGCGTTCCATAAAACGTGAAACTACCCCTGTAAAGTTTAGGGCGTGTACACCGGTCTCTAAACTGTAGTTTAAAATGTTATCCCAGGCATAGGAGAAATAATTTGAGTTTGAAGTTACCGCCCTACGGTTAGCGGGATTACCACTTGTACTTTTAGTAAATAAACCTCTGTATTCTCCATAACGTTGGTATTTTATATTTGGAGAAAATTTTGACGTGACCGTTAAGTTTTCAATAGGTTCTACTTTTAAAGCTATGTCACCTATATACTGTAAGAATTTTTGCTCACGTGTAATGTTCTGTAGATCAAATAATGGGTTTGTTATTTGAGTTTCTTTATCTATAGGCGTAAACCGAAGGCTACCATCTTCATTATACGGGCTACCGATAGGCTTAAGACGATAGGCACTTCTAAATGCTTCAAGTGTACCTATATTTTGAGTAGCTGTGGTTATATAATTACTTATATTAATATTTAACCAGTCTTTCAAATCACTGTTTAAACTTCCTCTTATATTGTATCTTTTAAAATCTTCACCGGCAAAGTTTCCTTTATCAAGCGTATAAGCCAAACCGGCAGCGTAAGTTGTCTTTTCGGTACCACCACTTAAACTTATGGTGTGATTTGTTTGAAAACCCTTTTCTAAAAGTAAATCAACCCAATCTGTACTAACCCCATCTGCAATATTTTGCAATTCCTGCTCGTCTAAATAATCTGCAATACTTACATCGCCACGTCGCGTATTTAGATCACCATCTGTGCTGTTAAACACCTGTCCTAATGCAACATCTCTCAATAACTCTACATAGCCGGGGCCATCGTATATATCTGGCAAATTATAAGCCTCCTTATACCCCACATAATTGCTATAATCTATTTTTAATTCACCGGTTTTACCACGTTTGGTTTCAATCAAAACTACACCATTACTACCACGAGAACCATAAACCGCTGTTGCAGAGGCATCTTTTAAGATGTCCATTCTACTAATATCTGCCGGGTTTAAGAACGAAATATCATCAACGAAAATCCCATCAACAATAAATAATGGATTTTGCCCGGGATTAAATCCACCATTTGAAGCAGTTTGGTTTGAATTAATCGTACTTGCACCCCGTATACGAATATTAAAACCGCCTCCACCGGGCTTATTATCGGTACGCTGAATAACAACACCAGGCGCCTGACCTTGCAAAGCAGATATTGCGTCTACTTTATTTGCCTGCTCAATGTCTTTAGATCCTACTGAAACTACAGAACCTGTTAAATCTTTACGTTTTACAGTACCGTAACCAATTACTACTACTTCATCAAGTTCTGCACTATTCTCTTCAAGCTTAACATTTATTGTAGCCTGACCTGTATAGGTGCGTTTTGCTGTAGTATATCCTACATAAGTAAATACTAATACATCGTTTGCGTTAACCGAAAGTGAATAATTTCCATCAAAATCGGTAACTGCTCCATTTGATGTTCCTTCTACTACAATATTTACCCCAGGTACGGGCATATTATTAGCATCTGTGACTACCCCTGATACATTTTTTTGTGCCCAGGAACTGGATACAAAACAAAGTGTTAGGATTATTAATGAAAGTCTAAGTTTCTCCATTATTGTTTGTTTGGTTAATAGTTAAATTCTTGTGAAAAAATCACAGAATGAAATTACCCAGACAGCTTGTTCATTAAATGGATATATCACTCAAAAACATAGAGGAATCACTTAAAACTACAACGATGTAAATTTTAGAAACTAATCATTAATCAAACCTTAAATATTTAATATTTAGCTATTTATAAATTTTTATGAATAGAAAATCCTTACTCTTGATGTATTCATCTATATACCTATAGGGTTACCTATACTCTTTAAGTTAATTTATACCGCATAGAATTTCATCAAGAAATAATAATTTTAGTCCTAATCATTTAATGTACATTATAAGAGATCAATAACTTCAATTTTAAAGAACGTGTAATTGATTTTAATTAAGTGAAGAACACTATAGGCTAAACCTAATTTCACAGATATACTTAAATTGAGAATTACAATTCGAATTTAAAATTGAATTTCTGGCATAAGTATATTAGGGGGAAGTCTTGAAAGAACTGCTTAAGAATTGTAGAAAGTTCTTATTGAATATTTTTATCCCTAAAATTTACTAAAATTTAAAAATTGTCATATTCACACTTATTAGCTTAGATTTTAAGTTATATATAATAGATTAAAAAAATACTTTGCAAATTTTTAAAATACTTGTAAAAATATTAAAAGTATTTTATACCTTTATTCCGTATTACATTTTAACTAAATCAATTAATCAAATTCTTATGAAGAAAATCTACTCAAGTTTTCATCACCGATTTGTACTTATTGCTGTAATTCTTTTTTCGGGTGCTTTTATGCAGGCACAGACAAAAATTACAGGAACAGTTACAGACGCTAACAATGCAGAACCCCTACCCGGGGTAAATGTTATAGCCGGAACCGCAGGTGCTATTACAGATTTTGACGGAAAGTATGAAGTAACCGTACCAGCCGGTACAACACAGCTTACTTTTTCTACCTTAGGTTATGCTACGCAAACGATTTCGATAAATGGTAGAAGCGTAATAGACTTAGTTCTAGCTTCAAAATCTGAAGATCTCGATGAGGTAATTGTAGTAGGATATGGTACGGTTAAGAAAAGTGACCTTACCGGCTCTGTCTCTACTATAGACGGGGATGCTTTTAAAGAATTACCAGTAACCTCTGTAGATCAAGCTATTCAGGCAAGAGCTCCAGGTGTACAGGTAACTCAAAGTTCTGGTGCGCCAGGTGGTGGTGTATCTGTACGTATACGTGGTTCTAACTCTATTAATAGTGGTAGTGAACCTTTATATGTTATAGACGGATTTCCTATTTACCCAGATAACAGCGCCTATGGTGCAGGTGGTAACAGGCAGCCTACAAACGTAATGGCTTCTATTAACCCTAATGACATTGAATCTATTGAGGTACTTAAAGATGCTTCTGCAACTTCAATTTATGGTTCTAGAGGTTCTAATGGTGTAGTACTTATTACAACAAAACGTGGTAAAGCAGGAAAAACTAAAATTAGCTACGACGGGTCTTTTTCTACCCAGACAATAAGCAACTCTATAGATGTATTAAATGGTACTCAATTTGCTCAGTACATCAATATTTTAGAGCAAAGCGCTGGTGGTAACCCGGTTTATACCCAGGAACAAATAGATTCCTTTGGAGCAGGTACTAACTGGATTGATGAAGTAACTAGAACTGGAATCATTCAGAATCACCAGTTAACATTTTCCGGAGGTAGTGAAAATAACAGATTTGCACTTACCGGTAACTACCACGATAACAATGGTATTATTAAAGAAACCAATTACAAACGTTACGGTATACGTATAAATGTTGATAACAAGGCACTTAATGATTTTATAGATGTTTCATCTAGCTGGACTTATAACCGTGCAATATCAAATAACGCACCTACAGATGGTGGTGGACCAGGTGGTATTATTATTACTGCTTTAGGACTAGATCCTACAGTACCGGTACGCAATGAAGATGGTTCATATGCCCTAGCGTCATACGATGGTCGTTTTGCAATAAACCCGTTACAAGAATTAGACTTTGTTACAGATCGTGACATTACAAATCGTGTGTTAGGAACAACCAGTCTTACTTTTAATCTTAGCGATTCCTTTAAGTTTAAAACGAGTTTAGGAGCAGATATATTAAACGTATCTCGAACTACGTTTTATCCTTCTGGAAATTCACGTTTAGGTAGAGAAAATTCTGGTGAATTAACACTCGCAAATCGTGATGTAGGTAATATTTTAAATGAAAATATCTTTACCTATACTAAGAAATTTGGTGAAAAACATAATATTGACGCAGTTGCAGGTTACACCTATCAAAAAGAGGTTAACAAATATATGCAGGCGACAACCCGTGGTATTACTGCATCAAATGTTGATCAGGCAACTTTACAAGGCGGTCCAGATGTTTTAACGCCATTTTCAGGTAGAAGAGAATGGTTATTAGAATCTCTTTTAGGTCGTGTAAACTATAACTACGATAGTAAATACTTATTTACTTTTACCTTTAGACGTGATGGTTCTTCTCGTTTTGGAAGCGAAAATAAATGGGCTAATTTTCCTTCTGTAGCATTAGGTTGGAATCTTGCAAATGAATCTTTTTACGAAGAATCTAGCATCGCTAACGTGATGAACAAGTTTAAACTTAGAGGTAGTTTAGGTCTTACCGGAAACTCAGAAATTCCTGTATATAACTCTCTTGCAAACCTTAGTGAGTTTAATTACGTATTTAATGGTGGTAACGCTCTTGGTCTTGCAGACGGAAGATTAGGAAATCCAGATTTAAAGTGGGAATCTACAACGATGAGAAACATAGGTCTTGATGCATCATTCTTTAATGATAAATTAAATTTAACACTTGATTACTTCAGCAATACTACAGAAGATTTATTGCTATTTGTATCTATCCCAAGTAGTTTAGGTTTTGAATCTATCCTAAAAAATTCAGGCTCTTTAGAAAATAAAGGATTTGAAATAGGTTTAGATGGTTATGTGGTAAACACTGAAGATTTTAAATGGAACATCGCAGGTAACATATCATTCCTAAGAAATAAACTTACCAGTCTTGGTGACAGTACTCCATTTTTCTCTCAAACTACAAGTGGTCACTTAGGTGTTGACGGTAGCTGGGTAGAAGCAGGAAATCCTATTGGTGTATGGAGAGGTTATGACTATGTAGGTATTTTTCAATCTGAAGATGAAATCGCTAATAATGCTTCCAGATCTGGTGATAAACCAGGTTACCCAAGATACCGCGATGCTAACGGAGATGGTGAGATTACACCAGACGATTACGTAATAATAGGTGATCCTAATCCAGATTTTACCTGGGGTCTTAACTCTACTTTAAATTATAAGAATTTTGATTTAGGTATCTTCTTTAGAGGCTCACAAGGTTTTGATGTACGTAACTTACAGGCATCAGAATTAGGTGACGGTGTACAACGTATCAATCAGTTAAGCACAATTTTAACAGACTCCTGGACACCTACAAATACAGATGCTTCACGTCCTATAATTGATGCAAGTAGAGATTTTGCAAACTCATACAGAGATTCTGATTACTTTATTGAAGACGGTTCTTTTATACGTTTACAAAACTTATCGTTAGGATATACATTACCTAACTTTAATGAAAATATAAGCAAACTACGTTTCTATGTAAGTGGTCAAAACTTACTTACCATTACTAATTATAGCGGATTTGATCCTGAGGTAAACAACCGCGGTCAAAACAACCTAAATAGAGGTGATGATTATGATGCTTACCCACGCTCAAGTACATTTACAATGGGTGTTAACTTAGAATTTTAATTTAAAATTGCTGAACTATGAAAAACAATTCAAAATTTAAACCTTTAAAATTGCTCTACGCTTTTGTAGTGGCGACAGCTTTGGTTAGCTGTACAGACCTTGAAGAGAATCCAGATTTTACAACTCAGGAAAACTTTTTTCAAACAGCAGATCAGCTTGAACTTGGTGTTAATGCTGTATATGATGGTATAGGTACCGGTAGAGACTGGGAAAATCACTACTACAATAGATTTGTATTTGAATGTTTAGTAGGGTATCAAGTAGGCTATGAAAAAGGCCCACTAGCCTATCAAACCGGAAACGTAGATCCTGCAGATTTCTACATAGGTAGATACTGGAGAATTTCTTATGAAAACATCAATAGAGCAAACACGCTTATTGAAAAAGCAGATGAGCTTAAAGAAGCGGGTGTGCCAGATGTTGCAAAGATAGATCGTGTAAAAGCTGAAGCTTTGTTTCTAAGAGCTTTTTACTACTACAATCTTGTACGTTACTTTGATGATATTCCTGTTAAGACTTCAAGATCTATTGATGATAAAGATTTACCATCTAATGAAAATGGTAAGCGTCTAGCTTTAGACCTAATACAATCAGATTTGATGATGGCTGCAGAAATATTACCAGAATCCTATACTGGCGAAGATTCAGGAAGAGCAACTAAATGGGCAGCGATGGCTTTACTGGTTAAGGCTTATTTACAGGATGAAAAATGGGGTCCTGCTTACACAACCGCTCAGACTATTATTGATGAGTCTGGTATAAGTCTATTTACAGACTTCGCAGATAACTTTGCGGTTGCAACAGAAAACAGCGGAGAACGTATTTTTGAAGCACAAGTTTCTGCTAGTGCAAATCCTAATGAATATCAAAATTACCATGCACACTTTGTACCTAGAGATTTACCTAATGATTTAGGTGGTGTGGGCTGGCATTGGCTTAATAGCACACGAGCTTTTCGTGAGCGCTATGATGTAAATGATAAGCGTATAGCTGGTACTTTTATTAGTGAATATCCTTCAACAAGACCTGCTTTAAATGCAGCCGGTGAGCGCCCAGTTGTAAGATGGAGCAAAGATGCACCTTATAATTTAGGAGTAACTGGTGGTCTTGTTCCTGTAGATGCAGATCCTAATAATCCTGACGAATTAATTTTCTCAAGTGGTTTCTCTGCTAAATACACAGAAATAGGTCTAACTAACCCTTATGCAAATGAGAAAAACATCGTTTATTTGAGATATGCTGATGTTCTTTTAGGTCATTCTGAAGCAGCTAACGAGAGTGGCACAGGCGATCCTTACTACGGAATTAACTTAGTACGTGAGCGTGCAGGTCTTCCATTTTTATCAGGTTTAGGACAGGCAGCGTTGAGAGATGCAATTGTAAACGAGCGTGTACTTGAGTTTGCTATGGAAAATGAAACCTATCCTGAACTTAAGCGTAAAAGTACCTTTGGTGGTGCTCAGGATTACTTAGGAGATTATATTCAAAGTTTTATTGATCAATACAATGTTGATCGTACCTTAAAAGCTAAAGATTACGTTTTACCACTTCCTTTAAATGAAGTTTTGGGTAATCCCAACGTAACTCAAAATCCTCTATATCAGTAATTATTTTTTTTAATTGTTCTGTAAGAAAACCTGCCAGCAATGGCAGGTTTTTTAATGACCTATTTCTATCTTTAGTTTTCTTATCTAAATCTAACTAATGCATCGTTTTTCTTCATACTTTAAATCAATACTGCTCATATTAGGTGTTGCTTCGTGTACTTCACCTAAAACCGATGAAGCCATAACCGAAAGCAGCTTATTTAAGTTACACACTTCAAAAGAAACAGGAGTTGACTTTACAAATACCATTGTAGAAAATGCCGATTTTAATATGGTCGATTATTTTTATGTCTATAATGGTGGTGGCGTTGCGATAGGTGACATTAATAATGATGGTCTGACCGATATTTATTTTACAGGCAATTTTGTCGATGATAAATTATATCTCAATCTAGGTGACTTCAAGTTTAAAGACATTACCATTTCCGCGGGGATTAATAAACCCGGATGGTCTACCGGTGTAACCATGATAGATATTAACCACGATGGTTTACTTGATATATATGTAAGTAGATCTGGAAATTATATCCCAGAAAAACGTGCAAACCTACTCTATATAAATCAGGGAAATACCACATTTAAAGAACAAGCAGCGACTTATGGTTTAGCCGATACCAGCTACTCTACTCAGGCTGCATTTTTAGATTATGATCACGACGGGGATCTAGATATGTACTTACTTAATCACAGTAACGAGATACGCGATCCTAATAATGTAAAGGCATTAACAAAAGACGGCAGCGGTCTCGCAAATGACCGGTTCTATAAAAATATGGAAGTTGAGACCGGCAACATCAGCTTTACAGATGTTACCCTCGAGGCAGGAATTCTCTACGATGGTATGGGCCTGGGCATAGGTACTGCAGACGTGAATAATGACGGCTGGGATGATATTTTTATAACAAACGATTTTATAGCAAATGACTATCTCTACCTAAATAATCAAGACGGAACCTTCACAGAGCAAGCACATGCATTTCTGGGACATAACAGCCATTTTAGTATGGGTAATGACCTTGCAGATTTTAATAATGATGGCCTGGTTGATATCGTAACTGCAGATATGCTCCCTCCAGATAATTTTCAGGAGAAAAAAATGTCTGGCCCCTTAAATAATGATTTATTTCAATACACGCTTCAAGAAGGCTACTTACCTCAATATATGCGTAACAATTTGCAAATAAACACCGGCGGTACTTCTACAAACGAACAAAGTTTTTCTGAAGTAGGTCAACTTGTAGGTATAGATGCTACAAGCTGGAGCTGGGCGCCGCTTTTTGCAGATTTTGACAACGACGGTCTCAAAGACTTATACATTACTAATGGTTATTTACGCGATATAACCGACCTTGATTTTATAAACTACACCAGCACCCTTTCTGGTAATCCTACACTAAAAACTTTAGATTCCATTTTAAAAAATAAAGCTAAAACGATGCCTGCGCTGAAGTTGGCAAATTATATGTTTAAAAATACAGATTCGCTTCGTTTTGAAAACGTTTCTAACCCGTGGGGATTAAGCGAACCTTCGCTATCTAATGGTGCGGCTTATGCAGATCTTGATAATGATGGTGATCTTGATCTGGTTATAAATAATATTAATGCGGAAGCTTTTATCTATGAGAATAAAATAAATAACGGTAATTACTTACGTGTTTCCTTAACCGGCGATTCATTAAATACTTTTGCCTTCGGAAGCGAAATATCTCTTTTTCAAGATGGGAAAATTCAAAAAGTAAAGCAAAGTGTTACCCGTGGGTATCAATCTTCTGTTGATCCCATTTTACATTTTGGGCTAACCTCACAAAAAATAGATAGCCTTATCATTTCCTGGCCTACCGGGAAGATGGGAATTTTAAAAAACGTTAAAGCAAATCAATTACTGAAGCTTTCAGAAAATGATTTAGCTGAATATATTCCAAATGCTAAATCAAAACCGGAACAATTTATGGTTGAGGTAAGCCAAAAAAGTTCTGTTAATTATCTGCACACAGATCCTTTTTATAACGATTTTAATCGCCAATTTTTACTACCGCATAAACACTCGTTTCAAGGTCCTGGCATAGCTGTAGGAGATATTAATAATGATGGCTATGAAGACTTTTTTATAGGTGGTGCCTACAATCAAAGTGGTCAGATTTTTAAAGGTTCTAAAAACGGCACATTTACTCAAACAGCGCTTGTAGCAAATGAGAAAGAAAAATTTGAAGAAGACACCGGTGTTTTACTTTTTGATGCCGATAATGATGGTGATCTCGATTTATATATAGCATCAGGGAGTAATGAATTTTATCCTGATTCTGAGTTTTATCAAGATCGCTTATATATAAACGATGGGCGCGGTAATTTTAAATTGAATCCCTACGCATTACCTCAAATTACTGCTAGCGGTTCTTGTGTACGCGCAGCTGACTTTGATAAAGATGGTGATCTCGATTTGTTTGTAGGCGGAAGATTGTCTGCACTTAAATATCCTTTACCGGGACAAAGTTATTTACTGGTAAACGAAAATGGTGTTTTTAAAGACAAAACAAAAAGTCTAGCTCCTTCCATATCTAAATTAGGAATGGTAACCGATGCTTTATGGAGCGATTATGACAATGATGGAGATACAGACCTGGTGGTTGTAGGTGAGTTTATGGCAATTCAATTTATAAAAAATGAAAACGGAATTTTTGAGAATAAAACGGCAACCACAGGACTTAACAAAACTTCAGGTTGGTGGAACTCTATAAATGCCGGTGATTTTGATAATGACGGCGATATAGATTATGTGGTAGGAAATCTAGGATTAAATACAAAATACCAGGTTTCTTCAGAAGAGCCAATGACCGTTTATGCTTTAGATTATGATAACAACGGAAGCTTAGATCCTATTCTAGCCACTTATAAAAATGGTGTTCAGGTACTTGTGCACTCTAGAGATGATTTGATCAAGCAGATACCTGCTATGAAGAAAAAATTCCCCAATTATGCCAGTTATGCTAATGCAAGCTTAAACGAGGTGCTTACTACGCAAGAAAAAAGCCGCGCGTACAGTGCCCGGGCATTTACATTTGCCTCTTCCGTATTAATGAATAATGGAGACGGCACCTTTGCAATACACTCCTTACCTACTGCAGCACAATTAGGCCCCATCTACAGCATACTGGTTGATGATGTAAATAACGATAGCTTCTTAGATCTAATCGTGAGTGGTAACGATTTTGGGACAAGTGTTGATGCCGGGAGATACGATGCCTTAAAAGGGCTAATATTAAGCGGAGACGGCACAGGAGGCTTTCAGCCAATGGGCATTTATGAAGATGGTTTAAATTTAGAGGGACAGGTACGTGGTTCTGCGGTTCTTGCAGGAAATCAAAGTTCACGCTATATATTTGGTCGTAATTCTGATTCGCTCACAATCTATGAACCTTCAAATGCAAAAGCCTTTAAAACGCTGCAAATAGACGCGGCTGCAGCAAAAGGTATAATTACATATAAAAATGGAAAGAAGCGAGCTCTCGAGTTTTATTACGGCTCCTCCTATTTATCTCAATCTACCAGATCAATTAAAATTGATGAAACGATAGCTAAGATTGAAGTTGAGAATTTTAAAGGAGAGAAGAGCATTGTGTTTGAAAACAAACTCTGAAAAATTAAGCCTTTTAAAATTTTTAGTTCAAAATCTTATAAATAAAAAAAGCCTCAGTAAAACTGAGGCTTTGAAGAAGTGATCGCGACAGGATTCGAACCGAATTCTGAAACCTTTATGATTACTTACCTTTCAAAGCAAAAACCTAAACGAGTTAACCGAATTGTAAACGTTTTTCAATACTATTTGACTTTCATCTTTGCCAAAATTAGGAAAAATTAATTTTAAATAGAAAACTATTAATTTGATTTTAAATTATTTATGTATTATAACTTATATCAAGTTTAATTTAGGTACCATATTCTCTCATTTCTTTTAAATATTGTGAAGGTTTCTCACCTACTTTTCGTTCAAAAACTTTAGAAAAAGAACAGGCTCTTTTAAATCCAACTTCTTGTCACCAAGCCTGTATCTTATAAAACTGAAGCTGTGGATCATCTTCCAGCTTTTCTAGTAAATATTGTACACGTAATTCATAAATGTAATTAGAGAAATTAACCTCTTTAACCTTATTGATTACCCGTGATAAATACGCTGAATTGGTATTCAAATCTTTAGCCAGACCAGAAAGATTTAAGTCAGGATTTAAAAAATGTAACTTACAGGAATATTAATGCGTTTAGCTTTCTCTAATAGCGTTCTGTGCCATTCGAATAATGCCAGATCTGTCAAAGGTTCTGCAAAATTTTGCCTAACCCGCACCATCAACTCTCCTACACTCCGCGCCATTGGATCTTTAACGGATTTTGAGTTACCGTAGCCCAAATTGTTCCGTATGGAGACATCACATCTTCCTGGCTCAGATACTCTCCCTCAATTTCTGAAGTTTTCACTGCCTCAGCAACCATTAGCGATAAGATAGCTTCCATTTGCATCGTATCTGAAAGTCCTTCCAATATACCATTAACGCGACCAGCCCTTTGGCTGAATTTAAAGAGCTTCTCTTCAATTTCAGTTATTGTATACTTAAAATTTGGCCAGTCTTCGTATTGCCAATTATACATGATGAGCTGATTAAACTAATTAATTGGCTCAAGTATAGTAAAAATTTGAGCCGATTAGCACTTATAATCGGCTCAAAGCTTTATTATGGGTTGTCTATTTTATAAGAAACCGCTTATGAGTTTAGATTTGAAGTATCTATAGTTAAGATCCTGTCCTAATATATTAAACTTAAACAATTAACTTAATTATTCTACGGCATTGCTAACCCTTTTTACTGGTTTGCATATCAAGAGGTTTCAGATAGTATTTTAATTCACTAAATTGGTTAGCATTTCTGAACTTCAGAAATTTAAACAGAAAATTATGAGTACAATAAAAACTTCCGTAAATCGTCGTTCTTTTCTTAAAACCTCAGCTTTAGCCAGTGGCGGAATGCTATTAAGTTTCAATTGGCTCTTGCATTCTAACACCAATGCGATTACTGAAGAACAAATTCCTGAAGGATGGTTTGAAATGAATGCCTATTTAAAAATAGCTACAGATGGGACAGTAACAATAATGGCTCCCAATCCAGAATTTGGTCAAAATGTATTAACATCCTTACCTATGATTGTTGCTGAGGAATTAGACGTCGACTGGGATCAAGTTGTTGTAAAGCAAGCACCTTTTCGTACCGATTTATATACGAGACAATTTGCTGGCGGCAGTCAATCTATACGGCAAGGTTATAATGCCCTACGTACAGCCGGAGCAACAGCACGCCAGATGCTAATTAATGCCTCTGCCAAAGTCTGGAATGTTTCAGCTTCAGAAATTACAACCACAAAAGGCTTTTTAAAACATACATCTGGTAAAAAAAGTACTTATGGCGAAATGGCTGAAGCAGCATCGCAAGAAAAAGTCCCGGAGTCTGTAGAATTAAAAAATACCGAGGATTTTACGATCATAAGCAGCTCTAAAAAGAATGTTGCTTTACCAGACATTGTAAGCGGAAAACCCTTATTTGGAATGGATTATAAGGTTCCGGGAATGAAATATGCTACCATAGCACATCCTCCTGCATTTGGACTTAAATTGAAATCTTACGACGGTACGGAAGCTTTAAAAATGCCCGGCATAACTGCTATTTTTGATATTGATATTTACAATGAAGGCTATGAGTTAAACATCTTTGATACCGCTACCTTTCCCAATCTAGTGGTAGTGGTAGGTGATTCTACCTGGCAGGTTATGCAAGCAAAAAAAGCATTAAAACTGGAGTGGGAACCCTTTGAAGAACATACGCTTAAACTCAATGTCTTTGGCAATAAATCGACACAGGTAGTTCCAGCAGGATTGGAGAGTTCTGAGGATCACTGGGAACAGATGGATGCTAAATCTAAAGAACCGGGTACTGTAGTACGCAAAGATGGCGATCCCGAAACAGCTTTTAAAAATGCCGCTAAGATTATTGAAAGTACGTATACCGCTCCTTTTTTGGCACATAATGCCATGGAACCTGTAAACTTTTTTGCTCACGTAACTGATGATAAAGCAATATTAGCCGGTCCTTTACAGGCGCCCGAACTTACAGAGCCTACGGTTGCCGCACGGCTAGGAATGAGTAAAGATCAAATTGAAATTATTATGACCCGTATGGGTGGTGGTTTTGGCAGACGGGCATATTCTCACGAAGTCGTTGAAGCTGCTGTAATTTCTCAAAAAATAAAAAAACCGGTAAAACTGGTGTATACCCGTGAGGACGATATGACTTACGGCATTTACCGTCCTGCCTACCACGCTACTTTTAGAGCAGCTTTGGATGAAAATAATAAAATGGTTGCCTACCACATAAAAACAGGCGGTATACCTGAAAGTCCGCTGCATGCAAACCGTTTCCCGGCAGGAGCGGTTGACAATTATCTAGCTGAAAGCTGGCAAATTAATTCAAATATTACCATCGGAGCTTTTAGAGCTCCGAGATCTAATTTTATGGGAGGTTCTGAACAGGCATTTTTAGATGAAGTTGCTGTTGCTGCTGGTAAAGATCCTATTGCATTTAGATTAGAATTGTTTGAAAAAGCAAAAATAAGTCCGGTAGGTGTAAACAATGATTATGAAGCAGATCGTTTTATTGCGCTACTTGAATTGTTACGTAACAAATCAAATTGGGAGTCTTCAAAACCCGACATTCATCGAGGGGTTGCAGCCTATTATTGTCATAACAGTTATGTAGGTCATGTTGTTGACTTGAAGAATGACAATGGGAAATTAGTCTTTGATAAAGTATACAGTGCCGTAGACTGTGGCATTGTTATCAATAAGGATGCTGCACGAAATATGGTGGAAGGCGCAGTAACCGATGGTTTGGGAAATGCGATGTTTGGCAAAATGACTTTTAAGGATGGTGTTCCTCAAAAAAGTAATTTTTACAATTACCGATTGATTCGTATGCCCGAATCTCCTAAAGATATTGAAGTGCATTTTGTTGAAAATGGTAAAAACCCAACAGGATTAGGTGAACCTCCTTTCCCTCCTATTTTTGCGGCGTATACTAATGCATTGTCTCGTGCAAAAAATAAACGCTTTTACAACCATCCTATTCTGGAAGAAGTATAAAATCATAAACGTGTTTAAACAAAAAGAGCCGCTAAATTAGCGGCTCTTTCTTTAGTATAAAACTTATCGTACAGCACTTAAAGTTGTGTTGGAGTTATATTTTAGTTTGCTTCTTCCGGAGCATACGCACCGGTTTTAAGCCAGGTTATCCACGCCTCCTTAAACTCCGCGTGACTCATTGGCGGCAATGATAGCCCTTCAGCGGGATGCCAACCAGCCTTTACTAAAGTATCTTCAGCATGTGCAATTAAATCTTTAATGGATTTATTTCCATTTTTAGATTTGTCAATTAATTGTTTAGCCAATTCATTAGCGGTTCTTCCTTGAAAGATCATTTTCATATCCGCGGGTGGCAAATGCCATTCGGGATTTCCCGGGGGAGCATGTTTACCGGGTGTATTTTCATTTTGATGGCAATTGGCACATTTCATCGCATACACCCCTTTTCCGTCTTCACCGCGTTGTGGTGACATGCCATGTAGATGACTGTCATCACCCTGTAGCGGAATATCTCCCGAAGGATGACAGTTCATACAGCGTGGATGCATCAATACAGAGTAGACTTTCTTAAAGGCTTCCTTAGAAACTACACTGTCTTTTTTAAGGCTTGAAAGTTCTATATAGTCTTCAGTTGAAAAATTCTTTTCAGACATTCCTACTGAAATGCCTACTACCAAAAGAATTAGAAAAACCCCTCCTACAGTACTTAAAATTTTTCCTTGATTTTTAGGTTTAAATGGATTCATAATTTCTAATTGAACGATTATTAAGTACTGCTTTTATTAATTTCTGCGGCAACATGAATCGCCTTACGAATTCTGGAATAGGTTCCACAACGGCAAATATTACCTGCCATCGCCAGATCTATATCCTCATCGGTTGGATTGGGATTTTCTTTTAACAATACAGCTGCAGACATAATCTGACCGCTATGACAATACCCACATTGCGGCACATCGATTTCGGTCCAAGCCAGTTGTACCGGATGATCGTGATTTTCTGCTAAACCCTCGATGGTCACTATTTTCTTATTTTCAGCGCGCTTAACTTTTGTAACACAAGAGCGCACGGCTTCGCCCTCCAGATGTACAACACATGCCCCACACTGTGCCACACCACATCCATACTTTGTACCCGGCAGATCTAAATGATCTCGCAATACCCATAGAAGAGGTGTTTCGGGATCAACATCTACCTGCAGATCTTTTTCGTTAACGTGTAGTGAAATCATAGTGCATATTTTTAAGCTGTTCAATTCTATTAAAGATACTAAATACCTCTATATATTATTTTTGTGATAAATAGGTTTCTTTTGTAACTACATCAAACCACTGAGTAGACCCTTCAGACCTATCTGTAATTGCAATCTGAACAAAAGCTTCGGTATCACTTGCGCCGTGCCAATGCGGCGTATTTGGAGGGCATTTCACGGTATCCCCTTTTTTTAAGATGCGTTTAGGACTTCCTTTTTCCTGATAAAAACCGGTACCAGAAATTGAAATAATGATCTGACCCGTAGGATGCTGGTGCCAAAAAGTACGTGCACCAGGTTCAAAAGTCACTACGCCCGCAGCAGTTGTATTCACCTCATCTGCTGTTATTAGCGAATTGAGATAAGCCTTACCTGTAAATACAGGATTGTCTAATTTTTCTCCTCTGAGGAATATTAAATTTTCGATTTCGCTTAATGCGGAAGAAGGCGTCGGCTCCTTGCTATCGGTAAGTGCTGCTAGAAGCAATTTACCTATATAAGCCTTTTCCGGTCCTGCTTGAGTTTCTACCATCTCAATAATTTTGTTCATTTGAGCTTCAGTAACTCCCTGGTGCATCGCAATACCTATATGTCCGCGTGCCATAGGGTCGAGGTCGCCCATTGTTAACAATGCACCTACTGTTGCAATTTCACGCTCCTTGTAATTAAGTACTCCTCGTTTAAAGATATCTGCAAAAAGATGTTCTTTAAGAAAAACCTCAATCACAGGAACTGTTTTAGCGTAGCCCGCCATAGGTCTGTTATTAATTCCAGTTAAATCAGCAAGAACTTCTTTCCCTATTTCATATTTATTTCCCGCATTCAAATCAGTTGCTGCCGGCCCCTCCTGATCCTGAATACCTTTATTTATTCGATCTTGAAGAACTTCAGTCAATGTATTTATAGCCATTAGGCTTCTGGGAAAACCACAATAAGCGTAGAGGTGTACTAATTCCTCCTTTACCTGATTTACCGTCATTCCAGCGTCGAGACCCGCGTGTAATGAGGCATTAAGCAATTGCGTATCGCCCTTTGCTGTAGCGATTGCTATTGAAGCAATCCCTTGTTCTACAGGGCTCAGTTCATCTTTAGATTGTGCAGATGCAGAACCAAATGATAAGCTGTAAAAGGTTAGCATACTTATTACGATTAAAAGGGTTGACTGTTTTACATTAAACTTTTTCATAATTCTATATTTTAGAAGTCGATTTTAGCCAGCCAATCATCTAACTTTTCTTCTACTTGTTCTGCTTTTTCTCCTTCCATAACAAAGAGGATCCCGTCCCGTTCTATACCGCCTTCAACTGAAAATGCTTCAAGTACTTTAGAATCAGAACACAATTTATTGATTGTTTTAATCGTGCTTCCCAAACCATAACCTGCATTGGTGTTAAAAGGTATTACGGTTTTACCGCTAAGGTTATTTGTAGTCAAAAAACTTTTTATAGGTGGTGGGAGTTGCATTCCCCAGGTGGGAAACCCTATAAAAACCGTATCATAATGATCCAGATTATTAATTTTAGTTTGTAAAGGAGGTAAAAAACCGGTTTCGTTTTCTTCTGCTACCTGAGCTACAATTTCCTGATAGTTCTCAGGGTAAGGGTCTTGTAGTTCTATAGCAGTCATTTCACCACCGGTTTTTTTCTGTATCATTTGAGCTACCGCCCGGGTATTATTTGTACGCGACACATAAACTATCAAAATAGGCTGCGCCTTATTTTCAGTTGAATGCTGCATAGTTTTTTCTGCCTGACCTTGACAGGAAAGGGTAAATACGAGCATAAGTAACACTAAATACTTCATCTAATTTCTATTTGCCTGGAGGCCCCGTTAGTAGTTTTACAAATGATAAATTTGCCAGTTTCCAGCCATCGTCTTCATTCACATAAACCTCGGTCACCATAAAACGATTTGTCACTTCATTGCCTCCTACTTCAGCTAAAAGAGTGATTTCATTCAAAAGAATTGCCGTCTCACCGATTACATCAACAGATATAGTATGGACGTCTGCTTTTTTATACCAGATTCCTCCACTACCTATAATTGCTAATTCGCGATCTGTACCCCAACTGCCGCCCATATGTACAAACTGAGCTTGAGGATGAAAAAAATCTTTAAGTTCATTTACATTTTTATCTGCCATCCATTGCCATTTGTTTGCGGATAGCTCTTTAATTTTAGATTCGGTATCCTGCGCATGTAATTGAATGGTCATTAAAACCATTAAGACCAAAACCACATTCTTTACAAATTTTTGGTGTTTCATAATTTTAATTTTTAATGAACGATTTTATGAGTATCACGAACGCTACTAAACGTTAAGTCAAGCAGCTTCCAGGCATCATTCTGCATTTGATAAACTTCAGTTACTGTAAACTCGGTTGAAACATCATCGCCTCGCACATGCGCCACTAGTGTAATTCGATTCCATACGATTACAGTTTCTCCAAATTCTTTTACAACAGTATCATGCACATTAGCTTGCTTGTACCAAATACTGCCACTTTCTATTATCTCTAATTCCCGGCTCTTATCCCAGGAGCCACTCATATGTACAAAGCGAGCATCTTCATCAAATAAGTCCTTGAGCTTATCTACATCCTTATCTGCCATCCACTGCCATTTATTCATTGAAAGTTCTTTAACCTGTTTTGTTACATCACTATCCTGAGTAAAGCCAACCTGAGTAAAGAGGAGCATAAAAAATCCTACTATTTTATATATGTTTTTCATTCGATTGTATTTTAAAATTCAATTAATTCTCTATCATTTTTTGCATTTGCTCTGGGTAGCGCGCACCCTGAATATCAATTGTATTCAGAGCATTTTCAATTTTTTATAAATGCTTGTTTCTAATTTAAAGGCTTCACTCCCTATATTTTCTTTCAATTGGTGCAATTTTGTCGTACCCAGAATGGGTACGATCCTAGGTTTTTGCTCAAGCAGCCAGACAAGAGCTATTTGTGCAGAAGTAGCTTCTTTTTCTGTTGCGATTTTTCCTAATAATTCTACTAAAGCCTGATTGGCTTTTCTATTTTCTTCATTAAACCACGGAACACTATTTCTAAAGTCGTTATCACTAAACTTCATTTTATCATCAATTTTTCCGGTTAGAAAACCCTTTCCTGGAGGACTAAAAGGAACTAAACAAATACCCAATTCATTTAAGATAGGAATAATTTCTTGCTCAGGTTCTCGCCACCAAAGAGAGTATTGACTTTGTAAAGCAGCAACCGGTTGAACGGCATGTTCTTTCCTGATGGTATTCGCTCCTGCTTCAAACAAACCAAAATGTTTCACTTTTCCTTCTGTAATAAGATCTTTAACGGTACCAGCCACCTCTTCGATAGGCACATTAGGATCTACACGGTGCTGATAAAATAGATCAATCACATCTGTATTCAATCTTTTTAAAGAAGCTTCAGCAACTTGGCGTTTACGTTCTGGACGGCTGTCTAATCCCTTACCTGCGACACCCTACTTAAAACCAAATTTTGTTGCGATTATCACCTCCTCACGGAAGGGTTTTAGAGCTTCACCCAACAGTTTTTCATTTACAAATGGCCATAAGCTTCTGCTGTATCAAAAAACGTAACAACTTTATTATAAGCATCTCGTATCAATTTTAGAGCAAGACATTTTTCAGTGGCAGGGCCGTAACCAAAACTAAGTCCCATACATCCCAATCCTAAAGCCGAAACTTCTAAACCACTTTTTCCTAGTTCTTTATTTTTCATAGCTCTTTATTTTGTTCCTTACAAAGTTCAATTACTTTACCGCTCCTATTTGTATATGAATTACTGCCTTTATTACCATTTTTACCGTTTGCACTGTGAGCTCCAAAATTCTTAAAACCAGTTCGGTATATTTGCTGGTATACAAAAGCATTTGGTTATGAAGGACATTCTAAAAGTAGAAACGATATCACAATACAATACATTAAAGGAAATCGCTAACAGACATCCGTTAATCACGTGTTTTGATAGTGCCGATGCAAAACCCTTACAAAGCGGAAAATTTAACTTTGGTTTTTATGCCATTTTTCTAAAAGGTGTAAACTGTGGAGAATTACAATACGGTCGCAACACCTATGATTATGAAGCGGGCACTTTAGTCTTTATGGGGCCGGGACAAGCGGTTGAGATCAAAACTCAAAAGGATTACAATCCTAAAGGCAATGCCTTACTCTTTCACGCTGATTTTATCAAAGGAACTCCCCTTGCCTCGAAAATTCATACCTACACATTTTTTTCTTATGAACTTAACGAAGCGCTTCACCTTTCTGAAAAAGAGCAACATATCGTAAAGGATCTCTTTTCTAAAATAGATTATGAACTAGAACAGTCTATAGATAAACACAGTAAACAGATCGTATGTAATACCATAGAGTTACTTCTAAATTATTGTGAGCGCTTTTATGAGCGCCAGTTTATCACCCGAGAAGTTTTAAGCCAAGGTGTTGTTTCAAACTTTGAACGCATGCTTCATGCTTACTTCAATTCTGAAAAGCCACAAAAAATCGGACTTCCTTCTGTATCTTATTTTGCTGAAGAATTGAATTTATCTGCAAATTATCTGGGTGATCTCATCAAAAAAGAAACCGGAAAATCTGCTATAGATCACATTCACTTAAAATTAATTGACCTCGCAAAAGACCGCATTTTTGATGGTGATAAATCTATAAGTCAAGTCGCTTATGAACTGGGGTTTAAATATCCACAGCATTTTAATAGGTTATTTAAGAAAAATACCGGATATACACCTAGCGCTTATAGGAATTTAAATTAATAGGTTTTAATCTAATGCATTAAATTCCTTAAAAACTATTATTCCTGAATTTCAGATCTAATTGAACTAAAAACGAAATTTAAAATCTTATTATCCCAACTTTTCCCTCAATACATCTATATCATTTGAAATTTTAGAATCTATGACTCTGGCATAAATCTGTGTTGTAGCTATTTTGTGATGCCCTAAGATTTTAGAAACAGTTTCTATTGGAACTCCATTTGCCAGAGTTACTGTCGTTGCAAAAGTGTGCCTGGCCGTATGAAAACTTAGTTTCTTTTTGATTTTCAGTTTAATAGCTATCTCTTTCAAATATTGATTTATTTTCTGATTAGAATAGACGGGTAATAGTAAATCACTATTAATAACTCTTGGATGATTTTTATAGAAATCTAAAATGATCTCAGCCTCATTCAAGAGCGGTATTCTTACTTGAGTATTGGTTTTTAATCGTCGGGTATAAATCCACTTTTTACCATCTATACCTATTTGTAAATTATCCTTTTTTAATGATTTTGTATCTGCAAAGGCTAAACCTGTGTAGCAAGCAAATACAAAAATGTCTCTAGTGGTGGTGTGTGTTACTTTATTAAAAGTTGCATTTTTCAACTTACTCAAGTCTTGCTTGTTGAGATAAATCATATCTACCTTATCAATCATCAGGCAACCAACTGATTCCTAAAAAAGAATCCGGCCACGCGTTTTTCAAGACTTCAGAATACTGGTAATTCTTTTCAATATCGAGAATTATGATTTCTGATATTTCATAACCCGAATGGGTTAAAGCCACAGCTACTTTATCCCCCTTCCAACTGGGTTTAAAATAGCTAACCGTATACGCTTCTAAAGTATCATAAGTCCCGGGATCAAACAACGCTATCTCTTCAGCCTCATACGAATCTTGATAGTATAACTTAGCATATTGTTCACCTGCCTTACGCTTTAAATAAAAATACCTTCCACTCTCAACAATTTTAGCATCTGACACTTGGTCTGCAGCCCGGTTTCCATATTCTGTAAACTTATCCATCAACAGCTTACGTCCAGAAATTTGGTTTAGTACTTTATCTGCAAGCTTTGCCTGTGTATCATACCAGACTTTGATATCTTCCTTAATCAAATCTTCCAAATTGCGGTAGGGATCCGATACTTCGATTCCAAAATGGGTTTCAATAACTTCACGCTTTGTTAATTTAGGATACTGCAGATCGGGTTGTCCCAAATTTTGAGCACTCAAACAGAGCGGGAAATACAGTATACTAATCATCCATATATACTTCATAAGTTCCAAATTTAGAAGCCCCATTTGCATGGGGCCTTATAAAAATTAAATTTAAAGACCGTGCTTGGGTGCTTTAATTTTATCCCTTCTAATGGGACCTTTGTCATACCCTCCAGTGATTACCCGGGGGTTTTTCAATCTGAACTTTTCGAACGCTTTTAAGTTGGGTGTTTTCATATGTAAAGTATTAAATTAGTATTCCTACAAACCAATAGCTTGCTAGTTGTCAACCGATCTCAGTTGTTTCAAATACTGGGAAGGTTTCTCCCCCACTTTTCGTTCAAAAGCTTTAGAAAATGAATAAGCCCTTTTAAAACCTACTTCTTCTCCCAAAGCCTGGATTTTATAGTACTGAAGTTGGGTGTCACCTGCTAATTTTTTTATCAAGTATTCAATGCGCAACTCATTGATATAACTCGAGAAATTCATTTTTTTAGTTTCATTAATGACCCTTGAGAGATATGCTGAATTGGTATTTAAATCCTTAGCGAGACTAAAAAGACTTAGCTCGGCATCTAAATACTGCTTTCGGTCTTCAAAGTTCTGGAGCCTTCGTAGCAGGACAATTTTTATTTCCTCGGTAAGAACTGGCTCAGCAGGATCATCATCATCATCATCATCAATTTCCCTGACCTTTAGAGGTTCTGAAGCGTTACATGAGAATTTCTTAACTCTTTTGAATTTGGATTTTAAATAAATACCCGAAAATACAAGGGCCAAGGCTACTAAACTGAATTGCAAAAATTGCTTCATATACCGCCATTTATAAGCTTGCTTTTCAGAATCCAATTCCTCCAAAAGTCTTGGCTTTTCTACCTGATTGAGATAACTGGAATTTAAATAGAGTTTGTTTGAATTAATGACGGAATCAACCGCTATTGCCCTACGTGTATAATAGAGCTCTTCTTCAGAATCTGGCAGGTTTTTACTGTATGTAATCAAATTATCGTACACTTTTTTTAATTCTGGGTAGACCTCCTGATTTAGCGTGTAAATCGAATCAATCTTTTTAAAATAGTCATTGGCCAGAGATACGTCACCCATTTTTTTAGCAATTTGTCCCAGATAGTAATACGATACTGAAACTACAGATAGATCTTCAGAGATTTCTGGTAGCGCCTCGTTTAATAGCTTTTCGGCTGTTTGATACGCATCCAACCAATAAGCATTAACTCCTTTTGAGTGTAAGAAATCGTAAAAGAACAATCGGTCGGAAGTTTTTAATGTTTCTTCCAGTCCGATTTCAATAAATTGGGCTGCCTGCTCGTAATTACCCGCTCGCTGATATGCCAGTTGCAGATTGTGAAGCGTGATTAAATAATCCTCAAGATAAACTGCTTCAAAATCAGGTAATGTTTTCAAGTAGTCCAAGTGATTCTCGTAAATTTCAATAGCCTTGGTGTAATCTCCCCATCTATTTTGAAAAGCTCCCAAGACCTGGCTTATCTCGATTTCCTGTTCTTTATTCTGATTCAGCCGTGCCAAATCGTAAGCATTATAATAGGCTTTCAGGGATTCTTCATAAGCTCCAAGTTCGTAGTGATAATAGCCTTTCAGCATATAGCCCAATGCCGGATAAGTATAGTTGTAACAATTTTGAGAATACCGTATAATACTGTCGCTGTATTTTAAATTGGTTTGCGTATCATACAGACGGGCTGCAAAGTCAAAAGCTCTGGCGATTTCAAAACTGTCTTTAGCTTTCCTAGCCTTGTTTAGGTAAGCTTCAGTAATCAGCCGTTGCTGACTCAGGCTTACCTCACGTTCATCATAAGCCATCCTAAGTTCAGGAATACTTAGACCTTCTAGGTACTTTCGATAATAGGTATTGTGAACACCTTCCTGACCTAGCCTATTTGTATTAGAAATTTCCTGCTGTGGAACCCCTGAAATAGAAACCAATATCCATAAACTGAGCACTAACATACGTTTTCAATTTAGAGTAATTTCTTATTTGATCCCTGCAAGATGCCAAGCGATTCCAGTTTGTAATTGTCTTTCACCTGAATGTAACTTACATTTTCAATGATCTCAGCTCCCAATTTCCGTTTCTCAAAACCAGCAGTCATCCCAAAGTCTATTCGACTCAATCCCAATTTTTTAGCTCTTAAAATCGTCTGATACAATAATTGCCGATATGTTTGATACTGGTTTACATATTCATAATCAAGCCCTACCAGGTTTGGTACATAGGTTTTGGCTGATTTATAGCAAAACATCACTCCAAGAATTAACCTGTCTTTGTCAATCTCGTTATTACAAAGCACGATGAATTCATAACCACTATTTGTATTCATATTCTGGAATAGCTGGATGGGATACATAAATGTGTTAAGTCCGAGGTTTGCCTGCTTGACATTTTTATAAAGCTGATAGTAACGTTCTAAATCTGCTTCGTTTAATGACGAGCATATCTCAATCCGAACTTTTTCCCGATACGGCGCGATATCCTTTCTAAAATGAACTCTTGATTTTTTACTAAGGTTACTGATATATTCTGCTTCATTCTCCCATTCAAAATTTTTGTATTGGGCAGATTCCGGCATATCAATTCGTACATAGCCTTGTAAATTGAATGTTTTATGTAGAAAGGAATCACTTCTGAAGTCCCGCAAAACGATCATCTCTGCTTGAAATTCGCGTTCTAAATCTTCAAGAATCCTGAAAAACAGGTCTAATACTTCTTGCCAATTCTTGGAATCAAAATCTATGTAAAGATGATCCCCTTCTGTAATTAACGAACCTACACTTAAAACTTTTGAAGTGAAATAGTACGGATTGGTTTTACGCTCTAATTCTAAATAGGCTGAGACTTCATTTTTAGAAAATAAATCATCTTTCCAAATGGAGCTGGTTAGGAAGGTTATTAAAACAGGTTTTGTGTTATCTGAAATAATCAGATATCTAAAATCCCAATTGTTTTCTATTGCAGTATGACCGGTGAATGACTGCTCTAAAACCTGTAAACCCTCCCAATCGTAAATGCTCTTCCCTCCCATATGGGTATTCCAAAGATCCTTATCGATATTGGTTATGGTTGATTCCAGGCTGACCTGAAACCTGCCAAAATATTTTGAAGGATCACGATTATTAGATGCCTTAGCTTCGGGTAGTTTAAAAGCCCTGCGTACCCGTTGCAGAGAAGTATGCGTATGCTCGAGCGCCAGCTTGTAGTTTATGGACAAGGCGTCCACCAGGCCGGATATATCTTCCAATTCATTATGGGTGGAAATGGTGATGCGTACTCCGGTATTCTTAACAGGTACTGCAGGAAAAATACCCAGATTGGTATAAAATCCATCCTTCATCATCAATTTTACTAATTCGTATCCAGTCGCAGGAGTTCCTGTGCCTATAAAGTGTACCGGAGACTCATTGTGGTCTATTACTGGTAAATCAGTCTGAGAAAGAAGTGTATTGAAATGGGTTATCCGATTTTGTAAATCCTGCTGTCGTTCATAAATTTCATCCGATAAATGAATTCGAGATGAGGCTATTGCTGCAGCCACTGATGCCGGTTCCAGTTGGGCTGAAAACGTAAGGGGACCTCCAAAATTCTTAATTTGGGCATAGAGCTTTTTATCAGAAGTTATGACCGTCGCTCCACTGGCTCCAAAAGTTTTACTCAATGTTCCTATAAGCAAAACTTGTTTAGGTACTTCCTTTAATACACTCATCACGTAACCACTACCATGTTTCCCTTTCCAACTCATTCCGTGCACATCGTCAAAATATAGATGCAATTGCGGGTATTTTCTAGCCAGATTCATCAAGTCTTCAATCGGAGCAAAATCCCCATACATCGAATACACTCCATCTGCCAGGTACCAAACTTTTTTAGCAGTTCTACCTAATTGCATCACTTTATCTTCAAGCATATCTAAATTATTGTGCCTGATCATTTCAACAGGAATGGAACGTGTTTTAAGAATTTCAGTAGCTTGATGTACACTCCAATGCACCTGATGATCCAGAATTACCGCATCTTCATCCCGAACAGCTGTAGGTAATACAGCAAGGTGACCGAGGGTACTGTTTTTAGTGATAATAACTGGGGTATTATAAATTACCGCCATATTCTGCTCCAATTCTTCATAGAGCGGATGCGAGATGTAGGATTTGGAAAGCGGAAATTGAGTCCCGCAGTCCCGAATAGCCTGAATGGCTGCTTCTTTTAGGCGCCGATCCTGCTCAAGGCCTAGATATCCCGTAGTACCAAAGTGATAGTGTTTGTTACCCTTAATCTCAAGATATCTGCCACTAAGCTTACTACCGCTGGCATATAAATGAAGTACCCCTTCTTCTTTGGCGCGTACCATCACATCATCAACTGAATCCAAAAAATTATTGTGCTTAATCTTTGCCATGAAGTCTTGATTTTAAATTCAAACCTTAAACTATGTAAATATTTATATACTAACCTATTAGACGATTTGCTCCTGGATCTCTCTATCCCTTAAAGACAACTTTTTATCCCTGAGAGACAAAAATCTTTATGAAAACACTACAATTGATTACAAAATCCCTTAAATGCAACTGACTTAAAAATTGATAAAAATTATTTTTTTTAATTTGTAGTAGTATTCTTTATTATGCACGAAGTACTAGAAACAGATTATGCCATTTTCTGGATTGAAGACTCAATCCTTTTTTGTTCATACAAAGCGATTGTAGTTAAAGGTTACGATATGGCAAAACGTATCGTAGCCGATCGGCTATCGTTTCAAAATGAACGCCCCTATCCTATTTTATGCGATGTTAGAAGAATAGTAGATTCCGATAAAATTGCCAGAGACTTTTTAGCACGCGAAGGATCCACTTTTGCTAAAGCGATTAGTTTTTTAGTACAGCCCTTAAAAAGCCAGGCACAAGCAGAATTTTTTATTCAAAATAATAAACCTCTGGTACCAACCGGAATTTTTACAAATCAAACAAAAGCTATAGCGTTTTTGATGCCTTATAAATAGTTTTTCTAATCTCTTCCCCTACTTAAATTTAATAATCTGTAACTATGGATCGACAATTAGAAGGTGAAGATATTAAACGCGTAATGCGTATCAATCGCATGATTATTGAAATGGCCAGTGGGAATTTTAATTTTAGAATTCCGAGCTCATCGCACAATGATGAACTGGAAACGATCACGATGCTATTAAATATGATGGCTGAGGAACTCCAGGAATCCTACAAGAGTTTGTATCTAATCCATACGCGTCAAAGCCAAGAACACGTTGCAGATATCGTATTTGTGCTAGATTCTGATTTAAAGATTAAACATTTTTCATCTTCAACTCATGAATTTCCTTTATTAAACTCAAAAACAATCATTGGTACTGATTTTGTAAAATGCCTCGATAAAAAATCAAGAACATTGTGGAATTCACAAATGATTGACCCTCTTAACTACCCTCCAAAAATTAATCTTCAACTGAAAGTAGCGCAGAAACTAAGCTTACCTGTCAGTTTTTTTCTCAATCAGTTGGAATTCACCAAATCTAATGTCTATTTAATGCTTACAGGAGTACGAACGGTCAATATTCTGAAACAGAATGAAAAAAATCTTAATTCCATTGCACGAATCAAAAACGGAGAAGGAATACCCAAACAAGCTAAATCTGTTTTGAAACGGGAGGTTGATGTGCGTATTATGAAAGAAATACATAATTACATTCAATCTCACCTTGATCAATCCTTAATATCTCTAAGGGATTTAGCACATACGTTTGGAACTAACGAATACAAATTGAAAAAGGGTTTTAAAGAGTTGTATGGGACGACCGTTTATAAATTTCAAATGGAAGAACGTTTAAAAAAAGCCGTGCTACTACTTGAGTCTACTAAAATCCAAATCAAAGTTATTTCAAAACTCGTTGGTTTTAGTGATGTTGCTCATTTTTCAAGATCGTTTAAGAAAAGATACGGCTATAGTCCCAGTCAACTTAGAAAATAAGATAAATCCTTCTAGTACAAATCGCTTTACTATTTGCAAATTATTGTTGCTGACCTTGCATACAAATATTTGATATGTATCCCAAGTCAGCTTATAATTCAAATTTACTTTTAGTGATCTGTACCGCTTTGGTATTTCTCTGGATATACGCTGCAACGGGAAAACTTATCGAATTCGAGCAATTTACAGTTCAAATGAAACAGGTGCCCGTTCTCAAACCTGTTGCTGAATTATTAACCTGGGCAGTGCCTGTAAGTGAATATGTGCTAAGTGCATTACTTCTAATACCTAAAACACGCCGGCTTGGGTTATTAAGTTCTGCAGTATTGATGAGCGTATTTACAATGTATATAGCCGGAATGATACTATTCAGTCCAGAACTACCCTGCTCCTGTGGCGGAATCATTAATGATTTAACCTGGAGTCAGCATTTGCTCTTCAACCTGGTTTTTACGGCTCTGGCTATTTATGGCAGCTATCTGTTTTCCCGTTTTACTAAAAATAACGCCTTATAAAATTAGTCGTGCGCACGATGATGCAGGAGCAGCCGAAAACCTGTAAAACAGAGTAGGCAAAACTTTTTAATACTTTTTATTATGAAAAAATCTAAAATAATGATCCCGGTAATGACACTGGGGCTTGCAGTAGGTTTGGCATTTGCCAATACAACAACAGTAGTAAGTGGTTGGATAGACCTTGATGGCATCCCTACGCAATTAGACTCAGAGCCCTGCCAGGGTACAGGTGAAATTTGCCATGTGAAATTTGACAACGATCCACAGGAGCGGGAATTTCCGGTATATACAGATATGTCACTAACTACCCTTAAGGATAGTAATACGACAGTTCCGTATCAATTACCTGCATTACCTTAATTTAAAAACAGGTAGTAAAAACATCCCCATAGCACACACTATGGGGATGTCATATTAATTTTCATATGCACCTGCGATGAAGACGGAACGATGTTCTGGCACCAGTTTTTGTTGAAACAGTTGTTGCACATCCTGCGGTGAAATTTGATTCAAGTAGCTTTGCACTTCTTCCAACTCGGGCAATCGCATATCCCATTTATAATACCGGTAAGCTTTTTCGAGTACAGACTTTCCCACGATACCTCGCAGATATACCCGCTTCTTAAGCTGCTTCAATTCCTGCTCAGCTAGAGGTCGATTAGTAAACCCTTTCAAAAGCTCCTCCACATCGTGTAGTAAAACAGCTTCCATTCCACCTACTGTGGGAAGGCTTATTGACATATTTCCCTGTTGCAAATCGTAGTTTACATAACTCGCCACACTGTTTACATAAAGCCCCCGCTTTTTTAGAAATCGCAATTCGGGTATCTTACTTTTCAAAACCTGATGCATCAGCTGTAAAGCAACCTGCTCTTTCCAGTCCTTCCGGGCTATTGGCAGGTTATATTCTATTTTAAGTTTTAGTGTTGCGGGTTGCATATGGGGCATCCTATACCGTTTACACACTGATGCCTTAGCTAAGTTATCCTTCATTTGACAGTTCGTATTTACGCGCAGATTTTCTTCTGGTAAATTTCCAAAGTACTTCTTCAATAGCGGAATAATAGTGACCTCCTTAAAATCTCCGCTTATTAAAAAGGTAAACTCCTGCGGCTTTTGAAACAGACTTTTATATACACGGTCCAGTTCAGCCCTATTCGTGTTTTGTACCGCCTTATAGCGCTCCAGAGCTGTAATACCTGCATCGGGATCATCCTTATCCCGCTTACTCAATACATTAAAATCATAATCCTCCTTTCCATATGGCGGATTGTTATATAAAAGAACTTCTTCCTCCTGCCAATAGGTAAAGGCTTTGGGATGTTCCGTTACAGCAGTTAAATACAAATAGGTTAATTGCAACAGTTCTTCCAGCCCTGCCGGTGACGCCTTTAAACGTATTCCACATTCGTGGTCATCTACATACAAAGCCCGGCCATAGATCATACCCTTCTTTTGTAGCAAATCTTGTAATTCAAAAGAGGTAAACCCTCCCACTCCACTTTGATGTACCCAGACTGGTACCAGATAGCCCTTTCTAGTTAGTTCGGCATCCAGGCTTCCGGCACCCACCTTGCGGAATCCGTGTATAGCTAATGGAGCTCCTTTTAGTTGATACAGTATTACCCGAACCCCGTTGTCAAGCCGCAGCTCCATTCCCCCCAATGCATCAAAACCGGCAAGTCTATGACCCACTTCAGAAAGCGCAGCGGCTTCATCTTCTGTAAGGAGTGGGTTAACCCGGGTAGTAGTATATGCCCCTATGTCACTTTGCGTAGTTTCAAACCAACTACGAAACTGGTCTTCAGTCAACGTGAGTACAGATGCACCCTTAGGAGCTACTACTGCTATATCCTTTGGGCCGCCCTGTAAAAATGCTTTCAATGCCGTATTCACCCTTTCATAACTCAATGCTGCCAGCCACTGCTTTTTTAAAGAATCCAGATTAATTTCTAAGGGTTTATGATCCAGGATCCGCTGTCCATAAGCCTTAAAAACAGCTTGTAATGACGAGGTATCCCGTTGCTCGATATGGGTATCCAGCTGCTCTTTGTACTGCTCATAATCCGATTCCGCAATACCATTTTGTTTAAGCCAATTCACCTCGCCCATAACTTCCTGAATACTGGGTTGCTCTCTTCCGGTAAAACAGCTAATTCGTAGACCCAGAGCCGGTAACTCCCCCTCTTTATCTATCCCCAACTCATAGTGCGTAGTATAATCAGTGCGCGTCTGGCGGAGGCTTTTTTCCAATAAGGTATAGACCAGTTCGTTCATCCATTGCTGTCGCAATGCCTGCTCGTTATCTACAGCCGGCATGGGGTTTCTCCAGTATAAATAGATTGTAGTTTGTCCGGGTATAGCTCCATGCTGCTCCCACTGTTCCAGTTTTACAAACTGCCTAGAACGCCCTAAATAATCGTTTTTATAACTTACATATCCATCAGCACCTCCAGGTTTTAAACTTCCAAAATACCTTTTGATATCTTCCGTTACTGCATCCAGATCTTCCACAGCCCCTGCAAGGAGTAAGGTTGTGCGTTGGGGTTGATACCAGTCTTTAAAAAAATCAGAAACCTGCTTCCCGTCAAAATCTTTGATGTGCTTATAATACGCATCGGGGTTTACCGGAGCAGGATAGGCATTAGATAGTAATGCAAGCACACGTGACTCGTCATACGTTCTGTATCCCTTACGATACAGGTATTCTTGATAAAAGCTTTCCTGCTCCGAGTTCAAAAGCGCAGCAGAGGGTTGCAATTTACCTCCGATCAGGCGGCTGAACAAATCCATCCCGGCAGTATACACTTCAGATCCTACACGATCAAATTCATAATTATAAACCGTATGCTCCAGATAGGTTCCGGCTTGTAAAGGCAATCGCTGTGTGCGTATAGCCTTCTGTACAGCTCCCGACTTTGCTGCGGCTTCCTCTCGCAAGATGCTAAAAGGTAAATGCTCAACATAATGAGAAAGATCGCGTTGTCCTTCGGCTTCCATACTATGGCCGGTACCTACATACACATTCATCAAAACAGGTTGTCCTTCCCACGCTGCATTAGATAGAATAACATAACGCATTCCGTTATCCAGTGTTCCGCTGCGCATACTTGTTGCTCGATTACTACCAGCATCCTCCTGCCCATAGGTATATAAACCACAAAGCATAAAGCCCAGTACCATACCCGGTGTCAAAAACCAATGGGTAATTCGCAATAAGTTAATATCCTGCATTTTGAGTAAGATTTGGGTTTTTTAAGATTTCATCCTCGGGGATAGGGTATAGCAAATCGGTTTCCTCGATACCTTCCAGTACATCCTGTGCTCGTCCCGTACGCTTTAAATCCAACCAGCGATGTCCCCATTCACCAAAGAGTTCGTGAGAACGCTCTTCCAGCACCGCTTCAATCAGGCTTTCCTGAGAAAGGGATGTGTTAAACTCCAAAGTCTCCAGACCGGCACGCTCCCGTATAACATTGAGGTCGGCTACTGCCAGCTCCAGTTTACCCTGCCGGGTACGGGCTTCTGCCCGTATGAGATACTGCTCGGCCAGTCGCATAACCATCGAGTATTCGGTATAATCCCCTCCACTGGCATCGTATTGTATTTTGTATTTATTAGGGTAGTAATAGGTTTGTGCGGCCGTTATAAAACTGCCTACCCAATCCTCCCGCCGTTGGTCTCCAGATTCCCAGCTTTGCAGCAAATCCGCACTTAGTTCGACCGGACTTCCGGTGGGAGTAATCCGTAGGAGCAGATTACCGTCTCGTGTATGAATAAAGCTGTTCCCCCAGCCCTCAGGAGATACCTGCCACAAGGCCTCCCGACTATTGGCCAAAAACACACTGTTTAGATCTTCAGGCAATTCATAAAGTTCATCAGCTTCCAGTACTTCACTGCTGTAAGCTTCGGCTAGTTCCCAATTTTCCAAATACAGTTGCACCCGCGCCAGTAAGCCCAGTGCTGTAAAACGGTTCGCCCGGGTACGCTCGTTATCGGGATAGTCATTATCCAGCAATGCAACCGCACGGGTTAAGTCTTCAAGAATAAGATTGTAAATATCAGTTTGCAGACTTCGGGGTTGTAGAGCATTTACCGTATAATTCGTTTGGGTGATTAAGGGTACATCCCCATACAAATTGGTCAACTCAAAGTAGGTAAATGCCCGAATAAAACGTGCCTGGCCTTCCAGTGCTTCACGGGTATCAGCGCTTAGGGCATTGTTCTCTGCAACTCCTTCTATAAGGGCATTACACATATAAATCATGTTGTATGCTCCAGACCACAAATTCAGGTTCAGGCCATTAGAAGCTTCCAGCTGATACCCGGCAAATGCTTCCATATCAGGAACAGCACTTGTGAGACTATAGGTACCTGCACTAAGCCCACCTAAAAAACTTACACTGGCATTACCCCCTGCTGCAAAGGCTGTATTGAATAATTGTATATACATCCCATCCAGAGCTGCCCGGGCTGTGGCGTCATCGCCATATACTGTAGTACTGGTAATACGGTCATTCGGCACCTCTAGAGCTACAAAGGATTCACATCCACTCAGTAAAAATGCCACCAGTAAAGCGGCTACTGCTCTTGGGTATTTTATAATGATTTTCATAAGCTTAAAAATTAAGTTTGAGACCTGCAGTAAGCATTTGCAAAGCAGGTAGGTTAGTGCCGGGAGATTGCGCATCTAGCCCCCGGTATCTGGTAAACGTGAGTAGGTTTTGTCCCTGTAAAAACAGAACACATGAATTAAGTCCCCAGTTTTCTGCAGGGAGCTCATAGCTAAGACCCACTGTTTTAAGTCTTAAAAAAGAGGTGTTGGTATACACCCCAGCACTGGTAAGCAATCGGTTATACGCACGTGAGGCATCTATAGTTTGTGAAGCTTTTTGAACTTCTGCCACGTCCCCGGGGTTCTGCCAGCGGCGCTCATAATCTTCCTGAAGTATAGCACCCAGTCTGCCTGGAGCAATGCCGGGGTAATATTGCTGCCCCTCCTGCAGTACAAACTCCCATAAAAAATCAAGACGTACCCGCCCGTAACTAAGCTCATTGCGCAAACCGCCAAAAAGACTGCGGGTAAGATCTTTTACCCGTACGCGGTCGTCAAAGTTGTACACCCCGTCTTCGTTTATATCTTTAAACGTATACAACCCCGTCTCCGAATCTACCCCGGTATAATCATAGAGAAACTGAATGTTAAGTGATTCTCCCTCTTTGTAGATGTTGGCATACGAACTCTCTTCAATCCCGGGAAAGGCAATCAGGCGATTTTGAGGTATACTCGCGTTAAGTGAAGCCTGCCAGTTAAAGCGACCGGCACGCAAATTTGTAGAAGCTTCAAACTCCCAGCCGGTGTTCTCCACCGTAGCATCCAGGTTGGCCTGTATGCTGGTAAATCCGGTAATAGCAGGCAGGTTGTAACCTACCAGTTGATTAGACGAGCGGTTGCGGTACCAACTGCTACTCAACCGTAACTGATCTTTAAAAAAACCGAGATCAAGCGCTAGCTCCAGCTTGCGGTTACGCTCCCACGAGTAGATAGGGTTAGTAAGTTGGGTGGGATATAGCCCTCCCCCACCCGGAGTGGCAGAATAGGTGTCTAAATACCCATAATCGCCTACCTGATCACTTCCCGTAGAACCATAGCTTCCACGTAATTTAGTAAACGATAAAAAGGTCTTTAAACCTTGCATCCAGCCCTCTTCACTTACAATCCAGGCTGCACCCACTGCTCCAAAACTCGCAAAGCGGCGCGAGGGTCCAAAACGACTGCTCCCATCCCGTCTTCCGGTAAGATTGAGGTAGTATTTACGGGCGTAGTTGATCCCCACACGTCCAAAACCTGCAGCATAGGCATATTCCTGAGTGGTATTATCGGTAACAAATAATTGTTCGGCAGCTGCAAGATTCCCTAGTAGCTGGTCATTAGCATAGCCTATCCCCACCATATTCAGCCCTGTATTTTTACGATGTTGAAAGGTTGATCCTAGCAGCGCATCCAGGTTAAACTTCCCCCAGCTGTTGCGGTAGATAAGCTGCGGCTCGACAATCCACGACTCCCGCTGGCCCCCTACGTGTAACGAACGGGAGTTTATAAAACTCCAAAGTGTAGGATTGTAAAACGTTAAGGGCTGCTTCACCAGTTCATTACTGTGCAGTAACGTATAGCCGCTATTGAGGCGCGCTTCCAGATTAGGGGTTATCGCATACGAGAGACTCAGGCTGCTTATAAGTTGCTGCACCCGGGCTTCACTCTCCCGGTATAGGGTTGAGAAAGGATTGGTCCAGCTTGAGTCTTCCCAGTTGAGTTCCCCAGCATCCCCATACACTTCAGGTGCATTGGGAGCTAGAGATAATCCTGTGCTTACAAAGCTGCTGCCGTCAAACTGCCGGTTGCGATCACTGCCAAAGCTGGTATTAAACTGCAAGCTAAAGCGATCATCACGGCTGTTATGACTGAGGTTCAAATTTGCCGTAAACTTGTTGTATAAATAGTCCCCGGGAAATACAGCGGTCTCTCGTTGATAACCCAGCCCCAGATTAAATCGCATGGTCTCACTACCCCCACTAATTCCCAGATTAACCCCGGTGGTTTGTGCCGTACCTCCAAAAAGTTTTTCCTGCCAGTCGGTATACCGCTGCGAGTCCCAAAGTACCAGATCAGGAGCATTGGTCTGCGTAGGGGTTGCTCCGTCATTGGCAAAGGCTTCCTGCCTTAGGCTAATGTAATCCACTGTTGTAATCAAATCCAGTTTACGGGGTACAACACCGGCACCGGTATATACCTGCGCATTAAAACGGGTCTTTTGCTTCCCGCCTGTTCCTTTTTTTGTCGTGATCAGGATTACCCCGTTTGCTCCACGCGAACCGTAGATCGCCGTGGCATCAGCATCTTTTAAGATTTCGATGCTTTCAATATTGGCGGGGTTCAACGTATTGAGCGGGTCTATCCCTGCGATGTTGGGACTGGTAAGTCCGCTAAAGCTGTTAAGCGGGGCACTGTCTATGGGCACCCCGTTTATGATGTAGAGCGGCAGGTTGCCCGAATTACCAAAACCGCTGCGCAAACTATTTTGCCCCCGTATTTGTACGCTAGGCGCATTACCCGGCACCCCACTGCGCTGCACCACAGAGACTCCTGCCATCCGCCCCTGCAAAGCCGTTAGCACATTGGTTACCGGCTGTCGCTCCAGTTCTTCTGCCGTAACCCGCGCGATGCTGCCCGTTTGCTCCCGGCGGGTGGTATTGTAATAGCCTGCATTGATGGTCACCTCACCCAGATCGGTGATGTCCTGCTCCAATACAATGCTAAAACGCATCTGCGTTCCCACAGGTATGCGTAGGGATTTAAATCCGAGGTAGGCAATACGTAAGGTATCCGTCGCTTGTGCATTCAGGCTAAATGCCCCTTGCAAATCGGTTTGTGTACCCCTGCTGCTGTTCGTTAAGGTGATACTAACCCCGGGAATGGGGTTGTCATTCGTATCGGTAACCCTACCGGATACGACTTGTTGGGGCAATGCTGCCCAAAGTAGATTTCCTGTTGCCCAAAATACGGCAACAAGTATCCACGCAACCCCCGTAAGGCGCGTAGCTTTATTTTTCATAACTTCGTCGTGTTAATAAGTAAAACAATCGTTTTATTTAAGCTCACGCCTTCCCCGCAGATTCCACTCACAGGGGAAGGCTTTTTTGCTTAATGCGGCTTTTTAAAAGCCTCTTTTCTCTTTTTTACAGACCTTGCGGTCTGCAGCTTTTTTTTTAGGCTAATTCACCGGTGTGCTTAAACCGAACATGGTAAAAGCCCGTGCCACTTGTTCAACAAGGACAACCCCCACCCAACTAGAGGATGCTTCGTAGGGAAACAACCCATAACCCACGGGTGATTAGCACGAAGTAACATGTACCCGTAAACACGTTGCGTTGTTCATAAGCAGTTGTGCTTTAAAAGTTGATACTAACAGCCCATAAGGGATGTTGACCATTTTGGCCTGTTTGATTGTAGGGGAAAAAAGGGTGCGAAGCTTTATAGAGAAGAATGCGACTTTGAAAATGGTAGCTGAGGATTGTAAAATGCCCTAATACAAAAAGGGCGTGAACACTCAACTTATGCTATCGCGGTACTGGTATACCGTTGGAACAATAAGTGAGATGAACACGCCCGGGTCGTGAACATCCTAGCTTATCCTCTCGTTCCATAAAATTACCAGTTTTCGATAGCGAGATTCAAAGCGAATGCTTCTAATATTTTATGCCAAGAAGTTTCGCAAATATATAATTATGAAGTAAATATAAATAAAATATTTATTATGTCCTATAGGACATAATTTTTTATGTGCTTTTTGTTTCCTTTTGATCTATGCATGAGTCATTGGAGGAAATAGAAAAGTACATTATTCTAAAGGTTAAAAAGATTCGGGAAAGTAAAGGTGTCAATCAGGAAAACCTTTCAATGGCTATTGGAAAAAACATAAGTTTTATTTCTCAGATTGAGGCTCCCTCTAAAAAATCTAAGTACAATATTATTCATTTAAATCTTATTGCAAAAGTTCTTGAATGCTCTCCTAAAGATTTTTGGCCTGATGAACCGTTATAGTATTCGGCTCCTAAATTTATTTAATTTCTAGCCTTTTATCTAAACTCATTTTCATACACTCTTCATACTCTATCCTAGGCTTTGAGTGGGGGTTGCCTATAGTATGCTATACTGCTATCTCTACTTATTTTAGGAATCGTATTTCAATATCTTCTCGAGAGATTTAGAACTAAAGTCAAATATTTCCATCAAATCCTCAAAAGCATGATTGGAAATTCTATTCCGTTATCCCTATCGTTTAAAGTTTCTACAAAAACGATACTGCTATTCTAATTACTTTAAACAATACAATACTATGAAGATCAACATTTCTTAAAAAATTTAACTAACTTTCCGTTTCGGTTCTTCCCCTACAACGATCCATTAGTTACTTAAAAAAATTACCATTTATTATAAATGATCAAAGCAGATATTGATTTTGAAAAAGAACTCTGGGATGCAGCGAACGAATTGCGTGGCGCGGTATCAGAGAATAACTATAAAAACTACATCCTTCCCCTTGTTTTCGTAAAGCACCTTAGCGAACGCTATGAGGTGGTGCGCGAGGAACTGAAGGAGCAGCTTAATGATCCTGAATCTGATTATTACACTACAGATAAGGAGGAGATCAATTACGTCCTGGAAGACCGGGATGAATACCGCTCCCGGAATACCTTTAAAATTCCGGAAACCGCTTCTTGGCAGTATTTGAAAGACAATGCTGAGCAGGATGATATCAAGGTGAAGGTAGATGATGCTTTTGACGTGATCCAAGAACTTTTAACGGGCTATAACCCGCAGCTGGTAAATATTTTGCCGCGGATCTTTGTGCGGAGTGAACTATCTCCCAAACAAACCGGCGGAATCATCAACCTCCTCTCCCATCCTAAGTTTTCTGAAAAGGAAAATCCCGAAAGCGATATCCTTGGCCGTATCTATGAATATTACATTGGCCGCTTCGCCATGGCTGAAGGTTCGGGTGCGGGGCAGTTTTTTACACCCGGAAGTATCGTAAGATTACTGGTGGAAATCCTGGAACCTTATAAAGGCCGTATTTTTGATCCGGCTTGTGGGAGTGGCGGTATGTTCGTGCAGAGTTTGAAATTCATCAAAGAACACGGCGGAAACAAAAAAGACATCGCGATCTACGGCCAGGAAATGACCGCACAGACTTTACGGTTATGCCTGATGAACCTGATGCTGCGGGATCTTTCTTTTGATATCAAACTGGGAAATTCCTTGCTTGACGACAAATTCCCCAACCTGAAAGCCGACTATATTATTGCCAATCCGCCATTTAATGTGAGCAACTGGCATCCTGAAGATCTACCAGATGGTGATCCCCGATTGTTTGGCCCCAAAGAAGAATTCACTACAGATGGCAGCGCCAATTATATGTGGATGCAAACCTTCTGGCTGCATTTAAGCGACACGGGTACTGCCGGAATTGTAATGGCAAACGGCGCAATGACCTCCAACAACAAAGGCGAGAAAAATGTGCGGCAGCATATGGTAGACCATTCTATGATAGATGCCATCGTGCGCCTGCCCGATAAGCTGTTCCTCACCACCGGGATCCCCGCCTGCCTTTTCATCCTGAGCAAGAACCGCGACGGCAAATACGGCAGCCACCGCGAACGCAATAACGAGATTCTGTTCCTGGACGCCTCCAAAATGGGCACCATGGCCAGCCGGAAACTGCGGGTCTTTAGTGATGATGATATTAATAAAATAGCTGAAACCTACCACAAATGGCGCAATGTCAGCCCGAGCACCTCGACTTCGCTCGGCACAGGCTCCGTCGAAGGGTATGTCGATGTGGAAGGTTTCTCCAAAGCAGCCACCCTAGCCAATGTTCAAAAGCAGGATTACAAACTCACCCCGGGTATTTATGTAGGCACCGAAGCTGAAGAAGATGATGGAATTCCTTTTGAGGAAAAGATGGAGGGTCTCAAGGCACAGTTGTTAGAGCAGTTTGAAAAAGGTGAAGAATTAAAGGAAAAGATTAAAGGCAGTTTTGAGAAGATTTAAAGAAAAATTTAAAGTCGTCTTTTTACTAGAGAAGTAATGGTTAGTGCAATTAACCATTGGGAGTTAATTTTTTTTTTAAATGCATTGTTGGACAACATTAAAGTAAACTAAACTCTATGGCGAGAATTTACATTTTACATTCGAGAGAGGAAGATAATTTTGTTAGGTCTTTAATGAAGAACCTCACCGATTTAGGTCACGACTTAATATTAAGTGATTTTGAAGTTGGCCACGATATAAATTTGTCTCTCAAAAATGCAATGCAGAGTGCTGATATTCAAGTTGCAATTATATCGGACAATGCAATTAGTTCCAGTTACTTTATGAATGAGATGATGCAACTTCGGAATTATTCAGTGCATACAAATCTTCGAAAATTATTTATTCCAATATTTTATCCAAACGTTTCTTTTAATGAATTACCTAGTTCAATAAGAAATATTCAAGGTATAATGTTGAATGGTACGACCGAAAAAGATTCTAAAACAGTTGCTCGAGAAATGGATATTGCCATTAACTCATTTTATGGAAAACAGATAGCAATTGAGGAAGAAGAAAAGGAAGTTAAAGACAAAATTGAGTCTACTGCACCTGAATATATTCAACAGACATTAAGTGACTTAAAGTCTAAAGAAAGTAATATGAAAATGTATGCGGTGGTATGGTATACTATAGGTTTTATAGCACTTCTTGCAGGAGTGGCTGCAACTATATGGTTATCCGATTCAGGTCTGGACAATTTCGGAGAAAAGGAAAATTGGAGTAAAACAATTTTCTTTGCGATAAAGAGTGCCCTTATTATTATACTCTTGATAGCATCATCTAAATACTCTTTCAATTTAGGTAAATCCTATATGAATGAAACAATGAAAATTGCGGACAGGATCCACGCAATTTCCTTTGGAAAGTTTTATTTACAGGTTTTCAACAAGCGTATTGAAGCAGAGGAACTTAAGGACATCTTCCGCGATTGGAACATAAGCACTCAATCATCTTTTTTGGGTTCGAAAAGTGAAGAATTTGATCCCAAAATATTAGAAAAGTTTTCTCAAATAATTGATAAAATTAAGGGAACGGAACCTAAATAAGAAAATTAATGACATTAACTCTACCCAAAGTATTAAAACTTGTTGATGAAATCAGCTCAAATCAGATATGGCAACTTTTGGGAGAGCAAACGACAATTGACAATGTTCAAATAGTAAGTATCAATCCTTTTGTAATACAATCAGAAGGAGTAAAGTACTTATTGACAAGTAACAAAGATTATCAAGACAATACAATTGATTATATTCTTCTTACTTCCAAAATTCCTAAAAGAGCTGATTTTAACGCAGGAAGGATAAAAATTCAACGTTGGCTCAAACACCCAGTTTTTCAAAATTTCACACCAGAAGAAGTTGTAACCAGTTGGATTGACAATTTCAAATTCATAAAGGAAAACGAGGAACAAAATATAAAAGGACTAAGACCGCCACAGATTGGTGCATTGCATTCAATTTTAGCTCACCTTCACAACGCAGACGACAAAGCAATTGTAGTAATGCCTACAGGGACAGGTAAAACTGAAACTATGTTGGCGACATTAATTTCCAATGGTTGCAAAAAACTTCTTGTTTCTGTCCCGTCAGACTCTCTGAGGACTCAGGTAGCTCAAAAATTTATTTCGCTTGGCTTACTCAAAGAATTTGGTATTGTTGACACCTCCTGCCTGAATCCAATAGTTGGTATTGTCAATAGTGGTTTTGAGACCACACAAGACCTACAAAATTTCATTCAGAAGTGTAATGTGGTTGTATCTACAATGACCTTGTTAACAGGTTTTTCAACACAACAAAAAGAAATACTAAACAATACTTTCTCTCATTTTTTTGTTGATGAAGCTCATCATTCAGAGGCAAAAACCTGGAAACGACTTATCAATAGGTTTGATAAGGAAAAAGTTTTTCTATTTACAGCGACCCCTTTCCGAAATGACGGACAAAATTTACAAGGAAAGCAAATTTTTAATTTTTCACTTAGAAAAGCACAAGAACAGAAGTACTACAAACAAATCAATTACTTACCAATCAGAGAATACAATAAAAATTTAGCTGATAAAAAAATTGCAGAAAAGGCAGTTGAACAATTGAGAGCGGACCGTGCCGAAGGTTTTAACCATTTTATTATGGCAAGGTGCAAAGATAAAGTACGTGCGAAAGAAGTTTTTGAACATTATAAAGAATATACTGACTTAAACCCAGTGTTAGTTCATACAGGTATTGCAGGCATAAAAAATAAAATTGAAGCAATAAAACGCGGGGTCCACTTTATAATTGTGTGTGTAAATATGTTAGGCGAAGGGTTCGACCTACCTAATCTCAAAATTGCTGCAATTCACGATGAACGCCAAAGTTTACCAATTACGCTTCAATTTATCGGACGATTTACAAGAACGTCCTATGAACAATTAGGAAATGCAAGTTTTATTACTAATATTGCTTACCCACCTATACACGAAGAATTAGATCAGCTTTATGCACGTAATTCAGATTGGAATTTACTTCTTCCCCGGTTAAGTGATAATGCAACTCAAAAGGAACTTGATATTAAAGCATTTTTGGACGGCTTTGATAATCTTACCGATTCAATTATTCCTTTTCAGCAAATTAATCCTGCAATGAGCACGGTAATTTTTCAATGCGCCGTTGATACTTGGCATCCTTCTAATTGGGAAACAGGCTTTCCAGGAATAAATAATTTTGAACACGTTTTCAGCCGTCATAGTAATGAAACGTTGGTGATCATTTTAGGAAAAATTGAAAAAGTGGAATGGGGAAGATTTGAAACCGTTCAAAATTTACAATGGCATCTAATAGTAGTACATTGGGATTTAAGACCTAACGTAAATAGAGTTTTCTTAAACTCTTCGATAAAAGGGTTTTCAGGAACATCTTTATTGGAAGCCATTTTTGGAGTAGGCAGTACAACCCAAATCACCGGTATGAATGTATTCCGAATATTCCACAACGTAAATAGACTTTCACTTTTTAATGTTGGAACAAGAAGAGGAATTGGACAAGACGTGACCTTTCAATCCTATTATGGAAAAGGAGTTCAGGACGGTATCAGAGAACTTGAGCAAGGAACTCTAATTAAAAATAACATTTTTGGAGTTGGCTATAAGGAAGGAGAAAAAATATCTCTTGGTTGTTCTGTAAAAGGAAAAATTTGGTCATATCAGAGAGGTAACTTAGATGAACTTACCAAATGGTGTGAAAATATTGGAGATATAGTTACAGACGATGAAATCGATCCCAATATTGTTCTACAGCACACATTAGCAATTGAGAAATTACATCAAAGACCTAATGTTATGCCAATTTTGATTGATTGGAATCCTGAAATGTATGAGAATAGCGAAAGTAGATATATTATCAATGTCAATGGTGCATCTTATGATCTTGCATTTACAGAGTTAAATTTATTGGATCCAAGCCTAGATGTTAATCACAGCCTAAAATTTGCATTAGAAACAGAGGTGGACTCTATTCACTTTGAAATGGTATTAGGTCTTAGTCAAAAAACAAATGAACCCTATTACAAAATCAATAAACTTACAAATCACACCTGCACAATACAATATGGCAATAAGAACGAAAGTTTAGTGAATTTTTTTCAAGACACTACCCCAACAATTTGGTTTGCTGATGGCTCTCAGTTGTTTGGAAATCATTTTGTAAAATTAAAGGTTCAACCAGGTCTTTTTTCCAGTGATTCAATTATTACAGACAATTGGACAGGTATAGATATTAGAAAAGAATCTCAAGACATAGCACCATATATTAAGGATTCAATTCAGTATTATTTTATTGAAAAAATAAAAGATGACTTTCAAATTATCTACGATGATGATGGAAAAGGAGAGATAGCAGACATTATTGGTATAAACGATTCAGATACAGTAATTGATATCCATTTGTATCACCTTAAATATGCTAAAAAGGGTGTGGTAAACAATAACATTGATAACTTCTATCAAGTTTGCGGACAAGCAGAAAAATCTTTAAAGTGGAAACATAAATCTGGTAGAGAATTTTTTAATCACCTATTTAAGCGAAAAACAAAAACACTTGGAGGCAATAGTTGCAGTAGAATTGTAAAAGGGACAGAAGACGATTTAGAAAATTTATTAAATCAAGCTAAATGGACTAAGGCAATGCGCTTTCATATTTACATTGTTCAACCATCATTGAGTAAGGCAAACCCATCAAAAGATATTCTATTGTTGCTGGGTAACGTTCAACATTATCTTGCTACCGTTGGAAACGTGGAATTGAAAGTTTACTCAAGTCCATAAAGAGGTAATCAAAAAATGAAAATAATAGCAGCTGCCAATATCACCTATACCCAAGCTGAGGTTTCGTTCTTCAAAAGACAAGATACTGGAAAAATCCTTGCCTTCGTATAGCTGCAAAAGATAGATGTACTTTAAAAATGAAGGAAGAATTTGATAAATACATAGCTCAGAAACGAAAACTCGGAAGAATCCTAACCTTAGGTACAGAAATGTCTCAAAAAGTTGCTGGTAGAATTGAAAATCATACTAAAGCCTATGCAACAATTCTGTTTACCAGAATGTGTGCCACATCAGTTAGTATGATGAAACTGGGTCCAGAAAGTATAGAGTCGCATTGGGAGTGTACATCATTGTTTTCTCTGACTCGAAATTTAATAGAAAATTACCACACTTTGTTCTATTTTTCTATTGATAAAATAAGTGAGGATGAACGAGAATTAAGAAAGTTATTTTTTGATCTTCACGAAACTAAAAGCAGAGCCGATATGCTCTTTTATTTAGCTAAAGAAGATAAGAATCAAGGAGTAAAAATTGAGAAAGAAATAAAAGATCGGATAAGGAATAATAAAATTTTTAAAGAGCTTCATCAGAAAAAACAAAAAAACCTTATAAAAGGAAGCTCATCTTTTATAATTACCAGGGAAGAAATAGAAGAAAGAATAGGAAACAGTAAGGAAAAGTATAAAGGTTTATATAAGTTCTTGTCTAACCAAGTACATAGTTTCCCTATGTCATTTACAAGAATGACTGAACAACAAAAAGGTAGAGGAATAGCAAGTGAAGTAGAAATCAACTATTCTAATATGGCTTTTGAACTAAGTGCAAATTATTATTTAGAAGGCTGTCTAAATATGGTTCAATTGTTTCCTGAGTTAAAATCTGATTATGAACAAAAACTTTTGAATGAAAAACAGAAACAGCATAACGCCTAAGAATCAATTATACAAACTGGGGAATACCTCACAATGCAATGGTTAACTGTAAAATAGAAGTTCCTAAGCCGAAACTTGCATTATTCGAGAAGTTAAAAACACAAACAACAACTAATGCCAGAAAACTGGAAAACATATAAACTTTCAGAAGCCTTTGAAATAATTGGTGGAGGAACGCCAAAAACCAAAATTAAAGAATACTGGAATGGTAACATCCCGTGGTTATCTGTAGTTGATTTCAATGATGATCAGAGGACGGTTTTTTCTACAGAGAAATCTATTACTGAACTCGGCCTTAAAAAAAGTAGTACCAAAATTTTGTCTGAGGGCCAACTAATAATTTCTGCACGAGGTACCGTTGGACAAATTGCCCAATTGGGAAGAGATATGGCATTTAACCAATCCTGCTACGGCCTATCTGGGAAGGAAAATATTTTATTAAATGATTTCGGCTATTACTTAATAAAATCTTCTATAACAAACATCCAAGCCAATTCTCACGGTTCCGTATTTGACACTATCACGAGAAATACCTTTGACAATATTGAAGTTGGTATACCTCCTCTCCCAGAACAAAAATCCATCGCCTCCATCCTTTCTGCTTTAGACGATAAGATCGAACTCAATCTCCAAATGAACAAAACCCTGGAACAAATGGCAATGGTTTTATACAAGCACTGGTTTGTTGATTTTGGGCCTTTTCAGGATGGGGAATTTGTGTACTCTGAACTGGGAGAAATTCCGAAGGGATGGGAAGTGAAAAAATTAGGAGATGTTGCCGAAGTTGGCTCCAGTAAAAGAATTTTTCGTAACGAATATGTAGAGAACGGAATTCCGTTTTTCCGAGGAAAAGAAGTAATTCAACTTAGTCAAGGAAAAAGTATTTCCACTGAACTATTTATAAAGGCTGATAAATATCATTTAATAAAAGAGAAATTCGGAGTGCCTAAAAAAGATGATATTTTGATATCTTCTGTGGGCACTATAGGAGTTTCCTGGTTAGTTGAAAACAACAATCCTTTTTATTTTAAAGATGGAAATTTAACCTGGATAAAAAATTATAAACCAGAAGTGAATGGCCATTTTATTTCTCAGTGGTTAAAATCACCGTCCACCCAGGATCAAATCAAAGGTGAAACAATAGGAAGTACTCAACAAGCTTTAACTATTTCTGCTTTGAGAACTTTAAAAATAGCTCTTCCTAAAGATGAATCTTATGTTGAAGATATATCTAAAAAATTAAAACTTTGGAATACAGCTTTAGTTGCAAATAAAAAGGAAATAGAATTACTAACCCAACTCCGTGACACCTTATTGCCAAAAGTCATCAGCGGGGAAGTCCGCGTGAAAGATGCGGAGCAAATCGTAACAGAAGTCTTATGACACAAATGATCGAGATCACGGTGCAAAAGGCTGCCATAGCCTGCCTTCAGGAGTTGGGGTACACCTATAAAGAAGGCAATTCCCTGCAGCGGGATCTCAAAAAAGTGGTTTTGGAGGAGGATCTTCGGGAATTTTTAGTGAGCTCCTACCCCGGCGTACCTGGCACCGCCATTAACGAAGCCCTTTCAGCTTTTACGCAGCACCAGGGAATGGATCTCGATCACCGCAACCGCGATTTTCATCTTAAAATGACCCAGGGGGTTTCCATTACCTGGAAAGATGCTTCGGGCAAAGAACAGGCCCGGCACCTCTACCCTATCAATTACCTGGAGCCTAAGAAAAATACCTTTGTGTGTGCAGATGAAGTAAAGATCATGGGCAAGAACAGCCGCCGCACAGATCTGCTCGTTTTCATCAACGGACTTCCGCTCATCGTTTTTGAATTCAAGAATATGTTTGATCCCGAGGTGGGCGTGGAAAACGCGCACCGGCAAATTGGGCATTACGTTCAGGATATTCCGCAGCTGTTTGATTACAATGCCATCACGGTAGTTTCAGATGGGCTGGAAACCCTACACGGGATGTACAACTCATCGCTAAAGTGGTTTGCTCCGTGGAAAAGCGTTCACGGGGATGACCTTCAGCAGAAACAGGAACTTCAGCTGGAGACCTTGCTGAAGGGATTATTTCCGAAGAAAACCCTATTAAACTACCTTCAAAACTTCATTTTCCACGAAGACCATAACGGGAAAATAATCAAGAAAGGCGCAAAATACCACCAGTACTGGGGCATCAAAAAAGCGGTGGACAGTGCCGTAGGAAATATAAAACCCAACGGTGACGGCCGGCTGGGAGTGATCTGGCACACGCAGGGATCGGGTAAAAGCATCTCGATGGCCATCCTTACCGGGATCCTGCGGCAAATGCCCGAAATGAAAAACCCCACCATCCTCATACAGGTAGACCGTAATGACCTGGACCAGCAACTCTATGAGAATTTTGTGCTGTGCAAAGACCTGGTGGGCCACGTACAACACGCCGATACCACCGATGAGCTTCGGGCCCTGCTGAGTACCGATGGCGGCGGGGTGATCTTTACCACCATTGAGAAATTCCGCTTAAAAGAACTGGCTTCGGGAAAAGAGCTCTCCCACCCCGTTCTTTCTGAACGGTACAACCTGATCGTGATGGCCGATGAAGCTCACCGCACCCAGTACGGCTTTCATAGCGGCGGCTTTGCGCAGAACATCAGACGCGCGTTGCCCAATGCCTCCTTTATAGGATTCACCGGAACTCCCGTAGATGGCAAAGATGCCGATACCCAACAGGTATTTGGCCCCACAATTCACACCTACGATATCAAACAGGCCGTGGAAGACGGTGCCACGGTGCCCATTTATTACGAACCAAAAATGGTTCCGCTCAACATCAAAGCCAAATATGACAGGGAGCTGGATGAAATGGAAGAAGATGCCGATGAGGAGAACAATGCCGTTTGGGCCGCGATAGAAGATGCCGCCGGGGCTGCAGACCGGGTAGATAGAGTTGCCAAAGACATCCTCACCCATTTTAAAGCCAGGGCCGAAAGCTTAGAAGGCAAAGCGATGATCGTGTGTATGAGCCGCAAGAACTGCGTAAAAATGTATAATGCGCTCACTGCACTTGAAGGTTACCCTGAAATAGCCGTGATTATGACCGGAAACATCAGCAAAGATCCTACGGCCTGGAATCCGCATATACGCACTAAAGATGCAATGGAAGCGATAAAAAAACGTTTCCGTACACCTGAAGATCCGCTTAAAATTGTAGTCGTTCGTGATATGTGGCTTACGGGATTTGACGCGCCCTGCGCCCATACGATGTATGTGGATAAAATTATGAAAGGTCATAACCTGATGCAGGCCATTGCAAGAGTGAACCGCGTTTTTCAAGACAAACCCAACGGACTCGTAGTAGATTTTATAGGCATTTCCGGCTTTCTTGCCGAGGCCACCAAAAAATACACTGCCGGGGGTGGGGAAGGAAAACCCACTCTGGATCTTGAAGCCGCGGTAGAAATTTGCCTGGAGCAATTTGAGAAAGTGAAAGATCTTATAGGTGATTTTTCTGCGGAAAGCATCAATGCAATGACCGATATGGACAAAATGAAATGGTCTAGCAGTGTAGTGAATAGCCTTTTAAAATCTGATGCCGTTACCGATGCATTTTTGCTCGAAGAGCGCAAGTTGGCCGAACTGGTGGCTATGACGAGTTCAGATCCGCGGGTTTGGGAGATTCAGGAAGAGCTTGCGATCATTCAGAAGATCAGACAGCTCATCAGAAAAATAAAATTCCCTCCCGGTTCGCGTAGGGAAAAGAATGAAAAGATAAAAGACCTGATAAGCAAATCCCTGGAATCACAGGAGATTGTAGATCTGGCAAAAATGTACAACCTGGACAAGATCGATATTTCCATAGTAGACGATCGCTTCCAGGCCATTGTAAAGGAAAAAGGCGACGAGAACATCAAAGTAGAATTGCTGCGCCGGATCATCAATGACGAGATACGGGTGCGCATGCCTAAAAACATCCGCAGGATGCGAAAACTGAAAGACGAGTTAGAAAAAGTGCTTGGTAACTACCATAAAAATTCTTTGGATTCCATCGCCGCCATCAAGCATTTGCTGGACATCGCGAATGAATTTCAGCAGGATGACATCCGAACCAAACAACTAGGTTTAACCGAAGACGAACTCGCTTTTTACGATCTGTTATCGGCTAACGAAAAGTTACTGAACCAATCTGGCCCCATCCAGGACCTGGCACATAAAGTTGTGGACTCCGTTAAGAAAAATCTCCAACTAGACTGGGCGCGAAATGAGAATGCAAAAGCCGCTATTCGACTGGCCGTAAAAAAAGAATTACGAGGCAAGGTACCCTTTTCTGAACTGGATAATTTGCTGAAGGAAGTTATAGAACAAGCCGAGGGGCAGTATAGAGATTGGCCTCTAGAGGCTTGATAACACAGAAATTCTAATTAATATGAAGAAATATATTTTATTCCTTGCCTTTTTATCTCTTTCCTGTAAAGAGAATAAACCTGGCAATAACCCCTATAATAATTCACAAGAGGAGAAGCAATATTATTATGAAGATGAAGAAGTTGAAGATGGATATTATAATGAAGATGAAATTGACGGCTATCAGGATGGTACTTATTCAGCAACTGTTTACTATAACAATCCGGAAACCTCTTATTCTGCAACTTACACCCTTGATGTAGAGGTAGAGGATAACGAAGTAACCGTAATCTATTTTCCTAATGATGGTTATCTCGATTATGACCATATATGGCCAGATGAATTAGATGATTATGGATATGTCATAATTTCTGGAGAAGAAGGAAAAACTTATGAAATTCAAATTGATTGAGAATGAAACAATATTCATTTGTAAACTCCATCGTTTCGCAATAGTTTGTTTAACAACAGTATTCTTACTTAGCTAATGAATACAAGTACCTGATAGGTTCTAATACTAAAATCAATTATTAAACTGGTGCCGGGAAAGCTTTTGTAGCTTACATTCAATCATACCACGAGAATTTCGATTCTAGCCCAGATTTAGGGTAATAAAATAGAAACATACCCTCGCCGCCATTCGCTCAGCAGTGAAAAATAAATCACGGGGCAAAGTTCCATTTACTGAACTGGATAATTTGCTGAAGGAAGTAATCGAACAAGCTGAGGGGCAATATAAGGATTGGCCGTTGGAGGCTTAGAAGATTTACTTCAGGAAGTAATAAATAAATGGATAAGATTGAAACTAACTAAGAGTTAATAAAGGATAAATTTTCTAATTCAATTATTTACCCATTTAGAATCTACTCCACATCAATTTCAATCACATAGCTACCTAATTCGTCTACAAGTTGAAACGTGGTTCTACATTTCAATTTTTCTTTAAATATTTAAGTTTCTTTTCAATACTACTTACAGAATAATGCTATTTGTAGGCTTCCCTAAAAAAGGGGAAGCCTACACGATCAATGCTAATTTCTTACTCTTGCCCTTGACTATACTTAACTTATTATAAAAATAAGAGGCTACATTTTTGGTTATTAAGATTAAATGCTTCTGATTTATATTTGATATACATTTGTTAAATACTTTAATAATCAAACACTAAATTGTTTAAGTTGAAATTTCAATATGAAAACTTATATCTCCGAAATCATTCCAAAGATTAAAAGGTATTCTAAGAAGTTAGACGATCTTACACTATTAACAAATCAACATTGGGTTGTAATTGATGAAATTAAAAATTCTAAGAATGTATATATATTTAGATCAAATGGTGGTTTATTGATTTCACAAAATGGCAGAGTTGAACTGGCTAACTGGGAATATTTAGGGAACAATTCTTTATTGATCCATAGGAAATCAGAAATATATTTATTTAAACATGGTTTCTTTGATGAGAACTTACTTGCCTTGCAAGTAGATGGGAGTAAATGAATATGCTTTTTTAATTAATGAAAATAAATATGATGGAGAAATAAATTCAATAGAAAAGGTTCTTGATTTTCTAACAAGTAATTACCTTGAAAACAGAACAGCTTCAAAAATTAATATCATTAACGATAGCCATAAATCTGGAATGGTCAAGTTAGAGGAAATAGGATTTAATATAGTTAAATTAAAAACAGATTTTGGTGTATTAAAAATTAAAACTAAGCTTGATAAAGGATTTACTCGAGGGGATGAAGCATATAATATTGCAGGGGAAAAGGCTAAAGACGGCAAATATATTATTGGTTGGCCAGCTATGTGGAACTATATTATTATAAAAGATGGAAAGGTTGATATACTTTAATCATCAAATAAGGATCATTCCTAATAAGTAGTAGCCTTCTATAATAGTCATTTTATAAAATATATTGACCTAAAAATCAATTATTGAATTTAGGATCAAGATGAAAGACAACAAACCTCCCTGCACAAAAAAAGAGTGCCAAAAAGTAAGTTTTGAACTCAAATTAATGATCATTGACCAAATCCAGAATGGTCAAATCTCCGTTAACCACGCTGCCAAATCCTATAACGTTTCAAGATCTTCTATTGACTATTGGCTAAAAAAATACAGTACCATAGAACAAAAGAAACGAGGTATGAGTGAACAAGATGAAATATAAAAGCTAAAAGTGAAGAACTGGAGTTTGTAAAAGAATTTCAAAGGGATTACATCGCTAATCTCGAGAATTTATCAGGACTCGATCTAGCAAAAAGGCATTGCCCGAAGCATTAGCCAAAGAGATAGAAAAATGCAAAAGAGACCTTTTAAAATGAATGGGTCTACCAATGTTTCGGGATATCTAAACAAGCTTTTTACAAGCGTCTGGCAATACATCAAAAGTCTAACCAGCAAGAACAAGCTATACTTAACCTTGTTGAACAGGTCAGAAAGGAAATGCCAAAAACGGGCAGTTTAAAGCTGTATAAATCAATCAAGCCGGCTCTTGTTGAAAAGAATATTAAAATGGGCAGAGATCGCTTCTATCTACTTCTTAGAAGACATCGCCTGCTCATACCCAAAACCAAAAGAGCACACATCACAACAAACTCAAAACATCACTTTTATAAATATCCAAATCTAGTTAAGGACTTCATTCCTACAGCTGCAGAGCAGCTGCAGAGCAGCTGTAGGTAAGTGATGGTGGTAATGCATATCTTGCGCTGGTAACAGACGCCTATTCTAAAAAAATAATGGGTTACAAAATCGATGATCATATGAAAACGAGCCTCTGTATTGATGCGCTCAAAATGGCTTTAAAACAAAGAAAATACCCCCACCAAAAGCTCATTCATCACTCTGACCGCGGTCTGCAGTACTGTAACCCTACCTACACTAACTTCGCGGAGAGAAACGGGATCAACACCAGTATGACCCAGCAATACGACCCCTATGAGAATGCCGTAGCCGAACGAATAAACGGAATACTAAAACAGGAATATGGATTGGGTAAAACAATTGTGAATCTTAAACTAGCTCAGAAAATGGTTAAAAAAGCAGTCAAAATCTACAATTCAAAACGAATGCACTACAGCCTGGAATTTAAAACTCCAGACTTTGCTCACAGTAATCAAAATCATAGTTACAGACAGTACAGAAAAATACCGATATTAGTAACCGAATGAAAACAAAATAGTAAACCGGCAACTGGTCAACCTATTTCAGTATAAGACAAATCGAGCAGAATTAAAAAATCTTTAAATTTCGACTACAACAAAGCTAGATTTGGTTATATAATCAAGAAATGTGTTTTCTAATTTTGTATTAGTAAGTAAGATAGTTTAAAACTTATTTATATGAAAAATCAGGAAATAAAAAGAGTTAAATCAATATCTCAATACCATAAGTTAAAAGGGCTTTCTAGTCCAGAACATCCATTAATTAGTGTGATTGATTTTGCTGCAATTAATAATTCAACAAACGAAGATGATTATTCTTTAGTTTTTGATTTATATGCCATTGCTATGAAGCGTGGTTTTAAAGGTAAAATGAAATATGGTCAACAAGAATATGACTTTGATGAAGGCGTACTTTCTTTTATTTCGCCTGAACAAATATTTTCGTTTGATGCAAAAATTAATAATAATCTTTCTGGTTTTTTGATACTTTTTCATCCCGATTTTTTGTGGAATACGCCTTTAGCCACAGACATTAAGAGTTTTGAATTTTTCAATTATTCTGTAAATGAAGCCTTGTTTCTTTCAGAAAAAGAAGAAAAATTGTTAACCAATATAAAAGATATTATTCTGCAAGAGTATAGCTCAAACATTGATAAATTCAGCCACGATCTAATAATATCCCAACTTCAATCATTTCTTATTTATTCTGACCGTTATTACAATAGACAATTTTTAACGCGAAAAAAGAGCAGTCATTTAATTATTAATCAAGTAGAAAAAATCCTTAATGACTATTTAAACAGTAACCTGATTATCGATAACGGAATACCAACAGTAAAGTATCTTTCTGATTCGTTAAATGTGTCTTCCAACTATTTGAGCAGGTTATTAAAAACTATAACGGGCAAAACTACACAGCAACATATACACGATAAGTTAATCGATTTGGCAAAAACCAAATTATCAACCACAAGCTTATCTGTTGGAGAAATAGCATTAGAGTTGGGCTTTGAACATTCACAATCCTTTAGTAAGTTATTTAAGGCAAAAACCCAATTTTCCCCTTTAGAATTTAGACAAACTTTTAATTAAAATTTAATAGCAATGAGCATTTTAAACACCAAATTATTAAAGCTTCTGACTTTAATGGTCACATTATTTTTGTATTCAAATAATTCATCGGCACAGAGAGTACTGACATATTCTGACCATCAATCTTCAAGTGAAATGCGTACCAAATTTTTAAAGGAAGTTTTTTTTCCGGCAATAGAAAAAGAATCTAATGGTCGATTAAGAATTGAAGCGCATTGGGATGGAGAACTCGCCATAGCTTATGAAGCATTAGGTGCTGTAAAAAGAGGGGACACTGTGGACATTGCAACTGTTGTACCTGAATACACTGCCGAAGAATTACCACTTCATCAGATTTTTAAAGGCTTTCCTGTGGGACCATCAGGACAAAGTCAAATATCATTCTTTAGAAAGGCGTATTCTGATGTACCAGAATTTTCAGCAGAATTAGACAACAACAACATTATACAAATATTTCTTGGAACTGGATATCCTGTTGGTTTCTTCAGTAGAGAGCCATTAAATAACTTAAATGAAATTAAAGAAAACAAATGGCGTTCTGCAAGTTTCTGGCATATAGACTTTTTGCAGAATTCAGGAGCTATTCCAGTTAGAATGCATTGGGGAAAAGAAGTTTATGATGCTTTAGAAGAAGGAGCTTTGGATGGAATTATGGTAAATGTGGATAGTGGTTATAACTTAAAAGTTTATGAACACGCACCCAATTTATTGGCATCTAAAAATCTATGGTTAGGACACCTCTATATTGTGGCTATCAATAAAGATACTTGGAATGGACTTGCAGAAGAAGATAAAGAAGCCATACAACGTGCTGCCAAAACTTCTTATGAATCTTTAGGTAATGTGATGAACAATAGTTTTGATGTTCAAATGGAAACCTTAAGTAAAGAAGGTACAAATGTTCGAATTCTCAATGATGAAGAAGTTGATGAATTTGAAACTGCAACAAGGTTTCAGGAAGTTCAAGAACTATGGGCAAAAGAACAAAGAGAAAAAGGAGTACAAGATGTTGAGTTGGTTTTGGAAAAAGTAATGAAACTATTAAACGAAACAATGAAATAGAAATAACCTGACTTAACTCTGAATTGAAAAAAAAAACCAAAGTACTGTTGGCAACAAAGAACTGAGGTAAAAAACAACTCTTTTCTATATTAAATTTGAGACATAAGAATCCTTTGCTAAAATCTGTAACTACAGATCTTAACTGTTTCACTTATTTCATCTTGGAGCTATCCTTTATGTAGAACAGACACATAATTTTCATCGTAGGGCAATCCTGATTTAGCGATAGCAAAAGCCTGCTTTAAAAGTTTATTAGCCACTGCAATCAATGCCAGTTTTTTACTCTTACCCTTAGCTACGATTCGATCGTAAATTTCCTTGCAACCTTTGTTGTATTTACACGCATTGAACGCGCATAAAAACAATAGGTTCCTTAGCTTTTTGTTTCCCATCTTACTGATCCTGCTTCTGCCTCTTACGCTACTCCCAGATTCCCGTATTGTCGGGGTGACCCCTACATAACTGCACAGTTGAGAGGCCTTCTCAAACTTAGAGAAGCCATCTGTTATCACAACTAAAAATAAGGCCGTTTTAATACCGATACCAGGTATACTAGTTAATAAAGTTAGTTGTTGCTGTTGATCTTGTTTAACAAGCTCTAATAAACGATCTTCAATACCTTTTGTAGGCTTCCCTAAAAATGTAGGCTTCCCTAAAAACAGGACAGTTGTTAATTCGAATTTACTAATTTTAAATTCACACTGTCACGATGAAAAACAGCAAATTTAGCGAGAGCCAAATAATTAAAGCTCTTAAAGAGAATGAACAAGGAAGATCTGTGGGCGATCTATCCAGAGAATTAGGTATTGACAAGAGTACCTTTTATTACTGGCGTAAAAAGTATGGAGGAATGGAGCAGCAACACCTTAAGCGTTTAAAGGAGCTCGAGGAAGAAAATAACAGGCTCAAGCAAATGTATGCAGATGTAAGCCTGGACAACAAAATGCTCAAGGACGTTTATCAAAAAAGTTCTAAGACCTTCCGACAAAAGAGTTCGAGTTAAGTATCTCATTAAAGAGTATTTAGTACCGGTTGTACGAGCCTGTAATGTTGTAGGGCTTACCAGATCAATGTGGTACTACCAGAGTAAAAAGGACGATAGCCAAGTCATTGATAAGTTGACTCAACTAGCAGAAGCCTATCCTACTCGAGGTTTTGATGAATATTATTATAAAATCCGTCGAGAAGGTCTAAAATGGAACAGAAAGCGTGTATTGCGAGTTTATCGAGAGATGAAGCTCAGTCTTAGGCGTAAACATAAGAAGCGTTTAATAAAACGCGTAAAACAGCCTTTAGAAATGCCTTCTGTTCTCAATGAATGTTGGAGTATAGATTTTATGAGTGATGCACTTACCGATGCTAGAAAAGTACGGGTGTTTAATGTAATTGATGATTGTAACCGAGAGGCTCTTGCTATTGAGGCAGGACTTTCCTATCCTGCCAGAGCTGTAGTAGAGACCCTAATCAATTTAAAAGAAGAGCTTGGAACTCCTAGATATATTAGATGCGATAATGGGCCAGAGTTTATCTCCAAAACATTTACAAAATGGTGTGAGAAAAACTTTATTGAAATCAAATACACACAACCTGGTAAACCAATGCAAAATGGGTACATAGAACGCTTTAATCGCTTCTTCAGAGAAGACATCTTGGATGCGTATTACTTCAATGATATTCATCAACTTCAAAAGATAAGCGACAACTGGAGGGAGGATTATAATTTTAATCACCCTCATAAATCTTTAGGGAATAAATCCCCAAAAGAATATATGCCTAGGTTTGATGAAGAATTTAAATTCTTCATCAAACCTGAACTAAATAATAACTATTTATCGAATTTTAAGGTGTCCTAAAAAGGGGAAGCCTACAAAAAGGAGAAGCCTACAATAGTACACATTCTACAAATCAGTTTGTACAAAATAAAATTTATTTACAGGCTTTAAAAATTTGATTTCTTAGAATTGTAGTCGAAAGTTCAAATCAATTTAATAGAATTTAAAATAGTCAAAATGGCATACGTTGGATGGCTAGGCGCCGTAATTTTTATAGTAGCCTATTTACTTTTGAGTTTAGAATTTATTTCTGCAAAAAAATACCTCTACCATATACTGAATGCACTTGGCGCCATTTGCTTGGTATTAAATGCTATTGTAATTGATGACTACCCCAATATATTTGTTAATGGAATTTGGGGCCTCATAGCTCTATTTGCCGTTTACAAGCGATTTGATCATTTAAGAAAAAAATCTTTAACTTCTAAATTCAAGAAGCTTTAAACTATGTTTTACGTAGAGCGCCACTTTCTCACGGTATAGAACTTCAGACTCTTCAAACATGCCTAAATAATAATAAGCTCCGTCTATTAAAGCGAAGATAACTTCAGTTACCTCCTTTAGGTTTGTGTTTACGATAACCCCATGAGTAGATGCCAGCTTTAATTTTTCCAATAACACCTGATGAAGTTTAAGCAGGTAAGATTTAAAACTTTCTTTAAATTCGGGTATCCTGTAAATCATGGCGTAACAGCTGTAGAAAACCCCATCATCAAAATAATCATTCCACGCTCTAGTAAAAAGATTTTCAATAAAGGAGATAACATTTTCTTTACAATCCAGAGCTACCCTATCTTCAGAAATCATTACACGCAAGTGCTGTTCTAAGATATATTCGTTTAAACCTAACAGCAATTCTTCTCGATTTTTAAAGTAGTGCAATACAAGCCCTTTACTGATCTTCATATGCTGGGCGAGCTTAGCTATAGAAGCATTTTCTAGGCCTAAGTCCCGTGCTACTTCGTAAAACGAAACGATAATCTCTTTGCGCCTTTGTGTACTTAGATTCTTTCTACCCATTCTGAAAATTTATCAAAAATAGAGTTTTCAAAATACTATGAAAGGTGATTTTATCAAATAACGTAAAGGCAACATTTATGTAATCATTATTTAATTGAACGATTGGTCAATCTATTTTTCAATCCACATACTTTTGATGCGAATTTAAAAATCCAATGTATGTATCCTTTTAAACGCCTTTTATTGTCAGCACTGCTCGTTTGTGCTTTTGGTCTCAATGCACAGCAAAAATCTCTTAAAAAAAAGGTTGTCTTTATTATAGTAGATGGCATAGCTACCGATATGCTTAAAAACAATCCCTCCCCACGTATTGATGAAATTGCAAATGCCGGTGCGTATAGTGATGCGTATGTAGGTGGTTTAAAAGACGGATATTCTGAAACGCCAACCATTTCTGCTGTAGGATATAATAGCCTCTTAACAGGAGTATGGGCCAATAAACATAACGTTTGGGGTAATGGTATAAAAGATCCCAACTACAACTACCCTACGATTTTTAGACTATATAAAGACCGTTACCCCGACGGCAAAACGGCCGTATTCTCAACCTGGTTAGACAACCGCACTAAGCTTATAGGTGAAGACCTACCACAAACTAAAAACGTTCAGGTAGATTACGCCTTTGATGGTTTTGAGTTGGATACGATTCGTTTTCCGCACGATCAAAAACGCGAATACATTAAAAATATAGACGCACTCGTAGCTGCCGAGGCAGCAAATTACATTAAAACAGAAGCACCTGATCTCTCCTGGGTGTATCTGGAATTTTCAGACGATATGGGCCACGGGTATGGCGATAGTCCGCAGCTTACCGCAGCCATAAAGTACGAAGACAGCTTAATCGGTAAAATTTACGATGCGGTCAAATTGCGCGAAAAAAATTATGAGGAAGATTGGTTATTTTTAGTGACTACAGATCACGGTCGCTCTGCAAAAGACGGTAAACACCACGGAGGTCAATCGGACCGCGAACGCAGTACCTGGATTGTTACAAATACTACGCAAACCAATGACTATTTCAAAAATGAAACTCCGGCGATAGTTGATCTGCTTCCTACTATGGCAGACTTTCTAGAGCTTTCAGTTCCTGAGAAAATTAGTGCCGAATGGGACGGGGTTTCACTTATCAGTCCGGTAGCAATTACGCAACCCAAAGCGGTTATTGAAGATGGATTATTAAACGTAAGTTGGAAAAATTTATCAGAAAAAAATTCTTCCATAACCATTTTGGCAAGCAGCACCAATGACTTTAAAACCGGAAAAACTGATAGCTATACAAAAGTGGTTTCTGCAAAAAGCAAGCAAGAATCCGTTCAGCTTAAGCTCAAAAAAGGACAACCTGCTCCGGTTAAAATTCTCATCCAATCATCTAAAACCACTCTCAACACCTGGGTGATTCAATAATTTTTTATCTAACAAATCAAACTCAAAAATGAACAAACTCCTACCTTTTTTAGTTTTCCTGCTTTCAATCGTCGGCTTTGCCCAGCAGCAAGTAAACGGAATCGTAAAAGACCCTAACGGAATTCCTCTGGGCGGTGTAACCGTAATGATACCCGAAACATCACGCGGTACTGTAACCGATTTTGATGGGAATTTCTCTATTGAAGTAGCTCCTGGGGAGGTCCTCCAATTCTCCTACATCGGCTTTGCTAAGCAGAGTATTACGATAACCAATCAAACCAATCTGATGGTCACTTTAAATGAAGATGCAGAAGCACTTAATGCTGTGGTTGTGACTGCTTTGGGCATTAGAAAAGAAGTAAAAGCTCTGGGTTACGCTGTTCAGGAAGTTGAAGGCACAACACTGGAAAAAGCAAAAGAACCTAATTTTATCAACCAGCTTTCAGGTCGTGTGGCCGGTTTAAACATTAAAAACTCCACAGACCTTTTTCAAAACCCTACCATTCAATTACGGGGTGCAACGCCACTTTTAGTGATAGATGGTATCCCAGACCGCACACTTGATATCTGGAAGGTAAACTCAGATGATATTGAAAGTATAAGTGTGCTTAAAGGGGCTACGGCCTCTGCTCTTTATGGCTCTGTGGGACGAAATGGTGCGATAATGATAACAACAAAACGCGGTAAAGAAGGAAAACTGAGCGTTAGTTTTAACAATTCGACTTTGTTTCAAACCGATTTTATACGCGTTCCCGATGTACAAACAACCTATGGAAACGGAAACCGCGGTGTTTATGCTTACAGAAACGGTAGCGGCTCAGGTACTGAAGGTGGCGGCTGGATCTGGGGTCCCCGCCTGGACCAGGCAGATCCTGCAACAGCCAGTGGTTTTTTTGAAACAACACAGTACAACAGTCCTATAGATCCCGCAACCGGAGAACTAATCCCAATACCCTATATATCAAGAGGAAAAGACAACATAAAAAACTTTTTTGAGACGGGTATTGTACAATCTAACAATGTGAGTGTAGGTTGGGGAAATGATAAGGCAGACGTACGCATGTCGCTTTCTAATAATTACCAGAAAGGAATTGTACCCAGTACCGATTTGAAAAACACCTCTTTTAACGTAGCCGGTACCATTAGACCTTCAGACCGTTTGACCATTAATGGAACATTAACGTATAACAAACAATTTACCAGCAACTTCCCTGAAGTAGGTTACGGCCCCACCAATTACCTATACAACCTCATTTTATGGACGGGAACCGATGTTGACGTTCAGGATTTAAAAAATTACTGGAGACCCGGTCAGGAAGGGATTCAACAGCGTCACTTCAACATCTCGTATTACAACAACCCGTATTTTCAGGCGTATGAATATTTAAGAGGATACAACAAAACCAATGTTTACGGGAATGCTTCTTTTAACTATGATATTACAGACGGTCTGAGTCTAAAAGGAAGAACAGGAATAAATGAATACAGTTTGTACCGCGATTATAAAGAACCCAAAAGTTACATTGGTTACGGCGCAAAATCACGCGGGAATTTCTCCATCGCACAAACTGAATATTTTGACATCACATCTGATCTCGGTCTGCATTACGAGAAAAAACTTTCAGACAATTTTGGTTTAACTGCAGAAGCTGCTTACGTAAATTATTACCGCAACTCAAAAAACACCTCGCAATCTACAGATGGGCTGAATGTTCCGGGTTTTTACAATCTGGCAAATAACGCAGGGGCTACCCTGTTTGGCTCTAACCGTGAAGAAAAAGAGACCATAAACAGTTTTTACGGCTTTGTAGATCTTGAATTTTACAATGCATTTTACCTGTCGCTAACCGGTCGTAACGATAAAGTCTCTACACTTCCTGATGGCAACAACTCCTTCTTTTACCCCTCAGCATCTGCTTCCTTGGTATTTAATAGCCTTTTTGATTTGCCAGAATGGGTAAGCTTTGCAAAATTGAGAGGTTCCTGGTCGCGTGTTTCTGAAGGAAAAATAGGAAATGATCCCTACAATTATATTTTAGCTTACGAAAAGGGAACCACCTGGAATGGAACGCCATCAACCTACTTTGGTACTAATTTACTAGCTCCCAACTTAGAGCCTGAAACTTCAGATACCTGGGAAATAGGTGCGAATTTTAGAGTTCTTAAGAATCGTTTAGGTCTTGATCTGGCCTATTATGAGGCTCGTGATTACAACAACCTTATCTACAGTCCTATTTCTGATGCTTCGGGATATTCAAGTATTCTTTTAAATGGGAATGAATTTAAACGAAAAGGTATTGAAGCTACGCTTGATGCAACTCCTGTAAAAACAGAAAACTTCAGTTGGTCAACCCAAATAAACCTCAGTCATTACCGCAGGTATCAGGAAGAAATTTACGGAGATCGGGAACAGACTGAAGGCTATATCAAAGTTGGTGACCGTACCGATAAAATCTATTATGGCGTTTACCAAACCAACGCAGACGGTCAGGTTATTTTTGAAAACGGTCTGCCCGTTTCAGATCCTTATGATCGTTTTATTGGTTATGATGAACCCGATTTGACCTATGGTATTTCAAATACGCTGAACTATAAAAACCTATCGCTTTCCTTGCTATTTGACGGTCGTTTGGGTGGATTAATGTACTCAACTACCAATCAAAAAATGTGGTGGGGTGGTACTTCAAAAGGAACGGTAAACCAGTTTAGAGAAGATGCTGTTAATGGTGAAAACACCTATGTAGGCGAGGGCGTGGTAGTAACCGGAGGTGCTGTGAGTTATGATGTAAACGGAAACATCACCGAAGATACCCGCACCTATGCGCCTAATGATGTACCGGCGAACTACATCAGTTTTATGCAGACCACCAGCAATTATCAGAATAAGAACTATCATTTCTACAAAGAGACGTTTATCAAATTGAGAGAGGTAACACTTACGTACCAGTTTAAAGAGGCCTTTCTAGAACGTACGCCTTTCAAAGCGCTTGATGTGTCTCTGGTAGGTCGTAATCTTTGGCTTGCTTCAAAAATACCAAATGTTGACCCCGATTCTGGCGTAGATAATCTTCAGGCACCAGCAACCCGAAATTTGGGTTTCAACATCAATGCAAAATTCTAATTTCAAAAAACTAAAGAACATGAAAAAATACATCCTTATTCTTTCTCTACTGATTTTAGCAAGTTGCTCTCAGGTAGAAGATTTACAAGATGATCCCAACCGGGCAACACAGGTAAGTCCTGATTTATTACTGACCAATATAGAAACTTCAGCCTTTAATACTGTAAGTCTTAACGCGGCACTGGCCAGTAGGCAACTTACTTTTACAGATGGTACAGATCCATATCAATATTACAACTGGCAACGGGCAGGTTTTGGTAATTATGACAACCTCAAGCAGGTACAAAAAATGGTTGAAGAATCGAAACGCAGTGACATTGAAGTCTATCAAATTCTAGCTAAATTCTTTAATGCGTATTACACTGTAGAACTCACACGCGTTTTTGGCGATGTACCTTTCTCTGAAGCTGTACAAGCTGAAGACGGTTTATATATGCCGGTTTACGACAATCAGGAGTCTATATACAAAGCTATTCTAGATTCTTTAAAAAGTGCTTCACTGGAGTTGGCTCAAAATGATGAGGCGATACGCGGGGATATCATCTATGGGGGTGATAAACTCAAATGGCACAAACTCATAAACAGTTATAGTCTAAGAGTTTTGATGAGTCTTTCTAAGAAAACAACAAATCCAAATTTAGAAGTGATTACCCGTTTTAATGAGATCGTAAACAATCCGGGGCAGTATCCTATTTTTGAATCAAATGCTGATAATGCCGCATTGGTGTATGTAGATATTCAGAATAACAGGTACCCCCTATTCAATAGTAACTCGTTACAAACTGCTTATTATATGGAGCAATCGTTTGTAGAGCGTTTGCAAAATTTTGAGGATCCGCGCTTATTTACATTCGCAGATAAAAAACCCAACGCCTCTGCAGCAGCTGATAGTGATTTTACGGCCTATGGAGGTCTTTACGGAAGTGCACCTCTAAGTGATAACGGTGCAAAAGCAGTTAGCGGTGAAGCTTCGAGAATTAATCCCCGCTATTACAATACGCCTACCAATGAACCTTCCTTATTAATGGGTTATGCAGAATTGCAATTTACGCTAGCAGAAGCTGCAGCACGTGGTTGGGTCACCACTCCTACAGAAACCTATTATAAAGCAGGTATAGAAGCCTCCATGAATTATTATGGAATTACAAATACTGCAGCTTATCTGGCTAAACCTGGTATTCAATTGCAAAGTAACAACGATGTGGCCAGTATTTTAACCCAAAAACACATTGCATTATTTCTAAATACCGGATGGCAAATTTTTTATGACCAGCGCAGAACCGGTTTTCCAGAGTTTAATGTTGATGGTGGCGGAATTTTAAATAACGGCCTTATCCCAAAACGTTTTATGTATCCCCAAAATGAAACTGTAAACAATCCCACAAACCTAAACGATGCGATCAACCGTCAGTTTTCCAATGGGGATAATATTAACGAGGTGATGTGGTTAATTGAATAAATCTTAAGCCTTAAATCAATTAGTGAAAGGCTGTCCTTTTTTGAAGTTTCAACTACACCCCTAAAACTAAATTTAAATTTTAGTTAGCAAGCAGGTCAACTCTAGGGGGTTGGCCTGTTTTTTTATTTACCCCTTTTGGAGATTCAATTTTATAAATATATACTACCTAAAGACTTCATATTTATAAATGGATGTAACAACCATTCTCAAAATCCTTTAAATCTCATCAAATCCTATTAATTTCTAGTTCTAAAGGGAGAAGTTATGGTATGCGACAAGCATTTAGAAGAATTTAAGAAAAAATTAAAAAAGCTTCAAAAGCAATACGCCTATCAGAAGGAACTTAACCAAATCTGTTTATCCTATGTTTCCGAATTTTTCAATCAATTAGAGCAGGACTTTAAAAGTAGACCTGATCTGGAGGAAGCAGAAGAGATCTACTTTTTTAAACATATAAAGCCCGTTGCTTTGGGTTATCATCTGTATTATCGATACCTTATTCAATTGGAACACGAAAAGCCGGTAAATACCCTTAAAACTCTAAAACGATATTACAAAGAGCTTTTGGATACACAGCATCAGTTTAAACTGCGTCATATAGGATTTGCTTATTATTTGAAATCAAAGCAGACCCATTTGGACCACATCTACTTTTTACGCCGGCAACCCCTCCCTTTTGATCCAGATGATCTTAGTGCGCACCTCAGTAGAAACTACAATACGCCCCGCGATTATTTAACTGCAAAGTTACGCAGCACTGACTTAATATCTGATTACCTCAGCGCCAGGCTTGATAAATTAACCCATACCCCTACTTCCTATGCTGACTCCCCGCATTTGAATTGGAGCGGCTCGCGTACCGATCTTATCGAACTCATTTATGCGCTCTACCATACCAAGGTCATTCATAAGGGTACAGCCGATATCATCGAAATAGCCCGGGCACTGGGAAGCTTTTTTGAACTAGATCCCGGTGATGTCTATAAGACCTTTTCCGAAATCAAATCCCGTAAAAAAAGCAGAACCAAATTCCTGGACGAGCTAGCCATGAATTTAAACTATGCGATGGACAAAGACGATCTCTAAATACCCCACTCCTGTTTACACCCGGAAAAATAAATTAGACCCTTTCTTGTGCTCTATATTTTTAGAGATTTCCTCAAATTAGTCTTTAAATAGTTGATTTTAAAGACTGTTAAAGTTTGACCGGAGCTCCGGTTTCCTTGGGAACAATCCTGCACAAATCCCCCCAAATTCGTAGAACGAAAGTCAAACCTTGATTGGGACTATCAATCAAAATGAGTTAATCCTGATAGTCCCTTTCTTTTAAAACACGTTCTACTATGCCAGCTACTATTATTACCTCAGATGATCTTAGGGAATTCAAACTTGAATTACTCGATGCCATTAAAAACTTACTATCAGAACAGTCAAAAGGAACACTTAAAAAATACCTCAAATCTTCAGAAGTGATGGATTTGCTTCAAGTAAGCCCCGGAACCTTACAAAACCTAAGAGTTAATAGAACCCTACCCTTTACCAAAGTTGGAGGAATTATTTACTACGATGCCGAAGAAATTCAAGCTGTACTAACAGCCAATCGAGTTGATCTCAAAACCGATTAGTATCTATGAACTACATAAGACACCTCAATGCTGTCTTCCAGCAATTTTCGATGGATTCCAGGTTGAACCCCACTCATATAAGCCTTTACGTAGCCTTATTTCAGTATTGGAACATCAACCGCTTTCGTGAAGTGTTTTTTATTAATCGTGAAGACGTCATGTCTATGGCTAAAATAGGCTCAAAAGCAACCTATCACCGTTGCCTAAAACAATTGCATCATTGGAAATACATATTCTATTTGCCTTCCCATAATCCTTATAAGGGCAGCCAGATAAAGATGCTCAAATTCAGTACAAGTACTGATATGACTTCTGATCCAAGTACTGGCACGAGTGATGAACAACTTTTGGGACAAGCATTAGTACCTAATACAAACAGTAAAAAACAAAAAGAAAACTATAGTAAACCTAAGCTACCCAAAAATGAAAATGAGGTTTTAGATTTTTTTAAAAACAAACATTGGTCACTGCTTGAGGGAAGTAAATTTTTCAATCATTATACCGCGATTGGATGGAAGATAGGAGGCAAAATAAAAATTGTGGATTGGAAGGCATCAGCCGAAAACTGGATGCTTAAAGCCGATGAAATAAAAAAAGAACAAAAAGTGACTGAAGTGTCTCAAAATCGGGACAACCTCAAAACCATTAACACTAAAAATTATGGACAACCCCTCTAAAATTATTGAAGGTGGCGTGGAATACTCGCTTGGGACGTTTGACGGGCAAAACGTGTATTACGATTTTGACAAGGTTCTGATTTATTTAAATGCCAAAGGCAAACTGCTTTTTAGTAATAAATTCAAAATCTATGATGAGGACACAAAAGTGATTCTTAAGCTTTGCCATTACTTCATCAAAGACAAAGAAAACTGCAGGAAAAACGGAATTGATCCGGATAAAGGAGTCTTGCTTTCGGGTCCCATAGGTTGTGGTAAAACCAGCCTAATGAAGCTATTAAAATACCTCGTTCCCTTGCAGCCTCCCTATTTAATAGCCCCTTGTCGCAACGTTGTATTTGGTTTTAACCATTTGGGTTATAAAACCATCGAGGATTTCGGTGATAGTGGCGCTGTGTGCTTTGACGATCTGGGTGTTGAACCTTTAGGTAGTCATTACAGTAGGGATTGTAACGTGATGGGCGAAGTGTTACTGTCTCGTTATGAGCTTTACCTAAAAACAAAATCAAAGATAAAAACCCACGCCACAACAAATCTAAATGCCGAGGAGCTTGAAGAACGTTACGGAAGCAGGGTGCGCAGCAGAATGCGGGAACTCTTTAACCTAATCCCTTTTGATAAAAACACAAACGATAAACGCAAATAACATGAAACTAGCCACTTTTAATATTCAAAACCTATTTCACAGAGATCGAAGCGCGATCCAAAAATCGTACAGTAAATGTGTTTCAGATTGGGTTGCTGAACTGGATTCGTTAATCAGAAAAAAAGATTACAGTTATAGTGATACCAATCGTATGCGCGAACTTTCCTTTTTGCTCGGTTTTGATAAATCGTATCAAACCCCTTATGCTGTGATGCGCAAAAGAGCAGGCTTTTTATTTTTAAAAGGAATGAATTATTCTAAAGAATTACAGTCCTGCGAATTGACCGATTGGAATGGATGGGTTGCCCTACAAACCATTCCCATTACTTCTGCAGCGATCAACCATAAGGCTCGGGTAATAGCAGAAGTTGATCCTGATATACTCGTATTACAAGAGATTGAAGACAAAGCTTCGCTGTCAGAATTCAATAGCCAACTACTGCCCGAATTCAATTGTAAACCCTTTGATGAATTGTTCGTTATTCAGGGGAATGATAAGACCGGAAAGGAGACGGGAATACTGACTAAAAATGGCTACAAAATCCTATCTGTAAAAAGTCATCAATACGACAGAGAATCTAACGGGGAATTACTGTTTCAAAATGACTTCTTAGAATATGAAATTCAAACCCCTGCAAAAAATAAAATCTATCTATTAGTTGCGCATTTGCAAGGCGACGCTAAAGACAAAGATTTTGCAGACCTAAAACGTAAAAAGCAAGCGCAACGCGTAGCTGAAGTCTATAACGTACACCGTTCAGAAGGAAAAAAAGATGTTGTCATTATGGGAACGCTCAACGCACCTTCCTATTGTCACTCCCTGGCTCCCCTTTTGGTAGATACCGACTTAAAAGACATCACCAAACACAGTCGCTTTAATGTGGATGTAGACAAAGGAACAGATGCTGCCTATTTTAGTTTAGGAGCCTATCGTATGGGCGTCAACATAAAACAAAAAGACTACCTCCTGCTCTCTCCTAATTTATTCTCTAAAGCAACATCTGGAGGGCTTAGTCGTAAAGCGGTATGGCCAGAAAAAAAACCGATGTGGTCAACCTATTCTACTATGCAAAATGCTAATGAGGCTGCTAGTGAGCATCCGGTGGTTTGGGGAGAATTATAATATTTATATTAAATTAATTATTGTCTCGCTTGCTACGGAGTATCCATTTTCATAATTAATTTTTTAGAGTTCATTTAATATGTACATAATAAATAGAACAGTTTTATTATCACAAATGCAGCGCTAAATTTTATCTTTGCAAGAAAATAAAAACTTTTTTGCAACTATCTCAAACTTTTAAAGAAGGTCTCGATTCTCTCGGTTTTAACCAAGAAAACAACGATTGTTTTTTTCTTACAGATGAATACAAGCAAATAGGTGATTTATCGGTAAAACTTCAACTTGAAAAAGCAATTAAGTTCGAGGCCTCGGCAGTTTTTTTTAGAAATGAAATTAATAAGCTTAAGGCTCAAATTTATATTTACGACTTTACTCATTGCGATACCGATGAGAACCATATGAGTAACATCCAAACAATGGTATGGAGTAATGGGGCTGTACCTATAGTATGTATCTTTTTTCGGACGGAAATAAAAATTCTCGATTGTACACAACATATTCAAGAAGACAATAAGCCCGTTTACCTAGCTAGTTTAAAGAATGTGGCCAAGGCACATCAACTTTATAATGAAAATTTTGCGGTTAAGATAAAAACAGGTACGTTTTGGGAAGAATCTAGTGTTAAAAGTAAATTTAAATTCAACGCTTCTTCTTATGATATCCTAATCCGATGGATAAGAGAAATAGCGAAACAAATTGCGTTATCAAATTACAAAGCAGATGAGCGAATAATAAAAAAAATTATTATTCAGTCAATAATGATTAAATATCTGGAGGAAAGAAAAGACCCAGACGGGAATAGCTCATTTAACCAAAAATATTTTCAAAAATATGGCAGTTGCCAAGAATTTGTTGACGTTTTATCTAATGGGAATTTTGTTGGTCTGTTAGATGATTTACAGCACGATCTAAATGGTAATCTTTTTGAGTGGAATTCTGAAGAAAAAAATCTCATTCCTACATTGAATTTAAACGGTCTTGTAGAAGCTTTAAAGGCTTATAAAAGACCAGAAGAGAGCCATAACCAAATTCTGGAACTTATTAGATATTACGAATTCAGCTATATTCCCGTAGAATTGATAAGTCGTATTTATGAAGAGTTTTTAGCAGGTGGCGATGATACTTTATTTAGCCAAAAAGAGAAAAAACAAAAAGATGGTATTTTTTACACACCGTCCCATCTTGCGCAGTTATTAGTTGATGAGATTATGCCATTAAATCAATATGGCAGTATTGACATCAAGACATTTACTATTTTGGACCCAGCTTGTGGGTCTGGAATTTTCCTTGTATTGGCATTTAAAAGGTTGGTGCAATGGTGGCGCTTACAGAACGACCTTAAACAACCAAATATTATAACCTTAAAGACTATTTTAGACTGTCTTTATGGCGTTGATAAAGAGTACCAGGCTACCAAACTTGCAGCCTTTAGTCTTTGTCTCGCACTTTGTGATGAACTTTCTCCTAAACAGATTATCAACGAATTAAAATTTAGTGACCTTACAGAAAATCAGATTTTACACTCTGACTTTTTTATAGAGCACTTATTAGTTAATGAAGATAAAGATTCTGAACAAAGAGCTGCCTTTAAGAAAATAAGTAAGAAGAAGTTTTCAAGAATTATTGGTAATCCACCTTTTGACCGTGGAGCTCTCAACTTATATAACAAAAAGTGGGAAAAAGAAAACATAGATGTTCCGCAAGGTCAAATTGCATTGAAGTTTTTATCTGAAGCTTTAGAATTTTTAGAGCCTGGTGGATTGCAATGTCTAATAATCAAATCTTCTAGTCTTCTTTACAATACAAGTTCAACGGAATTCAAGGAAAGGTTATTTTCAAATTATAATGTGCTTCAAGTACTTGATTTTACCCCTCTGGGGCGTAACAATAGTTTGTGGGATGGCGCTGATGTGGCTAGTGCAGCTATATTTCTACGTAATGAAAAACCTGATTTCAGTAAAAATATCTTGCATTTAATCTTTAGAAGAACTAAAGCAGTAAAAGAGCGTATCGTTTTTGAAGTAGATGAATATGATTTTCATTTTGTTAATAGGAACGATGCGATAAACAACCCATTCATTTGGAAAATTAACTTATTAGGTGGTGGTAGAATTGCAAGCTTGATAGCTAAATCAAAAGTGCTAAATACATTTGGAGAATATCTCAAAACAGAAGATTGTGTTTCGATGGAAGGCTATCAAAAGGGGTCTCGTGGCAAAATGCAACCAGACTATATGTACGAATTTAACACTTTGCCTACATCAGCTATTACATCAGGTGGAATTGATTATAAACAATTAGAATCAATTTCTGAAACTACGGTTTTTTCAAAAGTTCCTCCTAGGATGTTTTTTGAATATCCTAATGTAATTCTATGGGAAAATATGGGCACAGAAAAGCTGCCTGTTTTTTTGAACACCCAAAAGTCTTTTTCGTTTAAAGACAAAATAATATCCCTAAAATCTGAAACAAATAACTTAAAAGTTTTGCGGAGTATTGTTAAGAATTTCGAAAGAAACTCTGATTTCTATCGTTTTTTTATATTCTGTACAAGTAGTCAAGTATTAGTAAATCTAAATTCCGCAATACTGAAAAAGGACTATATGACTTTGCCATATGTTGAGTACAGGAAGGAGTTTTTCAGCCAAATAGATCTGAATATCATAGATGATGTTAACACTTATTATCAAGACTTTTTACGTCACGGTGAGCGTTCTGTAATCTTGGATAAACTTGAAGGTGAGGAATTTAAAAGTACAATTGAGTCATATGGTTTGGAATACTGTAAACTTCTTAATGATACACAGAATAACCAAATTCAAACTTTCAAAATGGATGAAGTCTGCGAGCTGTACGACAATACTTATATATGTGTAGTCTTTAAATATATCCCATCATCTTCAAAAAATGAGATAAGTTGGAAAAAAGATGTGTTTGAAGAGATTGAGTCGCTATCTAATTTCCAAATTTCTAATAGATTAAATTCCCAAAGGATTGTTCGGTACTATCATTCCGACAATACGATAGTTATAGTTAAACCAAATCAAAAAAGGTATTGGCTTTCTCACAAAGCCTATAGAGATGCTGATAAGACCTTATTTGATTTAGTAAAAAATCAAAATTAAGAATGGTAGTCGATGATTTTCCTGAAGAAAGCGCCAAAGCTTATTTTAGTATAGACCTATCTACGGAAGATATTCGTCGTAAGATTTTGGATAGTATTTCTAATACTGCAAAACCATTCGTTCATTCTATACATACACATAAAAATACCGATTGGAATGAGGATAGTTTAACCCAAGTTTTCATAGCACAAAACACAGTTCAATTACAAAAGCTTTCCACATCTTTAATGGTTGGTGCGCAATACAGAGATATCTATCATAAAACTAAAGGTATTCCTGACGTATTTTATTCGATGATTGAAGAAGGAAAAGACCATAAACCTTCTTTTGTAATGGAAGCTAAACGCTTGCCAACACCCTCAAGTACTCGTGAAAAAGAGTACGTTGTAGGTAAAACGGCAACAGGAAATCCCAATGGGGGAATCGAACGATTTAAATTAGGAAAACACGGTGCAGGTCATTCTCATTGTGGAATGTTAGCCTTTATAGAAAAAGAAGAATATCAATATTGGTTAAAAAACATTAATTCTTGGATAGCAGAATTATACCCTGTCTGGATTGAAAGTGAGTTGCTAAAACTACAAAAAAATTATACCCATCATTGTCAATACAAGTCAAAAGCGAAAAGGAAAAAAGATGAAGTTATTCTCGACCATTTTTGGATAAAAATCTAGAACAATGTGTTTGCACTTTAATCATTTAGTAATATTAAAAGATCCAAATTTAATATGACTTGGACAAAACGATTTCTTAACCCTGGTGACCCTGAAGAAGGGTATTATTTTGACATTGGAACTTTTGTCTGTCAAAACCACTTTTATGATGATTATTTAAATAACCATATACGGGAAAATGGTAAAAAAAATCAATGTTCCTATTGTGGTAAAAAGAGGATCGTCATAGAGTTGGAATCAGTTCTTGAAATATTAGCGAATGGTCTAGACTACATTTACGAAGACCCAGCTAATAGCCGATTTTTAGAGAAAGAGTCAGAATATGGTTATGGTGGGAATATAATGCCGTTTAGCGAGGTCTGGTGGGATGACCCCTTTGATTTAAGAATTGACGACGACCAACTACTTGAAGATGTTTATAGTCAATTAGAAACTGACCAATTGTATTGTAAAAGAGACGAATTTGGTTCTCAAGAGGATTTCCTTCACGACCTATGGAATCATTTTAAATTTGTTTTGAAACATAAAGCTCGCTTTGCCTTTCATTTTCCCAATTCATTCAAACAATGGAATTTATCTGACCCGGCAGATATACTTCATCAGGTTCAGTATGCTATTTTAAAGAATGATATGATAATTGAGCTTCCAGAAAACTCAAAGCTATATAGAACAAGACAGCATCAATTAAAAAATGACGTAACTGAAGCTTTGGATATTGCCTCATTGCCAAACTTTATGAATAAAACATCGGGTAGAATGAATGCCGCGGGAATCTCTTTATTTTATTGTAGCCAAAATAAAGAATTAACCATAAAAGAAGTAGTAAGTAAAAGGCGCACCTCATGCCCTTACTATACAACTGCAATATTCAAAAACAATATGAAATTGCGGCTTGTAGACCTAACAAGACTTCCTGATATACCTTCAATTTTCGATACAGAAAACAATCGATTTAGAGATATTATATTTTTTATGAAAACCTTTATGGAAGAAATTAGCCAACCCATAAAAAGTAAAAATTCTGTTCTTGAATATTTGCCTACGCAAGTAATAACAGAATATATGCGATATAATGCAGATTTAGATGTTCAAGGTATGGTATATTGGTCTTCCAAAAGTACTCTCAAAAAAAATATTGTTCTTTTTTATGATCACGAAGAATCCTTAAAAAAATTGAGTTTTGATGATTCCAGTATAAAGACTTATCTAGTTCGAGATTTATAAATGTTCTATACACTTTAATTAAAGTGTCTTTTAAAAATTTAACAATTTCAATCACTAACTCTCTCATAACCTTTTAAACTTTCCAATGTAACTAAAGCTAAAGCTTTTATTGATTCTGGCATTTGGTAATATTTGTAATTTTTCCAATTACTCAAAAACCCAATTTCCAGCAATACCGCCGGACAATAATCTACCGTCTCGCGAAGCACCTGAAAATTCGCAAATTTCACCCCTCTACTCTTATAACCAATTTGCTCCCTGAGCCCTTTCTGAAGTTGATACCCCAGAAAAATAGATTGCCTAATATGCTTACCATTATTTGCCACATATACTTCTATACCCCGGGCATTGGGGTTGCTGGAGTGATTGCAGTGCAACGAAATAAAAATATTAGCCCGAAGCTTCTTTGCCAGTACTCCCCTATCCTTTAATGAAATCAGTGTATCCGTATAGCGGGTTAAGTAGATCTCGTAAGTATTACTATATAGTTTTTTGTTCAGCCTTACCAGTTCTTTAGCGATATTGAGCACTACATCCTTCTCTTGAATTCCGTTAACTCCTAGTGCTCCAGAGTCACTCCCTCCGTGGCCGGGGTCAATAACAACTATGCTCTTATTAGAACCTTTCAACTGTCCATAACTAAATATTGGAACTACTAAAAGCATTAAGAACATCACCTCTTTTAATCGTTTCATATTCTTCTATTTGAATACAAATTTTTCAAAGAAACCAGACATTAAATAGGAATACGCTAAGGTTTAACAGGATTTCTCGTTAAAGTTTAGGGATATTCTGCCTGCTGCTTGTTTTCCTAATAGATTTCGCAAAACATTTTTACTAACCGCAGTTAAAGCAAAATCTATTCTTATGAAAAAATTTATTCTACTAGCAGTCGCAATGCTCCTGATCACCGTACCCAGCTTTGCGCAAATCGGAGGAATCGAAGATTCTGTTGATGACGTATCCAGTACCATCCGCACCGTATTCCCAATCATACTGGGAGTTATTTTTTTAGTCGGTTTCCTGTTCAATGCCGGGCATTTTTTTGGAGAAAATGCAGATCTCAAAAAGGGCATCACGCGCGTACTCGTCTTTGTTCTAATTGCAGGCGCGGTTGTGGGAATCTTCACCTACCTCATTGGTATTGTAGTCTAAGTCGCTAAGCGACGCTTGGCAATTAATACTTGGATTTATGAAAAAGTATGAAATCTATAAAAACATCAGGAAACGGGCGGTCATTTTCGGTCTGCCTGTTTCCTTATTTGCCTTAATGATGGCTTCAATAGTGATCTCACTTCTGGTCATCATCTTTTCCTTCAGCTTTGTAATGATCATCGGCATCATGATATTCAATGTTGTCTTATATGCCGCACTGACTCAAATCCTTCGAAATCCACAGCTGTTTCAAAAGCAAAACACGTTTCCAAAAATCATTAGTAACAAAAGAAACACCGACTTTGATTATGAAGAAGATTACTATTTCTAACCCGCAACCTATTGCAGATATTCAGGACCATGTTCTTTTTGCCAATACTGGTAACGTAGTGCTTTGTTATAAAGGGACACTCCCTGAAATCTATTCGCTTTCAGAAAAAGACTTTGAAGATCTGCATAGTGCCTGGTTTCAGGCCTTGAAATCACTTCCTGTAGGTACTGTCGTTCATAAACAGGATATCTATCTTAAAAAATCCTTTTCTTCAAAAGAATTACCCAATAATACATTCCTGGCAAAGGCTACTCACGATCATTTTAAAGGTCGGGAGTTTATTGAACACCGCTGTTTTTTATTCTTCACATTGACTAAAAACAAAGCTTTCAACAATCCTAAGTACGTCAATCCATTTCGAGATGTTTCTAAAAACAGGGTCCGGAAATTAGATGATGATCTTCAACATTTCATCAGTGCCGTAAGCGATTCGGTTTCCTTTATCAATAACAGTCGAAAGATGGAATTTATTCCACTTCAGGCACCAGAAATTCAGGACTTAACAACGCAGTATTTCAACGGGTTTAATGAAGGTTTTGAAACTGACATTCTTTTAGAAAAATCAGCTATAACTATTGGCGAAAATTACTTTGATACACTTGCTATAAATAGTGAGTTATGCTTTGGTGACACTGTTCAAAGCAGTAAAACCAATGAGCGCTTTACTTCAGATGATTTTGTTTTCCACCAGGGCTTTATCGATGGCCTGGGGCTAAATCTGAACGAGAACCACATCGTCAATCAAATACTATATCTCGATGACAAACAAAAATGGCGCAAGCTGCTTGATAAAAAAATTGAAGAACTCAACAAAAGTTCCAGTTTTGGCTCTCAAAATAAAGTAGTCCTTACCAAAATACAGCACATCCTAGATCAAATCAATGCTGACGATAATGCACGGGTAATACGTGGTCATTTCAATGTTATTTATTGGTCAAAAGATTCTAAAAAGCTTGATAGCATTACTTCAAAGATTAAGACCGAGTTTAAGGAACTCGATATTGTTCCCTATTACCCGCGTGGCGAAGAACGAAAAAATTACATCCTAAACAGCTTCTGTTGTTTTTCATCAAACTTTTCCAATCAGGATTTATATGTAACCGATTTAAAACACGCGCTCTGCTTATTTATAAATAATACCAATTATAAAAGCGATGACACCGGGATCATCTTTAACGACCGGGAACATAATATTCCGGTTCTGAAAGATGTGTGGGATGAACGTAAAAAGCGCATAAAAGCTAGAAACTTTGCCATCTTCGCCCTACCGGAGAAGGCAAATCTTTCTTAGCTAATAATATTTTGCGTCAATATTTTGAAGATGGTGTTCGATTGGTCATTATAGATCTCGGTGGATCGTATACTAAGTTTGCTAAGCTCTATCCTGAAAAGTATACGGTGCTTCGCTATGAAACCGGAAAGAATCTCGGCATCAATCCCTTTTACATAACTAATCAAAACGATCTAACCCCAGAACGCCTGGAAGATCTGGCTGTATTTCTGTTTGAATTGTTTGCTTCAGATAAAAAAATCACCAAGGCACAGTCGGTTTCGGTTAAAAAAATCTTGCGCCATTACTATGAGAACACTCCCGAAAATCATTCCCTAAACGGATTTTACGCCTATATAGAAGCGCACCAAAAAAACCTTTTGAGCTTGCTTAAAATCCATCCCGATTACTTTAATGTGACGCGCTTTTTGCATGTGATGTCAGAGTATGTCGGCGATGGTCTATATAGTTTTCTTTTTGAGGTCAGCGAAGATCAGACTTACAAAATCGAAGATAAACGCCTGATTGTTTTTGAACTGGATGAAGTCAAGGATAATAAAGAAATACTTTCCGTGATGTTGAAGCTGATTAAATCAGCTATTCAAAGAACCATTTGGAAAAACAGAGCTGAAAAAGGCATCATTCTCTTTGATGAGTTTGCCAAGCAATTAAAGTTTGAAAACGTACTGGAAAGCGTAGAGTTTTATTATCAAGCTATTCGGAAACAAAACGGGGCTATTGGAATTATTTTACAATCTATCAATCAACTGCCCCATAATGCTACATCGGCTAGCATACTCGAAAATACGCAAGTTATCTACAGTCTGAATAACGAAAAAGGGTATGAAGAATTAGTCAAGAGACTCAACCTATCGAGCCACGATCTGAACCAATTAAAATCTATTAAAAACAATCTTTTAGGACCTCGTAAATACACGGAGATGTTCATCAAGATCGGTAAGGAAAGTAACATTTTTCGTCTTGAGGTACCCAAGGAAGTGTATGCAGCATATCTAACTGACGGGAAAGAAAATGAGGTCATTATGGCTATTTACGAAAAGACCAAGGATATGGAATTGGCAATTAAGGAATTCACATTTAAAACCTAAAACTATGAAATCGAATATTCACGAATACCAAAAAAAGTATACCGCAAGAAGTAAAACAAACATTTTAGTAATTGCTGTGGTATTAACCTTTTTAATACCTGCACGTGGTATGTGTCAAGGGATGCCGGTATATGATAACACCAATTTTGTGAGCCTGGTAAAATCGCTACTTGAATCTGCCAAGCAAACCAGTCAGCTTCTAAAAACTGTCGAATTTCTTAAAAAGCAAAAAGAGAATCTTGAAAAAGTAAATCAAGTAGTTAAGCAATTAAAGGCAGTACGCGAAATTGGTAGAAATTACAACCGCCTCATCCGGGTTATTGAAACTGATTTGAGAGCTATTCTAGACTCGCCATACATTAAACCCCAAGAGGTTACCAAAGTATCCCAGTCATTTAATGCAATTGTGGAGCAATCCTTAGAAACTATGAATTACATCGATGAGATCTTATCGAGCGATTATTTGAAAATGTCTGATGCAGACCGGGCACAAGTGCTTCAAGCAAGAGAGCAGCAATCTCAGGAAATGGTTTCAAACATCACCATTAGAACCAAAAGGTATAAAGACATTATTTCCTTCAGAAAAATGCAGGACAAAGTCAATAACCGGGAAACGAATTATTAAACGATAGCGCCATCATTGCAATGGGTATAGGATTAGAATATATCGACACACTTTTTCAAACGATCCAAAACAGCGCGTTCTCTCAATATACTATTGGAGGAATGAAAACACTTGCAGTTCTGTTTTTTCTGGTAAACATACTTAAAAAGTACAATGAGGGTATTGCAGATAAGGACGGCTATTCGTGGGGATTGAGCCCGGGTGAACTGGCTAAAAACTTCGCGGTCATACTTATCGTTATTTTCTCAACTCAAATCTTAGGCTTCTTTGATGCCATACTTGTTGCTGTAGAAAGTCAGTATCGGGATACGGCTCCTGCCCTGCTTCCATTGCAAATGCAGGAATTACCACTTGAAGAAGACGTAAGCCTATTAGATGCCGCCAGTAGGGCTATGACCTTGCTTTACGAGGCATTGATTACCCCACTTTACGGGTTTAAAATCTTTGCCTTTGTAATAAGCATATTTCTGTGGATTCTTGATTTGTTTATTTATCCGCTATTCCTTGCAGAACGCTTTTTCCTTTTAGGAATCATGCAGGCCTTTTTTCCACTGGTGATCAGCCTGGCAGTATTTGAAAAGTTTCGTTCTCTGGCCTATAATTTTTTCAAGTTGTACGCTGCCGTGTATATGCTTGTTCCTGCTTTCTTTTTAGTCAATGTCTTTGTAAATGCAATTTACACCGAGATCAATACCAATTTTTGGACAAACCTTTTCGGTACTGAATTCGGTCAGGGATTTTTTGCTCCGGTTGTTCAGCTCGGCTCTGTAGGCTTTATTGTCTTTCTCAAATTCAAACTTTATAGAAAAGCGATCTCTTTCACGCTTCGATTATTCACCAATTAAAACTATAAAATGAAAACACCATACTCCAGTATTTATAAAGTCCTTCATTTAAACCGGCTCGTTGTTATCGCATTAATTGTGTTTGCGACACTATCCAGTTGCTTTTCGGTTTGGATTGCTCACAACATTAATAACAAAGCATTGAACAGTGCTTTTGCAATTAACACAGACGGCTCCATAATCCCACTGAAACTTGTCAATCAAAAAGAGAATTTTAAAGTCGAAGCCCTGGCACATTTAGAATTGTTTCATTCCTATTTCTATAACATCGATGCCAGTAATTATGAAAAGAATTTAGAAAAGGCATTGTGGCTGGGTAACAATTCTGTAGATAATCTGTACCGTCAGAAAAAAGCGGACGGCGTTTATAATCGCCTAATTCAGTATTCCCTTGTACAACGGGTTTTAAGCATAGATTCTCAAATAGACGAACAAAATGGAGAACAAACATTTAGAACGGTAACGGTTTTTGAAATTAATCGAGGATCAACTATTGACACCTATGAACTGGTTTCAACCGGTAATCTAATTCTTGTAGACCGCAACTTTCCCAAAAATCCACACGGACTTTTAATTACCAATTATTTTGAAAAATCGCTTAAAAAACTAACTGATAAAAATTAATAACCGGCATTACTAAAAATAACAATTATGAAAGTAGAAAAAAACAAAATTGTAGTTGCCGCGGTACTTGCCACGGTAATTCTATTCCTGATTTCCTATTCTGTTATGATACTGGGCGCTGATGATACGGAGACCGAAAACCTCAAACAAACATTGATACCCAAGCTAGATGAACAACAGAAAGAATATAAATCTAAGCTCGATGCCATTAATGATCTAAAAGAAGTACGAGAGACCAATGCTCCCAGTATTTATGATGAAAAAAATATTGACTCTCTGGGTTTTTATGATGCCGATCTTCCTGAAAAAGAAAAGGAACGAATCATCGACAGTATCTACACCGCCGGGCGTATCAACTATTCAGAAAACACTTTTGAAAATCTAGGAACACGAAAAAAAGAGGGTCCAAAAATTTTAAAACTGGATTCTATAGAATTTAAAGCCGAACGTAAAATAGAAACCAAAGAGATGGGATTAGAACACCAGCTGTTCTTCGCATCTGCTCCACAACAAAGTCAAGCTACAACGTCAGGCAATACCGATTTAACGATCTACGCTGTAGTTGACGGAGATCAAGTTGTTAAGGCCAATTCCCGATTGCGTATGCGATTGACTCAAGATGCAGCCATCAACGGAACGGTAATTCCTAAAAACACTCCTCTTTTTGGCTTTATCAGCTTTCAACCCAACCGGGCCCTGATTACTATCGAAAACATTGATCATCAATCAACAAATTTACAAGCCTTCGATTTTCAAGATGGCAGCGCAGGAATCTATGTTGAAAATAATTTTAGAGCAGAGGCCACAAACGAAGTATTAGATAATATCCTACAGGACATTAATATCCCCAGTGTTCCTCAAGTAGGTGGTATTAGCCAGATCCTACGACGAAATAATAGAAACGTCAAGGTCACTATTTTAAATAATTACAAACTAATTCTAAAGCCAAAACGATGAAAACTTTACCCGTACTAATTGCCTTATTAATTTCATTCTTCTGCAGTGCTCAACAACAGCCTTTAACGCTGGATACCATATATGCGAACGATCAAAAAAATGTAGCCTTATTTTTCCCGTCTCCCATACGTCAAGGGATTACAGGTTCAGAGAATTTTGTATTCACCTACAATCGAGAAAAACAACAGTATTTTGGTCTGCTGCAAGCAAAGCCTGGCATCGAAAGTAATCTACTGGTATTCAGCAGTACAGGTTCTATTTTTTCGTATATTGTATGTTATAAAAAGGAACTCAATAAGCTTACGTATTTTATTAAAGAATCCAGCAGTATAGGAAATGAAAACCCAAAATTTTTAGATTCGCTTGATTTAATTAAGCCCGAAAATCCTGTAGCAGACAACGATGCTTATTATAGAAGAGCTTGCTCCTACTTGTTAAATCAAGATGTCAAAATTGGAAGAATTAAAAATCGTAATGCAGGTATTCGTCTTAGTGTAGAAAATATAGTGTTTGATAAAGAAGAGCTCTATTTCGTGATCCAGATTGAAAACAAATCTTCATTAGATTATGATTTAAATTTTTTAAAGTTGGCAATTCAAACACGACAAAAAGGAACCAGAAAATCAGTACAACGCTCGTATAAGGAACCGCTATTTATCTGTAAGCTACCGGAGCGGATAGCAGCAAATGAAACCGTAAAACTGGTTTATGTGATGCCTAAATTCTCCTTAAGCGACGACCGCAAAGTCCTCTTATCGCTTAATGAGCAAAATGGGGAGCGAAACGTAGAACTTGTTGTTTCTCACAAATACATTAATAATCCAAACTAAAACCCTTATGAAAAATCTAATCGTTTATACATTCCTACTGCTGTTTTTAAGTTGTGGGATCAACGAGGAATCTAAACCTTCAAAAACTGCTCAAATTGTTGCCGAAAGCTTTTATCAAGGTGATGAAACTACGCTTAAAGAATATACTACTGAAGAAGGCTATGCTAACTTTAAAATCCTAATAGCTATGTTCGCCAAAAGCAAGAATACCGACTCTGATTTTAAAGTACTTGAAGAAACTGTAGAAGGCCAAGTAGCCTGGGTAAAGTACTCCACTTCCTACGATAAAACACCTGGTATTTTTAAACTGTTAAATGAAAATGGAGTTTGGAAAGTTACAGCTAGAAGGCCTGGGGAGAAGCTTCCTTTTTAATTGTAGTATTTATGTATATTAAAATAAAGATGGTCTATTTTCGTCTAGTTCAGGATCTATAGGCGTCACAGGTTTAAGTATTTCGGGATTGTCAGTATCTACACCGCGTTTGTAAATAGCATTAGACACCGGGAACGTTTTAAAAGTGGAATTAGTAAATCCTGTTTTCATCAACTCATTAACCTGATTTTGATTGAGAGTAGGATCGATCCAGTTTTCAGTAAATTGATCGTCCAGAACTAATGGCATTCTTTTCTTCTCATTGTGAATCTTCTCAAACAAGTCATTTGCCGGAACAGTTATGATCGTAGTAGTGAAAAGTTCGTCATCTATCGGAGTGAATAAACCCGCAAACATAAATAGCTTATGCCCTTCTAAAGTACAGTAATACGGTTGAGATTTTTTATTATAGTGATGTGGCTCAAAAAAACCATCTGCCAATATGAGACATCGCATTGATTCTGCACTCTCTTTGTAGGTGTTGCTTTTAAAAATACTTTCACTACGCGCGTTAAGTGTGTTGTATTTAAAACCTGCTTGATCATCAAAAGCAAACCTTGGAATTAGCCCCCAATTAGCAGGGTATATAAGTTTTGGATCATCCTGAGTAATTATATGCAAATTCGTTTGGCCGAAATCACTTATAGAATAGTACTTTTGATATTCTAAGGGAATAGCAAACTCACACTTAGTTACTTTTTGAATTTCGATTCCTGATTTGGTTAGGATTGTTACGGAGCACATAACGCAATACATTTATATCTAAACTTATTAAATTGAATCTATTATAAGCGATACAAGTAGTTAGTAGCATTATAATTTGGCTAACAACTACTACTTAATGGCAGAAATTAGACTAATAGAAGGTGATATTAGTTTTAAGGTTTATGAAATCAACTATAAAGATTCTTACTATTTAATTTGTATTTGTGATCGCAATCATAACTATAAGGGTGACGCTCATCAATTTGTCTTCAGAAATAAATCTAAAAAATTTGCATTAAATCTTTGTTGGAAAAAACTGATTGAACCGAGTCTAGCCAACTCTTAAATCTTGTAATTTTGGACAAATTCCTATTAAATGGAAAATATCCAATTTTATGATTTTAAATATTTTTACTCCATTACTAAAACTTTCTCTCAAAATTCCTTTTATAGCAGGTCTTTCTTGCGGTTTTCCCTCTCCTGCAGATGATCACTTAGACGAAGGAATCGATTTAAATTCAGCTTATATAAAAAATAAAGATGCTACTTTTTTCGGGCGTGTAAAAGGAGATTCTATGAGTGGTGCTGGTCTATCTGATGGTGATCTATTAATTATCAATAAGAGTCTCGAGCCTAGAGATGGTAAAATAGCCGTATGCTTTATTGATGGTGAATTTACGGTCAAGCGTATTAAAATTCAAAAAGATATCATCTGGCTAATCGCAGAAAATGAAAAGTATAAACCAATTAAGGTTACGGCAGATAATGAATTCTTAATTTGGGGAGTTGTGACTAATGTGATTAAAGATCTTTGATATGTTTGCATTAGTTGACTGTAATAACTTTTACGCTAGCTGTGAACGTGTTTTCAAACCCGATCTCAATTACAAACCCCTTGTAGTTCTTTCTAATAATGACGGATGCGTAATAGCCAGAAGTAACGAGGCTAAAGCTTTGGGGATTCCTATGGGTGCACCAGCTTTTCAAATTAAGCAGGATATTCTTAAACATAAGGTTCACGTGTATTCCTCAAATTACGCAATGTACGGAGATATGAGTGCTCGTGTAATGAATATACTTTCCGATTTTTCTCCGGAAATGGAAGTTTATTCTATTGATGAAATATTTCTAAAACTTTCAGGTTTTGACCGCTTTGATTTGACTACTTACGGTATCCAAATGATTGATGTTGTTAAACGCAGTACCGGCATACCCATAAGCGTGGGGATTGCTCCTACGAAATCTTTAGCTAAAGTTGCAAATAAGATTGCTAAAAAGTTCCCAGAGCGCACTAAAGGCACGTATGTGATAGACAACAATGAAAAAATAGAAAAAGCTCTTAAGTGGACGAAAATTGGAGATGTCTGGGGCATTGGGAGACAGTACCAAAAGAAGCTCCAAAATATACAGATTTTAAATGCCTGGCAATTTACGCAGCTTCCAAATGAGTATGTACGTAAAGAAATGAGTATTGTGGGGCTTAGACTTCAAAGAGACCTTTCTGGTGAATCCACTTTAGATTTGGAGGAAGTAGCTAAAAAGAAAAATATAGCGGTAACTCGATCATTTGAAAAAATGTATTCGGACTATGAAGATATACAGGAACGTCTTGCGACTTATGCCGGAAAAATAAGTTACAAATTACGCAAACAAAAAAGCAATTGTAACGTTGCCTATATCTTCTTAAACACAAACAGACACCGAGACGACTTACCTCAATATGGAAATGGAATAACTGTACAAATGCCCTATGAGACCAATTCCACCTTTGTAATTACAAAAGCGGTAATGACGGGTTTGAAACGAATCTACAAGAACGGTTTTCAATATAAAAAAGCTGGAATCATCGTGATGGGATTAACTCCCGATACGCAAAAGCAACTCTCTTTTTTCTATCACGAAGATCCCAGACATAAAATCTTAATGCAAACTATAGACCGATTAAATAAAAATTGTTTTGATCAGGTTAAGTTTGGTGCTCAAGATTTAAAAAAGGTCTGGAAGATGCAGCAGAATCATTTGTCCAAACGGTATACTACAAGGTTAAGTGAGGTAATTGAGGTAAAGTGTTTATAACCTATTATTTAAGGAATGAATTGTATTAATTTTAGTTAAATATCGATTGAATATCTAAATAAATTTTTTCAAAATTTTCCTCTAAATCGGCTTTAGAAAACTCCCTGGATTCTTGAGGAATAGTCCTTTCAATCTTCGATAATTTAAACTGTACTTTTTTGTCCGTTCCATCCGCATAGGTCACAAACTCACCCTGTTTTAAACGAAAGAATACATCGGCTCTAATTTTAGGGATTTCTTTCTCTCCTGTAGTAATTTGGGTATCAAAATCAAGATTGTGCCCACGGCTAACGCTTTTGGTTGGGTCTTTAATAATTTCAAAAAAGCGTTCGTAATATTTGGCGGTATCCGGGTCATTTACCTTGCCAAAAAATTGATAAGACAGATTACTCAATATCGCTTTACTCGCCTTGTCACCATACATCATATCGTTCTGTATCTTATCCTGCATCACATAAACTGTTGAGATATTATAACTGCGCAATGTTGCCGGAATACGGTGCATATTCAATAAGCGAATGGTGGGTGCTTCTTCCATTAAGAGAAAGGAAGGCTTTGAATTGCGAACACTCATTTGTTTTGTTATGGTATGAATAATTGTGGCTATTACAGGAGAATACGAAGTCTCAAATTTGGGGTTATTCACCACGGATATCACCGCAGGATTCTCAGCAGAATTAATATTTAAAGGCACTTCATCTGCAGACAAAACCATAAAAATGCGTTGGGTACTGATGCGTTTTAAGGCATTTGCTAAAGTGCTTTTTACACCAGCAGTTTGCCTTTCAGAATCTTTACCGCTAATAAACGCATCTGCCATAGCTCTGGATGTCATATTGGTCTCCAGAAACTGAACCAGACTATCCGTATCGAGATATTGATAAATAGCGATTAAATGCGGGAGTGTACAAAACTGGGGATACGAAGTTTTTAACTTCCAAATCAATCCACCAATCAATCCTTCGGCGGCATCTGTAAAGAATTTGGTTGTTCCCGTAGCACCGGATTCTCGTTGTTCTAAAAGGTTTTCAATCAATACCCGTGACACCTCGTTTACGCTTTCCTCGTTCTCTAAATAGCCTGGTGCGATAGGATTTACCCTATGAATAATTTTATCGAAGGAAATGACTTTAAATGGGATCTCACTATTTTTGAAAAGCGGGTATGCCATTTCGGTGATTTCAAAATCTTTATAGTCGTGAATCACTCCACAGAAATTATACTTCTCAAAATGTTTTAGAAAACCATAAACTACGCTTTCGGTCTTTCCACTTCCTGCAGAACCAATGATGGATGCTCCCCGTTTAATATTATCAATCTTAAAATTACCGGTATTTGTTTTGAAATTGACCTGATATTCCACATCTGCTCTTTTAACCCCATTAACCTTGTGTAGAAAAACATATAAAACCGTATTTATTAATAGTAAAGGGCATATCAAATAAAGTAAACCTGGTATTAATTGGTTAGCATTTAAAATCAATATTGATAGCGAAATAATGCCAAGTAGATTTAAGATAAAGGCATATTTGGTAAGTCGATTTAGGATATAAAAAACAAAGCTGATTAAAAAGATAAAAAATAGGATGTGATACAGATTGTAGATTTCCATAGCGATTTAAATTCCTATTGAACTCGATTTGATGGCCACGTCTACCCCTTGTCGTAACCTTTTAAAAATTCGTAGCGCCAACTGTGCCTGACTTATAGGAATATTAGGAATAACCGGTATTCCCGTTTGATGCATCAATTTGAATGCTAGTGCTTTTTCATTAGCTGGTAATTTCATTAGAGCAGCAAAGTATGCATTCGGATTTTTAATAAACTCCTTTCTGGCTTTGTAGGTTTCGGCAAAATTTCGGTTGTACTCAAAGGATTTATCAAAGGTTTTTTCGGCTGCTTCAAAGAATCTATCACGGTCAAATCCCCTACCCACTTTTATACCATGCATCTCAACTTCAGATGCTTTGTACTTACTTCCCGGCGAAAGGCTCACGGAGTTAGATGCATCCTTTCGGCTTACGATGATGTGAATGTGGCTTTGATTCCCTGCCTTCTGCATTCCCTGAACAATCCGAATACCGTCTTGTTGATGCGGTGCTTCCTTTTCCAGTTTGTCTATTTTTATTTTCAGAAAGTCAATTTTTCCTTGCGCTTCACCGCGTTCTAATTTTCGTACTTCATGCTGTAGCTGAAGTATTTTACTCGCATAAGGTTGATTTTCTCTAACCTGTATATCTGTTCCTTTGAAGCTTCGCTGATGCTCAATTTTTGCGTAGTACTTTATATCATTTACGGTGACTGCCCTGCCATTAATTTCACGGTTAAAAGATTTTACATATTCTTTCATCAACTCACGCGTATACCTTTTCAGGTCGGCTGTGTTGTTTTCCAGTCGTTTCAATTCATACTTAGATGGGCTAACCGTGATGGAATAAAACTTAGGCTCCTTACTTTTAAGCTTAGCCGTATTTCCATCAATTTCTTTGATCACATCTTCGGCAGAAATTTCATCTCCATATTGATTAAAAAAATGTTCTATCTCTTCTAGTTCGAGACCTTGGTTTTCTTTTTCCAAATAGGCAACAAAACCTGCTGAGCTCTTACCGTAAGATTTACCTAATTTCTGAGGTGTAATTGTGATATACATAATGATCCACATTTTAAAATTCAATAACTGAAATTTGCGTTTACTGCTTTGCTCTCCCTTCGTTCATGAATCTTGTAGAGTCGATTTCGCGAAAGCGTACTTCTTTCTTTTCCTTCGAATTTTCCTTTTCTAGAATCAATGGTTTTTTCTTCGGCTCTGCCTCTTTGAAAAGTGTTTCCATCATCGCTACAGTAGGTTTGGTTTGGTTCTTTTCAATATCCTTTAAAATGGCAATTACCCCATTAATTCGTTTTTTAATTACGTGTTCCAAAGTTTGCATTTTAGGTCCGATAGCTTCCGTTGGAGAAATACCATTATCTTCAAAAAACTCAAGCATCAACAATAAGGTCATTGATTGAGATTTAGAAAAGTGATTACAAAAACGCCTGAATTTCTTAACCACTGAAGTCTTGATGCTCAGACTCTCAAAACGTTCTTTTTCATATCCTTTATCCATTTTTCCGTGAAAAATTTGATGTTTTTACTGGGCTTACACGGTTTTTCCGTGAAAAATAATATCGATTTTTAAAAATCTTTCAATCGCAAATACTCAAAACACTGTTTATGAGTAAGTTAAAAACGAAAAGGAATGCTTAACATCGCGTAGCGTGTTACCCTCTTGCTATTCCTTTTCGTCAGCCGCAGGCTGACAAAAATCCATACCATTATAAAAAGATAATGGCCTTTGGTTACGAGTGAAAACAAAGCTGACTTTTTAAGAAGTAGACATTCGATGTATAAAATTATTCGCATTGAAAATTGAGAACTATTGCAGATACTCTAATTAAGAACGCTTTCAAAATGAAAAAGACCCTTGAAATTTCAAAGGTCTTTTAATACGTATACACCGGTTCTAAATGTTGAGAATGAAGTTGCCACCATCAAGATTCTGTAGAGCTTCTCCCTCAAAATTTTAATATTCCCCGGGGAGCATCAACGTATCATCTACAAAAAATAATCGCAGTTCATCAAGCGGAAAATCAGTCGAATAATAGGCTTGTTTAAAAAGTATGTTGTCATTTCCATCACTATAAATTAGTTCTGCTTCTTTAGAATTTAAATGCTGCTCATCTTCAGAAAGCCGTTTAAAATCTATGGTTATAAAATAGCTTTTAGACTGTAAACTTTTTGCCATTATCGATGCATCTGTTACTAGCCAAAAGCAATTAGCCGTCTCTGCTAAATATTTAATACCATCAGTAAATCGTGTTTTAAGCATCGCTATACTATAGAATGTTTCGGTACCACAAAAATTTTGCAGCTGTTCTGTGAGTTGATTACTATCAATTTTCATAACATTACATATTAAGTTATTCTTATCCCTATAAGGAATAATAAGAGGGCGCTACTTCTCACGGGAACGCCCTCTTTTAATTTGTTTTTGTCCTAAGATTTAGAACCCATTAGAAGAATTTCACTGGCTTCCACTTCCGTCACATATCTTTTGACCCCTTCATTATCTTCATAATTCCGAGTTTTCAATTTTCCGACAACGGCGATCTCTTTGCCCTTACCTGTATAATTCTCAATGATTTCTGCAGTCTTACCCCAGGCTACTATTGAATGCCACTCGGTAGTCTGAACTCTTTCGCCATTTTCTTTCTTGTAATACTCATTGGTAGCTAGGGATAAGCGGGCTTCTTTTTTACCGCTTTCGAGGTTCGTAATGGTTGGTTCCTGACCAACGTTTCCAATTAACTGTACGTGATTTCTTAAAGTACTCATGATAAAAATATTTAGATATTAATTAAAAATGCTGCCTGATCCTTTCAGACAGTTTTCTTTTAGTTCAAAGGATTTACTTATTATATCCAGAGCGTTTTCCTGTTTTTGTTTTTTTAACTTTTGTGTCGCTTCTTTTTTATGGATACGGTATGATTTCATAAGATTCATTTTAGATTTACTTCCCATAGTGCCTTCGCTGTTACCTTTTTTGTTGCTTAGTGTTGTACAATATTTAGATTTGGAAAGGCGTATAAAAAGTGAAGTGAAACGGGAGCGGTTTATGCCGCCGTCCAAAAATGAATGTTGTTGTTTTGCCTTCAAAAAAGTGTAAAAATGCAGAGGTTCAATAAGTAATTCTAAAGGCTTTTGGAAAATGCGTTATTCAAAGAAGGGGCATAAATCGTAAAATTAAAATCAGATAAAGCGGACTTGACTTGAAAGGTGTAGTTTGAAATGGAGTTTGACCGCGTCCTAATTTTTATTAGGATATAGCAGTCAAGTGAAATGAAAAACGGAAGCTTTGAAGTTGTGTCCAAGACCTGAGTAGGAAAGCTTTTTTCCCCGTAATGAAGCTTTTGCGAAATGTAGTGGGAATGTGCTGACCGGGTTACGATAGAGGATTATTTTTGTTTAGAAGAATTTAAAGCGGACTTGACTTTAAAGTTGTAGTTTGAAATAGAGTTTGGCCGCTTCTCAATTTTTATTGGGATTAAGCGGACAAGCGAAATGGAAAATGGAAACTTTGAAGTTGTGTCCAAGACCTGCCTAGGGAAGCTCTTTTCCTGTAATGGAGCTTTCGCGAAATGCAGTGGAAATGTGCTGACCGGGTTACAATAGAGAATTATTTTAGATTAGCAGAATTTAAAGCGGACTTAAACACAAAGATGTAGCTTGAAATGGAGTTTGGCCGCTTCCCAAATTTTTATTGAGATAAAGCGGTTAAGCGAAATGGAAAATGGAAGCTTTGAAGTTGTGTTCAATACCTGCCTAGGGAAGCTCTTTTCCTGTAATGGAGCTTTCGCGAAATGCAGTGGAAATGTGCTGACCGGGTTATGATCGAGGATCATTTTCGTTTAGAAGAATTTAAAGCGGACTTAAATACAAAGATGTAGCTTGAAATGGAGTTTGGCCGCTTCCCAAATTTTTATTGAGATAAAGCGGTTAAGCGAAATGGAAAACGGAAGCTTTGAAGTTGTGTTCAAGACCTGCCTAGGGAAGCTCTTTTCCTGTAATGGAGCTTTCGCGAAATGCAGTGGAAATGTGCTGATCCGTTTTATGTTACTTGAATTATTATATAATCCTACAATTAAATAATAGTAAATAAAGCACTTGAATTCACCTGTAACAAATTATTACGAATTTAAATATTATTCAAGCATATCTACGGTAGCAACAGTTCTAAAACCGGTATGGTCTGATGAAGAATCTAGACTTTGTCCCATTCGGGCTGAAATGCGGTAACTTGCGCAGTATGAAGCGTCACATAAAAAGGAACCTCCTTTAATTACTTTTTCCTGCTGGAAAGGGTTTTCTGGATTATACGACTCTAATGGTCCCTGAGGGTTTCTAATTTCACCGCTGCCCGCAATATCTTGATAGTATTTTACAGAAAAGTAATCCTGAGTAAGTTCCCACACGTTACCCGCCATATCGTAAATACCTAATGAGTTTGAATCAAAAGAAGCTACAGGAGCAATATAAGCAAAACCGTCTTCAACTAAATTTTTATTAGGAAAATCTCCTTGCCAGGTATTGGCCTTTTTTGTTAATTCTGCACTATCTTCTCCCCAGGTATAAACTCCACCATTTAATTTACCGTGTGCCGCTGCTTCCCATTGCGTTTCTGTAGGAAGTTTGCGGTTTGCCCACTTACAATAGGCTAAGGCGTCTTTGTATGAGATGTGTACTACAGGGTAATTATCTTTACCTTCAATAGTGCTTTCCGGGCCTTGAGGGTGTTGCCAGTTTGCACCGGTTTTCCACTCCCACCATTGCGCGTAATTACGCAGATCGGCCACATTTTCTACATTTCGGTTAAAAATTAACGAGCCCGGCTGCAGAATGCTGTCTGCCGGTTTTTGAGTTCCTGGGGCAGATCTTTTTTCATCTCCTCCCAGTCTATAGGTTGCTCTGCAACGGTACGATATCCTGTAGCTGCAACAAACTTTTTAAATTGGGCATTAGTAACTTCGGTTTTATCTATAAAAAAACCATCAACAGCTACAGGATGAGCTGGTTTCTCACGGGGCAGAGCTGCCTCATCACCGTTTGATGCTCCCTGTGTAAAATGAACCCCAGAAACCCAGACCATTCCGTCAGGAACTGTAAGGCTTTCTGGTTGCTCTACAAGTAGTTCTTTGATATCTGGCTGTTTAATTACCTCTGCTTGTTGATTTTTTGTCGATTTATTTTCTGAATGTTCTCCACAAGAGATTAAAAACGCTATTGCTCCTAAACTTAACACTACGGCGTATCCGCTTTTTTTAATCAAACTCAATTTCAAAATCATATATTAAATTGCCTTTTTCAAATTTAATTCAAAAATAAGGGAGTTTCCTATTTATCTAATTTTTCAGGCCTTTTTACAGGATATGATGCATTTATTTTTTCTAAATGCTGAAACAATTCATACTTGAGTTCTTTTACTAACTGTGGGTTTGCTTTAGCTATGTTGTTTTTTTCACCGATATCTTTTTTAAGATTATACAATTCATCCTCATTACTTTCATAAAAATGAATAAGCTTAAAATCTCCTTTTCTAATCGCTGATCCTGGTTTTCCTTTCTGTGGACTGTAATGCGGATAATGCCAAAAAATACTTTCTCTAGCTACCGTATTATTAGAAAGCAACGGCTTTAAACTTACCCCTTCAAGATTTTGATTTTTAGGTTTTTCTAGATTTGCAATATCGAGTAACGTAGGGTAAAAATCATAGCTAATCACAGGTTCTGCAACAACACTGCCTTTGTGATTTGAGGTTAATGGATCATATCGAATAATAAGTGGTTCTCTAATACCACCTTCATATAGAAAACCTTTACCGCCTCTAAGTGGTAAATTAGAAGTTACACCATAACCAGGGCTAGACAGGCCGCCATTATCTGAGAAAAATACGATAGCAGTTTCTTTAGTTAAATTTAATTCGTCTAACTTATCCTGTACCATACCCACAACAGAATCCATAGCCCAGATCATAGCAGCATATGTCGGGTCACTTTGATTTGTTCTGCTCTCTACACCTTCATCTAATTTATAGGTACCTTTTTTTGACAACTTTAATTGGTCGCGTCTCTTTTCAAAGCGGGCAACTAAATCTTTAGGCGCTTCAATGGGTGTATGTACATTATACATAGATAAAAATAAAAAGAAAGGATCTTTCTCTTTAGCACTTTGTTCTATAAAAGATACCGCCTCATTTCCTAATCTATACGGCAAATACTCCCCATCAGGACCATCAGAAATTCTTGGGTTGTTATACGGTGCAAAAAAACTACCGGGGTTACCTCGTGACCATCCCGCTATATTATCATCAAAACCTTGTTTTTCAGGCCAAAACTCTTCGGTTTCTCCCAGGTGCCATTTTCCAATAAACTGCGTAGTATAGCCTTGCTGTTGAAAAGCTTCTGCCATAGTTATTTCTTCTAATGGTAAATGATCTCCCACACCGGGTTGTATCAAAGCTTGATTAGTTCTTTTCTCATACAACTGAGCACCTATCCAGTTACTAATATTAACAGAAACATCTGCAGGATCTTTACCACTCATAATACTAGCTCGTGTAGGACTACATACAGGGTTTGCAGCATATGCATCTGTAAAACGTAATCCATTTGATGCCAGCTCATCTACCCGTGGTGTCTGATAAAAGGTGCTTCCCTGCACTCCCAGATCCATCCAACCTAAATCATCTACCAGAATAAACACAACATTAGGCTTAAATTCATCTATTTTTAATTGTGCCTTTAATTGAATACTAGAGCATACTAGTAATGCAAAAAGGACACTATGTTTTACAACTTTGAAATTCATAACTATTCTTTTATTTTTTAAAACGATTAAGGTCTTGAGTGGTCAATTTATTTTGTGGCTTAAAGTTATCTGAAGCCATATAATTTAATAAGCTTGATCGCAATTGTCGCGCTGCAGGTCTGTTTTTTAAGTCTGAAGAAAGATCTATAGATGAGAACATTAATTTTCCTGCTCCAACCTGAGCTTCAAACAAGTTTCCTAAATCACGATTTGATACAAAATTATCTATGACACGTACGATAGGCTTCACATTAAGATCGTCTAAGACTACAGATTTAGAGTTTATACATAAATCCCACCATTGCCATTGGGTATGACGTGCTGTAGGAAAGTCTGATAATGCTTCACTATCTGCATCTACTAATAATCCCATTGTTCCCGGCTGATTAGGAAAATGCACAGGACTCCAAAATACCGGTACAAAACGCCCTTTTACACCTTCTAAGTCTGCCACATCAGGATTAAAAAATACCGTTTTGCCAGCATTAAGTAATTTAATAGCTTCATCAAAAGATTGAGTTGTATTAATATTTTTACTTACCTCAGCGTATTGTGTAGGGTATACCCATACAGACCAGCTGTTGACAAATTGAGTTCCTTCAAGGCTTAATTCTAACGTCCAGACATCTGCTTTATTAACCTTAACTTTAGTTTCTAGAACCCCTAAATTCACATTATTCCCTATGGAAAGATTTAGGTTTTCAATAGATTTTTCTGCAACGACTTTACCCTTACTATCTTTTAGTGTAGCCTGTAATTTTTGATTTTTAAGTTCTTTATAAAAATTAGCTACTTCTAGCTGAGCTTCAAAAGATTCTCCATTTTCATAAATCGCTTTTTCAAAGCGCACTAAAGGGACTAGTTCACTGTTAAACCTTTTAAATTCTTCACCGGTAATTATTCCTTTAGACTCCCAGAAAGCATTTAGCAAGCCTACTAGTGCAGTACCCTGCCCTGGGAAATCCTGCAATTGTAACAATTGAAAACCGTCAAAACTAGGTGTTTTTAAAGCGCGCTCTATCTCTTCTTTGTAAAGCATCGCAGCCAGTTTGCCCGAAGCCTGTGTAAAATCTGAAGCAAGATCTATAAGCCCTTTCTGTTCTAAATCATTTTTAACCGCTATAAAGTTCAGAGGTGCCAGTACACCGGTATATTTCTCGATCTCACTTAAATCTGGGTAAACAGAATATTGACCAATCTCATGTGCAACAAGAGGTACTTCTATGTGTGCACTGTTTGCAGTAAAATCTTTATTAAAATTAGGAGCTATATCGTTAAATACACCTTGCCCGCGTATCCAGCCTTTATCTGTCCACTGTGCAATAAAAAACTCATCTTCTGGTTCAGGACGTGTACCTGCCGGTTTCTGAAATGAAAAACTTGTAGTAGCATATAAATGTCTCGTATCTATTTGCTTAAGATCATTTACCATTTTGTTTAATACCGAAAAATCACCTTCTAACTCATTACCCATAGAAAAGAACAAGAATGAAGGGTGGTGCCCATAGTCTTTTATAATTTTAGCCGCTTCTTGCTCTAAAAATGCAGTTGTAGCAGCATCTTCTCCCACTTTTAAACTCCAGTGCGGCAACTCTACCTGTAAGTACATTCCTGCTTTATCACCTGCTATAAAGGCTGCTTCTGGCGGACACCAACTGTGAAAACGTATGTGATTTAACCCATAATTTTTTGCTTGCTCAAACAAGGTAGCCCATTCTTCTACCTGCATAGGCGGATATCCTGTAAGTGGAAAAATAACACACTCTAAGTTTCCACGTAAAAATATTCTGTGGTCATTTAATTGTAATTGCGCATCTTCTATTGCTACCGTTCTGTAACCAAAATCCTGAGTAATTTGTTCTTTTTCAGTTTTTAAAACCGCCTTATACATCACAGGGTTAAACTCATCCCAGTGTTCTAAGGTTTCTGGTTTTTTGATCGTGATATTAACAAGATTACCGTTTCTTTTTGAATCGCTTATTTCTTGCGAAAAAAGTACACTTCCGTCAGCTTTTAAAATTTCTAAACTTAAGTTTAGAAGATTATTTTGAGTCGTCTCAAAATCAAAATCAAGCATTTCATTTTTTGTATCTGAATACACCTGAAGATTAGCGATCGTTGCTTTATCTGAAGCGGTTAATGAAATATCTCCTAGAATACCATTCCATTTTATCTGTGTATGATTTGTATAAGCGTGTGCCATCTCCTGATTAACTTCAATAGGATAGCGATCACCCGTCACATTAATTTTTGGGTAAAAATCTGAGTTGTCTATGATCACGGTAAGAGTATGACTTCCCGGTGTTAGATAAGAAGTTAAATCATAGTCGTGCGATCCTATAAGACTCTGTCTGCTTTCTACTTTTTTATCATCAATAAATACAGTTGATTGCCATAACACACGTTCAAGTGTTAGCTCAATTTCTTTACCGTCCCAGTTTTTAGGTATATTTATCTCACGCTGATACCAGGCTTTACCTATATATTGATGTTTACGAGCCAGACTAGATAATACATAATTATTTAGTGCAGGTGTAAGCGTATCTGCGGTACCTATACTGGCATCATCAAGTGTTCCCGGTAATTGTATATCCTGGCCTTCTAAGCTGTTTGAAAACCACTGCTGCTGCTCACCAGTATTAAGAGAATCTAATTTAACCTGCCATGTACCCGACAAATCTATTCTGTTTTGAGTTAGCGAGTTCTCATCAGTTGCGTTAATAGTTTCAGCTTGATGTTTACAAGAGTTAGCTATTAAGAGTATACAGAATACCCAGTAATTTTTTAGTATTTTTTTTAATAGGGACATTGCTTATTTATTTTTTAAAATTTTACTTAATCTGTTTTCCATCTCTTTCACAATCTCGGGATGAGCTTCACTTAAATTTTTAGTTTCTCCTGGGTCTAACTTTAAATTATAAAGCTGAGGCACTGTACTAAAGCCGGGATCTACATATTTTAAACGTATCCATTGCGGTATAGTCGCATCTTTCTTAGGTTGTATGTACTTAAAATCTCCTTTGCGTAATGCATAGGTATAACCTTCCTCAAGCATAAAGGTGCGTGCTTTACTAGATTTACCTATCCAGGCGTTCCAGTGATTTTCACTATCTGGCGCTTCATTCTTTTTAAGTTTTTGATGTGTTAGCGCTGCAAAACTTGCATACAAGTCTACTTGTGACAACAAAGCGTTTGATGTGCCAGGCTTAACTTTTGCCGGCCAGTGTAAAATGGTAGGCATACGCGTTCCAGCTTCAAATACCGAATATTTAGAACCTTTATATGCTCCTCCGGGTTTATGTTCTCCTACAAGTTCACGAGCATAATCTACATACCCATCGTCCAGAATGGGACCGTTGTCACTGGTAAATATGATTATTGTGTTATTAAGAAGACCAGATTTCTCAAGCTTATCAACTATTGCGCCCACACTCCAATCCATCTGCGCGATGACATCTCCACGAGGGCCCATTGTACTAGACTCTATAAACTTTACGTTAGCTACACGCGGTTGATGAATATCATGAAACGAATAAAACAGAAAAAAAGGCTGTTCTTTATTATCTTCAATGAAAGCAGTTGCTTTATCATTCAATACAAAAGGAATTTCTTCATCTACCCATAAAGCATCAGTCCCTCCTTTCATATTACCTATTCTACTAATGCCATTTGTAATTGCGCTCAAGTGATAGTTATCTGTATATTGTTTTAAAAGTTCAGGGTGTTCACGTCCTGTAGGATACCCACCTTCAATAGCCTTACCATATCGTACAGTAATGGGATCTTTAGGGTCTAGATTAGCCACATATTGATTTTCTAGAAAAACCGTAGGCACACGATCACCCGTAGCTGGTATTAAAAAACTATAATCAAAGCCTACTTCTGCCGGTCCTGGCGATACACGGGTGTTCCAATCTACATTGCCATTGCCCAGACCTAGATGCCATTTTCCTACTACTCCTGTTTTATAGCCTGCATCTTTAAGCATACCCGGTAGCGTACGTATCGTAGTATCTATTAACAAAGGCGCATCACCTTCAAGAATTTCTGCTTCTTTTCTAAACGCATAACTCCCAGTTAGCAGCGAATAGCGCGAAGGTGTACAGGTAGCAGCGGCACTATGTGCATCTGTAAAGTTTATACCATTTTCTGCAAGCTTATCTATATTAGGTGTTTTAACTCCTATTGCCCCATTAACACCAATATCACCATAGCCTAAGTCGTCTATGTAGATTAAAACAATGTTTGGTTTATCTGCTGATGTTTGCGAATATAAAGTCGCAGAGCTCATTGCTAAAAAAGACAGTATAATGATATGTATTAGATTCTTTACCATTCTCATTTAATTTTATCTTCTACTTAATTTATAGCTTCTTCAAGATTTAAAAAATCTAAACAAGCTGCTTTAACCTTATAGGGTGCATCAGTATTATTTAATAGCGTCACATCCCTTAAGAATGGTGATCTATTTTTAATATAGAGTAGGTAATTAATTGCCATCAGACTTGTTTCTGCATTTTTAACACTAATCGCATTTTTTAAGATTTCTAATGCGTCATTGTTGTTTTCTCTATCATAAAGGGCGGCTGCTAGTGTTATTTGAGCGGGTTTGTAAGTTTCATTCAGCTTGCTTTTAATCTGTATTAATGTTTTTCTGCTTAATGAATTACGCTCACTATAAAGACCCAATGCTGCCCAATAGCGCACGAATTTATTCTTGTGATCTAAACCTTCCATTTTATTCTGAATACTTTGCTCATCAGCAGAACCTACATTCAACGCCATATTTAAAATTTCAGAAATCGGATAATAGGCTCTATGGCTTTTTTCTGTATATGCAGAACCAGTATCAAAATCGCGATTAAGCTCATACTCCGGCATAAAATTTACATCTCTTCGCTCCTTAATATTTTCAATTAATGCCTTACGCATTTTTCTAACAATAGAATCATACTGTGTATTAGTTGCTAGGTTCTTAATTTCCCAGGTATCATTCTTCAAATCGTAAAGTGTTTCTAAAGGACGTCTGTTAAAAATTGACTTTTGAGTTTCGTTTAGCTTATTATCTTTAAAATCTTCACGCATATGTGCTGTTATCTCACCTTGCTCGATATAGTGTATATACTTCAATTCTGGATAGAAAGGCATAAAGTTGCGAGAATACATGTAGCGACCATCAGTAACAGAACGTACTAAATCTGGCCCGTTATCTGCCCGATCTGAAGCTAAAAACAGATATTCTGGGGCTTTCTCAGGCTCACCTCCTAGAAAGTTTCTACCCTTTAAATATTCTGGTTTTGATACATTTGCAAGTTTTAAAACTGTAGGAGCGAGATCTTCAAAACTCACTAATTCTTCAGTCACAACCCCTGTTTTTCCATTAGGCGCGAGATGTTTATAACGTTCGGGAAACCATACGACGAAAGGCACCCGGTATCCCAGACCTATACCGTTTGTCTTCATTCGTGGCATTCCTTCGCCGTGGTCTGCAAAAATAAAGATGATGGTATTTTCCATAAATCCTTCAGATTGAAGTCTCTCAAGAAGTTTTCCCATTTTAATATCTGTTAGCTTGAGCGAATTGTAAACCCGAGCCATTTGCTTACGCATATTGGGACTGTCTCTATAAAAAGGAGGCATAGCAAATGCGGTGTCACTTATATGATGCATTTTATGCAGCGAAGTAAAATCTATTTTACCTTCAGAAAATTGAGGTATTGCTTGTTGTGAATGTTCAGCGGCATCGTCTAATTTATTGTTTGCATTTTTAACCGCAACCGGAAGATAATTAAGTACATTTTGCTCATACCACTCATAACTCATAGACATTGTACGTGACTGGTGCGAATCTGCAATATTAAATACCGCGAAAAAAGGCTTACTTTCCTCTTTGTTCCACCACCCTGCGGTGTTAGAACTTTCATTCCATGTCTCTGCAATAAAGTCTTTTTCATTTTTAACATTATAGTCGGTCTTGCTGTTATTAGTCACGTAATACCCCGCATCTTTCAAGTATTTGGGAAATCCTTTTATAAAATCTGGTATCGCATAATTGCTACGGTGATTACCTGTACCCAGCTCATAGGTAGGCACTCCTGTAATTATGGAAGTGCGACTGGGAGAACAAACTGTATTTGTCGAAAAAGCATTTGTGTAACGCACCCCTTGCGATGCCATCCTATCAAAAACCGGAGTTTCTGCATCAGAATTATCATAACTACCCATAAATTGCGGTGAAGTGTCTTCAAAAGTTATCCATAAAATATTAGGACGCTCTTGAGCAAAATAGGGTAAACAAACCCCGCAAAGCAGGGTTGTTAGCATACCAGTTATATACTGTTTTAAATGCATCATTTTTATTTGATACTTAATTCAGAATTAGAAATCATCAAATGATGTAACTGCGCGGGCAGGTGGTATAAATCCTGATTTAAAACTGCAGTTAGGGCTTTTTCGGCAGCTGCTAAATTATCTAAACCTAAAGCGCCTAAACCTATAAGATAGTCACAGTGAATACGGTTACGCACTTGCAAATTTTCTTCCCAGATCAATAAATCGGGTAATGAGATTGCAAAATAATCAAGCTTAACAGCATCTTCTTTATGTGCCTCTCCATAATTTTTTAGGTTTTCAAAACGCTTTTCGGCTTCGGCCTGCTCCCCTAATTTTAGTAAAGCGAGACCCTGATAAAATATTTTATCTGGCTGCTGATCGTTGTAAAATATCGCCGGGCTAGGGTCACTTAGTCCTTCAGACGCTTTTTGCCACGCTTCTTTTGCAGATTGTGTTTTGCCTAATTGCTCATAGGCACAACCTAGCCAATAAAATATATCATTTTCCTGTGAGCCAAAGAGTTTGCCTTCTCCTAAATTGTGAGGGTATTCCTGAGCGGCTTCCAGATGAATTATTGCATCCTCTGCCTTGTCATTACTTAAAAGTTTTTTTGCTAATTCTACGTGAGTATTTATGTGCTGAAAAGGAACTTTCCCCTCACCACCTTCCCACGGGTGAAACTGTCGTGATTCTATCAATTCTAAAGCTTTCTCGTGATCACCTTTAAAGTTATATAAAGCAATACGCTCTAAATACAAATCATCTCGAGATTGCGTTAAGCTTAAGTTTTGCTCTAAAAGTTCTAAACGCTCTTCTACGGAAACATTTATTTTTTTGTACAACTGATCCAGCTCCATCAACAAACGTGCGTCTGTAGGATCTAGTTTAAATGCCTGTTCTAGATGCTTACGTGCTAAATCTTTTTGATTAGTTTTATTGTAATACAATAAAGAAAGGTTACGGTGACAAATAGCATTGTTCTCATCAAGTCTTATTGACGCTTCCCAGCAATTTTGCGCCTCTTTGTATTGACGAGAAGCATACCAGAAATTACCCAAATAATAAGAAGCTTTAGCATCTGTAGAATCAAAGTCAAAAGCCGCCTGCAATGCAATTACCTCTTCTAAACGGTTTGGAAAACAGTAATCTTGCGACAGATCCTGAGCCTTTTTAAACCATTCTGAAGCATTAGTGTTATCTTCTTTTTGCTGATAGAAATATCCTATAAAATAACCCACTAGCGGATACACTTGCTCTCCCTGAGCTATCTCTTTAAGCAATGCAATTGCCTCTTCATATTGTCCTGCCTGTGCATAATCGAGTGCAAACTCTATATAATTATGCTGGTAGCCTCGCAATAATTCTTTAAGTGTTACTAAATCTTCTTGATCACCGGTTAGCAGAAAGCGCTCATAACGTACTCCAAAATTAAAACGGTCTATCTGAAGTGAATCTTCTATAAGCTGAAGTGCCTCATCTTTGTTTCCTGTTTTTCTTAAGATAATCGCCTTTAAATGTCTTGCCTTGTGATTGTGCCAGTTACTTATTAAAGCCTTATCTACTAACTCTAATGCCTTATCAAAATCTGCTCGTTCACAATCTATTTGTGCGAGATTAAAATAGCCGGCAGCTTGCCAGGCAGCATTCCAACAGGATTTGAAAAAAGCGGCGTATGCCTCATCTTTTCTACCTAGATAGTTGAGAACAACACCCTTATTAAAATAAGGTTCCCCGTTATAGGGATTGGGGTTCCTATTTGTAAGTGTTTCTATAGCAGAATTAAAATATGCAAGCGCCTCTTCAAATTTACCATGCTTCATCTTCCACAACCCCATAGCGTTATTACAGCGTACATCACCGGGAGCGCGCTCTAAAGCTTCAAGATAATAAGCCGTCGCATCAAAGGTTGCGTGACGGTATTGCTCAAGATGCAACCCATTTAAAAATAATTGCTCTACTGTATCTATGTCCTGAGGTTCTTTTGCCGCCTTTGCCGCTTCAGGAATTTCATCTACGCTATCATCACCGGGCGACCAGCTTACCAGCACTTTACCGTTAGCATTAGTAAGCGTTGCTTTTAAATCTTTATAGTCTGCAGTTGCCGTATCTATTAAGGTATCAAAACCGGTTGCAGGATCAAGGTCAAGCGTTTCTTCAAGATAAACATAGTCTGCAGCGGTTAAAGTTACTTTTGCATTCTCATAGATACCCGTAACATAAATTTTTAATCTTGCCTTTCCATTTTCTATTTCCAAATTAAGTAAGGCTTCTTTAGTAGCATTTTTTACCACACCTACGTTGTAATACGGCATAAAATACTGCTTAAAACTTTTCTCTTCATACGGATGCATCCACGAGAAATCTGGCTGATTGTCTGTGTAAACGCCACACATAAGCTCAATATACGGTCCGTCTTCATCTGTTAAGTTACGATCCCAGGCCTGACCAAAATCACCATTACCCCACGTCCACTGTTTTTTACCCGGCGACACATTATGGTCTGCTACGTGTAATAATCCGCCTTTACTATCATTCTCATAGCCGCCTACAAAATCGTATTTTGAAGTAATTGCCATATAAGATGTAGGTACAGGAATATTCTTGTATCTAGATATATCGGTGCCCGGTGCGTAATCTACTTTGTAATATTCTCCTTTTGCGATAGGAAATTCAGACACATCACGCTTACCGTGATCAAAAACCGCGTTTACATCTGGAGGAAAAACAGACTGATACTCATCATTAACAGCTACTGCAGGATTTGCCCACCATAAAAACGTTTGCGGGTGAGGTGTACGGTTATATAACTGTGCTTTTATTTCTAGATAAGCTTTATCAGGGTGTAGTGTAAAACCTGCCATACCCTTTGTGCGGAACATACGCTCGAGTTCACTAACCCAAACAGTTATGCTTCCATCTTTATTTTCTTCAATATAGGAATCTGTAGGATCATATGTACTAGGTCTGTGGTGTTGCGGCCAGTTGAATTCTATACCACCAGAAATCCACGGACCGGTTAATCCTACCAGTGCAGGTTTTATAACATGATTGTAATACACAAAATCACGCTGACGTATTTTATCATAAGCACGCTGTATTCTTCCTCCTAGAGCTGGGAGAATCATTAGCTGAATGTAGTCATTTTCTATAAAAATAACATCCCATTCTTTGTCTACTTTCTCGTCACTTATCTGCTCAATTACCGGGTGCGGATACACAGAACCCGTACTGGCCTGATACACTCGCTTTTCTAAAAATACAGGATATTTTTCTGGTGTTCCTACTTCATACGTAGGGATTACTACGGTTTCTCTCCAAGCTTTAACTTTACTCATTGTTCTATTTCTTAGGTCCTTTAAAAGAAAGGTTTGTTTTACTTTATATTTTAATTAGTGGCGTATAACCCTTTTATAAGTTGCATATCTAACTCTTGAGCAGGATTAAATTGATTACTACTCATGTATTTTTTTAAACTATACAGCAGTTGCTGCGCTTCTATACGCTTGTCAATACCTGTGTGTAGATCTATTCCAGAAATCAGAAGTTTCCCTTTACCTACGCGAGTCTCAAATAATAACCCCAGACTTCGGTTTTCAAACCAGTCGTCAATTACCCGCACTATAGGTTTTAAGTCTGTACTAAACTCATCAAGAATTATAGCGTTGCTGTGAGACATTGCGTCCCACCATTGCCAGTTAGAATGGTATTGTGTTGGAAAATCTGCTAATGCAGGATGATTGGGGTCACATAAAATTCCTAATGTATGGGGCTTTTGACCATTTGTCCACGAGGTATTCCAGAAAATACTGGAGAAACCTATGCCAATATCGCCACCTTTATCTGCGGCAACAGCACCTTTTTTAGTACTTAATAAAACAGACCCACCTTGTTTTAGAAATGCAATTGTAGCAGCATCTAATTGTGTTACAACTCGCGGTTCATTATTAATTTCTTTATTTTTTGCAGGATATACCCAAACATCCCAGCTATTCTCAAATTCGCCAACCGCTACACTTAGCGTTAATTGTTGTGCAGCCTTTATACTATTTAGCGGAAGTGAAATTTTGCCCAGAGCGATACCGTTGCCTATCTCAAAATCACCTTGCGGAAAGGTCCCACTTGACACTTGATCTCCAGACTTATTGATCAGTTTCCAGGCAGGTGTTACACCTTTAAGTGGCTTCGCACCGTAATGCGCCAGTTCTATAGAAGCATTTAAAGTATCTGTATTTAAGAATGTGCGTTGTTTTAATCGAGCCAGCGGGACAGTCTCACCACTAAAGGCTTTAAATTCTGCCGGGCTCACATACCCTTTTTCTTCCCAGAATGCGTCTAACACCCCTATTAAAGCGGTTCCCTGACCAGGAAAATCATGTAAATCTAATAGTTGAAATCCTGCAAAACCTTTTGTACGTAATGCAGCTTCAATATCTGCTTTGTAGCATAGTGTTTGTAGTTTGCCTGATGCGAGCATTAAACTATCTGCAAGATGACCTAAATGATTGTTTTCTAAGGTCTCTTTAAAAATTTCTAAATTCTTAGGTTTTAAAACCCCTGTATATTTTGAAATTTCGTTGAAATTAGGGTATACACACCATTGCCCTATTTCGTGACTTACCACCGGCATAGGTGTATTATCTATAATACTTTGAAAGTCAAATAGCGTCTGTGGTTCTTCTGCATTGATAATGCTGTTTAAGTTTTGATTCCATTGCTGAATACGTGGCTTTGGGGTATTAAAGTAATCTGCATTATCAATTAATGGCCATCCCGCAGCACTTGTGTACATCTTAGTACTATCTAGGGCTTTAAAGTGAGTTACATAATCTATTAAATACTGCTTGTGATTTTTACCACTAGGCTCATTACCATAAGCCATCATTACAAAAGATGGGTGGTTTCCATAAGCTTCTAATATGGCTTCTCCTTCTTTATAAAGCCATTTATCTACAGGAGCGCCATCTCCTATTGTAGCCCAGGCAGAAGCTTCTACCTGTAAGTAAACTCCCATCTCATCTGCAGCGTCAAATGCAGCTTCTGGGGGACACCACGAGTGAAAACGCATATGATTAAGACCGTGATTTTTTATAGTGGTAAATATTGATTTCCAAGAATCAATTTCTGTAGGTGGATACCCCGTTAACGGAAAAATAGAGCACTCTAAAGTGCCTCTCAAGAAAACCGGACGATCGTTAATAACAAAATGCTTATCTGAGGCTTTAAACTCCCGCATTCCAAATTTTTCTGTTGTAAAATGCACACCCGCATCTGAATCTAATGTCAAGTTGAGCTCATACAGATTAGTATCAAACTCATCCCACAATGCAGGATTATCACCCATTGTATAGTCAAAACTCAATTCATTATCCCCAGATTTTAATTCTAAATCTTCTGTCAAGCTTTTTACTGTTGCAACATGTTGATTTGTTCCTTTAGCTTCAAGCTTTATTTGCGCAGTATTTACTGTACCGGTAGTGTTTTCTATTGTAAGTTTTATTAGCGCCTTTTTATTATTTACATCGGGAACAATTTTTATACTTTTAATAAAGACTTTGGGTGTAGCTGTAAGACTTAATTCACCCACAAGACCATTCCAGTTAGATTGGGTATTGTCTGATATGCTGTGTGCGTCTAGCCCAACATTTATATCACGCACACGATTATCCATCCTTACTGTTAGTATATGCTCTCCTGGCTTAAGATCTTTAAGAAGGTAGCGATGTGCAGTACCTAATGTATTTTCTGATCCTATTTTTTGATCATCAACCCAGACTGTAGATTCCCAGTGGGCACGCTCAATATTAAACGTTACCACCTGATCTTTCCAGTTTTCTGGTATTGTAATTGTTTTCTGATACCAGGCAGCACCGTAATATTTTTTTTCAGGCTGCAGCCAAAAGGAAACTTTTATATTATCATCTTTTCGGTATTTCTCGTACTTAGGGCTTTTGTACCACAAGCTGTCATTCCATAAATTACCAGTCCACTTAGTTTCTAAATCTACATCATACCCCTTACCATTTTCTACCATAGATCCAGGAAGCTGTACCGTTTCCTCTAAGGCTTCAGTATACCATTTTTTATCTTCTCCCTGATCTAGTGAGTCTATTTGAAATTTCCAATCTCCCGAAAGATCTATACTCACTTCTTGAGACTGCTCACAGCTCAAGCCAAGTGTTAACACACTTAGAATACAAATGCTAAACCCGATATGTTTAAAAGTTTTTATCATTTCTTATGGTTTATTGTTTGAAGTTGAAATGGGTATCAAAAATTAATTGAGAAACGAGCTGATGTCCTTTTTGATTGATGTGATTGTTTTGAGACATAAACCCTTCTAAATCTGTTTTAACCGCGAGATTTTTAAAAAGTGCATAGCTGTCAACCAATCCTATTTTATATTTAGCAGCTAATTCACGTATCTGTGCACTATGCATAGCAAGCTGTGTATCTTCTGAAGTAATATCTTCTCGTAAATCTGGAGTAGGTGTAAGCAGAATTAATTTAATATCCTGTTCTAAAATCTGCTTTATCATCAATTCCCACGCAACCTTAGCGCGTTCTAACCCTATTCCTCTATCGTTAAGTGCATAGTCTATGAAAATAACGTCTGGCTTGTGCGTAAATACATCCTGCATACGCTTAGCTCCTTGCTCTGCCTGCTCACCACCTATCGAAGTAGTTATGGTATTTATAACAGAATAGGGATAATGATCATTAACCGCCTTTAAAGTCTGTAAAGGATAGGAATGCATACGATCTAACACTCCTTTTGTGGTATATCCTGTAGGTACAGAATGCCCGTGAAATACAAGATTAATAGTTCGATTATTAGGCCATTTGACCTTAAGTTCTTGTTTTAAAGAATCTAGATAATCTGGGCCTGCAACTTGAGCTTTACAACTTAGAGTAAATGTGATTGCAAGCAGAATTAAAAAATGTATTTTATTTTTCATCGGTTCTATTTGTAAGTTCAAATTCAATTTCTTCAAGACTTTTCCCTTTAGTTTCGGGTAATTTGCTTTTTATAAACAAATACCCTAGAATACAAATACCACTATACACCCAGAACGTACCATAAGAACCTAAAAGATCATTTAAGATAGGAAAGGTGAAGGTTAGAATAAATGAAGCTATCCATAGTGAGAATGTAGCAATAGACATAGCAACTCCTCTTAATCGATTAGGAAAAATCTCTGATAACACTACCCAGGTTATAGGCGCAAGAGACATAGAATATATAGCGATAGCTACAATCACTAAGATTAAAACCGGTAAGCCTTTAAACTCAAAATAATACGCTCCTCCTAATAATGCATATACAAGAGCAAGACCAATAGAACCAAAAATCATTAATTTTCTGCGACCCCAGCTGTCAACCGTACGCATTGCAACAAAAGTAAATATGAGGTTTACGCTTCCTGTAATAATGATATTAAAAAGCATATCTCCTACACTATAACCAGCAGCGGTAAATATCTCTTCGGCATAGTTAAATATGATATTAATACCGCACCATTGCTGAAAAAATGCCAATACAATACCTATAGTTAAAATGGGAAGTACTTTTTTGCTTCGTAACTCAGATAGCTTAATTTTTTGCTTACCTCCTTCTTTAAGAGTAAGCTTCATATTTTCTAATTCGCTGTTAGCATAACGTGATCCACCTATACGCTTAAGCACATCTAAGGCAGCACTGTCTTCATTAATTTTAGCTAAGAATCGCGGACTCTTAGGTACTAAAAACATAAGTATAAAGAATAAACCTGCTGGGATTAATTCTGCCCAGAACATCCATCTCCATCCTGTTTGCCCGTTCCAGGAAGCCAGCATTTGATCATCATTAAGACCATCAGGTATTGTATCTGCAATAAGAAAGTTTGCTATTTGTGCAGCAAGAATACCTATTACAATCGTTAGTTGATTGATGGCTACAAACTGCCCTCTGTATTTTGCAGGTGCTATCTCTGCAATATACATAGGCGATAAAGTAGAGGCTAAACCAATACCTAACCCTCCAATAAGTCTGTACACTATAAACGGTGTAAAATCATCAACATAACCCGTACCAAAAGCAGAAAGCGTAAATAGAGCTGCAGCTAAAATAAGCGGAATTTTACGACCATACTTATCTGCCACCAATCCTGAAATTACCGCTCCAAAAATACAACCTACCAGTGCGCTACTCATAGCCCACCCTTGTAAAGAAGGCATTTCATTTATACTAAAATAGAGCTCATAAAAAGGTTTTGCCCCACCTATAACTACCCAATCATAACCAAAAAGAAATCCCCCCATTGCAGATACAAGCGCAAGGAAAAGCAAGTATTTAAAATTGAATTTTGTGTTTTGCATTTAAATGATTTTAATAAATTATAAATTGGTATTTGTAAGCGTTGTAATACTTCTCGCTGCTAGTGTAACGTGATTACTCGATAGTGTACGATGTTCCAGATTTTTGTCTTCTGAAGTTTCATAAGCGTGCAAAAATTTAGTATCTGAAGTATTAATCTTTATTTGCTGATCTGCGTCTGCATAATTAATTAATACAACAACCTGATCACCGGTATCTGGATTCTTATATGCGGAAATCATTAAATCCTGATATTGATCTTCAAGACTTTTAGAATTATTATAGCTCGCCGCTATCCGCTGAAAACCCGGACGAATAAATCTGGAGTAATTTCCTAAGGCCCACAATAATTTTGAATCGTGAAATTCACCGTCGGTTTTAAGAGCGGTTTTATTGTACATATCCTCAGGGTTACCGGTATCTAAATAGATTAACCCATCTTTAAAATCTGCAATTGTTATAGCCGTCCACCATTGCCAGGATTTTGCATTAGCTAAAGTGAGATCTGCGTGAATAACACGAGCGACATACAATGCTGTTGCTATACCTAAATCACGATTTTGACCACCACCTATATCTTTTGAATCTTCAAGTATACAAAACTCACTTTGCCAGTAATCAATGTTATTTTGTATAAGTTCTTGATTAAGCTTTTGCCGTATCTGTATTAAATCCTGAACCGGCCAGGTGGTAAAATAACTATGTCCTGAAACGGTAGGTATTACATTACTCAAATCTTTTATATATGTGTCTATTTTTCTAGAAGTATCAGCATAAAACTCTTTAATCTGCTCTGATCTCTCGGGTTTATTATGTTCTGAGTATAGAAAACGTAAATCTGCTGCTTCGGCTAAAACTAGTTTAGCACCTAACTTTTTCTCTTCAATACCTGCATTCAATAACCGGGTAAGTTGTGCTATATTGTTATTTGTGGCCGGCGTACCCTCTTGTGTAGGCTTCTCCCAATCCCACTGCGGTTCATTAATGGGGCTCAAATAATCAAACGGAAGACCTTCTGCCTCAAAATGTTTCAAAACCTCAACCATAAAGCTGGCATAAGCTTCATAAAAAATAGGCTTAAGATTCATTTGGCCGTTTTTTGTAGCTGCATAGCCTTTCTGATTAAATGACCAGAACGTAGGTGCCGCAATAGAAAATGCCAAATATTTTTCTACTCCTGCATCTTTCGCTTTGCGTAAAAACCATTGTTGCCCTGCTTGCTTGGACCAATCGTAGTTTCCTGCTGCATCAATAAAAGACTCTCCACGACGCCATTCGTTTTTAATGTCTGAATCATCACCCTGCTCTGTAGTGCCTGCACTTATATAGAAGCGCCATAGTGACAATCCTATACCCTTTGGATTACCATTAGCATCAAGCTCCTGACTAAAAAGCCAATCTGCCATTTGCTGTTTTTTTGCTGTAGGCCAATTTGCTCCTACAAACTGACAGCGCCATGCATCTGAAGCTCCAAAACCATCAATGACTTGAAATTTTTTATTAGCGTCAACTTCAAGCTCTAGTACCTGAGCTTTTACAGGTATTGAGAAAAGTAAGATAAAGGCCATTAGAAGTAAGCAATTCAACACCATCTTAATTTGGCACAGTAGCTTTGCTTCTTTGTATAGGAACTTTTGATTTCGCATAAATCTAGTCTTTAGTTACTTTACTGTCCCACCAGGTTGCGTTAGGCTCATAATCTTTTGAAAGCATATTTTTACGCTCAGCTTCTAATCTGGGCAATAATCTATTTTTACGATCTTGATAAAGTTGTTTGGCTTTAGCAGCATCAAATTTTGGGTTTGCTATTGGTTTGTTTGCTCCTACTTCATCCAGATATTTTAAAAGCTCTTCTTGAAGTTGAGCAGTAAGCTCAACGTTTGCACTAGCAATATCATTTTGCTCAGATGGGTCACTTGATAGATTGTACAACTCACTTCTATTATTTTCCCAGTAGTAAATTAATTTGTAATCACCTTTTCTTATCATCGAGGAAGGTTCTCCTCCCTGATTACCATAATGCGGATAATGCCAAAATAAAGGACGCTCACTAAGTTTTTCTCCAGCAAACAAGGGCTTCAAACTAACGCCGTCTTTAGATTGATTTGATTTTTGAGGAAGTCCTGCTAAATCTAGCAAAGTAGGATAGAAATCTGCTCCTGTAACCGGATAGTCTATTTCTTTGGGTGCCGCTTTTACATAAGGAACTTTAATGAAATAGGGCTCACGAATACCACCCTCCCATTGATATCCTTTACCACCACGAAGAGGTAAATTAGAAGTAGAAAATGCATCTCCTGAAGCTACACCTCCATTATCTGAAGTAAAAACAATTATCGTATTATCTGCAATCCCTAGTTCTTCAAGTTTATCTAAAACAATCCCTACAGCTTTATCCATTTGCTCAACAAGTCCTGCATAAACAGGGTTATCTTGTTTAGTTCTAATAGGTAAAATGCGCTCCATCTCAAAACCTGCATCAGCTATACCTTGTTCTTCTGCCTTATCTCTGTATTTACTCCAAGCCTCTTCACTGGTTTGTATGGGACCGTGAACCGCATAGAATGATAACATCGCAAAAAATGGTGCTCCATCTTGCTTCTCAATAAATTGGTTAGTTTCTTTTGCCAGACGCATTGATAAATTCTCACCTGCTTCTTTATTAGGTAATTTTGGGTTTACCCAGGGAGAAAAATAACCACCCTTAGGACTTCCTACTTCCCAGCCACCTATATTTATGTCATACCCATTGTTTTCTGGAGTTGAAGGTGTGTCCCCCAGATGCCATTTGCCCGCAAAAAATGTGATGTAGCCATTTTCTTTAAATGCCTCAGGCAATGTGATTGCGTTAGCGTCTAGTTTATGGTTATAAGATGCCGGCATAATTTTATTATTGCCTTTCCAGTCTGTGCCAGATGCAGCTCCAATCCAATCTGTAACCCCATGACGTGCGGTAGATTGACCAGTCATTATACTCGCTCTAGAGGGACTGCAAACCTGACTGGCAGCATATCCTTGAGTAAATATGGTACCTTCTTTTGCTATACGATCTATATTAGGAGTCTCATAATAATTACTTCCGCTAACACTTAAGTCATGTACACCTAAATCATCAGCCAGAATAAATACTATATTAGGTCTTACTGGATTCTCATCTGCAATTACATTTTTCTCTTGTTTTGAGCCACACGAAATCATGCCTAAAAAAAGAATTAGTGAAACTGTCAACATACCAGACTTTACCATACTATTATATTTTGAAAGTTTAAAAACCAACTGCATTGTTCTTTCTCAAATTTATTCTATCTGTAGGGTGTTTAAAATGGACTTATCAATTCAAAAAATGGATAATTTTACGAAATGGTTTTATAATTCGTTCAATTCTTCACAAAAAGGCTCTTAAACCCCTTTTTACTTAATGTTTCAAGTTTAAATTTAAGTGTTCTATTCCTACTGCATTTGATAACGACAGCAGTAGTGGCTATAAAAAAACGTTTGAAATTTTAGTAAACCGTAAAATTTTACAAAAAAAAAGATCTCTAGAGAGAGATCTTATAAATAACTAAAATTTCAAAAGAATTAATTAAGTGGAGCACGCAAGGTAACAATAGATTTTGCGGGTATTGTTATCTCTTCTGCATTAGTAGTTGATTTTCTTAAATTAGCTGTTGCGGAGGTTGTGTACATTTCAAAAGTATCACCTACAACTGAAAACCTTTCTGCATATCCATCTAAAGCCAGATTTCTGGTATCCTCTGTAGCGTTTATCAATACCAAAACTATCTCTTTAGTTGTTGGATTTGTAAATCCAGATATCATAAAATTTTCTATTGAGGCTACATCATTTGTGTAATCGGGATCTACAATAGCAAAACGAACCATACCCGGTTTTACAAATCTGCTGTAATTACCTAGTGCCCATAATAGTTTATTTTCCCGTAACGTACCATCTGTATTTGATGGTCCATCTACATTAGGAGTATACAATATTAAATTAAAACGATTAGGGTGATCTCCAAATTGAGATTGATTAAAAGCTGTCCAGAAGCTCCAACCAGTCGCATTTCCATAAACCAAATCAGTGTGAATAATACGGGCAAGCCAAAGAGCATAATCTATATCCTCTAAAGTATTTACATCCCTATTTTGCTGATAGGCAGCGCCAAGTAAACTATACTCTGTTTGCCAGTAATCAAGATTTTGAGGATTACTTTGTAATTTAGAATTTAGTGTTTTACGCTGTCGAAGTGATTCTTCAGTGGTGTTGTTACTAAAATAACTGTGACCGGCGACATGCTGGGAAAGGTTATTAAGATCACCAATATAGTTTGCACTAGATTCCTCCCAAAATTCTTCAATTTGATTTTCGGTATTAGTAGTCCCTTCAAAGAGATATTTTAATTGTGCAGCTTCCGGTATCATAATTTTAGCATTCACACCTTTCTCTGTAAATACTTCATCCATAATACGTGTAACTGCTGCAACTTCTGCATTAGTCGCTCGTGTACCTGATTGTGAAGCCTCACCTATCACAGCATTCCATTCATATTGTGATTCATTAAATGCACAAATAGTTACAAAATTTAAACCTGCTTCCTCGTAGTGATTCATAACGGTTGCTAAAAAATTTGAATAGGCTTTATAATTGCTTTCAGGAGCATTAAATGTGGCCACATCACTAGTGCTAAACGTATAGCCGTTTTTTGTCATAAAATATGGAGGCGTGGTTGCCCAGGCTGAAAATTTATTAACTCCATATTCCCGCGCTTTAGCCAAAAACCATTGCTCTCCTTCTTGCTTTGACCAATCGTAAGTACCATCTGGACTCAGAAAGCATTCTGTCTCTCTAAACCAGGAATTAGATCGAAAACCACTATTAGATTGATCTGCAGCACCATCACCAATAACGGTTCTCCATAAGCTAAGGCCTATGCCTTCAGGGTTACCCTGAGCATCATTTTGATTACTAAATAATAATTTAGCAGCAGCTTCTCGCTTTGCATCGGGCCATTTACCTACCCATTGATCTTGAAAACCTCCTGAGGCTCCAAAATGATCTATTGTTTGAAAAGTACTTTCAAGATTTATAGAAACGCCTTGAAATTCTGCATCAAATTTGGGATCATTAGGATCTGTAAAATTGTCTTTATCACAGCCTCCCATTATAATGATTATAAGAGAAACGCTTACAATTAGAAAAACTTTACTTGCTAGTTTAATCATTATATACTTTTAGATGAGAGAGATCTTAAGTTATAGATTAGTTAGATACTTTAAGAACTAGTTTATAAATCGTGTAAAGACTCTCTTCATTAATATTAAATACAATTGAATTGTCTTTTTTAAAATATGGCACTTCATTTATTAAAGTCATTGGCGTAGCTTCTGCTGTATCTACTAAGTTACCCGGTTGCCAGATTTGAGCAGAAACCACCTCACTTATTTCGGTATCCAAATTTAATGTTACCGTTGTAAATGGAGTTTCCTTACCGATAACATAAACAACCATAGTACCATCTTCTTGCAATGCTGCTGCAGCTCGTACAGTACCATCTGTAACATTTAAAACTTCTCCTCTGAAATCACTGGCCATATCTCCAAAAAGCTGAGCAGTAGGATATGCCAGGGTAAGTTGAAAATTAAAAAGACCCAGACCGGGGATTGCAGGATTTGTAGGAGGCCAGAATGCAGCTTCATCTGCTTCTGCTAAGGCGTGCTCATACATTTGTTCTACAAGCAGATTAGCACCCTGAGCATAAATTTTACCATTGTTATAGGCTTTTGAAGGAGCCCATTCAGAAAGAGATAGGTAGCTCTTGCCCAGGTTTGTTTGACAAGCATCTATATTTGCCTGCAATTGACGTATATCGTGTGATTCTGAATCATAACCTGTATAAGTATGCAGTATAAGACCATCTATATCGTCAAGCGCTGTTCCAAAAATTTGATTTAATTCTGTAAACTCGTCAGGCTGCGTGTAATCACCATTCACTAAAACCTTAAATGAAGCATCAGGAAATTTCTCATTAATGTGTCTTGCCAGACGTTTTGCAATCTCTCCATATTTTTTGAGTTTATCTTCGCGTTCAACTCCCTGGCCGGCAAACTGTAGCCACCACTCGTTTCCTAATTCTACACTAAGAATATTGTTTGCTCCTGTACGCGTTATGGCTTCTTCTGCCTCATTTTTAAGAAGTTCAACAGCTGCCTCCCAGTTAGATGAAAAAAGAGTTTCCAACATCGCAAGGCGTATAGGCACCACAATACTTATTGCATTAGGATTTGATGCTTTAACCGTCTCAATAGTTGCTCCCTGCTGTGCAGGACTATTAGGCCAACCCGGAGTTGTGTTCTCACTCCAGTCATAAAATTCAGATTCAAAACCTCCCGGAAAGCGAATCAATTCATAATTAATTTGTTCTAATGCTGCCTGAAATGCAGGATACATACCATTTTTGATTCTACGCCAGTCATTATTAACACCGTAAATACGTGGATTAATAGCTTTGCCATCAACGGTGCTTACACTAATTTCTGTAGTAAGATTTGAAGTTGCAAAATCAGGAACCTGATCTTCGGGAGTTTGACCTGTTGCATCAGAGGTGTCAACAACAGAGCCAAATCTTGGGTCATTGGGGTCTGTAAAATTATCACGCTCACAGCTCGATAAAAAAACGAGTATACTAACGAAAGTCAAAAATTTGAGTTTTCTAAAATTTTTCATTTTAATTTTATTCATTAGTAACCCGGGTTTTGCGTAATGTTTCCTCTTGATAATTGAATTTCTTCTGGCGGTATAGGCCACAATAAGTGAACACTAGGGTCAAACAAAGCTCCTTTGTCTTGAGGTTCTCCCAGATTTGTGGTTTCAAAAGGATCTGTACTCACTTCTGTGTTATACTTTACAAAAGATCCGTTAGGTCCTAAAATAGTTGCGATTCTTGGGGTACCATTTACTTTTTGCCTTCTAAGGTCAAATAAGCGTTGCTGCTCTAAAGCAAGTTCTAATCTTCTTTCTTTCCAGATTGCATCTCTTAAATTTGTACCGGTCAAACTCATATTTGTTTCTAATTCAACACGGTCTCGTATTTTTTTAAGTGATGTTAAAGCCGCACTCTCATCACCGGCAAAATAGGCAGCCTCTGCATGAACTAATAGTAAGTCTGCATATCTAAATCGTATAACAGGAAGCGGATGTTGCCCTCTTACATATGGGTCTTCACGATCTGCCAGTGGTATATACACCTTACGGTTAGTTCTTCCTGATTTATTACGGTCTGGAGCTGCATTAAAAGAAGTAACCTGAGGATCACCGTAAACGGGCTCTCCATGTTTCATAATTGTAGAACGTAATCGTATTTCGTCTCCTTCACTTAAGAATGCATTTTCAAGATCACTACTTGGCATACACCACCCAAAACCTTGATCTACCCGAGTCCCGGCTGTTGTACTAATTTGCCCTCCTATATTTGCAAATTGAGGATTTGTGATCATATCTACTTCAAAAATAGATTCTACACCGTGATGGTTATAAACCGAGAAAATATCTTCAAACTTTGGCTCTAATTGATACTGCCCTAATTGGATAACATCTTCTGCAACATCCTGAGCCAACGACCATTTTTCGCGATATAAATAGGTTTTAGCTAAAAGCGTTTGTGCAGCTCCTTTTGTAATTCTTCCTAAATCTTTTGTAGCATACTCACTTTTAAGTGGTAAATCTTTAATCGCTAAAAGAAGCTCACTCTCTACAAAATCATAAACTTCATCTACCGAAGACCGCACTTTATCGTTTATAGCTGGTTCTAGTAATTCTGTATAGGTAGTTACAATAGGTACACCACCATAATTACGTACTAAATCGTAATAATACCAGGCTCTTAAAAACCGTGCTTCGGCTAGTAAGCGAGACTTTAAAGTCTCGTCCATTTCTACCTCAGGAATACGCTCTAAAGCAATGTTTGCACGCGTAATCCCTATATAGGTGTTTTCCCAAAAAGCATTAATATAAAACGATCCTGCAAAAACATTATAAGCTGCAATACCAGAAATATCTGGTCGTGGTTGCTCTGTATTTCCTGCCCAGTTATCATCTGTAGACATCTCACAGATTTGTCTAAAAAATTCTATTTGAAACCAGCTTTCACCATTAACTTTTGCATATACTGAGTTTACAAAAAGCTCTGCATTCTCTGGTGAAGAAAAGAAGTCGTCTAATTGCTGTCTTCCTCTAAGCGGTTGATCAAGAAATTCTTCTTTACTGCAGCCGCTGATGGCTACAGTAAGAATTAAACTAAATAGTATTAATATCTTTTTCATAATCTTAAAAAGTTAAATTAAGTCCTAGTAAATATGTTTTTGAAACAGGATAACGTGCATAGTCAACACCAAAATCATTAATGATGTCTCCTCCTGCTCCCACTTCAGGATCGAATCCTGAGTAGTCTGATATGGTAATAAGATTTTGTCCTGAAATGAAAATTCTTAATTTCTGAAAATTAGGTATATCGAAGTTATACCCTAATTGAACATTTCTTAATCTCAAATACGATGCATCTTCAATAAAAAGACTAGAAGGCCTTTGATAGTTACCGTTACGGTCTAGCAGAGTAAGTCTAGGAAATTCTGCATTAGGATTTTCTGGAGTCCATACTCTTCCTATAGTACCGGCTCCCACATTTACATCCTGGGTTCCTGCATTTATAAACGTTCTTGTATAATTAAAAACTTCATTACCGTAGGTGCCATACCACTGCATTGAAAAATCTAAATTTTTGTAACTAAAATTTCCTGTAAAACCACCATAAAAATCAGGAAAAGGGTTTCCTATAGTTGTTAAGTCGTTATCGTTAAGTACCCCGTCTTTATTAGTATCTACAAACTTTAAATCACCGGGTTGTGCATTAGGTTGTATAAGTTGACCTGTTTCAGATGAATGTGCATTAATCTCTGTTTGATTTTGAAAAATTCCATCGGTTTCAAAACCATAGAATAAACCTACTCGCTCTCCTAATTCTGTAATTTTTATAAATCTATTACCCAGATCAGATCTATTTTGACCAAAAAGTTGCTCGTTACCCGGAGCTAACTCTACTGCACGGCTTTCATTTGTAGAAACATTCACGTTAAGATCCATCTTAAAATCACCCCAGGTTTTATTATATCCTACTTGAATATCCCATCCTTTAGATTCAAAACTCCCTACGTTCTGAGAAACAAGACCGGGAATACCGGTATAATTAGGAAGCTCTACATTAAAGAGCAAGTCTTTTGAGGTTTTCTCATAGTATTCTACCGAAAAATCGAATGCACTATCAAAAAGCGTTGCAGTAAGGCCAAAGTTTTTATCCTCAACGGTTTCCCACTTCAACCCAGGATTTCCAAACTGTGATAAAAAGTTAGTTACTACACGGTCACCGCCAAAAACATAATTACCGGTACCTATTGCAAAAAATTGTCCGTTACGGTTAATATTTTGATTACCTATCTGCCCGTAACCTGCTTTAAGTCTAAGGTTACTTATAAAGTCTACATCAAAAAATGATTCTGAATCTATATCCCAGGCTACAGACACGCTAGGAAAAACACCTAACCTGTTTCCTTTTGCAAATTTTGAAGATTCATCTGCACGTATAGTACCTGTAAAGAAGTATTTATTATCGTAGCTATATATACCTCTAAATATACCTGAGAAAATGGTTTCTACAGCCTCATTACCTCCCACAGAAATACCCTCACCTGTCGCCGCATCGAGGTATCTTAAATCTGGGTTTTCATCATCTGGAATGTCTTCTCTAAATGCTGAAACATAATTGAACGTTTGAGAATCAAATAAAACACCACCTAAAAGGTTTACGTAATGCTTTCCGAAATCTTGCGTGTAATTAATTGTATTATTAAAAACGTAATCAAAATTCTCATTTACACGTCTAGATACGTTATTTATTTCCTGCTGCTGGTTAGGAGTTGTAAAATATCTAGGGTTAAAAATATCTTGTCTAGAATGATTAATATTTAACCCTAACTGAGAATTAAAAGTAAGCTCTGGAGTGATTTCATAATTTAACTGTGTATTAGATATTAAAGCAAAAAACTTAGTTTCATTAAACAGTCTTGCAACGCTACCTACTGGGTTAGGAACTTGATTATTACTAGGTGCATAAATACTAAAACTGTTACCTACACGCTCATCCTGAGGTAAATAAACATCTGTAAGCGGGTCTATTCTTAATATGCTATAAAGCAAATTAGGTGAGCTTTCAAAATTTTCAATTCTAGGGTTTAAATCTTGCTTTAACGTGATTTTATCAGACAACTTAAAGTCAACATTAAAACGAGCTGTTATTTTCTCATAATATCCTTTATCATAATTAGACTCTTGATTAAAATAGCTCATACTTGCCGCGTATTTAACTTTTTCTGAACCCCCAGAAGCACGTAAGTTAAAATTAGTAACCGGTGCAAAATTCTCTATAGTCTCATCCCACCAGTCTGTGTCTGTAGTAAAATCTTCTGCATTGTATAGTGGTGCACTACCATCATTTGTACGTCTTAAATTCATTACCTGAATATACTCATCTGCACCTGCCAGGTTTATTTTTTCAAGCCTCTGGTAACCCTGAGAGAAATCTAAGTTGATAATAGTCTTCCCCTCTTTACCCCTTTTTGTTGTTATAAGTACCACACCATTAGAAGCTCTCGAACCATAGATAGCAGAAGCTGATGCATCTTTTAAGATTTGAAAATTCTTAATATCTGCAGGGTTTAGTAAATTAAGTGAAGTACCCTGTGGTTGCGGCACACCATCTAATACAATGAGTGGAGATGTACCATTATTAGAAGTTACCCCACGTATAAGGATTTGTGGAGATGCACCAGGATTACCTCCTCCCGAGAGCACCTGTACACCAGCTGCTTTACCTTGCAAACTTTCTGCAGGATTACTTGCAGTTATTTTAGTTAATTCTTCTCCTTCAACAGTAGATATAGAACTTGAGATTTTATCTCTGTCTACAGCCCCATACCCTATAACCACAACTTCATCTAAAGCTTGCTGGTCATTTTGAAGCGTAACATTTATAGCGGTCTTATTTTCTACAGATACTTCCTGACTTTGAAATCCTAAGAAACTAAAGATCAAAATAGCATCGTTAGCAGTTTCTATTTCATAAACTCCGTCAAAATCGCTTACCGCTCCATTATTTGTACCTTTTTCAATTACATTAACTCCCGGTAAAACAGTCCCATTCTCATCTGTTACCACCCCACTAACCGATTTTTGCGCATATAAAGATGTATTGCAAAAAAGTATCAGAACAACTAATTTTTTTATAAAATTCATTTTTTAAACTTTTACATTATTTAAAATTACCTTCGTTATCAAACCCTTAAAAATCCTGGGATTTACACTTTTACAATTGACATTGTATTTAAAAATATATCTACTGTTAATTTGTAAGTTCCTTCATATTGCTGACTAAATGCAGCATTTGAACCTCCCTGAGGTACAAGGGTATTTGCGGCTTCTATATCACCACTATTTAATCTCCAGAAAATGCTATAATTTGTCTGGTTTCCTATAAATATAAACTGTCCAGTTTCTGTTGTAAATTCAATATCTGCAGAATATCTATATTGAAAATCAGGATCCACATTTAAAGGAGCAGATGATTGAGAGGGATTAAATCTTGTCAACGTTATATCACCTACCTTAAGACCAGGCCCAGTTACATATACACCGGTAAAACCAGAAGCTATAGTTGCAGGTGCAGTAGCATCTATAGAAGTTATGGTATACGATAAATCTCTTAGATCCATCTTGATATCATAATATCCTGGTTCAGAAATAATTATTGGAGAAACTGAAGCATCTGAGCCAATAACTAAATTTCCGGGATTATTAGCATCGCCCCCAAATGTAAATGGACCAAAACCAGATTCTTGAGCAACAAAACGAACTTCTTTATTAGCACTGTCAGCAAAATATTTAATTGTAAATACAAAACCCTCTTCTCCGCTCACGGTACTCGTGTCTGCCACATAAGGATATCCCGATATTGCATTATCAAAAGCACTAGGCTCTGCTTGATCTGCCAAAAACATTTGAAGAAAATTTAATTCATCTACAACATTTACAGATCGTGTTGAAGTCGTTGTATTACCTGCTTTATCAGTTAATGTTACATTAAAAACATACAGACCGGGCTCTTCAATATTTATAGATTTTTTATAGTTAGAAGATTTATCTGAAAGTATTACAGTCTCATTAAGTATTGAACTTTCGATCTTCAATTCACCTAAAATTTTATTATCTGTAAGGTTTATATCTAATAGAATCTCGTCTCCTTCTCCTATTTGTACTGTACTGGCATTTGCAGGACTTACAAAAGCTATTTGCGGTGCTGTAAAATCTGCATCTAAACTAACTACAACTTCACGCTGTGCCGTAACTCCTCCCGCATTCTCTGCAGTGATAATTATAGTATGTGAAGAATCATCAAGTGCGTCCTGAGGTATTTTAAAAGCATAATTTAAAGTATAGTTTGTGGGTAATGAATCTTTTTGAATAGTCTTGTCTAAAAACCAGGGCTCATACTGTAGGCGTATAGATTTAATTCCTGCAGGATCATTAATTACAGCTTCTAAATTAAATATTTGCCCCGGTAATGAAGATATTTCACTTATTAAGTTTGCGAATTCTGGAGTAGAATCTACATTGACATTATCATCGTCACTGCAGCCCATTAAAATAGCAAGTGCTAAGTAAGACACTAAAAAATAGAACTGTTTAATTGTTTTCATAATGTTTGATTTTTATGATTTGAACTGGGACTGAATTATATCCTGGTAAAATATTATCAAAGAATTAAAATAAATTCGGAAACAAATATATCGTTTTCGTTAGCCAGCAAAATGGAGGAAAATATTGTTTTAATGGATTATTTTACTGTTACAAAGAATCAATCTGATTTAAATGTTAATTCTCTATCTATATCCCCAAAGCCCCCTGTATTTTTAAGTAAAATGTTTTATTTAATTATCTTGCTGAAAATTAAATAAAAACTACAACGTTATTGTTGCAGCATATTAATAAGGTATATGGATTATTCTTCGAAAAATTTTAAAATAAAGGAAGGTTTTATTGGGCAACGGATGATAACGATCCCACCCAATGTTTTAAATGAAATTAAAGACAATAATTTTATTAAAGATTTCTATACAAGCGCTATAGGATTTTATCCCCAAGCTATTTATCACGACCGAAAAAGAAAATCTGGAAGCAGAGAATATATATTGCTTTATTGTATAGAAGGTAAAGGATCTATAGAAATAGAAAATACTAAATACAGTTTAGTCCCTAATTCTTATATTATAATCCCCCCTTATGTAGGACATCATTATCAAAGCTCAACAGAATATCCCTGGACGATTTATTGGAGTCATTTTTTAGGCTCAAAAGCAGACTTTTTATATAAATATTATCAAGAAAATATAGAAGATAATCAAGTAAAGACAATTGCTAGAAGCGAAAGAAGACAGAAAGATTTTATAAAAATAATGACCGTATTAGAAAACGGATTTGAAACTACAAGTTTAGAATTTGCGAATACTAGCTTACTTAATTTGCTAATGCAAATGATTTATGCCGAAGAGATAAATCCCTCAGAACTGAAGACTGACATTATTACCAAATCAATTGAGTATTTGAATAGTAATCTAAATCGTAATTTTAAAGTTGAAGAAATTGCCAATCAACAAAATTTATCTGTATCCCGGTATTCTGAACTTTTTAAGAAAAAGACAGGTTATTCACCTGTGCAATATTTTAATAAACTAAAAATTCAAAAATCGTGTCAGTATCTTTATTTTACAGATATGGGAATAAAAGAAATTTGCCAAAAAATTGGTTATGAAGACCCCTATTATTATTCAAGAGCATTTAAAAAATTAATGGGAATGCCTCCTTCAAGATATAGAAAAGAGTATAAGAGTCAGAATCGTAAAAATTAAGACTAATTTTCATAAGCCGAATTTATTTATTATTATCTTTCAAATAGATAGGACTCCAAATATCTTTATACAAAACCTTTTCGTTTAGCATCAATTGTTTGTGTATATAAAAACAAACATTTTCCCAATCTTTGCCTTCACCCCAGAGCGGTTTACTCATTTGTGCTTGCCAAGCAAAATAGGCTTTTTGTAATCTTAAAAAATCAACTTTATTTTTTTGAGATATATCCTCAGTTTCACTTACATTATTTTTTAAATTGTACATTACACTGCCGTACCCTTCTAGGGTTATAGACTTAAAATCTCCTATCCTTACGGCAGATTTATCTAGTTTTTTCCAGAATAATTGATCATGTGGATTTCCTGTCTTATTTTGAGTTAAATAAGGTAATAAATTAACTCCATCTAGTATTAAATCTGATGGCTTTATAATTCCTGCAGCAGCGATAGACGTTGCAAATATATCTAATGATGATGTCAAGCCATAAAAAGAATTACCTCCTTTGAACGCTTTAGGATAACTAACTACAAAAGGAACTCGATGCCCTCCTTCATATTCGTTGCCCTTCCAACCTTTAAGAACTCCTCCCTTTGATTGATTGTTATGAGCCCCGCCATTGTCACTTAAAAAATAAATTAAAGTATTATCTCTTAAATTTAAGTCTTCAAGTTTGTCAATAAGCTTACCTACATTCTCATCTAAAGACCACGTCATTGCAGCAAGTTTTTGACGTTTATGCTTATTATATTTTTTTAAATCTTTTTCTTTAGCCTCCATTGGTGTGTGTACAGCATTATAAGCTAAATACATGAAAAAAGGTTTATCACCATTCTCCTGAATATATTTTATAGATTGATCTCCTAAAACATCTGTCATATACCCTTCAAAGAATACCCGTTCTCCATTATTCTGTAACATATTTTCTTCTGTAGCATTTTGTATAGGAAAATATGATCTACTACCCGCTAGAAAACCATAAAACTGATCAAAACCACGTTGATTAGGTTGATCTGAATAAGCACTTCCCAGATGCCATTTACCTAAAGCATATGTATTATAACCGTGATCTTTAAATACATCTGCCATTGTTACAACAGCATCACTAAGACCTATACCTCCTGTCCCATTTGCTTCAAAACCAAATCGCTGTTGATATATTCCTGTTAATAATCCCGCCCTCGAGGGCGCACATACGGTTGCACTAACATGAGCATCTTTAAAAATAGTACCACTCTCTGCTAGCTCATCTATACGTGGCGTATCTAGGTCTTCACTTCCCATAAACCCAAAGTCTATATACCCAGCATCATCAATTAGAATAACAATAACATTGGGTTGAACTTTTTCAATCATAGTTATTTTAGCTAACTTATTTTGGTATGACTTGGGTTTACAACTGATAAGCAGCACCAGAAAAGTAAAAAGAGGTAATATATTTTCGGTTTTCATTTCTATTTATTAATTGGTTTCAAAAACCGTAGATTATGATTAATCTTATATAAATAATATCCTATTTTACAAATTTTTTTATTGTAATTCTCTGTATGTCTTTATATGTATTACCTTGTAGTTTTAGTCCTAATAACACTGGGAAGCAATAAAATACAATTAATTGTATATATCTAATTTCAGGTCGGGGCTATTTGACTAAAGAATTTAGCGTTTTAAAAATCTGTTTAAGAAGCTTAAGCATAATTCAAATTACCTAAACCAATAAGAGAATGTACTAAGAGCTAAAATTTAAAATCATTTGCAGAACTAAATTTAAAAACTAAATAGAGAATAATTTTATAGCTTATTGTTTTTCCCATAAAAACTCCGTTATGGGCATATATTTTTGAGTTCCGGGATCATTTGTAATTGCTAAACCTACTGAGACCTCAGTAACTTCTTCAACTGTAAATATCATTGTATATAAATAATTTTGAGTTACACCTACAGCTTGGGTAATACGCTTGTAAGCCAAGGTATTTTCAGAACTTTCTACATCAACTACATTGGGCAGGGTATTTCCTAAAGCAGCAAGAGCATAAACTTTATCTTCTAAATTAAAATTACCAGCTCTTGTTTGTACTTTAAAGATATAAGTACCGGGATCTATCGTGGCAGTCTGATACATTAAACCATTAATAATATCAGGTTCTCCACCATAGCCACTTACAACATTCATAAAGTAATTATTACCATTACTATCTACCATACCATAAGTATTGCCGTGATGACTTAAAGCTCCTGCATTATGTATCCAGTTTGCTGCCGTAGAATATCGAAGACCTGAGTTGTCTGAAATTTCAAATGGCATAATATTGTTAAGTAATAAAGGTGGCGTAGGCTTAAAAGTTTGATAATTTGTATAAAATACATCTAGACTTGTTGAGTCAGGTTTAAAAGCAGACCTGTATTTAACGGTATCACCTGCTTTAAAATCTGGTAAAATAACATCAGTTTGAGAAATAGGAACTATTGCTGTCTGTAACTCATTGTTAATATTTACATATTCAATCTCTGATTGAAAAATACCTGATGTTGCATCAACACTCGCAAATTTTAAAATAGCTACATTATCAATGGCTTTAGACTCTAAAATAGGTCTGTTTATTAATGCATTCTGATAACGGTCTCCATAAACTTTACCTGTTGCAAATACCGGTACAGAACTAAACCCGTCACTATCCATGGTTCTAATTTCAAAATTGTATATATTCTCAGGTAGATTTTCAATTATTTGTGAAATTTTATCGTTATCTCGATCTTTACTTACTGAAAATACAACACTGTCACTCTTATTTGCCCAATAAATTTTATACGAAGTAATTTTAGGATCTCCACTTAGATTGCCCTCAATAAGCACCCGGTTGCGCCCGGAAAATACTTTAACAGAATCCATTTTACCCGTATACAAGATTTCTCCGTTTTCTGCATATTTTAAATACTCATTTTCATCTGTACACGACTGTGTTGCAGCGATACTCACGACTATAATAAATGCAAATAGAAATTTAGCTATTCTGTATTTTTTCATTTTTAAATATTTTATATGACTTTGATTATCGTGTATCTCCATAAACCCGTAACTCAGCAATTGCAATTCTGCCAGAACCTCCCCAGTTTTCTAGATTATTAATTCTCAAATAGCGATATTTTGGAGCTGTAATGGGTATAGACCAGTTGAACCCGTCTTGAGCAAATTCTATATCTTCATTATTTTGCTGACCTAATGGAAGACCAGATGGTTTTACAACCTCATAATCACCTAATTTATCCCAACTATTAAAACTACCATCTGAAGTAGGGTTATTAGATCCCCAAATTTCAAATTTTCTCATATTAAATTGCCAATAATAGAAAAACCCGGAACTTGTACCCTGAGGGTAATCCCAAACTTTAATTCGACTTATTTTCACTTCTGCACCTAAGTCTATTGTAAATGAATGAGGTGCCGGGGCAGCTGCATCTGTAATATAAATTCGTGGCCAATTTCTAAAATCATTATCAAACATTCTCGAAATAGGAAATGGAAATTCTGTAGTTGGTGCATCTCCTGGTAATGGATAGCCCGAGTACTGTGTACGTGGTATTTCGGTCTCATAAATAGGCTTTATGGTTTTAAACAATGTATCTGAAGTGTTTAAAAACCGATCTCTTATGGTAAAGGCTAAGTCATAGTTAATGGTATCCAGACCACGTATCGTTCTAAAAATACTATCTGTTGAAGTATATATACTGTTGCCAGAAGTTTCCCAGTCACCTTCGTCATTTTTTTCCATTAATAAAAGTGCTAGATCTATACGCTTCTCATTTTTTGCGCGTATAAAGACACCACCAAAATCTGGTCCTACTTCTAAACTTCTAAATACTTCATATAATGATGACTCTTTAGGATTAATAGTTACCGTAACGGGAGCAGACTCTACTTCGCTACGATTTACAGTTGTAATTTCGATATCGCGTTCTCCAGCTTTAGCAAAACCTTCAATCCATAAAGATTTGTTGTAATAAGAAGACTTCACTTCCATTTCTCTTCCACTATCTAACATATAGGTCGCTTTGACATATAGTAAATTAGGATCTTCTGGTAATTGATATTTTATTTGTGCTTTCCCTGAAAGATTTACCACTTCAATGTTAGTGATTTGACCAGGTGCAGAAGAATCTTTTGTTAACGGTACATTGTCATTTTCATCACTTGCGCACCCTAGAGATACTAATCCTAAAAGTGATAGTAACAAGCTAAATTTTCGCATCATTTTAATCATAATTTTCTTATTAAAGTTAGAAGGGACTACCACCCAGGATTTTGAATTAGATTAGGGTTTTGTAATAATGTAAATTCTGCTAATGGCCATAAATAATCTCGCGGAGCTACAAATCGCTGTTGAAATACATTACGTAACTGGTAATATTCTGAAGTCTCCTCACCTAGATAATTCCAGCCGGTTATATCTTTATTAAACTCTTCTGTTGCCTTTTTCCATCTTCTCAAATCCCAATATCTCTTACCTTCAAAGGCAAACTCTATCAGACGTTCTCTATGTATTATTTCACGCATACCCTCTTTGGTTGCAAACTTATTTGGGTTTATAGAAAAGTTTGTCCAGGAATCCACGACTCCTGCTAAACCTGCGCGTTCTCGTATCCTGTCAACATAATTCATAACTTCTATAGTAGGACCTTCAGCTTCATTAAGCGCTTCTGCATAAATCAGATAGAGATCTGATAGGCGTAGCATAGGCCAAGCGTAATCTCGATAAGGTGTACCCGTTGTACTGGTCATTCTCCAGTCTACCAGTTTTTTTATATAATATCCGGTTACATTGTAAAGTACTCCTGCATTACTACCTCCGTAATCATTATATTTAGCTCGTATGACCCAAGTATCTTCATCAGATCTGGATGGTGAATCCTGTTTGTAGAAAGTACTACCGTCAAAACCTAAACTTGCATAAAAACGATACTCTCTGTCAAAATTAAGTCTTGCTGTAGTAAAACCTGTAGCGATGTTATACCTATCGTCAACACTAGCTGTTTTTAATGCAGTTTCGTCATTAAAATTCAAAGTTTTGTCTTCAACAATAGGTACCCCATTTTTTGTATGGTACATCTTAGCTATTTTTAAGGTTGGAGATAAAATCTTTTGACATAGCGTGTGCGTATATTCTGAACTTACTGGTACCATGCAGTATTGTTGCAAAAGACTTGTTCTACTACTAGGATTTGCCCAAATGATTTCAGGATTCCAGCGTTCTGTAAATGCCTGGCTATAACTTAATTTTATTAATGTAGTATCTGATAGATCAAATTGATTTTGATTAAATTCATATAAAGCTGCACCGTTAGCTTCAGCCACATCTATGGCTGCTTTTGCTGCATCTGCTGCCAACCGCCATTTTTCAACTTCGAAAACAGTACTAATTAATTGTTTGCCTTCATTATCTACAAACCCAGCATAGTCAGAGTTTCCGTTAAAAAGAGGACTTGCTGAAAGCATTAAAACTTCAGCTTTCACTCCCAGAGCTATTACTTTTGTAATTCTTCCTAATTCATTTGCAGGATCTAAAATAGTTTCTGGTAGCGCTTCAGCACTTTCATCTAGAAGATTAACGATAAATGCTACAACTTCATTTAGTGGAGCACGTTTAACATTAATAGCTTCTGTTGATGCTTCAATTGGTATATTTTTATCTACAATTGGTATGGGGCCATACATTCTCATCAAATAATAATGGTAATATGCTTTGAGAAATTTCGCCTCAGCGATCCAACGTGCACGTTCAAATTCTTGCAAATCCTGTACTTTACTTTCATCTTCAAGGTTTTCTATAAAAATATTACAGTTACGTATGCCTTGAAACAACTTATAATTGTTTCCTGGCCCCCCACCAAATCGAGAACCATCCCAGACATTGTAGAAAGGATTACCCGCATTTTGATTACCTTTTGCAATTTCAAAATTAGCCGTATTAGCAAGTATCAAATCATTTTTCCATATCTCATCTCCTGCAAGCATACCTATATTAAAGTTCACATCGCCTTCTCGTGGTAAGTAAGAATAACAGGTGAAAAGATATTTTTCTGCCTCGTTGCGTAATGTAAATGCGTTATCTATTGTGGCCACATTATCAGGAACAACATCAAGAAACTCACCACCACAGGATTGAAGTAAACTTCCTAAAACTATAGAAGAAACCAGAATGCTAATTCTTTTGTAAAATATTTTCATAGAATATCAGATTATAATAAAATCGTAATTAATTAAAGTCTTGCGGTTATACCTAAGTTATATACAGATTGAATTGGATATCCAAGACCATTAGCACCTTGTTCTGGATCCCAAAGGTCAAACGAACTCCAAACCGCCAGATTAATACCACTTGCATACAAGCGAAGACTTTTTAATCCTATTTTATCTGTAAATTTTGAAGGAGCATTGTAGCCAATCTCTATATTTTTAAACCGCAAGAAAGCACCATTACGCATCCACCAAGTAGAGGGTTGATTGTTGTTTTCTTCCTGATCTGTACTCAAACGAGGCCAAAATGCGTAGACATCACGATTTTCTTCAGACCAATGGCTTTCTGCTATAGCTTTTAACAAACCACTCTCTGAACTACCATTAATATAAAATGGTTGTATAAGAGCAGGATTTATAAAAAAGCTAGATCGTGCAGAACCCTGGAAGAATACACTTAAATCAAAAGCTTTATACCCTAAACTACCTCCAAAGCCATATATTATCTCCGGAGTTGTTGGAAGTCCTATAGGCACACGATCTGAATTGCTAATTACACCATCTCCATTAATATCTCGATATTTTATATCACCACCTCGAACCTCACCAAATTGAGTAGGTGAGTTTGTCACCTCTTTATCATCTACAAAAAGGCGCTCTGCCACAAGCCCATACTGTTGTCCTATAGAGTTACCTTTTCTAAAAAGATAAGAAAGTTCATCAGGATAGTCTATTTCTGCAAATTGAAGAATCTCGCTTGTAGAATACGTCATATTAGCTCGTAAACTTGTCCACCAATTATTACCAAATTGATCGTTATAATCTATAGAAAGATCTACACCCTTACTTTCTACTTCTCCGAAGTTAGTTGAAGGTGTACTTTGCAGCCCCAGTGTTGAACTTACATCTGTTCTAGGTTGAAGTATATTGAAACGACGCTGCTTAAATGCATCGGTTATAATATTTATTTTATTAAATAGCTCCAAGTCCAAGCCTAAGTTTACTTGCTCAGATTTTTCCCAAGTTATAAGACTATTTGCATAACGTTCAATTGAAACACCCGGTCTGGTTCTGGAAAATTCTTCACCAAAGGTAAAACCGTAGGTCCCATTATTTAAATTAACATTAGATAAATAGAAAAAACGATCTTGAGCACTTCCTATCTCATCATTACCCACAAAACCATAAGTAGCTCTTACTTTTAAATCTGTGATTATATCCTTTTCTTTTATTTTTTCAAAAAACTTCTCATTTGATATACGATAAGCTACACCAAATGATGGAAAAAATCCATATCTATTACCCTGCGAAAATTTTTCAGAACCGTTGTAACCAAAATTTATTTCTGCCAGATAACGCTTATCATAGGCGTAAGTAAACCTGCCGGAAAGACCATGATTTCTGCTAGCAAGTGAAGATTGAACAGAGCCCGCGTTTCCTGTTTGATAGCTCGATAACAGGTTCAGTAATAACCCTGAAACCTCATGAACCTCGTTAAACGTTCTATTGTAATTAATTGCGGTTTCTAAATAAATACGAGAGTCTAAACGTTTATCTCCCGGGTTATAATCTAAAAATTCGGTCCCCGTTGTGCCTATAGATGATTCACTACCATCATTAAAAACATTTAAAATAATTTCACCTGTTTCTTGATTTCTTCGGGAACCATAGTAAAATGGATTATAAGATCTTGACACATCAAAAAATGAAAATCTACGTATATATCCCATAGCACGAGCACTAAGTCCTTCAGTCCAGAAATTTAAATCCTGTTTCAATTCAATTTGAGCTTGAATAGTAGAGTTTTTATAGACTTGGTAGCCCCTAACCATTTCTGCATACGGATTTACAGCAAGGACTCCACTACCTGGACGGGTTTCTGCACCACCAAAAAGCGGATGTGTTGTGAACGGTCTTAATTCATTTGGATAAACATCTGGGAATAAAACAGGGTTTGAATATAGTGCTAAATTAAATATACGCTGACCTCCGTTAACTAAGTTACCTTGAGCATTTCTGCTTCCTATAGGTCCTGTATAATCATCAAACTGCCCATAAACTCGTATAATACCTTCTGTTGTTGGAGTCAAATCAATATTAATATTACTACGTATAGAATAGTTGTACAGTTTTATATTATTATTAAAATCGTTGATCCCATTAACTTTTAAGAGACCATTATCAATATTCATAGTTCCAGCGATATAATATCTGGCACGTTCACCACCACCACTTGCGCTAAGATTTATTCCTTGATTCCAGCTATAATTTTTTATTAATTTCTCTATCCAATTATTGTTAGGATAAAGCAGTAAATTATCACCTGCTGCAGTGCGGTCTATTTTATTTTGAGAATATGGTAACGGTGCAAGAGGATCTCTGGTAAGTGTAGCCTCGTTAGCCAATTGCATGTAGGTAATATTATCTGCTAACTTGAAATTATCTGTATTAGAAGAAAAACGATTTTCTACTCTAAAATCAAATTTTACGTCGCCTAATATACCACTCTTAGTAGCTACCAGAATTACACCGTTTGCCCCTCTTGCACCATAAATTGAGGCGGCAGCAGCATCCTTTAAAACCGAAAATGAATCAATATCATCGGGTTGTAAACGGGCAAGATCTGTTGTTGAAGACTCTATACCATCTATAAGTATTAACGGGTTACGTTTACCGGCTCCAAATGTACCTAAGCCTCGTATAAAAAAGTCCGAGTTATCTGCACCTGGCTCACCAGAACGCTGATACCCTATTAATCCTGAAACTCTACCCGCTAGTACATTGGTAAGGTTGCTCGTGGGTGTTTTAAGTTCACCCGGAGAAATGGTTGTAATACTACTTACAAGACTTTCTTTCTTTTGGGTACCAAAACCAACAATAACAAGCTCATCTAAAGACTCTGTACTTGTTTCTAAAAGTACATCTATTTCATTTAAATCTCGAACCCTTACTTCTTTAGTAATAAAACCTAAGTATGAAAATACTAAAACAGCATCAGGACCGGTTACTGTCAGTTGGAACAAACCATCAAAATCAGTATCAACTCCATTAGAAGTACCTTTTTCTAAAACGGAAACTCCTGGAATGGGCGTTCCGGCATCTGCAGATTTAACAGTACCTCTAATCTGCTGCTGATAATTATCAAACGTATTTAGTGTGATATGAACCTCATTTAAGGAAGAAGCTCTGAGGCTGTACGTACTTAATATAGTAAGCACAAAAAATAGTAATTTTTTTATCATTTATTTGAGTTTAATATTTATAATATCAGATAATATATTATCTGATAAATTTTGAATTTTATTAACAAATAGTATTAGAGTAATCGCTAATACTGAAAAAAAACAAATTATTAACTCAAAAGTATTTAGAACACAAGATGTAAAAAATGGATATATTTAGCAAATAGATGGATTATTTTACATTATATATGGTTTAAAAATTCTTAATCCATAATTTTTTTAATTTCTTCGACAATCTCATAAAATACTATACATATCACACAATCTAATACTTAGAATATCAAATACAAAACTGCACATAATCACTATATCGATTTCTTGAAAATATGCTAACTCAGTCTCAATATGGATTATTTTATTAACACATAAAATTTTCCTAAATTATTGAACAAATAATTTGAAGATTGAAACTAATAAAGCAGTAATAATAAATTAGAATTAGTAATTGAGAATACTTAAACATTCACATATAATATTTAAAGAATGATAAACTATGCTAAAGCTTATTAATGAAAATGATCGCTTTAACCGCACGCGTCAAATTATTTAGGTAATAGTAGACCTGGAATATTTATGTCTGGTTAGCCCGCTAGCTAAATTTCGGGTATTATTACACAAAATATAATACTGAATAAGATTTACTACGAACAAATCAAGGAGAAACAATTTATATACTTTACGATCTTTCTATAATGGCGCACCCATAAGAAAATTGTAGAATTGTAAGTGTTAATAACAAAATGTTTAATGCGGCATCACGGTTACTATAATAGAATATGATGCGCAATTTACTGCAAGAGATTAATTTATTAATATATACCCTTGAGCCGTTAAAAAAGGAAATGCTATTGTGGGTTTATGTTCATCAGCAAAAGGCGGAAAAACAAAAAAAAGCAAATTTGCGGTATACTAAAACCGAAAATTAATTGACAAAACTTATCTAACTATTAGGTTGAAAAATGAGAATTTGTAGAACATACTTTTAAAATCCTTCTCATTTTATTAAAAGGTTTGTAAATGGTTCCGCTATATTGTTTTTTTTTGCAAAAAAATATAGGATATAATATAAATTTTAAGATTATTAAACTAAATTAAAAAAATTGACTACATAAAATCAGTATACAGTAAGATTATACCTAATTTTCTAGTTTCTCATTTAGCAAGGCCATATCCTCATTTACTTTTTTATCTATAACTCTGGCATAAATTTGTGTAGTAGCCAATTTTGTATGGCCTAATAATTTAGAAACGGTTTCAATAGGAACTCCGTTGGTTAAAGTAATAGTCGTTGCAAATGTGTGACGTGCTACGTGAAAAGTAAGATTCTTTTTTATTCCACATAAATCTGCAATTTCTTTCAGGTAACTATTAATTTTTTGATTGGAATAATGTGGCATCAATGTACCAGAAATAGTTGTTCTAGGGTGTCCTTGGTACTTTTTTAATAATAATTTCGCTTGATTTAACAAAGGTATTTTTAAGGAGATTTTTGTCTTTTGTCTTTTAGTATTTATCCATTGATTTCCATCTAAGTCAAAACCTATATTTTCCATTGTCAATTTAGTAATATCTATATAAGATAGACCAGTATAACAACTAAAAAGGAAAAGGTCTTTTACAATACTAAGTCTATCTAACGAAGTGTTGAAATCTTCAATTGATTGTAATTCTTCTTTAGTTAAGTACTCTCTCCTATTCTTTTCAAATGAAGTTTTGAATCTTATGAAAGGATCTTTAGGAATCCACTCATGATGATAAGCCATTGTTACCATCTTACGCAATCTCTGTAAATGCTTCATAGCCGTATTATGTGCCATTTTTCTTTGATGATCATGAGGCTGAAAGGATTTGATAAAAAACTCAAAATCTATTATAAATGAATAATTTAAATCAATTAAACGTACATCATCGGTTTTATGCTTTTCATTAATAAACTTCGTTAAATAACCTTGAGTAACCTTATAATGGCGAATTGTATGAGAAGAAAGAGATTGTTTAGAAACTTCATTATGGTAATCGAAAAGCTCATTTAAAGTTTTAAACAGCTTGTCCGCTCCTAAGAATCTTGATTTAATTGTCTGAGCCGTTATGAATTTATTTTCACTGAATAAATCTTCATAAGCTTGATAAACTTTAGAGCGAACTTGTTCTAAATACTTATTCATTAGTCTGGATTGCTGTCTTGTCCCCTTAACTATTCCACGTTCAGAATCCCAATCAGAAAGTTCTATGCGTCTTTGTAAACTAAAATTTGCTCGTTTACCATCTACAGTAATTCTGGCGTAAATAGGAACTTTATCATTTTTAATACGTGAAGAATTAACCCAAAAGATCAGGCTAAATGTTGACCGAGTTTTCATAATTATCGTCTTTAATTAAACATTTTTTAAGACGAAAGTCAAAACATAACAATCTAAATATAAGTATTTTAAAGGCTTATTCGGTTAACACTTTTTATTTTTTCAAACTGTTGACCGAATTGGTGTCATTTAATACTAATTCAGATCAAATTATATGAAGTCTATAAAAACATAAAACCCTGTAAATCATATAGTTTACAGGGTTTTGACCTCATTTGAAAAACGAAGAAGTGATCGCGACAGGATTCGAACCTGTGACCGTCTGCTTAGAAGGCAGATGCTCTATCCAACTGAGCTACGCGACCCTTTTTGCGGGTGCAAATATAATGCTTTAACTAAAAAGTTAAAGTATTAGTTGAAAAAAAATCAATATTATTTTAAAAATAAAAGCCAGATCACTATAAATCTGGCTTTTACCGTTGTAATTAATATAAAAAATTATGCAGCCATTGGGAAACTAGCAATTTCTGTAAACGCTTCTGCTTCCTCACTAGTACTTAAATTACCTACGGTAGATAATACATTGTAATTAAACCAGATCACTATTAATCGTAAAGGTATTTCTAAAGAGTCTTTTAAGCCTAATTTAGAATCATCAACGTGTACCCATCTATTTAATGCCTGTTCTTGTATAACCTGCATAACGGCGTTTTTTCCACCCATATATTTTTTTAATCGTATAAACATTTCTACGTCAAATAACCACTTGCTTAAAAAGCTGGTTGCATAGATAACAGGTATTAATTCTTTTCTAAAAACTTTAGCTCCACATTGCGTATCTTCTATAGGAAGACCTAAAATTAAAAAAACACACATTTTTATAATTTTAGAGAATATGGCGCGCAAAGGGTCTTTTTGAATACCATCCCCATCATTGTCTTTTGCTCGCGATCCAAAAACCATTTTTAATGTACTATTGCGTTTCAATGTATCGTCTAATGCGATAAAGTCTTCAAAATCTGTAGAAAGGTCTGCATCTATAAAACCTACATTAGCAATATCTTCTCTGTTATATAAATAACGGGCACCGGCTCTAACTGCAGCAGCTTTACCAGAATTACGTTTCATATCAATAACAGTTACTTTATTCTCATCTATTCTTTGAATACTCTTTAAAACTTTAAGAGTTTCGTCTTTACTACCATCATTTACAAAACATAAATGGTAATTTTCAGATTCTTTGATAAAGCTTTCAAAAGCAGCTTTATTGATTCGGTTTGCTTCGTTGTAACAAGGTATTATAATTGCAGTTTTCATAGTGTTTGGTTTTACTAAATCGATTAATTACACTACAAACATACCGTGGTTACGAGGGGTAAATTGTTGATTTTCGATGGCTAAACCTTCACTTTAGATGAAAACCATTCATCGACAGACGAGCCATTCATCGAAAGTCTTATCTTAGCTTTGTAAGAAATAAGAAACCAGTAGTTACCCATATAAATGAAGAGTACTCCAAACAGATATTTAATCATTGCCCTACTTATTGGGGTCGTCTTTCACGGCTTTGGAATCTTTTTTACTTTAGAAGGAACCTACGATGCATTAATACACCTCTTCTTTGCAGATCATTATGCTACGCACTGGTTTGAACCGTGGAATTATAGCTGGTACACCGGCTTTACGGTTATGGGGTATCCGCCGCTGGTGCATCAGGCAATTGCCGTTTTATCGCTTGTAGGCGGACTAAAATTTGGAATGTTTACCGTGGCTTTAATCGGTGTTATCCTTTTTATTACCGGGGTCTATCGATTTGCATTACTCATTACAGCTAATGCAAATGCTGCCGGTTATGCTGCTATCGTAGCTGTATTCTCTTCTTCTTTTGTTGAAACACTCCATGTTTTTGGTCAGCTGCCTAGTATAATTGGTGTTTCTATACTTATGCATTGTCTTCTGGAAATTTATATGTGGCTTATTACTGGTCGAAAAAAATACTTTATCACCTCCTTATCCTTATTAGCGGTTACCGTCTGTTCGCACCACGTAACTCCTATATTTGGAATGGTCTTTTTTATATTCCCGTTAATTGGTATGGCGGTTATGGATCAAGCCAGATCGCAGGTAAATTCTATGAAAGAGATTACTTTCAAGGTATTTTTAAAAGCATTTTTTAAATTGCTGAAGCGTATGATAGCCTTCGGTGTTTCAGCGCTGTTTCTTATTATCACCTGTATTCTTCCGTATTGGGTAAATACTAAAAATAACCCCATAACTCAGGTTCCTATTCCGCATGGGTCTCGAGATAATTTTTTAGAAATAACCTCCAGCGGTCTCGTTTTCTTTTTGATTCCCTGGGGTATTTTATTGCTGCTCATGCCCTATTTTTTCTACCGGTATTATAGCAAACGTTATTTATTTTTTGGGCTTTCGCTTACGATGCTTACCATTTTAGGAACCGGAGGCACGACTCCTATTCCTAAAATTATTTTGGGTGATAATGCATTTAATATCTTAACCTTAGACCGCTTTACCTTATGGGGAAGTATCATGGTTTTACCCCTTTTTGGAGAATTTGTCTATCGTTTTGCTGAAGGGGATTATAAAACCTTTTTAAGTACAAAACTAGGAGGCCTGTACCATCGTATTCTTGCCGGGTTTATGGCAGCAGTCTTTTTAGGAACTACAATTTTTACGATGACCCTAAGTAACTTTAGGCCTTCACAGCCTAAACCTATAAAAATGCTGCCTATAGTAAACTTCCTCAATCAGGATATGCATTATAAATGGCGTTTTTTACCCTTAGGTTTTGGCGATCAAATTGCGTGGCTTTCTGCGCAAACAGATGCGATGACTGTTGACGGAAATTACCATTCTGCACGCAGATTGCCAGAATTGACTACACGAGCTATTGAACGTCTTGAAAATTCAAAATTTAGAGGTGTAGAAGGTATTGGTTCGCTTCAGCAGTTTTTAACTGTTCCTGAAAAATACAATCTCAAATATGTATTTTCAAACGATAAGTTTTACGATCCTATTTTATATTTCGCCGGCTGGCAACGGCTGGGTTTGCTAGAAAATGGTATTATGGTTTGGGAAAAATTAGGCGTACCGCCTCTTGCCGAAATTTTACCCAAAGATGATATTCCGCTCTTTCTTATTTTAATGTGGGGAATTATTCCGCTGTTAACAGTGCTAGTCGCCTTTATTATAAACATTCAATCTATTTGGGTACGTGCACTTCGGTCTAAAAAACCCAAAAAACCGCCCTACATGTTATGGAAGATTGATTTTTCCGCGACTGCGAAAACCTCTCAAAAACGCACAAAATTATTATTTAGCATTGCGCATTTTTATGGATTCATCGTTGTTTGCTGTTTTGCTTTTGGGGTGTACACCTTTTATCTTAAGAATGCAGACCAGATTGCTCCAAAAAATGTTCTGGAGGCATATTTTGACGCATTAGACTTTAAAGAGCTAGAACGGGCATATTCTTATTTTGATCCGCAAAGTGACAAATCGCTTGATCAATTTATGCTCGAGTTTGCCGTTACAGATGGCCTGTTAAACAGTTACGCAAAACTAGATGCGATTGCTATCACACTAAATAAAGAAACCGATAGCAGCGCGCTGGCTACTGCAAAAGCAAAATGGATTACGCCACTAGAACTTATAGATACTGAAGAAGATTTTGAATTGATTATAAGAAAAGGAAAATGGTATATAAAACCTAAAAAACCCGAATTAGATCTTCCGCCAGACCAGTTAATCACCGTAAATGAAACCGATTTTTATAACCACGGAAGACGTCGTATCACTTCTGAACAAACCTATCACGAGGATATATTGAAGCAACCGGTGCTCGAGGTTCTTACCGCCAGATTATTAAAAGTAGAGAATGACTATATCATCGTTGGTGAAATTCAAAATGTAGACAATGTACCCGCAGATGTCTCTGTAAAAGGAACGTTGTATGATGAGCAAAATCAAGAGTTAGCTACCTATAATGCCAAGTATGAGATGAAGCATAAACTAATGCCAAAAGAGATTACTTCATTTAAAATAGAATTTGAAGGTACAGCCTGGATTAATCAGGATGATCACGCCCCGCTTACCTTCAACCCAGATCAATTTACCCCGGTAGAACTTGCGGGAAAACCAGTAAATTTTGACCTTCACGTTTCGGCAAATGTCGCAAATACAGATCTTTATAAAAGAGTAACAATAAACAGCCTTGAAATCATTAAAGATACGCTTACCACTACCCTCTTTAATACCGGTACGCAGCAAGCAACAATACCGCAATTGCTCTTGTCGTATTACAATGCAGATGATGAGTTACAATGGGTATCACATTATTTTTTACAAGAAGGGGTTCGCCAGCAACGTAAACAACGTCTTACCCTGACCTTAGACAATATCAAAACCCAACTAATTAGTGAATCGATGCAGGCTATTTTTGTAAATGGGCTTCCTAACACAGAAATAGCGCGTAAAGTGGTTCCTAACCGAAATAAAAACCAGGAAAGTGCTTCAAAAGTCAAGCTTTCTAATGGTGGTTTTCTTAAAGTAGAAATCAATAGTTATCTTGGTAATCCGCGATGATTCAGAAATTCTCAACACATATATGGGTAATTTGCTGCCTTTTGCTATTAGGTTTTTCGATAAAACCTCAAGATACCGTTGAGTCTGCTAGCATAGAACTACTTACAACCCAAAATCAATTTGAAGCCGGAAAACCCATACAGCTACGATTTAAAGGAAATGCTGAAAATTTAAATCTTATTATTTCCACGGCACTCGCTACGGTAATTATAGAGCCAGATTCTACAGATATAAACGAGCAAATTAAATTTACAATCGGAAGTCCGTTAAACAGGATGAGCGGTATTTTAAACTGGGTTTTAGTGAGTAATTCTGAAAAAATAAGTGATGGAATCTTAAATATCACTACAAATCCTGAAGCTGTTGCAAAACTAGAGTCCTACCTGGGTCCACAGCGCATTGCTGCGGGCGGCGATGATTTTGCTCAGCTTACACTACTGCCTACAGATCAATTTGATAATCCCTTACCAGATCATACAATAGTTACGTTAACTACTGCTATTGAAACTATAGAAAAGCAGGAGGAGTTGAAGGTTCAGAATTTTATAAGTTGGAAAAATATCTATTCCACTACTAAATCGGGTCGCCTATTTACAGCAGCTAATAGCAACAATATTACTTCAAAACTACAGACTATTTATATAGACGCGAATTTGGCTACACCATTTAAAATAAACTATTCGCGACCAAACAGTTTTGCAGATAGTGATCAGATTACCACCTTTGAATCAAGTATTATAAAAGACACCTACGGAAATATAATTCCGGATGCTACTCTGGTAAATTTTGTGGTGCATACCAGTAGCGGTGATGTTTTACAAACCTCTGGAAATACAATAAATGGTCGTGCACAAGCTCGATTATTACATCCTGCAAAATCAGAAATCTGGCAAGTTACCGCCTACATTACCGGTATTGCTCAAAGCAACACAATAAACATTACGTATGAACCCGCGTTGACAGAAATTATAACCAACTGGGATTCTAACACTAGAATTTTAAAAGTAGGACCCTTAAAAGGACGTCTTAATCAAATACTCGCAGAAGGGACTTTGGTTACTTTAAACATCATGGGGCCAGACGGTAAAGCAGATACTGTTGCTAAAAAAACAGAATCAGGTACTGTTACATTTGAGCTTAAAAAAGATTTTTATAAATCTGGTAATTATACACTTACTATCGAAGTTTTAGGAGTTACTCACAAATTAGAAGCTGTAGAACTGTTGTGAAAAATCAAACTAAAAACATATACAGAGCACTGCTAATTTTAACCTTTATAGGGTTAAATCTTTTAATCGTTTCAGCGATTAGTCAGGTCATTACCTACTTAAATACAGGAGCAGACAAAAGTAAAATGCTCAACCTATCTCTCAAGAGTGAAAGCGTATACAAGCCGCATTTAATATGGAGTGATACACTAAACCCTAGCAGACCTTTAGAAAAACCTACTCAGAAAAGAGTAGCACAAGATTATCTTAATGCGTGGTATGTACGGGAAGTAGCATTTAATAGCGGTGAACAAAAAGGACTTGAAGATTATTATACAGAAAATGCCAAACAAAAACTTGACACCCTCATTAATATAAACAATTCTGTAAATACGCGTATTGAAGCGACAACATTAAGTCACGATCTCAAACTAGAGTTTTACAGCGCAGATGGTCAATTAATAGGTTTTACAGATAATAATGTCGTAGAGGTAAAGCGTGTGTTTAAAGAAGAAAAATTACTTCTAGAAGAAAAAACAAGCGCAAGCTACCGTGTGGTAATGCTTTTAGAAGATGGTTTTTGGCGCATCAGACAATTTGTGAAAATTCCATCAAAAACTAGTGCCTCTATTACTAAAAGAATAGCAGTTAATAAACAAACCAAACACCATAATGGACTTAATTATTATCCTGAAAATAGTCCCTGGGACACTTTTGGGGAAACCTTTGATCAAAACACGTTGCGTGTAGATTTTAAGAAAATTAGATCTCTAGGTTTTAATACGATTCGGGTTTTTGTAGGCTATAAAGATTTTGGAGAAGCAGATATAAAAACTGAAAAATTAGAAAAACTAAAAATTCTGATGGATGTTGCTCAGCAAGAACAGCTTCAGGTCATCGTTACCTTATTTGATTTTTATGGAGATTATTCTGTAATCGACTGGTCAAATACCTTTAAGCATTCCAGAAAAATTGTAAACGCTTTAAAGGGACACCCAGCACTCGTTTGTTGGGATATAAAAAATGAACCTAATCTTGATTTTGATTCGCGAGGTGAACAACTGGTGCAGTTTTGGTTAAAAAGTCATTTAGCACATATAAAACAGCTTGATCCTCAAACAGATCTTACCATAGGCTGGTCTAATCTAAAATCGGCTCACTTGCTGCTTGAGTCTGTAGATCTCGTTTCTTTTCACTCCTATCAAAGTTTTGAAAGTTTTAAAAGCGAATTTCAGGAATTGAAGTCAAAAACGAATAAGCCTTTAATGTTACAGGAATTTGGGCTCTCTACCTATTCAGGAATCTGGAATCCGCTGGGCGCAAGTGAGCAAAAACAAGCTGATTATTATACAGATTTTTTAAGCTTTGCTAATCAAAATAAATTGAGTTACACACTCTGGACGTTGTATGATTTTACAGAAATCCCTACTTCTGTCGTGGGTAGACTGCCCTGGCGTAAAGCCCAGCAAAAACATTTTGGTCTTTATAAAGAAAATGGCGAAGCTAAAAAAGCTGTTGAAGTTATTAAGCAACACACTAAAGCTCCTTAATTTTTAAATAGAAAACGCAACTTTTTATTTAAATGTGCTACTCAAAAATAGCTGGAAATCGTATATTTTTCAAAAAAGGAAAATGAAACTATTCGATATTGAACCAGACGCAACAAAAAATTTACTACCCCGGGATGGTACTGTAAATTATTACGGAAAGCTCATAGACGAAAAAGCTGCTAACGATTATTTAAATAAACTCTTAACTACAATTGAATGGCGTAATGATGAAGCCTTAATTTTTGGTAAAAAAATTATTACAAAACGTAAAGTTGCCTGGTATGGTGATAAACCATTTGAGTATACCTACTCTAAAACAACCAAGTCTGCCTTACCCTGGACAGCAGAATTACTAGAGTTAAAAGAAAAAACAGAACAACGAACCGGAGAAACATTTAACTCATGCTTATTAAATCTTTATCACGATGGCAATGAGGGAATGGGCTGGCACAGTGATGCTGAGAAAGATCTCCAAAAACACGGAGCAATCGCTTCAATAAGTCTTGGCGCTGGTCGAAAATTTGCCTTCAAACACAAAGATACTAAAGAGCGAATTGATGTATTTCTGGAGCATGGAAGCCTACTTATAATGAAAGACCAAACGCAAGACCACTGGTTACATAGATTACCTCCCACTAAGCGAGTTACTGAACCGCGTGTAAATCTAACATTTAGGACTATTAATCATTAAAATCAAAAGAACTCCAAACGCTCTAGGGAAAGCGAAAGGAGTTCAACCAAATCAATTGGGGGCGAAAGACTACCGAACGATAATTAAATCATTACTTGCTTTTTGTTCTTTACGGCTGATGATTTGTTTGAAAACTTCAATATATTTTTGGGCAATAGCATCCATAGGTAATGCCGTAGCAGCTTTATAATTTGCCTGCCCCATACGGGTTCTATAATTTTGATCTACAAGAACTTCACTCAAAGCTTTTGCAAGATCGTTTACATTGTTTGGCTCAAAAAAGCGAGCTTCATACCCCTCTTCCCGAGAAAGTATTCCTAAGTCTCCTAAATCTGGCATAACCACTGCTTTACCGTAGCTACCCGCCTGATGCAGCACACCACTACTTCCTGTTGTAGAAGTATATGGAAACACAACAACAGCACTCTCTTCAAAAAGTTTAGGAACATCTTCTTCGGCGACGTAACCTGTAAAAACTAATTGTTTTACGTGCGCATAACGTTTTTGTACACCATCTAAATAGCCTTTCACATTAGGATTATCTGTACCAGCCACAACAATTTCGATATCAAGATCTACAACCTTACGAAGGTGTTCTACCGCTTCAATAAGCATTTCTACTTTTTTGTACGTTCCAAATTTTCCGAAAGTCATTACACGTAAAGGCCCTGCAGGAAGTTCATAGCTAGGCTCTGCAGGTAATTCTAGCGTTCCGTGCGGTATAAGACCTACATTACTGGCCGTATATTTTTCTTGAAGAATACTAACATATTTACTTATGGTAAGGGCAACAAAATCTGCTTTTAGAATCATTTTAGTAAGCTGGGTGCCTATAAAATTATAAGCGCGCTGCATAAATTTATTTGCTGTAAAACCCGCTTCATTAAGATCTACCTGCTCCATAATATTGTGTAACAATACGACTGTAGGCAATCCCATAAGCTTACAAATTCCCGGCAATGCAAGACCTAATGCTGCTGGTATTTTCTTATCTCCAAACTTCATAAACTGAAGATTAAATAGAACCGCGTCTGGCTTTGTTTCTTTTAATGCGCGCACTACAGATACAATATTTGAATAGCTATTGAAACTCCAGCACGATTTTACAGTCACTTGACAACCTTCTACATCTAAATGTGTATTAGCAATTTCTGAAGACACATCTGTAAGAAGAACCAGTTCTGATACTTCTTGATTAGCTCTAAATGCTTTTACAAGGTAATAGGCATATTCATTTAAAGTCACTTTACTTGGAGGGAATGCAGTAACAATTGCTAATTTCATCTGATTTGTTTTTTAATTCTGATACAAATTTGCAACTAAGCAGAAAAGTTTTCGGTTAAAAAACGTTAGCACGTAATACTATGTAGACGAGTGGTATTTTAAAGGCGTTTAATGGAATTTTAATCAGCTGGACTGAGAATGCTTGTTTCACTTGAAGAAAGTGATAGATAGTATACTAATAGGTATAAAATGAAAAACCCGTGCTTGCGCAACGGGCCTTTCTCCCAACTTAAATTCTTAATAATCTATTACGATTTGGGGTAATCGCTGTAATTGTTTTTTAAATTACACACTTGATTTGGGGTTCTGTGAGTGTTATTAATTTAAAATTAGGGGATTGTTGTAATTGTAATAATCTATTATAATTTGGGTTAAGAATTTATTTTGGGTTCACTATGATTTGGGGATCACTGGCTAATTTATATTATGCTGTTTTAATATGCGATTTTAAGGTTGAAAGTTCTAAGGGTGAACGAGTATAAATAATTTCACCTCTAAATTTTACTTTTTTAAGATCGTGTAATCGTAATACAGCATCAGGTAATTCTGACGCAATATCTTTAGAAACTTTTAAATCATTATTTATGGAATCTACCCGTACCTCATCAGACTTAACGATTTCTTGTACAGCGTATTTGTTATTTTTTTTTGAAGTAATGCCCGTTTCAGATGTATTTGCAAAACTCAATGAGCACACAAATAAAAATAAGATTACAGAAAATATTTTAGACATAAGTGGGTTTGTTTTGTATTACACCGTAAATATAACGCCGTTAACCTTTAACTAGCAATTATATTCGATGAAATACATATTAATTTATTTATTTTAACATTTTCTTACAGAATTAAAGTCTTTTACTTATTATTTCCTACAACCGTGTAAAAGAATTTTTAGTTCTGTTGAATAATAAGAAATAGACAACTTGAGCACTTACAAGAAATACCATAGCAGCATTTTGAGCGATCACTACCTCGAGTAAACTATCGTGAAAAAATACTATAAAAGATATTTGAAAGATTCCTCCTACAAGACCAATAAATACAGGCACGTATTTTCCAAGAGAAAGAAAATAGTATGCAAATAGGTTTGCGATTGCAAATAAACCCGTCGCTAAAGCATAAGGACCTAGTAATGATGCGACTTCTATATACGCTTCTCCAAATAACAGATTTACGATAAGTTCTGGTGCTGCAAAACAGATAAGAATAATTGAAACTGCTAGAATAGTTATATAACCTACATATTTTAAAAGTATCGCTTTAGTATCTTCTCCTTTTTTGTGCTTCTCTACTACTACCGGTAACAAAACCATAACAAACATCCAGGCTACAAAATAAACAACGCGTCCTATAAGTGCTAAAGAGGCATATAAACCGGCTTCATAACTATCAAAGTAATGCTTCACCATAAGGATATCACTATTGTTAATGAGTATTTGAGTACCTTCATAAAATGCAGTTATTAAAAAGAACCGTAACACTTCAGCTTTTAAATCTGTATCAAGTTTTGTAGCCTTTGCGGTAACTTGTTTTTGTTTACTTTTAGGAAACTGAGCGATAAATAACGAAAGCCCCACGCCTACCGCCACCCCAATAGCGGGGTTTTCTTTAAATATTAAAATACACAGCAATGTAAGTACCAGTCTGCTCCACATCTCAAATTGATACGTTTTTGCAAGCGACAACATATCCTGGTTTCCCTGAAAAATTCCACGGTTAATACTCATAATAAAATACAGAGGGACCGCAACTCCAAATACGATAAACATCGCTTTAGATTCCGTTTGAAAAAGCACCTGTAGATTTTCAGCAAAAACAATAAATAAAGCTCCCAGAACCAGACCTACCCGCAACCCCCATTTATTTATAGTATTTAAAAATGAAATTTTATCCTGATTCTCTAATAGAACCATATACCGCGCTGTGCCTAATTGAAAAGTCATCGCTGCAAATGATAACACTAACAGTAACGTTATAATTATCGCCGCATCTGCAAAGGCTGCAGGGCCTAATAATCTACCTAAGACTAAATTATAAACATAGTTTCCTGCATTTACTATAAGCGCGCTCAACATAAAAAGTTGTTGAGGTGTAATTTTTTTCTGTACAAAAGGAATTGCGATCATTTTTATAGGTCGTTTCTAAATAAGCTGCGGCTTATATTTTATGATGCAAATTTCTATAAGGAAGGGATTTAAATTTGAGGATTTTCGGTAGATGGTGATTTACTGTAGTTGAATGGTGGCTAAACTTCGTTATACAATAAAAATTCTAAAAAACGATTCTTAACTACTAAAAGCTAATAACTTAGCCTAAATAAAGCTGTAGTTTTGATTTAACAAGAACGCTGATATGCACAAATACCGTGAGTGGCAGATAAGTATAGATGAATGGTTATACGCTATAGATTAAAATTGGCAATTATACCCCTAAATTGCATCAACCAAATCGAAGTCATGAAATTTACAATTACACTCGTTATTCTTTTTTTTACAATCTTTACTACCACTGCACAAGACATGCAGGAAGGCTTTACTTATTTAGAGGAAGGCAAAAATGCCGAAGCACAAGTTTTCTTTGCCCAACTATTAAAACAATACCCCGATAATAAAACCGCACAATTGTGTTATGCACGTGCCTTAGGTTTAGGAAGTAATCCTGCAGAAGCATTATCACTTTTTGAAAAAATGCTTGTTGAATTTCCTAATGATTTAGAAATAGAATTAAATTATGCTGAAGCCTTATTATGGAACTCAAAATTTGAGGAAGCTGCTCCTTACTATAAAAATTTAGTTGTAAAAAATCCCACAAACTTTGGAGCCCTACTTGGTTATGCAAACACACTTTCTAACTTAAAAAAATACGACCCGGCATTAGATTATATAAAGCGTGCGCTTGAGGTAAGTCCCGGCAATCCTAACGCTTTGGTTTCCCGTAAATATATACGGCTGGGAAAAGCCGGAGAACTAGCTAAACAAGGTGCTACTGCATCTGCACTTGCTCTACTCGATTCTAATCTGGTAGATTTTCCTAGAGATCGCGATACACAGCTTAATCAGCTTAATATTTATTTGAAAGAAAAGAATTTTGCAGATGCTACTGCTATCTATACTGGTTTTACAGGATCTAAAAAAGATAGCATAACAGGTAAGATTGGAATCTCACTGTTACATCACCTTGCTGAAAATGAAAAATCGGCTTTGAGTACTGCCACTGGGGCCTATAAAATGGCACAGGAATTCAAAAATGATTCTCTGGTATTTATTCCTGCGGCAGAACGCTATATGCAAGCTTTAATATGGAATGCTAAATACAAGGAGGCTCAATCTAAAATTGAAAATTTAGTAACTCAATATCCTACTAATAAATCTATACTGGCTTTAAAGGCTATGCTGGGTATGTACACAGGAGATTTTAAAACATCAATTACAACCTATCAAACTATTTTAGCTCAGGATACAACATCTTTTGATGGGAATTTAGGAATTGCAAACGCGTATCGCGCAAACGACGAACCTTTAAAATCTTATGCTTATGCAAATAAGACCTTAGAATTTTATGAAGGTCAGACAGATGCTAAGGGATTAGTTAAAACCTTAGATCTTACCTACGCACCGGTTCTGGGAGCACGTGCTTCAATCACTAAAGACAACGGGGAAAATACAGCATACAGTTATGGTTTTAACGCAGCATTACCGCTGTCAACATCCTTTCAAACCGAAGCTAATTATGGCTATCGCATAACAAAAAATGGCATTAGTGGTCAGGAAGCTCAAGCCTACGAAATGGGACTTAAACTAAATTATCAATTTGCTCCCGGTTATGATTTACAAACGAGTGCTGGTTTAATTAAAGCACTTACATTTGACCGGGATTATACAGACTGGCAAGCAAGTATTAGTCTTAAAACAAAACCGTTTATACGTCAAAATTTAGAAATAGGCTACAAACGTGAATTACAAAATTTTAACGCCCAGTTGATTGAAGAAAAAATTGCATTAAACAACTATTTACTTAATTACAATTGGGGTATAACAACCCGCCTGGGATGGTACACTTCAATGATTTATACGGCTCAGTCTGACAAAAACAACCGTAATCTTTTATTTACATCACTATACTACGGCTTAACAAAAAAACCTGCATTAAAAATGGGTTTTAACTACCAGTATTTAGGCTATAAGGAACAGATTAATGAATTGTATTTTAGTCCGTCAAAATACCAGGCAACAGAGATTTTTGCAGACTTAATGCTTCAGAAAATAAACAAATTCAATATTCACGCAATTGCTGCCGGTGGATATCAATTTGTAGAAGATTTAAAAAGTACTTCACTTTTTAGAGCAGAACTAAACCTCACTTATGCAGCATCGTCGCAGTTGCAAATTTCAGCATACGGCAAGTACAGTAATATCGCTTCTGAACTCGCAAGTGGATTTGAATTTGGCGAAGTAGGTCTACTCGTTCGCTGGTTACCATTTGACAAACCCATATTTAAGAAATAAACTTTCTAAAATAGCCGTTTAAATTGAATTAATGTCTAGAATCTAAAAAGCCTGTTGTTTCCTCTTCTAGAAAACAACAGGCTTTTTACTTTAATAGAAAAAAATATTAGAGACTAAAGTTCAGATTCTTTTATTATAATTTAGCTAAAAGAAACGAAAATTTAGAGCATGTGCATTGACTGTAAAGCCTACAGTGAGGTACTAGAACAGACTTGATGTCTATAATATAAAGTGCTCTACCCATAAGGTTTTGATTTAAGCTCAATTTTTTTAAAAAACCCTATTACCTTAATAATAAACGCTTAATGATTAAATTCTTATATTTATCTAAACTAAAAATATGGGTTCGATCTGGATTGTAATATTGGCAGTAGCTATTTTCTTAGTTGTCACTGTACTTTATTGGAAAATTATAAGCACTTATAACATAAATATTCTAGGAGCTAAAAATCACAAACAATGGGGTTCTAGACTTTATTTCTGGCAGGGATCTATTTTTGTGAGTACGGTGGTTACGTTATTAATACTATATACTTTAAACTATTTAGCTATCCTAAATTATTAATTATAGACATAAAAAAAGCAGCGCCTCTCCAAACGCTGCTTAAAAAAACAAACCAACTAACTAAACTATAAAATCAAAATCATCAGATAAAGCTGAATGATTACATTTTGTAATTGTATTTACTACGGAATATTTTCCGTGAATAAATAGGAACCCGAATTAAAATTCTGAATCCATATACCATCTCCTAAAGTCTTCAAAGTCTTACTTTAGAAATTATAAAACTATCTAAGCAACAGCGTTTTGCCGCGTTATTGAATAGCGTGTTTAAGAATATGACAAGAGATTGTGTTCTCATAATCTGGTATTTAATCCAAATTTAGAGAAGATTCAAAATTGAAATTCAAGAATTCGTTAGATGGTTTTTAAGTGTAGACCAGTGGTAGGTTTTACTCTTTAAAGTAAATTAAGACGTTTCATAAGTATCGGCCTGTTAGAACGGCTAATGGGTATGACATCCTTAGCGATTAAAACGCTATTGTCTTCTATATCTATAATCTTATGAAAGTTAATTACAAACGACCTGTGTATCTTTAAGAATTTACTATCTGGTAGTTTATCCTCAATTTTCTTCAATGTAGAATGAACGGTGTAGTTTTTTGTTTCTGTTTTTATAAGTATATAATCGCCTTTTGCTTCAATAATTAGAATACTATCAAAGTTGATTTTTATTAATCTACGGTCAATATTTACATACAAGTCTGAACCTTCTTCACTTTTAGATTCTTTAGCACTAGACTGCGGCTGTTCTATAGCAGTTGATGCAACAGCTGCCTGTACCTGCCTAGATTTCTCAACCGCCTTTAAAAAACGAGGGAGTTCTACCGGTTTTACTAAATAATCTACAATACACTCGTACTCAAAAGCCTCAATTGCAAAGTTGCGGTCTGAAGTAGTCAAAATTATTTTAGGCGGATTTTTTAATGTTTGTATAAAATCAAAACCCGTAAAATCTGGCATATGAATATCTAGAAATATTAAATCTACAGTATGTTGATTTAGATATTTTATAGCTGCAATGGCATTATCAAATTCTGAAACTATATTAAGATCTTCGGCTTTTAAGCAGTGACTGCTTATGATCGCTCGTGCTAATGCCTCATCATCTATTATAATACAATTCATAAAATATGCTTTTAAAATTTTTCTATAAACTGCGTCATTGCTGTAAGAACATTCTCAAAGACAAGCGCAGATTCAGCATTACCGGCACGCAATTCATTTTCATATGCAATTGCCAGCTCATATCCCAAACTTAGATTCAATATACTTATTTTATGTTTTAATTTGTGTACATCTTCGGCAGATTTTAAATAATCCTTATGTTCAAGATGTGTTTTGTAAAGTTTTATTTCCTGCGGAAGTTCTTCTTTTATAATTGCGATAAATTGCTGTACGAGTTCATCGCTATCACCTGCTATTTGCTTTATTTTCTCTAAATCAGGCTTTTCCATCATAATGTTTCGGTAAGGTAAAATAGAACGTCGTTCCCGTGTTTAATTCAGATTCAAGCCAAATACTACCCTTATAAAATTTAATAATTTTTAAAACTATAGATAAACCTATACCTTTTGACTTAAAATCATTTTCTAATGTTTGAAAGGGCTGAAAAATTTTATCAAAATAATTAGCTTCAATGCCTATACCATTATCTGCTATACTAAATTGAAAATTTGTATCTAGTTCTATAAAATCAATTGATATCGTACCAGATTCTTTGTCGTTGTATTTTATTGCGTTTTGAATTAAATTCTGAAACAGTTGTTGGAAACGGTAGGAGTTACCGGTAACCACAGGAAGTTTACTATTTACAGTAATAGTAAAGTGGTCTGGTATACTCATATTTGTGATTAAACGCATCAACATTTCATTCAAATCTACCTCATAAGATTCTCCCTGATTTTTATCTATACTTGAATACTCCAGGACACCTTCAATCAAACTATTCATATGCTCAACGTGTTCTAAAATTAAATTTAAATTTATTCCACAGTTATCATCATAAATACCTTTATAATCTTCAATAATCCAGCTTGTTAGCGCATTTATGCTATTTAAAGGTGATTTTAGATCGTGAGAAACAATATGTGCATAATCATTAAGCTCTTTATTTTGTCGTTCTAACTCTTCCAGCAATTTATCGCGTTGTTCATTAGAAGCAATAATCTCACGTGTTTGATTATCTATAACACGAGCAAGCTCCAGACCATCATTTTCTACATCTACATTATCTGCTACATTTACGGGAGTGTCGTTATTACCATATTTATGAAGTGTAGCAATAGTTTTAGTTAGACTTTGTATAATTTCTTGTTGCTGGCTCATCTCTTTTTTAAGACTAAGATTAGCAGCAGAAAGTTCGTCTGAACTTAAAGACATGGCGCGTTGTACCATAACCAACTGCTCTTCATAATTCGTGTATGAGCTGTCAACTGCACTTAAAAATGAATTAAGCTCTGCGTTAACTTCAATTCCCTTACTTAATAAGTGCTTACGTATTTGCCTGTTTAAGAGTGTGTTCATTTATTCACTTATTAAGGTTAACGTCATCGTCTGGTTATGTAACTCACATTGATTATTATCTGAGAACGGCGCCATCTCCCCATAACTATAAAAACCGCTTACAACTGCCTGTTTACCTATAACCTCAATAACTTCTTCTACCTCTTCTTCTACTCGCTGATGCATCACCAGTTTACGACCTACACAGCTAACGAGTATCGCTAACTGGGCGTCTGTCTTCCGGTTTTTAGTGGCTTCTTTTGCTGCTTCACAAGCCCCATCAATTATACCGTCTACGGTAGCCATCATTAATTTAACCTTAGAACCTTCGGGAACATCTCCCGCTAGAATCATCGTATTCTCGGCTTCATCAATTGTTAAAATGGTACGCACTAATGGTCTTTCTTTTAATTGAGATTGCACACTTAGAGGATAGAATAAAGAAGATGTGGGCAACTCTGCGGCTTTATCACCCAGATAGGATTTGTAAAGATCTAATGCCGGTTTATGATCTAATTCATAAAGAACATTGCCTTTAGACTTAGTTATAATACGTTCTGGACCAAAAGGAAACCAACCCCCATAATTGGCGAAGCTTATTTCTAAACTTTGACCGTAAAGCGCAATACCTATAATTTCTCCTTCAGCCGCCGGCTTATTGTATCCTGCAAGTGTTCTGTTAAATCGTGCATCATCACCACAAAGTCCGCCCGTTATAGCGACCTCATCTGGTAAAACACTTTCTATACCTTTAATTAGCTCACTACCGTTTACAAAGCTTCCCTCAGAAATTACAAAAATATGCTTGAGACCCTCTTTATTTACTTTGAGACCTAAAGCCTTACCGGCTGCAACCGCATCTTTACTATGATTGAGTATGTTTTCTGAAAGTATATTGAATGACGACTTCTCAAATTCAATAGCTGTGTATGCAAGTCCGCCATCGTTTACTTGAGAACCTAATATTTCTCCAGCTGTAGATCCAAAAATTAAATGCCCGTCGGGAAATAGATCGCGCATTATATTAAATATTGCTTCGTCTTCGAGAACGTATCTGTTAGCAAAAATAAGAACCAGCGGATTTTTTAATAAAACATCGCTGTTTAAATGACTCCAATTCCCCTCGCTGTCTAAACTTCCCTGTTGAATATGCATCGCTAACTTTTTTTAAGGCTGAAGTAAAAAGTACTACCTACAGTAGGTGTGCTTTCAACCCATATTCTACCTTGATATAGATTGACAATTTTTTTAACAATAGATAGACCAATTCCTGTTGATTCTTTGTGATCTGTAAGTGATTGAAAAATATTAAATATTTTTTCGTGATACTTCTCTTCAATACCAATACCGTTATCCTTAACAGAAAATATATAATATTCTGCATCTTCCTGATAACCTATTTCAATAATACCTTCTTCTTTATCACTATATCTAATGGCATTGCCTATTAAATTTTGAAAAACCTGCTGAAGCCTTGTTCTATCAACATTTATAGTAGGTAAATTTGTAGCTGTAATAATGTTAATGTGATCTGGTACAAAAATTAATTCTTGAATATCCTTAATAATTACATTTACATCTGTATCCTCATCTTTTATATTCTCAATTTGAATACTGCTATAATTTAAAATTCCTGAAATTAGATTTTCCATCTTTTCCAGTGTGCTTTCCAGAATATCAAAATTCTCTAAACTTTGAGCATCAAGAATAGCTGCATTGTCTTCTTTTATCCAACTTGCTAATGCATTGATACTGCGCAACGGACTTTTTAAATCGTGCGAGACCACGTGTGCGTATTCTTCTAATTCCTGATTGCTTTTTTCAAGTGTTTTTAGAAGGGACTCTTTCTGTTGCTCGAGGTTTTTTAAATCTGTAATATCAAGATGTATACCTATACTTCCTATAAGTTTACCATTAATATCAAAATTAGGAGCGCCACTAATTAACCAGTTTCGACGTTCTCCGTTTTTAATGATCGCTTCTACCTCATACGAGTCAGATACACCATTAGAACGCACAGCATGTTTTTCTTTAATTACAGTGGCACTATCTTCATTGAGAAATATTTGAGCTGCTTGTTTTCCTAAAAGTTCTTCTTCACTATAGCCGCTAAGTTCACAAAAACTTTGGTTTGCCATTAAAATTCGATCTTCAATATCAACTTCAAGAAGCCCCAGGTTCATATTTGCAATAATACTACTGTACTTTTCTTTTTGTTTTTGAAGATTATCTTTATAGCGTCTGTTAAGTGTAACATCTGTATAACTCCAAAGATGACCCTTATATTTTTCGTTAGAATAAACGGGAACAAAATCTCTAGAAAATATTCTACCGTCTTTGAGAACCAGTTCGTCTCCAGTTACTAATTGCCGATTTTCTAATATTTCAGCTATGCGATTAATAAAATCCTGGGGGTTAATAAATAAATCTTTGGCTTGTTCTGCAGCATTTTGACAATCTAAACCTATCATAGCTTCAGGTGTCATAGGTACTCCGAACATTTCACAAAACATAGGGTTTGTGAGCACTACTTTTCTATTTTCGTCTTCCAGTAAAATCCCACTTTGTAACTTAAGAATGAGTGCAGAAAGCCTATTTTCAGACTCTTTAAGTTTTTCTTGGGCTAAGAGTTCTTTTGTAACATCTTCAATAGTAACCACCTCCTGACGTAATCTCAGATCATTATGATCTTTAACACTACTTACATTAATTTTTGTGGTTATGATCTCACCTAAATTAGTGATGTATTTAATGGTGGTTGAAAAAGAATCTAAATCTCCTTGATGTAGTAAAGCGCTCTTCTCTTCATAATCAGATTGTTCTGCAGCTACAGTAATAGATTTTAGACTTTTTCCTTTTATATATTCTTCGGAATAACCAAGTATACGGGTAAAACTGGCATTGCAATGATCTATTAGACCGTTTGTAGTTAGTGCAATACCTAGCGGAGAGCTGTTAACAATAAACTCTAATTGGCGCTTTTGTTCTTTAATTATTTGGGCCTTTTTTTCTTCTGAAGTAATATCTCTCACAATACCCTGTGCAGCAACGATATTACCATTTTCATCACAAATTACACTTGCATTTATATGTACCAAACAGTTTTTTTGCTCTTTAGTAACGATAGTAATCTTAAAGTCTGTGATGTTACCGGACTTGATTAAATCTTTAAAACCTGTAGCAACTTTATCTTTCTCGCTTGCAGGAACTAAATTAGGTAAGAAAACAGTTTCAAGAGTTGCATCATAACCTAGAAGTTTTACAGCCGCACTATTCATCTTAAGTACATAACCTTCTAAGTCTATTACAACATAGGCATCAACAAGACTTTCAAATAATCCTTTTAACTCTGAATTTTTTTGATAAATAGAGGATTGTAAGCGATCATTAGATTTTTTAAGTTCCTGAGAAATCGAATACAATTCAGACGATTTTGCCTCAAGAATACTTTCGGCCATTTTTCGAGCTGCACGCTCTCTTTCGATAATGCGCTTATAGACTTCTAGATTTACTGTATCCATTTTTTCTTTCAATAAAAAATCTTACGTGTGTACCGTCTTCTTTTAGTTTCTCTAATCGAATATTAAAATCTATATTGAAAAATTTAAAGGTTTCGTGCATTAGACCTAACCCAAAACTATACATGGCACGACTAGATAGATAATCTAAAGTTAATGTATTTTCTGACTTTTCTAGTGTTTTAAATGTAGGTAATTGCGCATCAGGATAAATTTTAAGCACTTCAACGTGTATATGATCTTCTATAGAAGATAGCATCTCTATAGGATCTGAATAACTCTCTAAAAAACCAGGATAACTTGATTTTATTACGGTGAAAAAATGCTGTGCATAGGTATAGAGCAAATCATCAATAGATAATTGGGTTCTATTGCTCAATTGGGTAAGTAGGCTAACCATCTCACCAAATTTGTAGGTTCCTACTGCGGTATAAGCTCCTCCAGATTCCAGGTCTGAAGCAGTGATGATGTCATCTACCATCTGCATACCAAACTTTATTTCGACAAGTTCTAAGAACTCAGTAAAAACTACACCTTTCATTAAATATGTATAAGTTCATTTACACTCCAATACGCTAATAAACTCTCTATTTTCTCTACGTAGTCTTCGTATTTTAAGGGTTTTAAAACGTAACCGGCAATACCAATCTCATAACATTCTTTTACATCATTATGATTATTAGAAGTTGTTAAAATAACAGTAGGAATATATTTAAGGTAAGAGTCGTTTTTTAAAATCTTTAAAAACTCAATACCGTTAATCTTCGGCATATTGAGATCTAAAAGAATAATATCTGGCAAATTGCTTTTGTCCTGTAATATAGTCAACGCTTCCTCTCCATTTTTTGCTTCAACTAAGTGATGTTTTAAATCACTTTTGCTCAAAACACGTTTTAGCTTCATGACTTCAATACGGTCATCTTCAATAAGTAATATAGATAAAACTCGTTTTTTCATTAGATAGCTATAAGATGGGAAATTGTTATCGGGTAAAGTTGCAAAAAACTTAACCTTGAATCATGTAAAAAACGTTAACCTGACGTTTTAATGTAGACGAATGACGTTTAACTATAGTTGAGTGGTTATTACTTGTACATTTCTACAATGGTCAAAGCTATAAAAATTGCAGTGTTAAAGCTTAAATGCTATACGCTTCCAATAGATTATACCCTTACCTTTTTAAAATACTCTCGGGCGCGAACCATAACTTTAGGAGCTAAAATAAGTGTAGTAAGCATCGTAGGAATCGCCATTAATGCAAAAAATGTATCGATAAGATTAATCATTAAACTTAATGATGTAGTCGCACCTAATAATATACTACCTATGTAAAAGTAATTATAAAGGTATTTATACTTCGTACCAAATATAAAAGAAAGGCATTTTGTACCATAATACGAGTAAGAAAATAACGAACTTATACTAAAAACAGCTATACAGATTAATAATACGTACGCTCCAAAACCAGGCATAGCATCAGAAAATGCCTTTGCGGTTAAACTTACGCCATTTGCCTCACTAGTCTGCCAGACACCAGTTACTAAAATACTTAATGCCGTAAGTGTACAAACAATAATGGTGTCTATAAATGGGCCTAACATTGCTACCAAACCCTCACGTATAGGTTCATTTGTTTTTGCTGCACCGTGAGCCATAGGAGCCGTACCTATACCTGCTTCATTAGAAAATGCACCTCTGCGAATTCCTAGCACAATTAATGCTCCCACAACACCACCAAACATAGGATCTCCTGTGTAGTTATTAGCCGCAAAAGCATCTGTAAAGATGAGCTTAAAATATAATGGCACTTCCGAAGCATTAATAAATAAAATTGCGAGAACAGCAATAAAATAGAGACCTACCATTACAGGTACTATACGCGATGCAGTTTTACTTATTCGGTTTAAGCCACCTAAAACCACAACGCCGGTAATTACCGCAAGTACAATACCTATAGTTAAATCTGTAGAAAAACTTTTAGCAAATCCATTAGGAACGAGCAGAATATCGTTTATCGCCTGGGTGAGCTGGTTTACGTTAAAAACCGGTAAGGCACCTACCAGACCTGCAACACTAAATAATATGGCGAGTGGTTTCCAGGCTTTGCCTAGACCTTCCATAATAAAATACATAGGACCACCCTGAAGTTCTCCTGCATCGTCTTTACCTCTATATAAGATAGCAAGCGTACAGGTAAAAAACTTAGTACTCATTCCTACAATTGCACTTACCCACATCCAGAAAACAGCTCCCGGACCTCCTATGGCTATGGCTACTGCAACACCGGCAATATTACCCATGCCTATAGTAGAAGAAAGTGCCGTCATTAAAGCCTGAAAATGACTTATCTCACCGGGATCATCAGGATTATCATACTTACCCCGCAAAACATTAATTGCGTGAACAAAATATTTAAAAGGAAGAAAACGCGAATAAATAAGTAAATAGGTGCCACCACCTATTAATAAAATCAAAAGCGGAAGTCCCCATATAAAAGATGCCGCTTCTGAAAAAAAATTATTAAGTTCTACCATATTCCAAATAAAAAAACCGAAAAGGAAAATACGCTTTTCGGTTCATTAAATTTTTTGTTTATCTACTAAAAATCAACCGTTAAGATAACTTAAAACATTATCTTCTATACGTTTATCTATATTAGAGAGGTCTGCTTTAACAAATGGTTCTCCAGTAATATTCTCATACAACTCAATATAGCGCTCAGAAACCGTCTCTATATAAGCATCGCTCATTACGGGAAGCTTCTGCCCTTCTAGCCCTTGAAAACCATTACTAATTAACCATTGGCGTACAAACTCTTTAGAAAGTTGCTTTTGTGCTTCTCCCTTTATTTGACGTTCTTCATATCCTTCAGCATAGAAATAACGTGAAGAGTCTGGTGTGTGTATCTCGTCAATTAATACAATTTTTCCATCTGTAGTTTTCCCAAATTCATACTTAGTATCTACTAATATAAGTCCGCGATCAGCGGCAATTTCGGTACCGCGCTGAAATAATTTATAGGTATAATCTTCTAGAACTGCATAATCATCTGCCGATACAATACCGCGTTTAATTATATCTTCTTTGGAGATATCTTCATCGTGATCTCCCATTTCGGCTTTAGTTGCCGGTGTGATAATAGGAGTAGGAAATTTATCATTCTCGTGTAAACCTTCAGGAAGTGCAACACCGCAAAGCATGCGCTTACCAGCTTTGTATTCACGAGCAGCGTGACCACTCATATATCCGCGAATAACCATTTCAACTTTAAAAGGTTCGCATTTTTTACCTACAGCAACATTCGGGTCTGGTGTTGCTTCTAACCAATTAGGAACGATATCCTGAGTATCGCGCATCATTTTTGTGGCGATTTGATTTAAAATCTGACCTTTATACGGTATTCCCTTTGGCATAACTACATCAAAGGCACTCAGCCGATCTGTAGCGACCATTATTAATTGATCATTTTCAAGACTGTAAACTTCCCGTACTTTCCCTTTATAGACGTGTGTCTGACCGGGAAAATTATAATTGGTATCGGTGATGGTTTTATTTGACATGGAGTATAAGTCGTCTATATTAATCTCTATTTTCTATGGCTTTATAAGCTGCTATAACCTCTTTTACAAGACGGTGGCGTATTACATCTTTATCATCTAAATAAATCATACCCACACCATTAACATCTTTAAGCACCAGTAATGCTTCTTTTAATCCACTAATCACACGTCTGGGTAAATCTATCTGACCAGGATCACCGGTAATCATAAATTTTGCGTGTTTGCCCATACGAGTTAAAAACATCTTCATCTGGGCGTGCGTGGTGTTTTGTGCTTCATCTAAGATCACATAGGCATTGTCAAGTGTGCGTCCTCTCATAAATGCCATAGGTGCAATTTGTATTACTCCTTTTTCAATAAAGCTCTCTAATTTTTCGTGTGGAATCATATCACGAAGCGCATCATATAAGGGTTGCATATAGGGGTCTAACTTTTCTTTTAAATCCCCCGGTAAGAAACCTAGATTTTCACCTGCTTCTACTGCTGGTCTTGTAAGAATAATACGTTTTACCTGCTTCTCTTTAAGCGCTTTTACTGCAAGAGCTACAGCTGTATAAGTTTTACCGGTACCAGCGGGTCCTATCGCAAAAACCATATCGTTTTTACGTGTAAGGTCTACCATTTTACGCTGGTTTGCTGTTTGTGCTTTAATAAGCTTACCACCTACCCCGTGCACAAGAATCTCACCACTTGCCGGTGAAGTTTCATAATCTGCACGGCTTTCACTGGTTAAAACGCGTTCTATTGAGTTTTCATCAAGTTTATTATACTTGGCAAAATGCTCGAGAAGCATCGTCATGCGTTTATCAAACTCTTCTAAAAGATCTTCATCGCCGTAAGCTTTTATATTATTACCTCTGGCAACAATTTTTAATTTTGGAAAGTACCTCTTAAGTAGCTCAATATTAATATTATTTTCACCAAAAAAATCTCTTGGCGTAATCTCTGAAAGTTCAATGATAAGTTCGTTCAAAAGCGGAAGAATTTTATAAAGAAACTAGTTAATTATCTTTAGTTTTGTGTTTAACAAATGTAACTAATTTAAGTTACTCTACCCTTTAAAAATATCAACAAAACCGCCTATGCCCATTATAACATTAACCACAGACTTCGGCTTAAAAGACCATTTTGCCGGTGCGGTTAAAGGCGCTATTTATACTGAAATGGCTGATGCCAGAATTGTTGATATCTCACATAATGTGTCACCTTTTCATATAACAGAAGCCGCATATATTATACAAAATGCCTATCGTAATTTTCCCGACGGCACCATTCATATTATAGGTATAGACTCTGAGCAAACACCAGAAAATAAACACATTGCAGTAAAACTAGACGGTCACTATTTTATATGTGCAAATAATGGGATTATGTCTATGATTACACGCACCATCGTTCCTGAAGAAGTTGTTGAAATTAATATACACGACCGTATTAAGACAAATTTCACAGAACTTGATGTTTTTGTACAGGTCGCCTGTCACATTGCGCGAGGTGGTACTTTAGGTGTTATTGGCAAACCTATTAAAGAAATACGCGCAATTACCGGACTGATGCCTGTTATTAATAATGAACAAAAGCAGATTATAGGTAATGTCATTTATGTAGATAACTACGGAAATGTAATCACAAATATTACACGCCGTTTATTTGATGAAGTAGGTAAAAGCCGCGTTTTTACAATTCAGGCGCGCCGTGCTCATTTTAAAAAAATCTACGATAAATACAGTGATGCTATAAATTTTGACATCGAAAAAACAAAACGCGAAGAAGACGGTAAAAAAATAGCGCTATTCAATTCTTCCGGTTACCTGGAACTAGCAATATACAAGAGTAACCCCAGCACGGTGGGCAGCGCTTCTACCCTTTTTGGTCTGGATTACCGAGATACGATAACCGTAAATTTTGAATAATTCTAGTCTGCTAATTATGATAGTACGTCTTGTTAAAATGGAATTTAAACCTGAAGAAATTGAGAATTTTAAAATTCTTTTTGATGAGGTTAAAGAACACATACGCAAATTTGAGGGTTGTGAATTTCTAGAGCTTTTAAATGGTATCGAAAATGAAAACATATTTTTCACCCATAGCTATTGGAGCAGCACTGAAGCACTTGAAGTCTATCGAAACAGTGAACTTTTTAAAACTACCTGGGCCAAGACTAAAGTTCTTTTTAATGCAAAACCTGAAGCCTGGAGCGTTGAAAAATTCGTAACTTTACAGTAATACCATTATGGTATTCAACACAATTTATAAATTACTTTAGCTAATTACAGGAATCCTGCAATTTTTAGCTAATTTGAAAAAACTTATTTAATGAAGAATATTGCTGTAATAGGTGCCGGCACAATGGGCAATGGCATTGCACATACATTTGCCCAAAATGGCTTTAAAGTCAACCTGATTGATATTTCTGAAGACTCTTTAAAAAATGGAATTCAAACCATAACAAAAAATCTTGACAGACAGGTTTCTAAAGAACTTATTGATGAAGCTAAGAAAAACGAAACGCTTTTAAATATAGTGCCTTTAACGCAACTTAAAGAGGGCGTTAAAGATGCAGATCTAGTTGTAGAAGCAGCAAGTGAAAACCTTACCATCAAGCTTGATATTTTTAAAAAACTTGAAGAATTTTGTAAGCCAGCTACAATTCTGGCAAGTAATACGTCTTCAATATCAATTACGCAGATCGCTGCAGCGACTAAGCGTCCTTCACAGGTTATAGGAATGCATTTTATGAATCCTGTGCCGGTAATGAAATTAGTAGAGATTATTAGCGGCTACAGCACATCTAAAGAAACTCTGAGTACTATCACAAAATTATCTGAACAGCTGGGTAAAAATCCGGTATCGGTGAATGACTATCCGGGATTTGTAGCAAATCGTATTTTAATGCCTATGCTTAATGAAGCTATAGAAACACTTTACAATGATGTTGCGGGGGTGGCAGAAATTGACACCGTTATGAAACTAGGTATGGCACATCCTATGGGACCGTTACAATTAGCAGATTTTATTGGTCTTGACGTTTGTTTATCTATTCTTGAAGTGATGTATGACGGTTTTAAAAACCCTAAATATGCGCCTTGCCCCTTACTTGTTAATATGGTACGTGCAGGTAAATTAGGTATCAAATCTGGTGAAGGCTTTTATGATTATAGTGAAAGCAGAAAGGCAGAAATGGTTTCAGCACAGTTTGTATAAATTAAAAGCTTAGAATCCTTAATTAGCCTAATTTAAAATTCATTAAAGAGAAGCCTCATAAATTCTTTATGGGGCTTCTGCAATTTAAGATGGATTCAAAATTGATTTAGCTTATTTTCCTTTTAAAAAATTTAATTTTTAATAAAGTGAAGTAACTGCTTGCTATAAATGGCATTTTGAATTTGCAAATGCTAACAATGCGCTCCCAAGGCAATTGCTTACCTTTACACAAAATAATTACAGATATATATGCCTTCCATTTCTGAAAATTTAAAAACTATAAAACAAAGTTTACCCGAAAATGTTACGTTAGTTGCTGTCTCTAAAACAAAGCCTAATGCAGATTTACAACAAGCTTATGATGCAGGACAACGTGTTTTTGGAGAAAATAAAATTCAGGAAATGACCGATAAATGGGATTCGCTTCCTAAAGATATAGACTGGCATATGATAGGTCATGTACAAACCAATAAGGTAAAGTATATGGCACCATACGTGGGTTTAATACACAGCGCAGACCGTTTAAAGTTGTTTAAAGAAATAGACAAAGAGGCTGCAAAGAACGACCGAACTATACGTGTTTTGCTTCAAATTAAAATAGCTGAAGAAGACAGTAAATTTGGTATGAAACCTACTGAAGCTATAGAACTATTAACCGGTGATAAATTAAAGACTAATTATCCTAATGTAGAAGTTATAGGTCTTATGGGAATGGCTTCTTTTGTTGATGACGAAAACCAACTCAAACGTGAATTTTCAGTATTAGAAAAAATCTATGAGCAATTTAAAACTAAGCACGGCTTTAATACCCTTTCTATGGGAATGAGCGGTGATTATAAATTAGCTATTAGCCACGGCAGTACGATGGTACGCATAGGAAGTGCTATTTTTGGAGAACGTAATTATAATTAAGGAATTACTGAAATACAGTTTTTAAGATAGAAGGCAATTTATGTATGCAATACTCGATTTAGAGACCACAGGAGGAAAATATAATGAAGAGGGAGTTACCGAGGTTGCTATCTATAAATATGACGGGCATCAGGTTGTAGATCAATTTATAAGTCTTGTAAATCCTGAGCGTCCTATACAAGCTTTTGTAGTAGGTCTCACCGGCATTAATAATGAGATGTTGCGCAATGCACCTAAGTTTTATGAAGTTGCTAAACGCATCATTGAGATTACTCAGGATTGCATTATCGTTGCCCACAATGCTCAATTTGATTATAGAATCTTACAGCTTGAATTTGATCGTCTGGGATATGATTATCAACGTAAAAGTTTATGTACTGTAGAATTAGCTCAAAGCCTACTACCTGATCAGGAAAGTTATAGTTTAGGAAAGCTGGTGAGAAACCTGGGTATACCTATCACAGATCGTCATCGTGCTAGTGGAGATGCATTAGCCACCGTAAAACTTTTTAAATTATTATTAGCAAAAGACAGTCAAAAAATAATCATTCAGGAAGCTATAAAGCTTAATCCTAAAAAGAAAATAGACACTAAACTACGGGATCTAATAGCAGAAACACCCAGTACAACCGGTGTTTTTTATATGCATAATACAAATGGTAAAATTATTTTAATTGGCAAAAGCCGAAACATAAAAAAACGGGTTACCCAGCATTTTTCAAATGATAATCGCAAATCAAAACAGATTCAGGAAGATGTACAGGCGATTAGTTATGAAGAAACCGGCAGCGAACTTATCGCTCTTTTAAAGGAAAACGAGGAGGTTAAAAAAAACAAACCGCTTCACAATCGCACGTATCGCAGATTAAAATTTAAAGCCCAATTAGTAAGTTTTACAGACGATAAAGGTTACATAAATCTGAGCATAGAAAAGGCAGACGCACGCAAAGACAGTATTGCAACATTTGCGACTGCTCACGTAGCTAAAACAAATTTGGAGCGCATCATAGAAGAATATAATTTATGCGCAGCAAAAACAAATCTCAATACGCAAAAAGACAGATGCACAGATAAAAGCTGCAGTGGAGCCTGCTTTGAAGAAGAAAGTTTTGAAGATTATAATAAACGTGTTGACGAATTTATAAATTCAATCAGTTTTAAAAATCGTAGTGTTGCACTTATTGATCGGGGTAGAACTTCAGATGAGCGCAGTCTTATCTTAATTGAAGATGGTAAGTTTATGGGAATAGGTTTCTATAATTTAAATTTTCAGCTGAATAATCCTGAAATTTTACATCGCATAATCACACCTATGCAAGATAATCTTGACGCTAAACACATCATTCAAAGCTATCTACGTGTTAAAAAAATAATCAAAACAGTTGATTTAAACCAACTTATAAATTAGATGAAAGCACTTACTTATATTTTATTTACCATTAGTTTAAGCACTTTAACATTATTTGCTCAGGAAGCGCAAAAGACAGAAAATTCTAATATCTTAAAAAAAGATTCTATTATTAATTTATGTCGGGTTTCTGCTCATATTCATACGAACCGTCCTTTAATTGTCTTAATTGCTAATGACCAAAAATATAATATTACAGAAAATGGTTTTCAACAATTAAAGTCAGAATGGGTTAAGTCGATCAGAATTTTGAAACCTAAAAAAGAGATCTCTAAGTACGGAGATTTAGGAGATTACGGGGTTATAGAACTAGAATTTGAATCAGAGGCATTTAACGAATTTTCTACAGAAAATCTGGAAGTTATAACAACTACCTACTAAAATCTTTTCATTTTTGACACAACCTGCTAAACATACCTGGAAATCAAAAATACACGAGGTTATATACGAGGCAGACACACCTGCGGGAAAAATTTTTGACGTAATTCTTCTAATACTTATTTTATTAAGTGTGGCTTTGGTAATGCTAGAAAGCGTTGCTAATATGCAAATTAAGTATGGCACTTATTTCTATATTGGAGAATGGGTGATTACGATTTTCTTTACAGTAGAATATATTTTACGAGTAATATCAATAAAAAAACCCTCAGCTTATATTTTTAGCTTTTATGGTCTTATAGATTTTATTTCTACAATTCCACTTTACCTGTCATTTTTTATTGTAGGTACAAACGCTTTACTTACCATACGTGCCTTGAGACTGTTACGCGTATTTAGAATACTTAAAATTACAAGATATATTGGTGAAGGGAATAAATTAACCAAAGCCTTGAAAGACAGCCGACCTAAAATTTTGGTCTTTCTATTTGCGGTGATGATATTATCGGTGATTGCGGGCACATTAATGTATATCGTTGAAGGTCCTGAACATGGCTTTAAAAGCATTCCTGTGAGTGTTTATTGGTGTATTGTGACCTTGACCACCGTTGGTTTTGGAGATATAGCGCCGGTTACGGCTTTAGGACAGTTTATAGCTATGGTTATTATGGTTTTAGGTTATGGCATTATTGCGGTACCTACCGGTATTGTAAGTGCCGAAATGGCTAAAAAAGATACTGTAGAACCTGATCAAAAAGGTTTACGTCTAAACACTCAGGTTTGTCACAACTGTGGAGCCCGAAAACATCAGGACGAAGCGCAATATTGCCACAAATGCGGAAGTAGCTTGCATTATGACTAAAACATTAATAGCTGTTGTAGGGCCCACAGCAATAGGCAAGACTGCCTTATCTATTAAACTGGCTCAATATTTCAATACTGAAATATTTTCGGCAGATTCAAGACAATTTTTTAAAGAAATGACCTTAGGTACTGCAGTACCTGACCCTCACGAACTCGCAGCAGCTAAACACCATTTTATTCAGCATATTTCTATACAAGATACTTACAATGTAGGTCTGTTTGAACAGGAATGTATTACACAGTTAAACAATTTCTACACTACACATAACGCTGCTATTTTAGTGGGTGGCTCTGGTTTGTATGTAGATGCTGTACTTAATGGTTTAGATCACTTTCCTGAGGTTGATATTCAAATACGACCAGAATTAATACAGCTTTTAGAAGATAAAGGTATTGAAGCTTTGCAGGAAGAGCTTTTGCTACGTGACCCTAAGCACTATGCTTCTATAGATTTAAATAACAAGCAACGTCTTATAAGAGCCTTAGAAATATGTAGAGGCACCTCAAAACCATACTCTTCATTCTTAGCTAAGAATACGATAAGTAGAAATTTTCAATCTTTAAGAATAGGATTGAATGCAGATCGAGAAATTATATACGATCGTATAAATCAGCGCGTAGATCTGATGATTGCAAATGGTCTGGTGGAAGAAGCTCAAAATCTATACCCACTCAAAGACCTCAATGCTTTGCAAACTGTAGGTTATAAAGAAATATTCAACTTCTTTGAGGGTAACTACGATCTAGCTACCGCCATTGAAGAAATTAAAAAAAATACGAGACGTTTTGCTAAAAGACAATTAACGTGGTATCGCAGAGATAAATCTGTGTTATGGTTTGATTACAAAACACCTGTAGAAGAAATTATAGATGTTATAAAAGATAAAACGCCTCTTCACTAAGAGGCGTTTTACAAATACCACTATTTTTTCTCTTCGTCACTCTTAACCACAAGGCGGAAACCTTCACCGTGTATGTTAAGTATTTCTACTGTATCGTCACGCTTTAAATACTTACGTAATTTAGCGATATAAACATCCATACTTCTAGAAGTAAAGTAGTTATCATCTCTCCATATTTTTGTAAGTGCTAATTCGCGAGGCATTAAGTCATTCTCGTGTAAAGCTAAAAGACGTAATAATTCATTCTCTTTAGGAGAAAGCTTTATTTGCTCATCTTCTTTATAAGTAAGGAAACGTAATTTTGAATTTAAGAAGAAACCACCTATTTGAAATTCAAACTGCTTACTATCTGCTACAGAATCTGTTGCCTTACGCATCATGATTGCTTTAATTTTCATTAAAAGCACTTCACTATCAAAAGGTTTATTTAAATAATCATCTGCACCTACTTTATAGCCTTTAAGAACATCTTCTTTCATCGCTTTAGCAGTCAGGAAAATAATAGGCACATCCTCGTTTTTTTCGCGAATTTCTTTTGCAAGAGTAAAACCATCTTTATACGGCATCATCACATCTAGAATACAAAGATCAAAGTCGTCCTTTTTGAACTTCTCAAATCCTTCCATTCCATTTTTTGCATGAGTTACATCGTAGTCATTCATTGAAAGGTAATCTTTCAATACCGTCCCAAAGTTCGGATCGTCCTCTACGAGTAAGATTTTTTTGTTTTCAGTTTCCATTGTTTAAGATATTAGTGGTAGTTTAATAATAAAGGTACTGCCTTTGCCTTTTTCGCTCTGTACCCAGATTTCACCTGCGTGATCTTCTACCATACGTTTTGCGTATGCAAGACCCAGACCGTGCCCTTTTACATTATGTATATCGCCAGTGTGCTCGCGATAGAATTTATCAAATATTTTCTTTTGAACTTGTTTTGTCATCCCGTCACCCTGATCTTTTATTTTAATCAAAATGAAGTTCTTAAGGTTTTCTGTATAAATATCTATTTTAGGTACATCTGTAGAATATTTTACAGCATTATCAAGAATATTTACCAGCACATTTGTAAAATGTGACTCATTTGCGAGAACAGAACTTTTTAATGCACCCAGATGGGTCTTTATATACCCCTGTCGATCTTCAACTATTAACTCAATATGCATAATTGCATCTTCAATTAAATCGTGAAGTTTTAGCCGTTCTTTTTTAATATCAAGCTCGTTCTTCTCAAGTTTTGATATACGAAGTACGTTCTCTACCTGAGCGTGCATTCTTTTATTCTCTTCCCTAATCATACCCATATATCGGGTTAATGCTTCAGGATTTCCATTTATTTTAGGATTCTTTATTGCGTCAAGCGCTAAATTTATTGTAGCTATTGGCGTTTTAAACTCGTGCGTCATGTTGTTGATGAAATCGGTTTTGATTTCTGAAATCTGACGCTGTTTTACTAACTGCTGAAGTGCACTACTGTAAGCGATTACTATAATTAAAGTAAATAAGATACTTAAGCCGCCCATACCTATCACAGAAGATACGACATACTTTTTCTCTCCCGGAAAATTAGCAACTAGTTGATAATCACTATTTCCTTCATTATCTGCAAAAAGCGGAACACTAAAATTTTGATCTGGTGATTGAATATCAAAATCTTCAGAACGTACATTAGTAACTAAATTATTACTGTATATGGCATATTCAAAATTAGTCTCCATATCGCGTTCAGCAAGTTCCATTGTGAGTAAACGCTCTAATTCTTTAGTATCTACACGTTTGTGAATAGGAATTTTACGGGTAATATACATAACCGCCTGTTCAATATTGTAACGTTCGATGTCACTTAAATCAGACATTCTGGTAAAAATCGTAGTACGGTCTACCTCTGCCTTATCCAGATCATTTTTATCAATAATCTCTGTGTATTGTCTTTGAAGATATTTTTTAAACTTGATACTATCTACTTCATAATCGAGAATAGGAGCACTCAATTTGTAATCCTGCTCTACAATACTATTTCTAAAAACATACGACTCGTTAGTAATTGAATCTTCTTCTTTATAAATAAGATCATATAAACTAACATCGTCTGGAATTCCCAGACTGTCACGCATTTTTAAAACAGGATTATACCAGGTATTTACTTCCTTAATCTGTATGTCACGAGCCACAGTATTAAGCACTTGCTTGGCATTAAAACCAAATTGCCCTCGTTTTGCTTCTATACTATTTGAAATCCAGTAACCCTGCACAAATATAATGCCTATGAGGGACAAGCTCATCAACACAACAAGTAGCACAAAGAGTTTTTTATTCATATGCCCAAATGTATGATTTTAACATTTAGGGGATTATTGGTTTAACCAAATGTTAACAAGAATAAGCTATGTATTTAAAGGGGTTGCCAAGAGTTGAAGGTGTATTTCTAAAACCTTTTTTTTACTAATCTCCAGATCTATGTTCTCAATAACAAAATCTGCCAGTGGAATCTTTTTAAAATCATCCCACTGTTTATCTATTCTATTCTTAATTTCTTTTACACTGGTATGATCTCTATCAAGAACACGTTGAATTCGTACATCTTCTGGAGCTGTAACTAAAATGACAAAATCACACGAAGTATGCGTTCCATTTTCAAAAAGAATAGCCGCTTCTTTAAGAACATAAGGTGCTTCTTGAACGACACTCCATTCTTCAAAATGCACTTTTACTGCAGGATGTACAATTTTATTAAGTTGCTCTAGTAATTTTGAATCTTTAAAAACTTTTGACGCTACATATTTACGGTCGAGGATATTGTTTTCATATGCTTTATCACCTAGAAGATTGATGATCTGATTTCTTAATGCATCAGTTTGCATAAGTGCTTTAGCTTCAGTATCTGCATAATAAACCGGAATATCAAATCGTTCATTAAAATAACGAGCTATGGTGGTTTTGCCACTTCCTATACCTCCTGTAATTCCTACAATTTTCATTTTACTAGAAGATATTGAACTGTACTTTCACTTATACGCACATCCCTTACAAATTCTGGTATTTCAACAACCTGCGGTGTCAGGGAGGTTGAAAGGCTATCTGCCTCATCAAAGTCTACAACTACTTTAAAATCTGAAGACTTTACCCGGTCATAATTGGTAACATTTACATTAAAAATTACATTTATACGCTTCGGAAAGACCTTTGCAGACACATGCGGCGGTACATTTATTAATTGAAGCGGAACAGACACAGAACCTTCAGTAAATTTATCTACATGTAAATTATAAGCGATTGTATTAGGCAGTAATTCTACGTTGGGTATTTTTTTAAACAAATGCAATGAAATATTACCTTCTTTAGATGCTCTAATATCCTCAAAAACTTCTGCACTCGTATATACCTTGGTAATAGTATCTACCTCAGACTCGGGACCTCTTACTGTAATACTGTCTGGTTTGATTTCCATTCCCTGAAAACTTCCATAACCCGGAGCATAGCTTATTTCAAAATTAGAAATTACAGGAACGCGTTTATCATAATTTCTATCTAAAGTAAAATAAACAGTATCGGGTTCAAATTCTGTTATTTCACTACCACTTAGACTTCCTTTTAACGCATCACTTTCCGCAGTAAAAACATAGTAAGATCTGCTACCGTTTTTAGGTAGATTTGATAGGTCTATAGGAAATGCCTGAGAGAAAAATCTATATTTAAAATAATCATACCCACTTGCTTTACCCGTTACTTTAACAGAGGTTGTAGAGCTTTTCTTGAGTATGTAATCTTCAGACAGATTCTGAAAAGTTAATGGTATTTTAACCGTAAAACTAAAATTACGATTCAACTTAATCATAATCGAAATAGCAGCAACCACTAAAAAAATGGTTAGAAAAACCCGAAGGTTTGAATTTTTGCTGCGCTTCTTTTTATCTGACATGAAAATGTTATTGATGCTAAAATTACTCAAAAAATAAGTGAGGATACTTTTTGCGAGGATCCTTTTTGAGATATCGTATATAATAGGTAGACTCTGCAAATGCAAAACCATATCCCGTAAATTGTACAAGAACAGCCCAAACAGAAAGTAAACCTACCGTTATATTTTTATTTTTAATTGTAGAATCTAAAACTATAAACACAAAATACAAAGCTACCAGACAAACTGGTATATAGAAACCTATTAGCGCTAAAATAAATGCCGTAATCAATCCTAAAGTAAAAAGACTGGGAAACCAAAACGTAAGTTTAGAACTTTGTGGATGCCAAGTCGTGAGGATGGGTCTAACTAATCCAAATTTGCGTACCTGCTTGTAAAACTTAGCCCACGATATACGACGCTTGTGATATACAAAAGCTCCTGTAATTAATTGAGATTTAAAACCCAGATCCCATAACCTAATCGTTAAATCGGGATCTTCACCGGGATGTATTTTACCAAAACCCCCTGAAGCCTCAAAAGCTTTTTTAGAAATACCCATATTAAAACTACGTGGTTCAAAACTGGAAGAAGCTTCTTTTCTACCCCGTATACCTCCTGTAGTCAATAAAGAGGTCATCACATAGTTAATGGCTTTTTGAAGAATCGTAAAATTTTCTTCAGCTGCATCTGGACCTCCAAAAAAGTCTGAAAACTTTTTAGTCAGACTGTCATCTACGCGCTTCAGATAACTTTCTGGCAAGACGCAATCACTATCTAAAATTAGAAAATAATTGCCTGTGGCACGCTGCATTCCATAATTGCGGGAATCACCGGGACCTGTATTCTCTTTTATAAAATAAGTGATGTTTAAATCTGAATATTCTTCAATAACATCCTCAGAAGTTTCTATAGAACCATCTTCAACAATTACAATTTCAAAAGGTTTTCTAAAAGTTTGTGCCCTTAAACTTTGCAACAACTCCCGTACTTCCTGAGGTCTGTTATATACCGGTATAATTATTGAAAAAACTAAGTTCATCAATTTAAGTTTTTATAAAAAAAGATGCTATTATCGAAAATAAACGATATAAAAAATGCCCGAAAGTGTTGCTTCGGGCATTTTCTATAAGGGTAATTAAAATTTATTTTTGCTCGTTAACAAACGCTTCCATTACTTCATTACTTACACCCATATTGCTAAATCCACCATCGTGGAATAAGTTTTGAAGTGTAACTTTTTTAGTAAGGTCAGAAAATAATGTAATCGTATAATCTGCACACTCCTGAGCTGTAGCGTTACCTAACGGACTCATTTTTTCTGCATATGCAATAAAACCGTCAAAACCTTTTACGCCCTGGCCAGCTGTTGTAGGTGTAGGTGATTGTGAAATTGTGTTTACACGTACTTTTTTATCACGTCCAAAGAAATAACCGAAACTACGCGCAATACTTTCTAAATAGGCTTTGTTATCTGCCATGTCATTATAATCTGGGAAAACACGTTGTGCAGCCATATAAGTTAGTGCAACAATACTCCCCCACTCATTCATAGCATCTTGCTTATATAGAACCTGCATTGTTTTATGAAAAGACATTGCACTCACATCTGTACCTTTTTGAGTCCAGTCGTAATTCTGATCTGTATAATGACGCCCCTTACGTACATTTATAGACATACCTATGCTGTGTAAAACGAAATCGAGTTTACCACCTAATTCTTCGACTGCTCCCGCTACAAGTTTCTCAAGATCTTCAACAGACGTAGCGTCTGCAGGTATGATTTTAGAACCTGTTTTTTCTGCTAACTTGTTAATGCTTCCCATACGCATTGCAATGGGTGCATTTGTTAAGACAAAAGTTCCACCTTCTTCGTGAACGCGCTCAGCTGTCTTCCATGCGATTGAATTTTCATCAAGCGCTCCAAAAATGATTCCTCGTTTTCCTTTTAATAAATTATAGGACATAATCGTTGTTTAATTTAAGTGGTCAAATATACTATTTTATTAATTGAGTAGTTGTCTTGCGTGGTCAAAAGCAGCATCAGAAGATGCTTTTCCACCCAGCATTTCAGCCAACTCTGCAATGCGTTGATCCCGGTCTAATACTTTGATCCCCGTTGTTGTTTTTTGTTGCTTATCTTCTTTATAAACTTTAAAGTGATGTGCTCCCTGCCCGGCTATCTGCGGTAAATGGGTAATACTTATGAGCTGCATGCGATTGCCCATCGCCTTCATGATATAGCCCATTTTTAAAGCGACTTCTCCACTTACCCCGGTATCAATCTCATCAAAAATTAGTGTAGGTAAATGTGCATAATCACTAAGAACAGATTTTATAGCGAGCATAATACGTGATAATTCTCCTCCAGAAGCTGCTTTTTTAAGTTCCTGAGCGCGCATTCCCTTATTTGCTGTAAAAAGAAAATGAAGTAGATCTTTACCATTATCTAAAAATGACGGACTATCTGTTAGACTTACCTCAAAACGTGCATTAGGCATCCCCAGGTTAGCAAGTATACTCTGAAGCTTTTCAGTTAATGGTTTTATAGTTTTTGTACGCTTACTTGTAAGTTGTACCGCAAGTTTTTCTAACTCAATTTTAGCCTGAGCAATCTCCCGCTCTAATTTTGTGATATTTTGATCTAAATTATTAAGCGACTGTACTTCTTCGTCAAGCGCATCTCGTATCTCAATAAGACCTTCAACACTATCCACCTGATGCTTTTTCTGAAGATCAAAAAACAACTTCAATCTGCTTTCTAGTCGGGCTAATTCTGTAGGATCACCCTCTGTGTCTGCAGCAAGATCATTTATACTTTCTGAAACATCATCAAGCTCTATGGTTACAGCCTCAAGTCGCTCCCATAATTCTTTAAGTTTAGGGCTAAACCCAGACAATTTAGACAATCGTACTTTAGCAGAAAGCAACATTTCATTAACGCCTACTTCTTCCCTGCTCAAAATCTGATAAGCTTCTGCCAGACCTTCCGTAATTTGTTCTACATTATTTAGCGTATCGTGTGCTGTTTCAATGATTTCCTGCTCACCTGCTTTTAAATTTGCAGCAAGTAATTCTTCCAGCAAAAATGATTTATACTCTTCTTCTTTTTGAACTTCCTCTTTTTGCTTTACTAGTTTCTTCAACTGGTTTTCTTTTTTCCTGAAAGCAGCATAAAGCTCTGAGTATGTAGTTAAGTTTTTTCCATTTTCAGCAAATGCATCTAAAACTTGAAACTGAAAATCAACATCTGTCACTTCCATTGTTTGATGTTGACTGTGAATATCTACAAGACGTAATCCTAAAGCTGACAACTGGTTTAGAGTTACAGGCGTGTCATTTATAAAGGCCCTGCTTTTGCCACTAGCCAGAATCTCTCTACGTATAATAGTCTGTGGCTCAAAATCGAGGTTTTCTGTAGCAAAAAGAGCTTCTAAATTATAGGTAGTAATATCAAAATGTGCTTCAATTACACATTTCTCGTCAGGGTTACCTATACTACCTATATCTGCCCGTTTCCCCAAAATAAGACCTAAAGCCCCCAAAAGTATAGATTTACCGGCTCCCGTCTCACCAGTAATTACCGTAAACCCATCATTAAAATTGAGATTTACCTCTTCAATTAATGCGTAGTTTTTTATGTGTATTGAATTGAGCAATTAAAGTTTTATTTAATTTTTAAACTGAAAATTTATAGGTAAATATAGGAGAGAAAATCACCACAATCAAAGAATTTAAGATGTCTCTTATAATTTGATTTGTTGCCAGTATGACGATTTCGTTGGAGCTACTTTATTTAAAATGGTTACAAGATTACTCACATTAACTTGCGGCCCGCCAGAAAACATACTAGCAATCTCTTCTGCCTTAGTATCAAAAAAAACACGAGACAAAAAATTATTAGGTCTGTTTGCATACAGTTGATTAAAGAGTTGCAAGGTAACTGCTATAGATTGCTTTGCTTCTTTAGTATTATCTGCCATATAATCTAGACCGTTTTTATGATAAGCATATAGCGCATCTGAAAACTCTCTAAAATTAGGAGATAATAAATCTTGATTTAGTCTGTATCTTGATTGCGTGCCACTTTGAGCAGACCAGCCATCACTAACCTGTTGTTGTGCGGTATTTACAATACGCTTTGCCTCTTCAAAATAAGGCTCCCCACCACCTAACTCGTAAGTACTCGCGTCAAGACCTATAATAGTGTAGGCATAAAAAGAAAGCACTGAAATAAGGTTTGAATCAAAATTGTTAGGATTGTAGTTTAAAGGCTGAAACTCTGTATATCTAAAATTAAACTGCTTGTCATTAAAATTAAAAACCGGCGTATTATATGTTGAATTATAAACCGGTCTTGAGGATTGTATTTGAACCGAAGCTGTGAATGAGTCTGAATTTATATTAGAAACGATTATTACAAGACTACAATCTATACGCTCCTGTTGCTTTACATTAAGATCTGTCCACGTGGTGTTATTCATAAACTCGGTAAGCTCACTTTTTAAAGTTCTAAAAACCTGAAGATTGCTTTGCCCCGTTTGTTCTGCATTAATTGTAACCGAACAATTAAGCTCCTGTGCATGTAAACCAATGCCGCAAAAGAGAAAAATAACAATCAGTTTATACATGAATTTCTTTTAGAATTAAATTAAGTAAGTCTTCTGCCACCTCGGTTTTTGTTTTTAAATTCTGAGGCAAAGAAGTACCATCCTGTTTTATGAAAGTTACTTTATTTGTTTCGGTTTTAAACCCTGCTCCGGTATCATTTAACGAATTCAAAACAATTAAGTTTAAATTTTTTCTTTGCAGTTTCCCTTTAGCATTATCAACTTCATTTTCGGTCTCTAATGCAAACCCAACCAGAAATTGATTTTTTTTAACCGAACCCATATATGCTAAAATATCTTGAGTAGGTTCCAGATTAATTACCAGCGCACTTTCTTTTTTCTTAATTTTTTGATCTGCCACACTTGAAGGTCTGTAATCTGCCACTGCAGCTGCCGCGATAGCAATATCAACCTGATCAAATTTATTAGCCACAGCATCAAACATTTCACCTGCTGAAGTAACCCGAATAGTAGTAATCAACTTGCTTTTTGTTTGCAGGTGTGTGGGTCCGGTAATCAAAAAAACTTCTGCACCTTGTCGTGCTGAAGCTTCTGCTATCTCAAAGCCCATTTTACCACTACTATGATTTCCAATAAATCGAACAGGATCTATAGCTTCATAAGTAGGACCGGCAGTAATAAGCAGTTTTTTTCCTTTTAAAGGTAATTTACTTAAGATATCATCTTCAATAAATCGCACGATATCTTCAGGCTCAGCCATTCTACCCTGTCCCTCCAATCCACTGGCAAGTTCACCACTTGTCGCAGGAATCATAATATTTCCGTAGCTTGTTAAGGCTTCAAAAGAGTGATGCGTACTGGGATGTTTGTACATGTCAAGATCCATTGCCGGGGCGAAATATACAGGACACTTAGCAGATAAATACGTAGCAAGTAAAAGATTGTCACTTGCTCCTGAAGTCATTTTAGAAAGGGTATTTGCTGTGGCCGGGGCTATAACAAAGAAATCGGCCCAAAGGCCGAGTTCTACGTGATTATTCCATACCGCATTCTCGTTGTCATCGCTGACAAACGTTGAATACACCTCATTTTTTGATAGCGTAGAAAGCGTTAAGGGTGTTACAAAATCTTTAGCCTCAGGAGTCATAATGACCCGTACCTCTGCCCCAGCTTTGATAAAACCTCTAACCAAAATAGCTGCTTTATAGGCAGCTATTCCGGCGGTTACACCAAGTAAAACCTTTTTTCCGCTTAATACAGACATGACTACTCTGTTGGTGCAGTCGTATCGCGGAAGTATATCTTATCATCTAACCATTCTTGAACTGCCATCGCATGAGCTTTAGGCAAACGCTCGTAGAATTTAGATACTTCTATTTGTTCTTTATTTTCAAAAATCTCTTCTAAGCTATCGCTATAGGTAGCAAACTCATCAAGCTTTTCTAATAATTCTTTTTTAATCTCCGTGTTGATTTGAGTAGCACGTTTTGCTATAATCGAGATTGCTTCGTAAATATTTCCTGTAGGAGCGTCAATTTCACTTCTATTTAGAGTTATTGTATTTACTGGTGCTTCCATATTTTTAACGTCCATAATAATTTATTAATTTAATTAGGAATAATTTTCTAATATTTTATCAATATCCATTTTGATCTCATCTGCCTGAGCTCTGTATTCTCCTTCCGGAAAATAACGTATTAATGTCTCATACATTGCAATCGCTTCTTCTAAACGCGGTTTTACAAGAACATTTATACTATTTGAGCCATACTGGTATTGAGAATCTAACTTATAAAAGAATGCTGCTTCACGAAATGGTGAACCTGGATAATCTGAAATAAAATCATCTAAAGATGAAATAGCGGTAGGATAGTCCATAATTTTATGCCAACCTTTTGCAATTTCGTAAGCCTTTTTCTGCATCTTAACACTTAAGTCTTTAATACGCTCACCAGCCTCTTCAGCATATTCAGATTCTGGATAGTTTGCAATAAATTGCTGCAACTGGTCAAGACCTTTTTGAGTCTCAGATTGATCTAATTGATAGTTAGGTGATAATTCAGCGTAACTTAAAGCTGCTTTGTATTGTGCCTCTTCTGCTTTTTCTGAATCTGGGTAAGCAGAAACAAAACGATCAAATTGATAACCTGCGAGATAGTAATCTGCTACCTGATAATGCGCATCTGCATACAAATACATAATACGCTCTGCCTGTGGCTTACCTCTGTAGCTCGGAACTATTTGCTCCCAAAGTTTTAAAGATTTGCGATATTTACCAGAGTCATACAATGAGTCTGCCATGGCATATTTCTTACCCATATCTTCAGACTTCAATACCTGTTGATATTCACTACAAGAAGCCAGACTTACTGCTGCAACTGCTACTATAATTATTTTCTTACTTATACTTGAAAACATCGTGCAAAAATAGGTTTTTTCTATAGATTAAAAAACTTAAAGACCTGAGTCATTTAAGTATGTTGCAATATTGTTTTTCAAAGTATCGCTAGCAGCTACTAATGGTAGGCGCACCGTATCTAAACACAGGCTTTTGTGAGCCAATAATGCTTTAATTCCTGCAGGATTTCCTTCAGCAAAAATTAAATCTGTAGCTAGCATAAGGTCATAATGCGTTGCGTACGCCTCCTTAAACTCTCCTGCCAGACCTTGATTTATCATTATTGAAAAGGGTTTGGGAAGACCCTGACCTAATACAGAAATAACGCCGTCACCTCCCGCACTAATTGTAGGAAGCGCAAGCATATCATCTCCAGAAATGACTAAAAAGTTTTCTGGACGATCTTTTATGATTCGCATCATTTGTGTTATATCTCCTGCTGCTTCTTTAACGCCAATAATGTTAGAAAAATCGTTAGCAAGTTTTATAATGGTTTCCGGAAGAACATTACTGCCTGTACGTCCCGGTACATTATAAAGAATAATAGGAAGTTTTGTAGCTTCCGCAATTGCTTTATAATGTGCATAAATACCTGTCTGACTGGGTCTGTTATAATAAGGAGATACAGATAAGATTGCGGTAAACGCACTTAAATCTTTGGTTTGAAGCTCTTCAACAATTTGAGCTGTATTATTACCTCCTACACCTAAAACAAGTGGTAATCTACCTGCATTCACTGCTATTGACTTAGCTATAACTTCTTTCTTTTCAGCCTCTGTTAGCGTAGCATTTTCTGCGGTAGTACCCATAATTACGAGGTAATCTACCCCGCCAGAAATACAATGCTCAATTACACGACTTAGACCATCAAAGTCTACACTAAAATCTTTATTAAAAGGAGTAACCAGCGCTACTCCTGTTCCTTTTAATTCTTGCATGCTATTCTATGCGGTTTAATATTTTCAAATACTTAACTAACTCTTGTTCAAACAATTTAACATCAGCTAAATCTGTTTTAATGATTAAATCATTTACAGTACTGTTTTTAACAGGTAATCCTGCCTTAAAATCAGCTTTAGACTGAGATGTAACAAACTCCAAAAATACATTTTCTCTGTGGTAATAACTTATTAAGATCTTAAAAGGTTTATCTATAAAAGTATTTAATTTTTCGTTTTTAATTGCTCCCAAGACTGTAAAATCTTTTTTAGAAAAAACTTCACTAACACTAAAATTACTTTGATTTTGATTCTCTAAATACACAAATAAAGAGATTTCTGAAGTTGCAGAAACACATTTTGCTAACGCTTCTAACTGTTTTTCATCCTGAAAATCTCGTGAATCGAACAAAACACCCACTCCTTCCCCAATTTTATTTTGAGAATTTTGGATGGGTTTTAGACTTTTTTGAAGTTTACTTTTAAGCGAATATTGTTTCCAACCGTCCAAAAACATTTACCTTTGTTTTGCGGCAAATGTAGACAATTATACCTCAATGCACACCGCTAATTTTTATACCAAATGATTAGATTATATTCTCTTGCACTTTTAGGCTTTCTTCTAGTCGCCTGCAAGCAATCACAAGCTACGCTTACTAGTATTCAAGGAAAACAAATAAACATTACAGACAGTATCGCTTCAGATCTTTCGGTTATAGAGTATATAGCTCCTTATAAAAAGCGCATAGATGAAGAGATGAATGCAATACTCGCCTATGCTCCTGAAAGTCTTTCTAAGTCAGACGGACCATACAATACTGCTATAGGAAATATGATGGCAGACGCTGTTTTAGAATTTTGTGATCCTGTATTTTTTAAACGATCTGGCAAACACATTGACGGTGTTGTTTTAAATCACGGCGGTATTCGCTCTGTTTTACGTGCAGGCAATGTTACAATGGGCACAGCTTATGAAATTATGCCTTTTGAAAATAGTATAGTGGTTGTTGAAATATCAAGTGATGAGGCTCGTGCTATGTTTCAATATTTAAAATCTGGCAAAGCACATCCTATTGCTAATATGCAACTCATTCTTAATGCTAACGATGATATTGATTCTGCCTTGATAAATGGGAAACCTATAGAAAATGGTAAAACTTATTTTATAGCTACAAACGATTATTTACAACAAGGTGGTGACGGTATGGTTTTCTTTACTAATCCTAAAACTATTGAGATTTTAGATTATAAAATGAGAACTATATTAATTGATCATTTTAAAAAACAAGATACTATTGCACCAAAGCGTGACACCCGTTTCATTAAAAAATAAGTCCTATGGAAAGAAGAAAGTTTTTAATTCAGACAGGAGCTGCTACCGCTTTACTAAGTGCTACACCTGGCCTCAACCTTTTTGCAGGTACAAAAAATTCGCGCAAGATCACAATTTTACATACTAATGATGTGCACAGTCATATAGAACCCTTTCCTGCAGAAGATCCTTCTTTTGCAAATCAAGGTGGGGTAGCAAGACGTCTTACGCTTATTCAAAACATACGTAAAGAAAACCCAAATACGCTCGTTCTTGATGCCGGTGACATCTTTCAAGGGACGCCCTATTTTAACTTTTATGGCGGTGAGCTTGAGTTTAAACTTATGAGTATGATGGGTTATGACGCCGCTACTATAGGCAATCATGACTTTGACAACGGCGTAGGTGGTCTGGCAGCTCAAATGCCTAATGCTTCTTTTAAAATGATAAGTTCTAATTATGACTTCACAAATACGGTGATGGAAGGACTTACAAAACCGTATGAGATTTTTATTAAAGACGGAATAAAAATTGGTGTTTTTGGATTAGGTATACAACTACAAGGTTTAGTAACCGAAGCATTATCAAAAGAGACTAAATATTTAGATCCGCTTGAAATCACCCAGGATATGACGCGTATTTTAAAAGAAGAGCACAAATGCGACTTAATTATCTGTCTGTCTCATCTAGGATATGAATACAAATTTGATAAAATATCAGATCTGTCGCTTGCTGCAAAAAGCAGAAATATAGACTTAATAATAGGTGGTCATACACACACGTTTCTTCCGAAGCCTGAAATTGTTACTAATCTAGATCAAAAAAATGTTTTAGTCAATCAAGTAGGTTGGGCCGGTATAAATGTAGGTAGGATTGACTTTGAGTTTGACGCTACCGGAAATAAATCAAGTACAGCTACTGTTATTCAAGTTTAAAAATTATATATATTCTTTCTCGTCATTTAGTGCATTATGCACATCTACAAAATAAGATGTTGCGGCCGTTTTATGAAAGCATATGGCGATGTTGAGTAATGATAAAATTATAGGTATACTCAAACTATAATAATAAATAAAACCTGTGATGCACTCTATCAATAGTGCTGCAGCTATGATATAGGTTTTATAATTATGAGGACTTCTGTGCCTTAAAGGTATTAATGAGCAAATTGCGGTAAAAATAAATAATAAAATTCCGCCGATTAGAAAGAGCGGTTTATTAGGTACGCTCTCATAAAAAACCGCTAAAAGATGTATTATTAAATAGGCAGCAAACAGAACGCCGAGCACCGGCTCAAGCAGCATTTCTTTAGTTATTTTTTGAGATCTTATTTTTAAAATAGGCGCAAAAAATAAAAACATTGCAAAAACTGCAATCATATAGAAATAAAGAACCTCATCAAAAAATAGATTAAGATCTAATAGAAAAAAAATTTCGGCAATTAAGGAGGAAAGGTGAAACACAATTAGGGTAATATTATGCTTCTTAGTGGAAGAATAGTAATAAGCATAAAAAAAAATAAAATAGACCGGTTTTAGATAAAATCCCCATTCGATTTTTAATTCTGAAACCAAAATATAGCACAAACAACTAACTATTGCCAGATACCAATATTTTATTGGCTTTAAAGAAAGGCTAATTGTTTTATTCACAGCTAAGGGAAATTAGTTATTATATTTAATAATTTATCTGTAAAATAACAAAAAATACAGATATCATATTAATAAAAAATTACCGAAGCTCATTTTATGAATGAATTTTCTTTCAGAAATAAGATTCCTTTGAGTTGAGAATGCCATCTAACTTAATTAAATACCACACCATACAAATTTTTAAGAGCATCATAGAAAGCAAACACAAAATTAATACGGGAACATAACTCCATAAAAATGTATAAATAAACATCGTAGGAGCCATTACAGCCATAGATCCGCCCATAAGATATAATAGAAAATTGTCTGGATGCCTGTTTCTAATAGGTATGATTGAACAAAAGAATATCCATGATATGAGAGCTGCCAATGCCGGAAAGAAAATAACATTATCGGGTAAATTATCAAAAACCAGTAGCGTTAACTCCCAAAAAGCATAAAGAATCCCCGTAAGTCCTAATATGGTTTTAAACAAAGCATCTCTATCTAGGGTAAAACCTACCTTTTTAAAAACAGGCCATAAATGATAAATCATCGTAAATGTAGCTAATACATAACCGCCTAGCACTAATGAAAAATAGCGTTCAAAGTTAATTAAGAAAAAAGTCTCGTTAATTAACTCACAACTTAAATAGATTATAAAATATAAATTATGTCTCTGTGAGTTGAAATAATAAAACGCGTAAATTAATATCGCAGATAGGGGTCGTAAAATTATAGAATTATCAATTTCTAATGAAACCAATATTATTTCGGTAAAACCTAGAATTAAGAATAAGAATAATAAAATTTTTAATCTCATTTATGAGTTCTTAAAAATTGAGTGGTACTAAATAAAATATTCATTTATAACTACGCAAATTTCTTAGTTTAAGTTCTTAAGTTATTGAATATAAACCTATATCATAGCTAGAAATTCACTTTCAGTAATGATAGGCACATTCAATTTTTCGGCTTTTTCACGTTTACTTGGCCCCATATTCTCACCAGCCACCAGATAATTTGTTTTTGAAGAAATACTTCCCGAAGCTTTACCTCCGTTATCTTCAATCATTTTTTTGAGCTCGGTGCGTGAGACCTGTGTAAACACTCCAGAAATTACAAAAATACTTCCTTTCAACTTTTCGGTTTGATTCTCAAGTACTGCAGCATCAAGCTCTAATTGTACGCCTTGATTTTTAAGTTTATCTATTAAAACCTTATTTTCTTCGGAAGCAAAAAACTCAACAACACTTTGCGCAATACGCTCCCCAATCTCATCTACGGCTATCAACTCGTCAAAAGAGGCCTGAGCTAAAACTTCGATGCTTTTAAATTGTTTGGCAAGTTTACGAGCAACAGTCTCGCCCACAAATCGAATTCCTAGCCCAAAAAGCACGCGCTCAAAAGGAATATTTTTAGAAGACTCAACGCCTTTTACTAAATTAACAGCAGATTTTTCTGCCATTCTATCTAAGGGTAAAATATCTTCCTTTCTTAAATCATAAAGGTCTGCATAGTTTTTTATTAGTCCATTATTTACAAGCAATGCTACCGTCTCGCCTCCAAGACCTTCTATATCCAAGGCTTTTCTAGAAATGTAATGTTGTATTCTTCCTATAATTTGAGGAGGGCAACCACTTGCGTTAGGGCAATAATGCTGTGCTTCACCAGGCTGTCTTACAAGCGTAGTATCACACTCAGGACAACTCGTAATATATTGCGTGGGAGTTGAGTCTGAACTTCGTTTTTCAAAATCTACACCTACAATTTTCGGTATTATTTCACCACCCTTTTCTACATAAACCGTGTCACCTTCCCGGATATCTAATTTTTCAATTTGATCTGCATTGTGTAGAGAAGCGCGTTTAACTATTGTTCCTGCAAGTTGTACTGCATTTAAATTTGCCACGGGTGTAATTGCACCGGTACGCCCTACCTGGTAAGTTATTTTTTCTAATACGGTTTCAGCTTGCTCGGTTTTAAATTTGTAAGCCATAGCCCAACGTGGTGCTTTTGCAGTAAAACCAAGTTCTTCCTGTTGCTGAAAATTATTTACTTTAATAACCACACCATCAGTCTCGTAGGGTAACTCGTGACGGTGTACATCCCAATAATCTAAAAATTTAAAAGTCTCATCTGTTGAAGCGGTAAGTTTTGCAACTTCAGGCACTTTAAAACCCCAGGAACGGGCTTTTTCTAAACTTTCAAATTGCGATTTTATATTTAAATTTTCACCTACAATACTATACAACAAACACTCTAAAGGTCTTTTGGCCACTTCTGCACTATCTTGCAATTTAAGACTCCCCGATGCCGTATTCCGCGGATTGCTATAAGGCTCTTCACCGGCTTCAACGCGCTCTGCATTCATAGCAGCAAAACCAGCTAAAGGAAGTACAATCTCTCCCCGAATATCAAATTTTTCAGGAAAATCGCCTTTTAATTTTAAGGGTACTGTGCGTATGGTTTTAATATTATTTGTGACATCATCACCTTGTACCCCATCGCCACGGGTAACCGCACGTATTAATTCACCTTTCTCATAAGTCAAGCTTATAGAAGCACCATCGTATTTAAGTTCGCAGACATACTCAACCTCCCCATCTACCATTTTCTTTATACGCTTTTCCCAATCTTCTAAATCTTCAAGCGAATAACTATTATCTAAAGAATACATACGCGTCTCATGTTTAACGGTATTAAAATTCTTAGTGATTTGCCCACCTACCCGAAGCGATGGAGAATTTGCATCAAAATATTCTGGATGAGCCTGCTCTAAGGCTTGTAACTCTTTTAGTTTTTGATCAAATGTAAAATCATCTATTTCCGGCTTATCAAGCACATAATAATTATAATTATGCTGGCGCAATTCTTCGCGTAGTGTTTGTATTTTTTGCTGAGTATCCATTAAAACTAGATAGAAGTAGTGTAATTATTTTTAAACGAAAATTTTGATACGTATTAGGTATTTTCGGGCTTTAGCCATTTTGAAGTTAAATCAGGTACAAAGTGCTCCATCTTATTCAACAGACTATCAACATCTGTATCTTCTATGAGTAAAGCTCTGTTTTCAGCTTTAAGAAAACCTCTGTTTACCATCTCGTCTAGCATAGCTATTAAATGATCGTAAAAGCCATTTGTATTTAAAATCCCTATAGGTTTATGATGTAATCCTAACTGACTCCAGGTAATAATTTCAAAAAGCTCTTCAAACGTCCCAAAACCTCCCGGAAGTGTTATAAACCCATCACTCATTTCTTGCATTTTGAGCTTACGCTCGTGCATGTTTTCTGTAGTAACAAGCTCATCAAGACCTTCGTGTACAATTTCTTTTGTTTTTAAAAAACCAGGGATAATGCCTATAGCTTTTCCTTTATTACCAAGGCAGGCTATAGCTACCCTGCCCATTATGCCCATTTTAGAACCACCATAAATTAGCGTGATATCGCGCTCTGCCATTTTAGCGCCAAGCAATTCTGACTCTTTTATGATTGCCGAATCTGTACCTTCACTGCTTCCGCAAAAAACACAGATAGATTTTAAATTATTCATTAGCGTTTTGCTTTTATCATTCTAGGTTTTCCTGCAAAATCATTTCGCAATTCTACAGTTTTAAAACCTGCTTCTTTTACAAGGTTTACCGTCTCATCCCCAAGATACTGATTGATTTCGAAATATAAAACTCCATCAACTTCTAAACTTTCATAAGCCAATTCACTTATTTTTTTATAAAATATAAGCGGATTATCATCATCTACAAATAAAGCTAAATCCGGTTCATGACGCAGCACATTCTGATGCATTTCAGCTTTTTCGAGATTACGTACATAAGGCGGATTTGATACAATTACAGTATACTTTTGAGGCAATTCTGCCATCTCTAATATGTTAGACTTAACAAATTGTACAGTAACCTTATTTAATTCGGCATTATGCTCAGCAAGTTGCAATGCTTTATCAGAAACATCAAGAGCTGTTATTTTTGCATCTGTATTTATAGCCAGACTAACAGCTATACATCCAGAGCCGGTTCCTATATCTAAAATTTTTAATTGAGAAGTTTCATTGTCTTTTAGATCTAATAGAATCCATTCTACTAGTTCTTCTGTTTCGGGCCTGGGAATAAGTACATCTGGTGTAACTGTAAAGTTATAGCCGTAAAATTCTGTTTCACCTATAATATATTGCAGCGGTTCATTATTAAACAGACGTTCTCTAGCTGCTAAAAGAAGCTCTAACTCTTTAATCTTAATGTTTTTGTCAGGATTTAAAACAAGGTCTACAGGCTGAATTCCCAGGTATTTCTGAATTAATATTTTAAAAAAAGCAGTGATTTCGCTCTGCGGAAAATTAGGCGCTAATCGCTTAAAAAACTGCGCTTTAAACTTTACTAATTTCATCTACAGATCTTTTAACATATAAACCGGACAGGCACTATGTCCCGTATTACCCAAAGGAGCATCTATATAATAAAAACCTGCTTTCACATACAATTTTTGAGCATCTTTCATATACGGCATAGTCTCCAAATAAACCTGTCTAAAACCTGCCCCTTTTGCAAAGTCAAGACACCTTTGCATCATTTGCAAACCAAAACCCTTTCCCCGTATTTCTGAAAGAAAATACATTTTTTGTAACTCACAAACAGGACCCTCATAATTGGCTAACGGTGCGATTCCTGCCCCGCCCAGAAGCCTATTTTGATCCTCTATGACAAAATATTCCTTATTTGCAGCATTATATGTCTCATACATACAATCTAGAGCTTCATCTGCATATGCAGTCCCTACTTTAGGAACTCCCATTTCAATTAAAACCGCTCGTATGGTTTTTGCTAAAGCTAAATTATCGTTGAGTTCTACAGGTCTAATAAGAGGCATTCGTATCTTAGTTTTAATTGGTATTTTTGAGCTTGTGAAGATACACGAAAAATACATGGTTCGCTGCGTGCAACTGGCTAAAAACGGACTGAGCACCACCTATCCTAACCCTATGGTAGGAAGTGTAATTGTGCATAACAATAAAATTATAGGTGAAGGCTGGCATAAGAAATCTGGTGAACCACATGCCGAAGTAAACGCTATTAATAGTGTGATGAATAAGGAACTTCTGGCAGAATCAACTATTTATGTAAGCTTAGAACCGTGCAGTCACTACGGAAAAACTCCTCCATGCAGCGATTTAATTATAGCTAAGGGAATTAAAAAAGTAATTATAGGCACCGTAGATCCTTTTGCCGAAGTTTCGGGAAGAGGTATAAAAAAATTACTCGAGGCAGGTTGCGAAGTACAGGTGGGGATTTTAGAAGGTTTGTGCCAGGACCTAAACCAACGCTTTTTTACTTTCCACAATAAAAAACGACCTTATATTATCTTAAAATGGGCAGAAAGCGCAGATAATTTTATTGCGCCCGATAGTAGTAGAAGAGACAAAAAAGAACCCTATTGGATAACCAATTCTGTAAGCAAACAGCTTGTTCATAAATGGCGATCAGAAGAACAAAGTATACTTGTAGGATCTACTACTGCAAAAACAGACAATCCCAGTCTTACAACTCGAGAATGGTATGGCAACTCTCCCACTCGTATTGTAATCGATAAAAACTTAAGCCTTAGTAATGAGAGTCATTTGCTTGATGCAAGTACTGCTACATTAATTATAACCGAAACTGAGGCAATCAATTCAGAAAACAAAAAATATTGCAAGGCAGATTTTAATTCTAATTTGCCTAAGCAGATTTGCGACATCTTACATACGGAAGGTTTACAGTCTGTAATTATAGAGGGTGGTACACAAACCTTACAGCATTTTATAAATGCAGGTTTATGGGACGAAGCCAGAGTATTTAAAGGAAACTTAGATTTTAAAAGTGGCATTCAATCTCCGCAATTAAAGGCATTTAAAAAATTAAAAACTACAGCTTATACCGGTGATCTCTTAACCTATTATATAAATACGAATGATTAAAAATTTACTTTTTGACTTTGGCGATGTTTTTATAAACCTTGACAAAAAAGCCCCCGAACAAGCCTTAGCCAAAATGGGTATTCGTGAGATCGACAATGATATGGTTGACTGGCATAATACTTATGAGAAGGGACTAATTACTACAGAAGAGTTAACTAAATACTATCTGGATAAATTTCCGTCATTAACTAGAATCTCTTTTACTAATGCCTGGAATAGTATAATTCTAGATTTTCCGCAGCATCGCCTAGACTGGATTTTAAAACTCAAAGAGGAAGGTAAATACAAATTATTATTATTAAGCAATACAAATGATTTACACATTGAGCAGGTAATCAAAAACATGGGAGCACTTAGATACTCTAAGTTTCAAAACTGTTTTGAACGTTTTTATCTATCACAACAAATTAATCTGCGTAAACCTGATCTTGATATTTACGATTATGTACTTACAAACGATAATTTAATTGCTGAAGAAACCCTGTTTATAGATGATACAGTCCTAAATACAGCCGCTGCCGCTTCAATGAATATTAGAACCTGGCACCTTGAACCAGGTATTGAAGATGTAACGCAATTGTTTAAAATAAAACAGGAGCTCTTTTGATCTATTTATTGCTTAGCATACTCGCTTCAAGTATTATCTTTCTTGTATTTAAACTTTTTGAGGGGTTTAAAATAAACACATTTCAGGCTATTGTAGTTAATTATTTCATTGCCTGCGTTTCTGGTCTTGTTGCTTATGGACAACCTATAGATTTAATAAACATTCAGCAATACGCCTGGTTTCCCGGCACTATCTTCTTAGGGTTTTTATTTATTGTTATTTTCAATCTTATGGCAATAACCACGCAACGCAGTGGACTCTCGGTAGTATCTGTTTCTACCAAAATGAGTGTTGTTATACCTATATGCTTTGGTCTCTTTTATTATCAGGAAGCTGCAGGATTTTTAAAACTTACAGGAATAGGTCTGGCTCTTATAGCAGTATATCTGGTTTCTCTTAAAAAAACAACGGCTAAAACTATATCAAAAAACGATTTGTTGTTTCCTATTTTGGTTTTTGTTGGAAGCGGTATCATTGATACAACTATCAAGTTTTTAGAAGCAAGTTTTGTTGCAAAAGAAGATGTCCCCTTATTCTCTGCTGTAATATTTGCGACCGCCTTTACCTTAGGCATTCTAGTGTTTATTTTTCAGTTATATAATAGACAACAAAAACTTCAGATTAAAAATATATTAGGAGGAATCGCGTTAGGTGTTCCCAATTATTTCTCGATTTATTTTCTGGTTCAAGCGCTCAGAAATCCTAATTTAGAAAGTTCAGTAGTATTTACACTAAATAATGTGGGTATATTAATGCTGGCAACACTTTTAGGAATTGTGTTCTTTAAAGAAAAACTTTCAACAAAAAACTGGATCGGGTTTGGTCTTGCTGTTTTTAGTATCATTCTAATAGCTATTGTTAAAGCCTAGTTATGAGTACAACTTCAGACATCTATAAAACAATTGCAAAAAAAAGCTCCGAAAGTTTATTTAAAGATCGCGGAAGCAAATTTATTGGTCAGGCACATCCCGTCAAAGATGAAGCTGAAATTGAACGCATTCTAACTGAATTAAAAAATAAACACAGTAAAGCATCACATATATGCTATGCCTGGCAACTGGGTAAAAATTATGAGCACTATAGGGCAAATGATGATGGTGAACCCAATAATTCTGCAGGTTTACCCATTTACGGCCAGCTACAATCTTTTGAAGTTACCCAAATATTAGTTACCGTGATACGCTACTATGGTGGGACAAATCTTGGTGTAGGCGGTCTTATACAAGCCTATAAAACAGCCGCACAATTAGCTTTAGAAACCGCAAAAATAAAAACAGCTGTTATTACTGAAGCTTTACAAATAGACTTTGAGTATCCATTGCTTCATACGGTTATGCGCATAATTAAAGAAGAGCAATTAACTATCTCCTCGCAAGAAATGGAATTGAGTTGCTCAATTACCCTAGCCATACGGAAAAAGGATCTAAAAAGAATTAAAAAACGTTTTGATGCTGTTTTTGGCTTAACCGTAAATACTCAAAAATCTTAATTTTCTAAAAGCTCTAATATGTAATCTGGGCAACGCGTAGGTCTGTTTGTTTTCATATCTACAAAGACCAGAGTGGTTTGTGCTTTTGTAATCAATTTTTGATCTTGATTTGTGATTTCATAATCAAAAACAATGCTTGCACGCGGCATTTTTTTAAGACTTGTTTTTATCGTTAAAGTATCGTCAAAAAAGGCCGGACTTAGAAAAGAAAAATGCATATCATAAACAGGTAGCATTACACCTTCTTTCTCCATTTCTTTGTAAGAAATTCCGATATCGTTTAACCATTCAATACGAGCAAGTTCCAGGTAAATAGGGTAGTTAGCGTGATGTACAACACCCATTTGATCGGTTTCTGCGTATCTTACTTTAACATTAGTTGAGCTTGTTTTCATAGACTTATTAACATATAAAAAAGGCTAGTTTATAATATGCAGAGTATGCGATAAAAATTCTACAAAACCAATGTAATTTTCTTTTTTTATTACATATTTTGTTCACATATTTGCCCCGCACTGAAAGAAACGAAGATCTCTACATTTTCTCACTTTTCAAGTGATCTAAATTAGAAATAACTTAAAATTTAATCATTAGAATGAGTATGACTGCGCAAACAGTTTGGGATAATTGCCTCTTGTTTATTCAAGACAATATAACCCCGCAGGCTTACAAAACCTGGTTCGAACCTATTAAAGCGGTTAAACTTACAGATAATGCTTTAAGTATACAGGTACCGAGTAAATTTTTCTACGAGTGGCTTGAAGAACATTATGTTAAACTTCTAAAAGTGTCACTTACCAAAGAGCTGGGGGAAAGTGCTAAACTGGTTTATGTTATACGTATGGAAAACACCTACGGCAACAGACAGCCATTTACTGAAAAAATACCTAGTACAAATCGCCCTTCTACGATGAAGTCTCAGGAGGTTGATGCACCTTTTAAAAATAAAAATCCAGAACTAAAGAATCCATTTATAATTCCTGGAATACGTAATCTTCAGATAGAGTCTCAATTAAACCCTAATTACAATTTTGATAATTTTCTTGAGGGTGACTCTAACCGCCTCGCGCGATCTGCAGGTATGGCTGTTGCTAATAAGCCGGGTGGTACATCATTTAACCCTTTACTGATTTTTGGAGGAGTAGGTCTTGGTAAAACTCACTTAGCCCACGCTATAGGTATTCAAATTAAAGACAGATATCCAGAAAAAACGGTTCTTTATATTTCTGCGGAAAAATTTACGCAACAATATATTGAGTCTGTTAAGAAGAATAATCGCAATGATTTTATTCACTTTTATCAGGTTATAGATGTCCTTATTGTTGATGATATTCAATTATTATCAGGCAAGGCAGGTACTCAGGATGTATTTTTCCACATTTTTAATCATTTGCACCAGAATGGAAAACAGGTCGTTCTAACAAGTGATAAAGCTCCTGTAGATATGCAGGATATTGAGCAACGCTTACTTTCACGTTTTAAATGGGGTCTTTCTGCAGAATTGCAACAGCCCGGTTTTGAAACACGTGTATCAATCATAAAAAACAAACTCTATCAGGATGGTGTTGAAATGCCTGAAGATATTGTAGAGTTTTTAGCAAACAACATCAAAACTAACATTAGAGAACTTGAGGGTGCTATTATTTCGTTAATTGCGCATTCTTCTTTTAATAGAAAAGAGATTAACCTTGATCTCGCTAAAAAGATTGTAGATAATTACGTGAAACACACTAAACGTGAGGTTTCTATAGAATACATTCAGAAGGTTGTAAGTGATTATTTTCAGATGGATGTAGATACACTTCAGTCTAAAACACGTAAAAGACATATTGTACAAGCACGCCAATTAGCTATGTTTTTTGCTAAAAAACTTACTAAGGCTTCTTTAGCCAGTATAGGTTCTCAAATAGGAAAACGCGATCACGCAACAGTGCTGCACGCTTGTAAAACGGTAGATAACCTTTCTGCAACAGACAAGCAGTTTAGAAAATACGTAGAAGATTTAAACAAAAAACTTACGATGTAAGTTTTTTGTTTAAAATCTGAAACGCTATTCCGTATTTTCAAGAACAAAATATACACTTTCATAAAAAATACGTGAGATGAAAACACGCATTCTAATGGTCTGTTTAGGTAATATTTGCAGATCTCCACTTGCCGAAGGTTTATTAAAATCTAAGCTAGACCCTAATAAATTTGAAGTTGACTCTGCCGGTACAGGTTCCTGGCATATAGGAAGCTTGCCAGACTCCAGAAGCATCTCTGTAGCACAAAAAAACGGAATAGATATTACAGATCAGCGCGGTATGCAGTTTAAACCTGCATTTTTTGATGTATATGATCATATTTTTGTAATGGATACTTATAATTATGAAGATGTGATAAATCTGGCACGCACTGAAGCAGATAAAGAAAAAGTTAGTCTTATTTTAGATGAACTTTTCCCTGGAGAGAAGGTTGATGTACCAGACCCTTACAATGATAGCCTAAGAGGCTTTGATAATGTCTTTGAAATGCTTAATGAAGCAATTACTAAATTAGCAGAACGTCTTAAGTAATCTCTAAAATCTACAGTTATGCACATCAACCCTCGATTAGGCAAACTTTACTTAATACCTACAACATTGGGTGATACTGCACCGCTAGAGGTTATGCCTGGTATGGTTCAGAGAATAGTAGATGATCTTGATGAATTTGTGGTTGAGAATGAAAAAACTGCGCGCAGGTTTATCAAACAACTATGCAAAGATAAATCGCAACCCAGTCTTATACTACACCCTTTAAATAAGCACACAGACAGCAGCGAGATTCCCGCATATCTTAATTCATGCTTATCAGGTAAATCTGTTGGCCTTATGTCTGAAGCCGGCGTTCCCGGGATTGCAGATCCCGGTGCAGAAGTGGTACGCTTAGCCCACGAAAAAGGAATACAGGTGGTTCCTTTAGTTGGCCCCTCCTCTATTTTAATGGCAATGATGAGTAGCGGAATGAATGGTCAAAACTTTGCGTTTAATGGCTATTTACCAATAGATCAAAAGGAAAAACGCCAGGAATTAAAACGCTTAGAAAATATATCTAGAGACCACGGGCAATCTCAGCTTTTTATAGAAACGCCTTATCGGAATAACAAACTTATAGAAGAGCTATGCAGCACGTTAAGCCCTGCTACCCGACTTTGTATTGCCTGCGACATTACTTTAGCCTCAGAATTTATTGTGACAAAGCCCATTTCTGTATGGAAAACTAAACAACCCGATATACATAAAAGGCCGGCGTTATTTATAATTCAGGCATAAAAAAAACGACCAGGATTGGTCGTTTTATTATTTTATGGTTATTAAAATTAACTTTATAAATTAACTTTTGCATTCTTATCAGGCACAATAAAAGAGACATCATAGCCTCCAAATTTTTTAAGGTAACTGTGAACCGAAGTACCGAAAGCATCTCTAAAACCATCAACACCACCTGAGCGAAGATAATTTTTAACACTACCCGGTCCTGCTAGGTGTGCCGCAGCTAAAATTCCCGATTCGGTTATAGTAATACCATTCATAGTTTTACCTGCAAAACGCTTAATATCTTTGCGTAAAACCCATTTATTGCGTGATGCATTAGCTACAAAAGCTTTTTCTTGTAAAACAGGATTTTCTAAGAATTCATCAGTATCTGAAATACCTAATAACAATAATGTACTTCTACCAAATTGATATTTTCCTAGATAGCCAAACTGATTTATACGTTTGTAATCGTTTTGTGACTCTTTAAAGCCTAAAGCTTCTTTAAAACCGGTAAAAGATTTTCCGGTAGTTGCTAAGCTTGAATTTTTTGTCTCATCAAAAATAGTAGAAGAATCTAACTCGTCTGCCTGAGGAACTGTGTAAAAAAGTTCTAACCCATCTGTAGAGTTATCGAGAGGCATTTCTGCATCTTTTATAGACATACTAAGTGCTACAAGACCAAATACAGAAGGGAGCGCTGCTAATTTTACTATGTTTCTTGTCATAAATAATTTTTCAGACCGGTAGTAAAACGCTACTAATACACCTGTCTATATTACCCGGCAAATATACAACTTGTAATTAAGTTACTGATAATGAATTGGTTAAGGTTTTTATAAATTTAAGGTTTTCGCGATTATTCGTTGCTTTTCCTTAGATTTAAATGATTATGTTGGCATTTTTAACAAATTAATGCTAATCTATTACACAAACATCAAACATTTAACGTTTTTCAATTATCTGTTAATTCCTTGATTATTAATCCAGTCTATATATTGCTTTCTATTTGCATTATGCTGTGCTATCGTTTTTGCAAATAAATGATAGCCAGGTTTAGAAACGTTTGCAACAAAGAAATAGTATTCATGGTTTTCAGGATTTAAAACCGCGTTGATTGCAGAAAGATCTGGCATAATAATAGGCCCCGGCGGTAAACCCGCATATTTATAGGTATTGTAAGGTGAAACCGTTTCAAGATCTTTATACAAAACACGCTTAATGACCTGATCAAAATTATTTGATTCTTTCTTTACTGCATAAATAACTGTAGGATCTGCGTCTAGTGTCCAATTGTTGTGTAAACGATTTAAATACACTCCCGCAACACGTGGTCGCTCATCATTTTTTGCGGTTTCTTTTTGAACTATAGAAGCTAAAGTATATACCTCTACTGGCGTCAAACCCTGCTTTTCTGCTTTTTGAAGACGTTCTTCTGTCCAGAATCGCTGATATTCTTTCAACATTCTGTCACGGTATTCCTCTGCATTAGTATTCCAGTAAAATTCATACGTATTAGGTAAATACATACTTAAAGCCGTTTCTTCAGTAAACTTATTATTTTTAAGAAACTGAGGATCTGTAAATGCTTTTATTAAAGAAATACTATCTGCTTCAATTTGCTGAGAAATACGCCCCGCAAGATTTTCTAATCGCTCCTGATTGTTAAAGGAAATTTTTATAGGAATGTTTCCGCTACGTATAGCATTTACAATTTCATTATTATTACTTCCTCTCTTTATAATAAAATGCCCAGCTTTAATATTTCCTATATAACCTTTACGTTGGGCTACTTCATCAAAAGATGTGTGATCTTTCAAAAGAGGCTCCAATTCTGATCTCACATCTTGATAGGTCGCATTAGTTGGAATATATACGTGTGCTTCCTCATTATTAAATGAAGTATTAGGTGTTAAAAATTTTCCGTAGATGCTATAGGCAAAAAAACCTGCTATGATAAGTCCTATTACTGCTGTTGCAGCTACAATACGCTTTATATACATTACTTTTTTATTAATTGATATAGATATTCATTTTCAAAATTACCGGCTATACGTATCCAATCTTTTTTTAACCCAACTTGTGTAAAGCCCTGGTTTTCGAATAAACTTATACTGCCGGTATTAGTTTCTAATATATTTGCATATAACTGGTGTAACTCAAGTCTCTTAAAACTGTATTGAATAATTAATTGTAAAGCCTCGGCGCCAAAACCTTTTCTTCGCTGATTATCTTCAAAAATTAAAATTCCGAGTCCTGCTCTATGATGCTTAGGCTCATAATCAAATAAATCAATAAGTCCCAGAGGTTCATTAGTGTCACTCTTACAAATAACCAGGCGAAGTTGCTTAACTTCAAAAATATCTCGATGTGAATTTTTAAGGTACTGTTTAAGTAGAAAACGGGAGAAGGGAGTTATTGTAGAAGTTAGCTCCCACATATTCTCATCATTTTCTATTTTAAAGATAAGATCGAGATCTTCTGGCTCAAGAGCCCTTAAATAAACGAGACTTCCTTTTAATGTTAAACCGGCCATACCCCTTCAAAAACTTGCTGTGCAGGACCAATTAAATATATGTCAGTGTATCCCTCTGCTGTAGGTTTAAAATCTACCTGCAACTCACCTCCTTCTACCTGTAACGGTACACTATTTAAGGTCGTCTTCCCTAACTTGTGAATTGCAAGAGCAACTGCAGTAGCTCCCGTACCGCAGCTTAGCGTCTCATCTTCAACACCTCGCTCATACGTACGCATTCTAAAGCCTGCTTCAGTTTGCTGCACAAAATTGATATTACTTCCGGCTTTGCCATATAAATCGCTATATCGTAACGCCGCTCCCTGTTTTTTTACATCATAAGATGCTATGTCAGCAACCCAGGTTACGTGATGTGGTGATCCTGTATCTAGAAAAAGATGCGAGTCAAATTTTTGAATAGAAACTACATCCTGCATTTTTAGATGCACTAAGTCATCTTTAATAATTGCTTCGTGAACTCCATCTACAGCTTCAAAAGTGGTGGTCTTATCAATAACACCCATTGCTTTTGCGAATGCTACAAGGCATCGCCCCCCATTACCACACATAGAACTAGGGTTCCCATCTGCATTGTAGTAAACCATTGTAAAATCTAGCGTATCGTGTTTTTCAAGCAGCATCAAACCATCGGCACCTATGCCAAATTTTCGGTCACACATTTCCCTGACAAGTTTGGTATTGTTTTTGGAAAAAACATTTTGACGATTGTCAATAATTACAAAATCGTTGCCGGTACCCTGGTATTTATAAAATAATAAAGCCATAACTGGTTTTTAATAAGCTTTGCAAAAATACACAAAGCAAGAATTCTAGAGCTTGTTAAAGACTAGTTAAATACTGCAACATCAAATACGTACAATCGTACTTATAATGTTATTTAAAAAGAAAAACGAATTATGAAAAAATTTGCAAGCTTACTGTTTGTTGCCATCTTAGGTGGTGGTATTACTTTAGGAGCATATAAACTCCTGGAAGAAAACATTCAACATGACGTGACAAGCGTTACAACTTCTTCAAAATTTAGTCCGGTTACATATAATGGTACGCCTTTAACCAGTACCAATGCAGATTTCACAGAAGCTGCAGACCGTACGGTACACGCAGTTGTACACGTTAAAAATGTACAGATATCGAGACAACCTCGTAGTCTTCAGGATTTATTTTATGGTGGTGGCGAGATGAAAAAAGGACTCGTAGGTGCTGGTAGTGGCGTTATTATTTCTGCAGATGGCTATATCGTCACTAATAACCACGTAATTGATGGCGCTACAGAACTTGAAGTCTCACTTAATGATAATCGCACCTTTAATGCTGAAGTTATAGGCGCAGACCCTAAAGCAGATATTGCATTAATTAAAATTGATGCAGATGGTGAGTTGCCCTATCTTCCTTTTGGAAATTCTGATAATGTGCGCATAGGAGAATGGGCCCTTGCCGTAGGTAACCCGTTTAATTTAACCAGTACGGTAACAGCTGGTATCATCTCAGCAAAGGCTAGAGATTTTAATGAACTGGATGGTAACCCACAATCCTTTTTACAAACAGATGCTGCGATTAATCCCGGTAATAGCGGTGGTGCATTAGTTAATATTAATGGTGAGCTGATAGGTATAAATACTGCTATAACCTCTCAAACAGGAAGCTATGTTGGTTATGCTTTTGCTGTGCCCTCAAACAATGCCCGTAAGATTGTTGAAGACATTATGGAATATGGCGATGTTCAACGCGGTATTTTAGGGATTTCCGGAGGAAGTTTAAACCCGAACCTTGCTAATGATTTGAGTATTGACACCGTAGAAGGTGTATATGTAGGTGATGTAGAAATAGATGGAGGCGCTGATAAAGCCGGACTAAAAAAAGGTGATATAATTACAAAAATTGACAATGTCGTCATTAGAAAATTTTCAGATCTTACTGGCTATTTAGGATCTAAACGTCCTAATGATGTTGTAGAAGTTACCTATACCCGAGGCAGCGACACTAAAACAGCTTCAGTAAAACTTCTTAAATATTCTTCTTTTGTTATTCAAAAACCAGGTTTAGAAGTTCGTGAAATTTCAAAAGAAGCATTAAAAGAATATGGCGTTAAAGAGGGCGTAGTTATAGCACAGGCAACTAATGATCAATTAAAGCGATATGATTTAAGCGGTATTGTTATTACTGCCATTGATGACAAAGTTGTTAAAACAATTGATGATGTGAAACGTGCAGTATCAAATAAGGCACCTAACGAGGCGATAAGTATTAGTTTTGTTAGTAAAGGTGGTGAGAGAAAACAAATTATATTTCAATAAAAGCATAAGTAATTATTAGTTTTAAAAGCTCTTCTTAACAGGAAGAGCTTTTTTTTTGACTCAGAAATTATCTTTTATATATCTAGTTTATTTAAATAATAAGTTAAACATCCTATAGTAGGGACCTATCATTTACTATTACAAATAAAATAGTACCTACCTTAAATGTGATAGACATCTTATTTAATATGCTCAATTATTAAAATCAAATACGTCTTTACACAGGTAATTGATTATTTTTGCGGATAAAATATACTAAGAAGGAAAGCATCTCGTTTTCCCAGAAACAGAAAAACGATTAGCCAAAAATGAATAAATTAAGACTTAGTCTAGTATTTGCATTTGTTGCATTCTCAGGCCTAACTGCTCAAGAAGTAGAAACTACTGAAGTTCAGGGACCTAAAATAAATACAATAAATCAACAATTTGAAGATTTATATAATGATTCAAATAGTTGGGAAGATTACAAAAACATCAAAAAAGGTGATTTTATAAAATTGCAGAAAAATGCAGTGGATAGTATTTCAAATTTAAAAACTGAAATTGCGAGTCTGCAGGCAAATATAGATTCTCAAAAATCTGAGGTAAATCAATTGAATGATTCCTTAGTGGAAACAAAGAGCACATTAGCTTCAACCATTGAGGAGAAAGATTCTATTTTCTTCTTTGGAATACCTATGAGTAAAGTAGGTTATATGACAATGATGTGGGCTATTGTAGGGGTTCTTGCTTTGGGTCTGGTACTATTTATTTATAAATACAAAGGTAGTAACGCACATACTCAGGAAGCTCGCAAGAAACTAAATGAAACAGAATTAGAATACGATGAGTATCGTAAAAAAGCACTAGAAAAAGAACAAAAAATGGGCAGAATGCTGCAAGATGAGCGCAACAAAGCTTTAAAAAATACTAAAAACAATTAGTGCTTCTTCGACCTATTTTATTTTTAATTTAAAAGTTTAGACCTACTGTAAATTATGCGCATAGATATTATTACCGTAGTTCCCGATCTTTTAAAGAGTCCTTTTGAAGCTTCTATAATGCAACGCTCAATTGCAAAAGGCCTTGTAGAAGTTCATTTTCATAATTTACGTGATTATACAGACAGTTCCTATAAACAGATAGATGATTATCAATTTGGCGGTGGAGCCGGTATGGTTATGATGATTGAGCCTATAGACAAATGCATAAGTGCATTAAAAGAAGCTCGTGATTATGATGAAATCATATATATGACTCCAGACGGTGAAACTTTAAATCAGGGTATTGCCAATCAAGTCTCACTGCTTAATAATGTTATAATACTTTGTGGTCATTATAAGGGCGTAGATCAGCGTGTACGAGATCAATTTATAACCCGTGAGATTTCTATAGGTGATTATGTTTTAAGTGGTGGTGAATTAGGTGCTTTAATACTATGCGATGCAGTAATACGGTTAATACCCGGAGTATTAGGCAATGAGACTTCAGCCTTAACAGACTCTTTTCAAGATGATTTATTAGCTCCACCAGTTTATACGCGACCGGCCGAATATAAAGGATGGAAGGTTCCAGATATTTTAACCTCTGGGAATACCCCTAAAATAGAAGAATGGAGAGAAGAACAAGCCTATAAACATACTCTTAAGCGCAGACCAGACCTTTTGAAAGACTAGTAGTTTTACTTTCAAAAAAATACACCTATAAGATTGTGAGATTTAAAATTAATCTTAAATTTGCAACCTGTTAAGAATAACCTCTGGCGATGTACGTGAATGTTGCTTTTATAAAATTTAAAAAATCTTAAAAATGGAAGATTTAATCAGTTTTGTACAAAACGAATTTGTAGAGAAAAAAGAATTCCCAGAATTTGGAGCTGGAGACACCATCACTGTGTATTATGAAATACGTGAAGGAGAAAAGAAACGTACACAGTTCTTTAGAGGAGTTGTTATTCAAGTACGTGGTACTGGAGTAACCCGCACTTTTACTATTAGAAAAATGTCTGGTACTGTAGGTGTTGAGCGTATATTCCCAATCAACTTACCTGCACTTCAAAAAATCGAAATAAATAAGCAAGGTAAAGTACGTAGATCTCGTATTTACTACTTTAGAGGTCTTACTGGTAAGAAAGCTAGAATTAAAGAAGTTAGAAAATAATTCTAACTCCTGTATATTTACAAAAATGCCTCTATATATAGAGGCATTTTTTTATACCTTCATTTCAGAAATTAACAAAAGTTAAAAACCTATGTTCATAAGATGTTCATAATAAATATCTAGCAATACTATATCGATATCGGAATTTTATAGTATCTTAGTATAAGTTTAAAATTTAGTAATGCCTTTGCTTATTCTGAAAAGCATTATTTGTTGCCTATATAGTTATGAAGCACTTAAAACGTGTTCAGAATTTAAAAAATTTATAAATGTATAGGATCGGGATTAATTAATTAATTCCTATGTATTGATTTACGGTGCAAGTACTAATATTCTTGCTAAAGAACTTAAAGGGTTCACCGGTAAAAAGTCAAGCCATTTGAAGCTCTATTAAGATTATTTTAATCTTAATAGAGCTTTTTTATTAAAAAACAATTAATCTAGATTATAATCTTTATTCCCTATATCAGTGGCATTAAGAACAAATTAGGTGTTAAAATCTGCTATAAAATTCTATATTTGCAGACCGAAAAAATTATTAAAATCTATTTGAGATTTTTAAATATTATATAGAGGATTAATTCTTAATTAGTGATGTAATCCTAAAACCAAGATTTATAAAAAAGAAAATTTCTATGTCAACCAAAACGTCTACAATAGCATACACAAAAACAGACGAAGCACCGGCTTTAGCTACACACTCTCTATTACCCATTATTAGAAAATTTGCCAAGGCTGCAAATATCGAATTAGAAGTTAAAGACATCTCTTTAGCAGCTAGGCTATTAGCAACATTTCCAGATTATCTTAGTGATGATCAAAAAGTAGAAGATGCCCTAGCTGTATTAGGTGAACTGGCCAAAAGTCCTGATGCAAATATTATTAAGCTTCCTAATATTAGTGCTTCTGTACCTCAGTTAACTGAAGTTATTAAAGAATTACAAGCCAAGGGCTTTTCAGTACCAAGTTATCCTGAAGACGCAAAGACCGAAGAGCAAAAGGCATTAAGACAACGTTTTGCAAAAGTATTAGGGAGTGCGGTAAATCCTGTTTTACGAGAAGGTAATTCAGACAGACGAGCTCCTAAACCGGTGAAAGAATACGCTAAAAAAAATCCTCACAGTATGGGCGCCTGGAGCAACGACAGCAAATCGCACGTTGCTACTATGTCTGAAGGTGACTTTAAATCTAATGAAAAGTCACTTACACTGCAGGAAGCTACTGAGGTTAACATAATACATACTGATACAAACGGTACAAAAACAAACTTAAAAGCAAATTTACCACTCAAAGCAGGTGAGGTTATAGACGCTACTGTAATGAGTAAAAAGTCACTTTTAGCATTTTTAAGTGAACAAATAAATGATGCTAAAGCAAAAGATATTTTGCTCTCTATACATCTTAAAGCAACTATGATGAAGGTTTCAGACCCTATCATATTTGGTCACGCACTTCGTGTTTATTTTAAGGATGTTTTTGAAAAATATGGCGAAGATTTAAAATCTATAGGTGTAGATGCTAAAAATGGCTTAGCCGTTTTATTAAATGATATTAAAAAATTACCGGCAGATAAGCAACAGGAAATTGAAAAGGCAATAGCAGACACACTTAATAATCGTGCAGATCTTGCTATGGTAAATTCTGATAAAGGAATTACCAATCTTCATGTACCCAGCGATATTATCATTGATGCCTCTATGCCTGCGATGATTAGAAACAGTGGTCAGATGTGGAATGCGGCTGGTAAATCTCAAGATACAAAAGCTGTAATCCCAGATAGTAGCTACGCGGGTATATACCAGGAAACTATAGATTTTTGCAAAAAGCACGGTGCTTTTGACCCCAGAACAATGGGTACAGTTCCTAACATAGGCTTAATGGCTCAAAAAGCTGAAGAATATGGTTCTCATGATAAGACTTTTGAAATTCCGTTAGATGGAAATGTTCAGGTTGTTGATGCTCTAGGTAATGTACTTTTAGAACATACTGTAGAAGCCGGAGATATCTGGAGAATGTGTCAAACTAAAGATGCTCCTATTCAAGACTGGGTTAAGCTCGCAGTAAACAGAGCTCGTGCAACAGGTACTCCTACTCTATTCTGGTTAGATGAGAATCGTGCACACGATGCAGAATTAATAACCAAAGTAACTCTGTATTTAAAAGATCACGATACTGAAGGTTTAGATATACAAATAATGTCTCCTGAGCTTGCAACCCGCTTTACACTTAAGAGAATGAAAGCAGGCGAAGATACGATCTCTGTAACCGGAAACGTTTTACGTGACTACAATACAGACCTGTTCCCAATTCTTGAAGTAGGAACCAGTGCAAAAATGCTTTCTATCGTTCCTTTAATGAATGGTGGTGGCTTATTTGAAACCGGTGCAGGTGGTTCTGCTCCAAAACACGTTCAGCAATTTGTAGAAGAAGGTCATCTTCGTTGGGATTCTTTAGGCGAATTTCTTGCTTTAGCTGTTTCATTAGAACACGAGGCTGAAGCTAACGGTAATTCAAAAGCATTAGTTTTAGCAGAAGCTTTAGACAATGCTACTATTAAATTCTTAGATAATAACAGATCTCCTTCACGTAACGTTAATGAGCTTGACAACCGCGGTAGCCACTTTTATCTAGCACTATACTGGGCACAAGCTCTAGCCTCTCAAGATAAGGATACTGAGTTAAAAGTTCATTTTGCAGAAATTGCAAGCGAATTAGAAACAAACGAAGCTAAGATTCTTTCAGAATTACTAGAAGCACAAGGATCTCCTGTAGATTTAGGTGGCTACTACTTTCCTGATGAAGATAAATCAGAAAAGGCAATGCGACCAAGTGCTACTTTAAATGCAATAATAAATTCATAACTGCATTTTATAATCTAAATAAAACGGGTTTTGAAGTAACTTCAAAACCCGTTTTTTATTGATCTCAATTTTAATTTTTACAAACGGATAATGTCTATTTAAATTAAAGTAAGGCTTCTCTCAAAAAACTTGTGATTTAATGCCTTAAGTCTCTTATTTTTGAAAAAAAAACTTGATCAAGAATTCTTTTATTTTATTCCTGTTATTAGGAATAATATCCGTCAGCTGGAGTCAGAATAACCATACCTTAAGCGGTATTATTACTGCAGCTTCATCTAATGAAACATTAATAGGTGTTAACGTTTTGGTGCCCGAATTAAATACCGGAGCTGTCACTAATGAATATGGCTTCTACTCGATCACCTTGCCAGAAGGGTCGTACGACATTCAAATTAGTTTTATAGGTTTTAATTCAATTTCAAAAGCAATTAATCTTTCTGAAAATACAAAGTTAAACTTCAGCTTAGCAGAAGCTACTGAAACTTTAGATGAGATAATAATTGAAGAAAACATTGAGAAACTAAGCATCAGAAAACCTCAAATGAGTGTAAATGCATTAACGGCATCAACGATTAAACAAATTCCTGTTGTTTTTGGTGAGGCAGACGTTATAAAATCTATTCTACTTTTACCGGGAGTCACAAGTGCCGGCGAGGGCGCAAGTGGCTTTAATGTAAGAGGAGGCGCTGTAGATCAAAACCTTATACTTTTAGACGAGGCTATAATTTTTAACTCCTCTCATTTATTTGGTTTCTTTTCTGTGTTTAATCCAGATGCGATTAAAGATTTAAAACTTTATAAAGGTGGTATTCCTGCTCGTTATGGCGGCAGAGTATCTTCAGTGCTCGATATTTATCAGAAAGAAGGAAACAGTAAAGAGTTTCACGCTAATGGTGGTATTGGTGCTATTGCAAGTAGACTACTGGTTGAAGGTCCTATCGTAAAAGACAAATCTGCCTTTTTAATAGGTGGTAGAGCCTCCTATGCGCACCTTTTTTTACCCCTTTTTGATTTAGATAATAAGGCGTATTTCTATGATTTAAATGCAAAACTGAATTATAAACTAAACGAAACTAACAATTTTTACTTATCTGGCTATTTTGGTAGAGACCTTTTTAGCGTCAATGAAAGTTTTGTAAATGTTTATGGTAATGCTACTATAAATTTAAGATGGAATCATATTTTCTCAGACAAGCTATTTTCTAATCTTTCACTCATCTACTCCGACTATTATTATGGTCTTGAGCTTGATTTTGTAGGATTTCAATATGACTCGGGTATTCGTAATTTTAATTTAAAGTATGATTTTCAGCATTATTTAAATAACAATCTAAAATTAAGCTACGGTATAAATAATATATATTACCGCTTTAATCCTGCTACTATTGAGCCTAATAGACCAGACTCTGGCATTGTACCGTCACAGCTTACCCATAAATTTGCAAATGAATTTTCGGCATATATTGAAGCAGAGCAAGATATTACAAGCAATCTAACCTTAAGATATGGGGTAAGACTGAGTCATTTTACAAGACTTGGTCAAGATTCTTTTTCTAGATACGCAGATGATAGTCCACTTATTTACAATGATAATCTAAAGATTTATCAACCGGCAACTCCTACAGAAATAGAAACCAATACCGGCACTTTAGCCACGTTTACAAACCTAGAGCCGCGTGCTTCGTTATCTTATACATTGAACAATTCAAGTTCTGTAAAAGCGAGTTATAATAGAATGGCTCAGTATCTACATTTAATATCAAATACAAATTCTCCTACTCCACTTGATGTTTATGCTCCTAGCGGACCTTACTTAAAGCCACAAATTCTTGATCAGTATGCATTAGGCTATTTTAAAGAACTAGCTGATGGCGATTATTCTATAGAGACTGAAGTGTTTTACAAAGACGTGCAAAACAGACTTGATTATAGAAATGGTGCGCAGCTTATCGCTAACGATGCTATTGAAGGCGAAGTTCTTGTAGGTAAAGCCCGCGCCTATGGGTTAGAATTTTTAGCACGAAAAAATGAAGGTGACTTCACCGGCTGGTTAGCTTATACATTGTCACGTAGTGAACAGCAAACTCCCGGTCGTTTACCCGGTGAAGTAGGAATTAATAATGGAAATTGGTATGCTTCAGCTTATGACAAAACCCACGATATAAGTGCTTATCTAAATTACAAGGCGAGTAAAAAATGGAACTTTAATGCAAATTTTGTCTTTCAAACCGGGCAACCTACAAATTATCCCGTAAGTCAATCTAGCTTTCAAGGTTTGATTACTTCAAATTATGGCATGCGTAATCAGGAACGGCTACCATCTTATAATCGATTAGATATTTCGGCTACACTTACACCTTCTAGAAATATTGATCGAAAGGTACAAGGAGAATGGGTATTTAGTATTTATAATGTGTATAACCGTATGAATGCTGCATCAATTAACTTTAGACAAAATGAAGATACAGGAGTTAATGAAGCCGTTAAAACCTCAATCTTCGGAATTTTACCTTCTGTAACATATAATTTTAAATTTTAATGCGCACCTTTATAAAATACACAGCAATTGCAATTTTTACAGGGCTTATAACCGGTTGCCAGGAGACGATAGATGTAGATTTACCACAAACGGAAGAGCGACTGGTGGTAGATGCATTAATGCGCATTCCTCAATCTAATTCTAATTTTGTAAGAGCTTATTTGCGACTCACCTTGACTACTGGTTTTTTTGAGGATACGATACCTACCGTAAATGATGCAATTATTAATTTAAGAAGCAACACAGAAACCTTTAGACTTAATTTAGATGGAAATGGGTATTATAGCGCGATGGTTCCGCGAGATCAAATTACTAACGATGAGATGACGCTTACCATCTTTTACAAAGATGAGATTTACAGATCTAATACCCGTTTCATTGCTTCGGTACCTTTGGACAATTTATCTCAAGGAGATGGCAGTTTGTTTTCTGGTGACGAAACTGAAGTTGTGGTAACTTATACAGATACTCCAGACCAAGATAATTATTATCTTTTTGATCTCGATCAAGGGCAGTATTTAACTAGTGAAGATACTTTTTACAAAAATCAGCAGTTTTCTTTTTCTTATTTTTACGATGAAGTTAAACCGCAGGATACCCTTAATGTTGAGCTTATAGGCATTACTAAACCTTTTTTTGATTATATGAGCATAGTTATTAATCAGTCGGGTTCTGCTTCGGGCAATCCTTTTGCTGCACCACCTTCAGAAATAAGAGGAAATGTCATTAACGATACAGACGAAGCTCATTATCCTCTAGGTTATTTTGCTATAGGTGAAAGCTTCAGTGATCAAATAATTATAGAATAGACTTTTACAAATTTTTCGGCATTAATATAAACAGAAATTAATAGCATTTTAAATGAATTTCACTAAAGTTACAGAGCAAGACTCCACATATAGAAATTTGGAAAAAATGAGTATTTCTGAAGTATTAACCTCCATTAATACAGAAGATAAAACTGTACCTCTTGCTGTTGAAAAAGCTATGCCGCTAATTGAAAAATTAGTCAGCAAAGTAGTCGATCAACTTAAAGCAGGTGGGAGACTTTTTTATATGGGAGCAGGTACCAGCGGAAGATTAGGAGTTGTGGATGCCTCAGAATGCCCGCCTACTTTTGGGGTTCCGCACGAGTTAGTTGTGGGGTTAATTGCAGGAGGAGAAGCCGCTATTCGCAAAGCCGTTGAATTTGCCGAAGACAGTACAATACAAGGTTGGTCAGATTTACAAAACTACGATATAACATCTAAAGATTTTGTCATAGGCATTGCAGCTTCAGGCACGACGCCTTATGTATTACACGCATTAAAAGCGTGCAATGAACGTAATATACCCACAGGGAGCATAACGTGTAATGCCAACTGCCCTATTTCATTAGAAGCAAAATACCCTATTGAAGTAATTGTAGGTCCAGAATTTGTTACCGGAAGCAGTAGAATGAAAGCGGGTACTGCCCAAAAACTAGTGCTTAATATGATTTCTACGACTACTATGATACAGTTAGGTAAAGTAAAAGGCAACAAAATGGTAGATATGCAATTGAGTAATGACAAGCTTGTAGATCGTGGTATACGTATGATACAGGCAGAGCTAGACATAGATGCAAAAAATGCCGCGCAATTATTAGAAGAATACGGCTCTGTACGTGCAGCCATAACTAATTATGTAAAATAATGGGAACTGACAAAGAAGCTTTAGTAAAAGGTGTACAAACTATGGCAATGTCGCTGCTGTTTATGTTTTTAGGACCCGGTCTTATATATCAGGCTTTTAAAAATCAAGAGCATCCACTTTATATTCCTGTATTAATTTTAGGAGGTGTAGCCGCAATACTAGCTATCTACTTTGGGTTTAAAGGTATAAACCGAATAATGGATTCTATGTTTGGTAAAAAGTAAATATCTGTAAAAGTCTAAGAACATTTTTATAGATGGAAACATAAAAAAAGCCTTTGCGATTAGCAAAGGCTTTTTTATATATACTATTGAAAACGCTTATTTAGCGAATTTCTTGTACTTGTTCTTGAACTTATCTATACGACCAGCTGTATCTACTAATTTAGATTTACCGGTGTAGAATGGATGTGATGATCTAGAAATCTCCAGTTTTACCAACGGGTAAACTTCACCTTCTACTTCTATCGTTTCTTTTGTATTAGCAGTAGATTTAGTTAAAAACACATCATCGTTAGACATGTCTTTAAATGCTACTACTCTAAAATTTTCTGGATGTATCTCTTTTTTCATCGTAAAATGCTTTAAAATCTGCTGAATTTTGAGGTGCAAATTTAGAAATAAATTATTACCTAACAAGGCTATTCGCAATAATATTTAACTTTTATTCAAAAAAGAAAATAAATGTAACATAATGTCCCTTATCTCTACTTATGTATTACTAAAAATATAGGTGTATTTATACCTAAAACGTACTTTTACAAACTAAATCTTAACTAAGATGAAAGAACAACAACAAACCACAGGAAAAGTAGCATTAACTTACGGGACACTATTAGGTGTACTTTCTATTACTCAAGCTGTAATCCTATATATTACAAACAGCTTATTAGATCAAAACTGGGTTACTGCAGTGGTAGGTTTTGCCATTATGATCGGGATGATTGTATATGGTCAAATGGTTTTCAAAAAGGGCAATGGTGGTTATATGAACTTTAAAGAAGCGCTTAAAGTAGGTGTAGGTATTGCCATTACTGGTGCTCTTATTGCTGCTTTGTATAACTTTATATTTCTAACGTTTATTGAGCCAGGATTTGTTGATCTTATAGTAGAAAAACAACGTGAAGCAATGATTGAACAATCTCCTAATATGACCGAGGCTCAAATCGAGCAAGGTTTAGCCATGGCCGGTCAATTTGCTCGCCCTTGGGTACAAGCTTCTTTTCAAATCGTAGGCGGAATATTTTTTGGTTTTATCATATCACTTATAAGCGGTCTTATTCTTAAAACAGAAAACCCGTACCAAGATTAATACAGTATGCAACTATCGGTAGTTATACCTCTTCTTAACGAAAAAGAATCTATACAAGAACTTTACAACTGGCTTCTACAAGTTATTACTTCAGAACAATTAACGTATGAGCTTTTATTTATAGATGATGGTAGTACAGATGGTTCTTGGCAGCTAATAGAACACCTTGCAGAAAGTAATCCTAATATTAAAGGATTACGCTTTAATAGAAATTACGGCAAAAGCCAGGCATTAAATGCCGGCTTTCTTGCTGTACAGGGCGATGTGGTTATCACTATGGATGCAGATCTGCAGGACAGTCCAGACGAGATACCAGAACTTTACAGACTCATCACAGAAGAAGGCTTTGACCTGGTTTCAGGATGGAAAAAGAAACGATACGATTCGGTCTTATCAAAAAACCTTCCGTCTAAATTATTTAATGCTGCAGCACGTAAAACCAGCGGACTGAAATTACACGATTTTAATTGTGGCTTAAAAGCTTACCGAAATGAAGTTGTAAAAAATATAGATGTGTATGGCGATATGCACCGCTATATTCCCTTACTTGCTAAAAATGCGGGCTTCGCTAATATCACCGAAAAAACAGTACAGCATCAGGCTCGCAAATATGGCCAGACAAAATTTGGCGCAGACCGCTTCATCAAAGGATTTCTAGACCTTTTGACAATATGGTTTGTCACGCACTTCGCAAAAAGACCTATGCACTTATTTGGCACTTTAGGTGCTATTATGTTTATGATAGGTTTTGGTCTTGCTGCTTATTTAGGCATAGACAAATTGTTTATAAATCCTACAGCTCGTTTACTAACACAGCGTCCTCAGTTTTATATTGCTCTTACCAGTATGATTATAGGAATGCAACTCTTTATAGCCGGTTTTCTTGGCGAACTCTTGCAGCGTACAAAACATGAAAGACCTAGATATCTTATTAAAGATAAAAAGGGTTTTTAAGTAAAGTGTACGTTAACCGAAATGACTATTTTTGAATTTAAACTTATATAATTGCGCACTATGAATCCTGAAATTACTGCAAAAGCGGAGGCCTGGTTGTCTCCTACCTTTGATACAACCACTCAAGAGGAAGTTAAAAAGTTACTTGCAAACAATACAGAAGATCTAAACGAAAGTTTCTATAAAAATCTTGAGTTTGGTACCGGTGGAATGCGCGGTATAATGGGCGTAGGCACAAACCGAATCAATAAATATACCTTAGGTAAAAACACCCAGGGTTTATCTGAATATCTTAAAAAATCATTTCCGGGAGAGTCTGTAAAAGTTGCTATCGCTTATGATTGCCGAAACAACAGTAAAGAACTGGCTCAGGTTGTTGCAGATGTATTTTCTGCAAATGACATAAACGTATTTTTATTTAGTGATTTAAGACCTACACCAGAACTTAGTTTTGCTGTAAAACATCTAGATTGCCATTGTGGTATTGTACTCACTGCAAGTCACAATCCACCGGAATATAACGGCTATAAAGTATACTGGCAAGATGGTGGTCAACTCGTACCACCACAAGATTCTGAAATAGTAGCCCTAATAGAACAGCTTGACTATAACGCTATTAATTTTAATGCTAAAAAAGAGCACATTACCTATATAGATACTGAAGTTGATGCCGCATTTTTAAAAGCTTCATTAGAAAATGGAAGCTTTTCTGAATTAGCAAAACACCGCGATGATGTAACAATCGTTTTTACACCACTTCACGGAACATCAGTAACTGTGATTCCTGATGTTTTAGAGCAAGCAGGGTATAAAAATGTACATATAGTTGAAGAGCAACGTAAGCCAAATGGTAATTTCCCAACGGTAAAATCTCCCAATCCTGAAGAACCCGAAGCTCTTAAAATGGCTATGGCTCTTGCTGAAGAAAAAAACGCAGATATTGTTATAGGTACAGATCCTGATTGTGATCGCCTTGGGATAGCTGTACGTGATAACTCCGGTAAACTAGTGCTTTTAAATGGTAACCAGACTATGGTTGTTATGACCGATTTCTTACTGGATAATTACTTTGAAAACAATAAAGCAGACGGGACTGAATTTATAGGCTCTACTATTGTATCTACCCCTATGATGGAGGTTTTAGCTAAATCCTATGACGTAGAATGCAAACTAGGCCTTACCGGTTTTAAATGGATTGCCAAAATGATTAAAGATCACCCTAGCCAGTATTTTATAGGTGGTGGTGAAGAGAGTTTTGGTTATATGGTAGGTGACTTTGTACGTGATAAAGATGCGGTAACCGCTACTCTACTTGCCTGTGAGATTGTAACTAAAGCAAAAAGTGAAGGTTCGTCGTTTTATAAAAAATTACAAGATCTTTATGTAAAACATGGTTTTTTCAAAGAAGACCTAACTTCACTTGTAAAGAAAGGAATTTCTGGAGCTGAAGAGATTAAGCAAACAATGATTAATCTGCGTGAAAACCCATTGACCTCTATCATTGGCGAACGTATTGTTCAAATAGATGACTATGCAAGTTCAAAATCTTTAAAGGTAAATACAGGAAGTTCTAGCGATATTGAAATTCCAAAATCTAATGTTCTTATTTACCATACAGATAAAGGCTCTCGTATAGCTGCACGACCAAGCGGCACCGAACCTAAGATAAAATTTTACATCAGTGTTAATGATACCGCAGATAGTCTTGCAGATCTTGAGGACACCGAGAAAAAACTAGATGAGAAAATAGCAGGTATTCGTAAAGAATTAGGTCTGTAATTAGAAACACCTCATTTAGTAATAATACCTATAAATCCACCAGTATATAAAACACTGGTGGATTTATACTTAAGTAGAGTACTCTATTAAATTTTACAAGCGCTTAGGCCTTATGAATTACTTCAAACAAATATTACAATTTGCAATTCCTTATAAGAAATACGCAATTCTCAACATCATTTGTAATATTCTATACGCTGTTTTCAGCACGCTATCATTTTTAGCCTTAATACCGGTCATTGAGATTTTATTTGATAAGAGTAAACGTATTTCAGAATTACCTGTTTGGGAAGGATGGCCTAATGTAAAGCAATATGCTGTAGATTATTTTTATTATAATGTAAGCCAGCGTGTAGCAGAAGATGAGCTTTCAGCACTTGTTTTTATCTGTATAATAGTTGTCATTCTATTTTTTCTCAAAAATATTTTTGGATACTTAGCTACCTATTTTATTACCTTCTTGCGGAATGGAGTAATGCGCGATGTACGTGATGCTATTTATGATAAATTAATTGAATTGCCTATCTCCTATTTTTCAGAAAAACGAAAAGGAGATACCATTTCCCGAATTACAGCCGACGTTAACGAAGTAGAACGCTCCTTTCTTTCTATATTAGAAATGGTGGTGCGCGAGCCGTTAACCATAATTTTTACCATCATTGCTATGGTTTTAATGAGCGCCAAGCTTACCTTATTTGTATTTATATTTTTACCCATTTCTGGTTTAGTCATTTCGAGAATCGGAAAGTCTTTAAAGCGACAATCTAGTCAGGCTCAGGAAGAAAATAGTACGTTTTTATCTATTGTAGAAGAGACCTTATCAAGTCTTAAAATCATTAAAGGATTTAATGGGGAAGAGCAGTTTAGAACTAAATTCAGATCGAGTACAAATCGATTGAATACCGTATTAAACAGCTTGCTTAACCGTCAAAATCTAGCCTCTCCTGCAAGTGAATTTTTAGGGATTTTTGTAATTGTAATCATCCTCTGGTTCGGTGGTCAAATGGTACTTGTAGACGGTACACTTTCTGCAGCTACATTTATCGCATTTTTAGGCTTATCTTATAATATTCTAACACCGGCAAAACAGATTAGTAAAGCTTCATACAGTGTAAAAAAAGGAGATGCCGCTGCAGAGCGTATTCTTTCGGTTTTAAATACGGAAACCACTATAAAAGATAAGGCAGATGCTAAAGTTGCAGCAACTTTCTCAGATTCGGTACGTATTGAAAATATCACGTTTAGTTATGAAGATGAGCAGGTACTCTCAAACTTTAGTGCGGTTATTCCTAAAGGTAAAACTGTTGCCTTAGTAGGTCAAAGCGGAAGCGGTAAAAGTACTATTGCAAATCTGGTCACGCGCTTCTATGATGTTAATGAAGGTGCTATCAAATTAGATGGGATCAATTTAAAAGATCTTACTAAAAATTCGGTACGGGCGCAGATGGGATTAGTCACTCAGGACTCAATTCTCTTTAACGATACGGTACGTAACAATATTTTATTAGGAAAGCCAGAGGCTAGCGATGATGAAGTAATAGAAGCGCTTAAAATCGCAAATGCCTGGGAGTTTGTATCAGACTTGCCTTTAAAACTTGATACTAACATAGGAGACAGCGGAAACAAACTAAGTGGCGGTCAAAAGCAACGTCTTTCTATTGCGCGGGCAGTTTTAAAAAACCCGCCAATTATGATCTTAGATGAGGCTACTTCTGCTTTAGATACCGAAAGTGAGCGCCTGGTACAAAAAGCTTTAGAAAATATGATGATGAATCGTACTTCTATTGTAATTGCACACCGCTTATCTACTATTCAAAATGCAGATCAAATCATTGTAATGCACAAAGGAAAAATTGTTGAGCAAGGCAAACATCAAGAACTTTTAAGTTTAAATGGTACTTATAAAAAGCTGGTAGATATGCAGTCTTTTGATTAGTTAAAACTATATATTATTTAAAAGAAGCCTCAACAATTAAATACTGTTGAGGCTTCTTTTTTTAAGGCTTTAATAGAAAACTGTAAAGATATTAAGTTCTTAAAGAGTATTTTAGAGAAGCGAATTACTTCTAGATAAAAACTATTTAAAAGAGTTTGAAAATAACTTAAATACGGATAGTATGCGAATGTTGTGTTATCCGGGAGTTGTAAAACATATGAAAAGAACAGTATTATTAACATTAGTATTTTTACCTCTGATTTTAACTGGACAAAATTCAGAGAGTTTTTTTCCGATTGAAATTGGAAAAGAAAAAACCCTAACTTGGTATAAAGACAAATACGTGGAGTCTTTTACTGATTCAACAGAAATTGGCGGAGAAAAATATTATTTGTATTCCCAGAAATTTAAAAATAACTTAATGGAAATGCAAATCCGAATAAGTAACGATACTGTATATCATTGGAATGATGTTAAAAAAAAGCATCAAGTGTTTTTCGGAGTAAACCCAAAAGTTGGTGTAACAATTGGCAACGGAACAATTAAAAAAGTTGGAGCAAAACTAAAAACACCTAAAGGAAAACTTACGGATTTATTAGTAATCGAAATGAATTATTCAAACGGAATGTCTGACACAAGATATTACCAAAAAGGACTTGGACTCGTTGCTGTGAAAAATAATAGAGGATTAATCTGTTATTATATTCCTGATTAAAAAATACGTTTTACAACAACGATAACCGTTGCACAAGCCTTTAATTTTTAGAAAATATCACTTATTTAAACCGCTTTTAAGCGGTTTTCTAGTTTTATATCGTTTGTAAATTAGCAGAATGAAGTCTCTTTAAAATGGACTTATACTCTTGATTTAACGTCATTGTGAACTTTAAAAACAAGCCGAGCATCCCTACTCCACTTTTTATGCGCTTTTCAATAAACTTAATTTATATTTTGAGGTTGTAGGCGATGTCAAAGTGCTGCATACATTTATTGGCCTATTTTAAGCTATTAGTAATTACTTTACTTGGCCCTATAATCCCGCTAGCCCTTGACTTGGTTTCTATCTAAATTTTGTAATTCGCATCAGACAGCTTAAACCTAATTTTCCTTAGTTTATCACTAATTTTCCTTGACTCATACTTATGTTATTGAACGCCAATTGCCTTTAAGATAGGTTTGCAGCATCAAATCTAAACACTAAAACAATATATTATGAACAGAGAATTAGTCTTCTTGAGAACTTTTGCAGTTGCTACTGTGGGAATAATGGTTTTTCTAACCACTGCTGCGTTTAAAAAAAATGGTAATCAAAGATTCAGCGAAATAGATGTTGAACGAATTAATATCGTAGAAGCAGACGGTACCGTAAAAATGATTATTACAAATGTGGAACGCTTTCCTAACGGAACTGATAAAATTAATACAAGACCTACAAATGAAGAACGTAAAAAACGATCTGGAATGTTGTTTTACAATGAGGATGGGATAGAATGTGGTGGATTTATCTATGATGGTCAAGAAAATGAGAATGGTCACAGTTCAGGACTATCATTAACATACGACCAGTATGACGGAGATCAGGTAATGCAGTTACTTACACAGGATTATCAAAAAGGTGATAAAAGATTTGTAAGCAGTAGTCTTGCATTCAATGATCGACCAAGTAAAGAGTCTCAATCTAAAACAGCTGAAATTATGAAAGAATTAGAGGAGCTTAGAAAAAAAGATCCTGATGCTATGAGACTCAAACAAAAAGAATATGAAGAACAAGGTTTAATAGGCGGTGTACCCCGAGTAATGCTTGGTAAAACCAGAAGTCAGAATAATGGTTTATTTCTTTTTGACGACAAAGGGATGCCCAAGGCGATGTTTTACGTAGACAAAGAAAACAATGCTAAACTTGACTTCTTTGACGAAAAAGGAAATACAATTGCATCATTTCCGGAAAACAAAAAATAATGAATATTTAAAAATAGCATTATAGAGATATAATGCTATTTTTATTTTTTGACACCATGAAAAGACTGCTTTATACTTTTTACGCTAATCGTTATTTTTTTCTATTCATTTTACTGTTTGCATATTTTCAATCTATTTATACCCGTATCATAGTAAGAGGTAATGTTGATGCCTATATTTTTACGCCAGATGCAGCAATCGCTACGCTCATTTCAGTAAGTATCCTTTACCTTATTATGCTCTTTTTCATCAGAAAAATGATTAACCCTGATGTATTTGGAGTACAGGAAATGATAAAAATTTTTAGTGACTCGCTCGTTATTTTTGTAATAGCTACATATTTAATTGGCTTTGTGATAGCCTTTTCTTTTAATACTATAGAACGAAACTTTAATCAACAAACGCTTATATTATCTACGCTTTCCAATTTTTTAGACGGTATAATCTACGGTAGCTTTTTTCTGGCATATTACTACTTTCAACAAAATACTAAAAAACAGAAGCAATTAATTAGTTACAATCAGGCGATTTCAGAAAGTAAAATCAACCAACTTAAAACACAACTTAACCCTCATTTTCTATTTAATAATCTCAATGTTTTAGATCAGCTTATCGATGAAGATAAAAATAAAGCGTCTGAGTTTTTAAATGAATTTGCAGATATTTACAGATATGTACTACAGGCTTCAGACAAAAAATTTGTGACCATTGAAGATGAGTTGATTTTTGCTGAACACTATTTTAAATTGATAGCACATAAATACGGCAACGCTTATCAGCTAGCCCTTACAAATAAAAACAATCACGGTTATATCATACCACTCGCCTTACAATTGCTACTTGAAAATGCAGTTCAACATAATTTAGGAACGGCTAAAAACCCTGTTTCTATACAAATACATATAGATAATACAATTAGAGTCACTAACAACTATATTCCTAAAAAGAATGCAAAAACAACTTCAGGAAGAGGGTTAAATAACCTAAGAGAGCAATACAAATTGCTAACCAAAACTCCTATTGAAATTCAAAACCACGACAGCACATTTTCTGTAAGCATTCCTATAATTCATAAATTAGAACAGTGATAAAAATACTCATCATTGAAGACGAAATTCCTGCTAGAAAAAAACTAAAAAGATTTTTAGACACATTAGACACTAAAATCGAAATAGTAGCAGAGATTGACACTGTAGAAACTGCAATCGAATTTCTAAATACCTCAAGTGTAGATTTAATATTCTCAGATATTGAATTGTTAGACGGTAATGCTTTTGAAATCTATAATCGGGTTAAAATTGCGTGCCCAATTATTTTTACTACAGCTTATGATCAATTTTTAATGAATGCTTTTGAAAGCAATGGAATAGCCTATTTATTAAAACCATTTTCAAAAGAACGTTTTGAACTAGCCTGGAATAAATTTCTGTTATTCAGAAATTCAACCTCTTCTGATCAACAACTAAACAATCTCACAAAACTTATTCAACAGAACTTCGCTAAAGGCTCTTATAAAAAACGTTTTACGATTAATACGCATCAGGGAATTTACTTCATAGACACTGAGAACATTACTTTTTTTGAAGCTAGTGAAAGTGTAATTTTCGCTTTTGACCAAAGTGGTAAAAAGCATTTAGTGAACAATCTAAGTCTGAAAGAAATAGAAGAACAACTCAATCCTGAATATTTCTTTAAGATAAACCGCAGTATGCTCATCAATAAGCAACATGTGGAGAAAATAGAGCGATACTCTAAAAATGTATTATCTGTAAAAATAAAAGCTTGTAAAAACTATCTTAAAACTAGTCAAAGTAAAACAGCCTCTTTTCGAGAATGGATTGAACAGTAATGTGTTTACATACAGTGCCTGTAATAAAATTTGAAAAGAATGTTAACAAGAAAAGTTATTGATCAATTTTTGAATTTTCCGTAGAATTAACTTACATAACTGAGATTTAAAATTATTTGTAACCTATTTGAGCATACGTACAAAACTGGAAATAAAAAAACCCGATGCTATTAGCATCGGGTTTTTAAGTATTAATAACCAGATAAAACTCTGGAGTTATTCACTATTAAGGTTGTGTATTACTTAACCTCTTCAAAGTCTACATCTTCTACATCACTTGCAGAACCTTCAGTGCTTTCGCCTGCTGGCTGACCTGCGTCAGGACCCGGCTGTGCACCACCTTCTGCCTGAGCTTTGTAAATCTCTTCAGAAGCAGATTTCCAGATCTCATTTAAATTATCTAATGCAGGAGTAACTTGCTCTAATTCACCAGTAGCGTGAGCTTTTTTCAACTCTTCTAAAGCACCTTCAATTTTAGTTTTGTTATCTGCAGATAATTTATCACCAGAATCTTTCAACAATTTCTCAGTTTGGAAAACCATCTGGTCTGCCTCATTCAATTTGTCAACTTTTTCTTTTGCTTTCTTATCAGACTCTGCATTTGCTTCAGCATCTGCTTTCATCTTTTTAATTTCCTCTTCAGTAAGACCAGAAGAAGCTTCGATACGAATATCTTGTTTCTTACCAGTTGCTTTATCTTCAGCACTTACTTTAATGATACCGTTAGCATCAATATCGAAAATAACTTCAATTTGAGGAGTTCCTCTCTGCGCTGGTGGAATACCATCTAAGTGAAAACGACCAATTGTCTTGTTATCAGTTGCCATTGGGCGCTCTCCCTGTAGAACGTGAATCTCAACACTTGGTTGATTATCTGCTGCAGTAGAGAATACCTGGGATTTCTTAGTAGGGATAGTTGTGTTAGACTCAATTAATTTAGTCATTACACCACCCATAGTCTCAATACCTAATGAAAGTGGAGTTACATCTAATAAAAGTACATCTTTAACATCTCCTGTTAGTACACCACCTTGTATAGCAGCACCTACAGCAACAACCTCATCAGGATTTACACCTTTACTTGGTTTCTTTCCGAAGAACTTTTCAACAGCTTCCTGTACAGCAGGAATACGAGTTGAACCACCTACTAAAATGATCTCGTCGATGTCACTCTTAGAAAGACCAGCAGCTTTAAGTGCAGTCTCGCAAGGAGCTATAGTTCTTTTTACTAGATCGTCTATTAACTGCTCAAACTTAGAACGGGTTAATGTACGTACTAAATGCTTAGGTCCGCTAGCGGTAGCTGTAACGTAAGGTAAGTTGATTTCAGTCTGATTTGAAGAAGATAATTCAATCTTAGCTTTCTCAGCAGCTTCTTTTAAACGTTGAAGCGCCATAGGATCTTTACGAAGGTCCATGTCTTCTTCAGACTTAAATTCTTCAGCTAACCAGTTAATGATTTTGCTATCTACGTCATCACCACCTAAGTGTGTATCACCATCTGTAGAAAGTACTTCAAATACACCATCTCCTAATTCTAATATAGAAACGTCATGCGTACCACCACCAAAATCAAATACTACGATCTTTTGATCTGTACTCTTTTTATCAAGACCGTAAGCTAATGCAGCCGCTGTAGGCTCATTAATAATACGCTCTACTTTAAGACCTGCGATTTCACCAGCTTCTTTAGTTGCCTGACGCTGAGAATCATTAAAATAAGCAGGTACTGTAATTACAGCTCCTGTTACCTCTTGCCCTAAATAATCTTCAGCAGTTTTCTTCATTTTTTGAAGAATCATTGCAGATAATTCTTGTGGAGTATAAAGACGACCGTCAATATCTACACGTGGAGTATCGTTATCACCTTTTTTTACACCGTAAGCAACATTTTCTAATTCTCTGTTAGACTCAGAAAACTTGTTACCCATAAAACGCTTAATAGAAGATATCGTTTTGGTTGGGTTTGTTACAGCTTGTCTTTTTGCAGGATCACCTACTTTAATTTCACCGCCTTCAACAAATGCTATCACAGAAGGAGTTGTTCTTTTACCTTCTGCATTAGGTATAACAACAGGCTCGTTACCTTCCATCACGGCAACACAGGAGTTTGTTGTACCTAAATCAATTCCTATGATCTTACTCATTATATATAATTTTAAGTGTTATTAATTTTTTGTTCGGTCTGTTTAAGACAATCTTTGTGCCACCAGAACAACACTGCCAACCTGTCATATATTTTAAGAGCAAGAACGTAACTTTGCCAAAGCAAGCGTTATTGTCTGTCTATACGCTGCAATTTGTCGCAAAAATAACGACAGTATTTACACTACTATCCCTGTAGCAAAAAACCTGCTACCTTTAAAAAATGTAACTTTAATTAAAAATTGAAGTTTTATACACGCATTGATCCCAAGACCCAACTCTTTATAAAATCGGCTTCACTCCTATTTACCTTGTATTTGCTTTGGGCCCTTCTAAAATCTCTACTGATACAGCAGTTTCCTCAGATTGGGGTATCAGAATATACCCAGAGTAATCTCTTTGAGATGCTTGCAAATAATCCTTTTAAGGCATTTGTTATGGTACTCGTAATTGCTCCCGTTCTAGAAGAAATTATGTTTAGAACTCTTCTAAAACCATCTCACATAGACTTTGTACTCTTCATAGTGGCCTGGCCAACTTATTATATAGCTTATTACGTGATTCCCCCAGACGTAAATTGGTTTATGCGGCTCGTATTTATTGCTGTGTTTTTAGGTAGTTTTACCTATATAGGTATTCAATTGCTTACACCACTCAAAGGAAGACATTTGAGGGCATGGCTATCTCGACACCATATAAAAGTCTGGTTGATTACTTCTAGTGTCTTTGCACTCTTACATATTAATAATTATGTAGATACTTTTATGATTAACCTACCTTTACTAATGCTGGTAATTCCCAGATTTTTAGCAGGGCTTTTCTTCGGATATATAAAGATTAAAAACAAACATTTAAGTTGGTCTATAGGGATGCATATGCTTAATAATGCTATACCTATAAGCATTTTACTAATTACCCGTTAATTAAGAATTTGTTTATAAGACTACTACACACATTCTAAACCGGCTTCAAGATCTGTAATAAGATCTTCGTGGTTTTCTACCCCTACAGATAATCGTATTAAACTTGAAGTAATACCCATGCGTTTTTTTAATTCAGGATTTACTCCTGCGTGCGTCATGGTATCAGGATGCTGTACCAGACTTTCTGTACTTCCTAAACTAACAGCCAATTTAATTAAGTTGAGTTTGTTAAGTAATCTAAACGCTTCTGCTTCTGCTCCCTTTATATCAAAAGCAATCATTGCTCCGGGTGACGTATATTGACGTTTATAAATACTATAAGCTTCGGTTGACTCTTTTAAAGTACCCAGATAATATACTTGAGACACTTTAGGATGCTTCTCTAAAAATAACGCGATTTCCTGAGCGCTTCTCGCTTGCTGTTCCATACGTACTTTAAGCGTTTCAAGACTTCGTAACAGTAACCAGCACGTATGCGGACTCGCCATATTTCCTAAAAAAGTTCGCAAGACCTTTACACGTTGCATAATCTCATTTGAGCCTAATACTGCTCCTGCTATAAGATCACTATGTCCGCCTATATATTTAGTAGCTGAATAAATTACCAGATCTGCACCATGTTTTAATGGGCTGCACCAAATAGGTCCCATATAGGTATTATCTACAGCCAGATAAACTGCTTTTTCTGCCGTGCTATAGCGCGTTGCTAAGGCTTTGCACATCGCAATATCTATCAACTCATTAGTTGGGTTTGCAGGGGTTTCTATATAAATTAATGCCAGATTTTTTGCGAGACCACTTGCTTCAAGCAATTGAATAATTTCTTCCTGAGTTTGGTCTGGTCTAAAACCTAATGCATGTACACCCACACTCTGCAGATAGTGGGTAATAAAATGATCTGTGCCTCCATACGTAGGCATACTATACAACAATAAATCCCCGGGTTTTAAAAACTCGAGAAGTACCGTACTTATGGCAGACATACCGCTTTCAAAAACGGCACATTGATCTGCCTCATCCCATAAGCAAAGACGCTCTTCAAATATTTGAAGATTGGGATTATTTATACGGCTGTAAATAAGTCCTGTTTCTTCGTCTTGATCTTGTGCTCGCAAACCATAAGCCACCTCAAAAAAGGCTTTTCCGGCTTCTGCGGAATCAAATGCAAATGTTGAAGTTTGAAAAACCGGAGGTTTAATTGCTCCTTCAGATAATTCGGGCTTATAGCCGTGTGACATCATTAAACTTTCAGGATGCATTTTAGATTTCATAGCTGCGTTTTTAGGTCTCAATTACTACAAATGTAATTTTTTAAGGAAACCATTTTATCATGCGTCTATTTTTACCTAAATATTCCTTTAATAGTTTTAAATACAGGAATAATTTATATTTTTCAATAAATATTCATATTTAAAACGGAAAACTTCCTATGTACACCTTAGATAAAACAGATAAGCAGTTACTCGAAATCTTACAACATAATAGTAAAACGCAGGTTAAAGAAATTACCGAAACGGTAAACCTCACTAAAACGCCTATTTACGATCGTATAAAGCGTTATGAGCAGGAAGGTATTATCAAAAAATATGTTGCAGTTCTCGACACTCATAAAATTGAAACGGCAATGGTAGTTTTTTGCTCGGTCTCTCTAGACAGTCAACAAATAGATGGTATTAATGCGTTTAGCAAAGCACTTGCAGATATCCCTGAGGTTATTGAATGTTATTTACTGGGTGGTGCAAATGATTTTTTACTCAAAGTTGTTGTTAAAGACCTTCAGGCCTATCACGAGTTTTCTTCAGGCAAGTTGGCCGCCCTGCCCAATGTGTCTCAAATAAAAAGCAGCTTTGTTTTAAATGAAATCAAACGCTCAACTGTAATTCCTCTGTTTTAAGGGAAACTCTAGCTAATAAATTCAATCTAGACTTCTACGTTTTGTCTAAGTCCAGGTTGAATCAATCGTTAACAACTCACTCCACTGCGTGGTATATCGTGGACTTCGGTCTTTTTTAATCAATTCCCATTGTTTCTGCCGGTTACCTACCAGACCCGAATTTACAGTTGATTTACCATACTTCTCATTCAGCTTATCTACCGTACGCATTAATGCTGAGCGGCCTTCTGGGTTTGCAGCCTCAAACAGATTCATTTGTACAAATTCCTGCGGAATGAGTCCGCTTAAATTCACACCTACTTTTTTATAACGGTAACCCGGTTTATAAATAGTTTTTAAGGCCTTTGTAGCTTCACGGGTTAAAATAAACGTATCATTAGTAGCTGTAGAGAGTGTCACGGTAACACTATTAGAATATTGTGCATCACGATCGCTATGATAATTAGTTTGCAAAAACACCTGAATAAATTGAGCACAAGAGTTTTGTTTACGTAGTACCTCACTCACTTCACTAATATAAAAAGCACAAGCTTCTTCAATCAATCCCAAATCAGTAAGTTTTGATCCAAACGACTTTGCAGTACCTATTGCTTTTTTAGCTTTTGGCAACATCTCAAGACTCAAACACGATTCACCGCGCAGCTCACGCCAAATGCGCTCGCCCACTACAGTCATATGTTTACGCACCCAATCTAAAGATACTTCATAAGCAAATTGATACGCGGTAAAAACACCTCTGTTATTTAGACGCTGGCAATGCTTCTTTCCTATTCCCCAAACGTCTTTAATGACCGCATCTTTAAGTGCTTGTATACAGCGCTCTTCGGTATCTAATACACACACGTGGTTGTAACCTGGGATTTTTTTTGACATTCGGTTTGCTAATTTAGCAAGTACTTTTGTAGGCGCGACCCCAACTCCTACGGGTAAACCTGTATTTCTTAATATCGTATTTTTTATAAGATGACCATGAGTATTAAGATCTACAAACTTCATATTAGCGAGATCTATAAAAGACTCATCAATACTATATATTTCTACATTAGGTGAAAATTGCTTTAGCGTGTTCATAACACGTTGAGACATCTCGCCATACAGCGTATAATTAGAAGAAAAGAATTCTACGTGGTGATCTACCAGCAGTTTTTTTATCTTAAAAACCGGCTCAAACATAGGAATCTGGGTTAATGCCTTTGCCTCTTTATTTGCAGCAATAATACAACCGTCATTATTACTTAAAACCACAACCGGTTTTCCCCATAAATCGGGTCTGAATACTTGCTCACACGAAGCATAAAAACTATTACAATCTACCAGAGCAATCATTACAACGCATGAATTATATAGGTTATAACTCCCCACAGCATAACCTCGCTATCTTTTTCAGTTAATTTAGTGATACGCTCTACTTTAAAATCACCGTCACGCACTACTACAGCAAGTTTGCCCACAGTCGCATGGAGCGAACGGTCAATAATCAATACGTCCTGATCACGTATCGTGTGTTCACTCCAGCCATTACCTTTTACGCGAATAAAAAATGTAGCATCTCTGTTTTTAGTAAGAATTAAATTAAGATCGAGCGTGCTTTCAAGATAATGCGTCGCCGGACTCGGAAATCCGGTTTGTTCAGAACTTCCCGCTTTATGGGTCTGCTCTGGTCTTTTTATTTTATGTAACTCATCTAATTCCATAGATGACAAAACTATGGAATATTTCCAATAAATCGGATTTTATCCTGTTAAATTAGAAGGAGAATAGAAATTTTGAAGCTGTTTTAAAAATTATATATTTAGCCCAAAATCGAGTTATGCGTAAAATTGAGAGTATCAGTGTTTTTGACATGCTAAAAGTAGGCGTTGGTCCGTCAAGCTCACATACTTTAGGTCCCTGGCGTGCTGCCGTGCGATGGATTCAAAAATTGAAAGCCAACAATAGATTTGATAGCGTAACCCAAATTACGGTAGAATTATACGGCTCCTTAACGCTTACCGGAAAAGGCCACGCTACCGATATTGCGGTTCTCTTAGGGCTCGAAGGTTTAGACCCTACAACATTTCCTATTGCTGAAATCACAACAGTAATAAATCGTATTACCACTCAAGAACAGCTGCACTTCAACAGGGAACGCACAATAGGTTTTACACCAAAAAAAGACATAATATTCAATAGAAAATTTAAAGAATTTCATCCTAACGGAATAACCTTTAGAGCTCAATTAACCTCGGGCAAAAAGACTTCAGATACTTATTATTCTATAGGTGGTGGTTTTGTGGTTCAGGAAGAGCGTAAACGATCAAAAATTAAACAACAACAATTAAAGGCATTTCCCTTTCCTGTTGAATCAGGCTTAGAACTTCTCGCCTATTGCAGTGCTGAAAATAAAAAAATATCAGAAATCGTCTGGGAAAACGAGAAATCACTAGCGACTGAAGAAACTATCAATCACGGGCTGCATCAAATTTGGGAAGTAATGCTCGACTCCATGTATACAGGATGTCATACCGAAGGTATTTTACCGGGAGGCCTCAATGTACGCCGAAGAGCTTTTGACACGCATAAGACACTCATAGGTGAAAGCAAATACAGTAATGCACACGAGTGGATTGAGTGCATACGCGGCACAGAAGTAAAATTTAGACAAATCCTAAAATGGGTATCCTGTTTTGCTCTGGCGGTAAATGAAGTGAATGCATCGTTAGGTCGCGTGGTTACCGCACCTACTAACGGGAGTGCAGGCGTTATCCCTGCGGTGATGATGTATTATTTAGTGATTGAAAATCACGATGCCAATTTTGATGACATTAAACAATTTATGCTGGTCGCTGCCGAAATAGGAAGCTTGTTTAAAAAAGGCGCAACCATATCTGCTGCAATGGGTGGTTGCCAGGCAGAAATAGGCGTATCTAGTGCAATGGCTGCGGGTGCCCTTACCGAACTTATGGGTGGTTCTCCTGAACAGGTATTAATGGCAAGTGAGATCGCGATGGAGCATCACCTGGGCTTAACTTGTGACCCTATTGGGGGATTAGTACAAATACCGTGTATAGAACGCAATGCAATGGGCGCAATTAAAGCAATTAACGCGTGTGAGATGGCTCTTGACACCGACGCTAAGAATGCAAAAGTTCCGCTAGATAAGGTTATTGAAACGATGTGGCAAACAGCTAAAGATATGAATTCAAAGTATAAAGAGACCAGTGAAGGTGGTCTTGCTGTAAATGTTGCTTTAAGCGACTGCTAACGCAGTTCTAATCGCTTTAATAACTGCCGTATTTCTTTAGACGCAGCGTAATCTGCTACAGATTTATTGGCAACCGTTTCAGCTTCGGGTAAAGCACCATTGCGTATTAATTTTGTTATTATAATTTCATTGTCAACCCCTCCCTTCACGGCCCAGTGTAATGGGGTTTCGCCCAGATTATTTTTAGCATTTACATTTACTCCCGCTTTAAAGAGTTCATCCAATAAGACCTCATCATCTTCTTCATAAGTTGCTGCTATTAAATGTAATACCGTATTACCTTCAGCATCAGTTACGGTAACAGATAAGTCCTGACCAATAAGTATAGGTATCGCAGCGTTAAAATGAGTATTTGCTGCTTTCAATAAGTCCTCAGCGTGAGCTAAGGCACCTCTTCGCAATGCAAGAATTAACGCTGTTTCATTCTTATATTGAAAAGCAGCTTCAAATGCCAAATCAGGTTTATCAAGTTGACCTATCAAATAATCTACAGCTACATTTTTTTCACTTTTAATAGCATTTATGAGAAAACGTTCTTCTAAAATATCAGGATTTGATTGTTCTAAGAGCTGTAATACAATAGGTTGGTTTTCCAAAGCAATTGAAAGATCTAAGGCTTCTTGAGTAACCTGGACCCCTTGCCTAATTGCCATTGTAACAAGCTCCGGATTTTGAAGTTTAATTAAATCAAGCACCACCAGGTTTACATCTATTTGCCCGGTCTCTAGCAATCGTCTTACCAAATCCTCATTACCCAGCGCGACTGCTTTCTGAATAAGACTGGCATCTTGAGCGATAGCTCCAGCTTCAATCAAATATTGAGTCAGCGCAGTATTGCCAACACTAACGGCTTCTACGAGTGCAGTCTGGGGTTTTCCTCCCATAGAAATCAATAATGCTAGTAGTTCTTGATTATCATTTTTAACAGCTTGTATCATCTGAGAATCAGCATCAAGCACTACGCCTTTTTTACTGAAGGTATAGCGTGCAAATTCAAGTTCATTTAAAGCTACCGCAGTATTCAAACCCGTTTGAGGGTCTCCTTCATACGTGTCTAATACGTCTTTAAATAACTCAAAATCCTTCTGCCGCACAGCATATTCAAAAACGGAATTGGCATTTGCTCCTTTTGATAAACTCAACCGCACCGCATTTGTATTTTTTGATTTTAAGGCTTGTGAAAGAGCAAATTCTGCAGATCCTCCAGAATCTAAAGCTTTGTTTAGAATATCAAGATTATTGTTTGCAATAGCCGTACTTAAAACCTCATCGGTTATTTCAACGGCTCCCTGAGTAATAAAATAATCAAATAATTGCGTATTATCAGAAGTAGCTACAACCTCAATGACCCTAGCCGAATTTTTTGATACTGCTTTTACCAGGTCAAGCACTTCCTGATTTTTGGTATCTATAGCAAGCTTTAATATTTCAGGATTTGACACCGCACCATAACCTATAAATTTTTCGGTTAACTCTTTATCTGCATTGGCTACTGCTAGTGCCAGCATATTTTCTTCGGCTACAAAACCGTTATAATCTAAGGACATCAAAGCCTTAATAACCTTATAATTCTGCAGTTTAGCAGCAAAGGCAACATCATTATTAACCGAGGTTGCTCCTTCTCTCAACAATGCATAAACGACTTCGGGCTCCTGATAGGCTACCGCTTTGTAAATCATATTATTTTTAGGTTTAGCACCCCGTTCTAAAAGGGCAATTGCTTTTGCTTTGGTGAAATAATCTGGATCAAAAGCCAGGTCCAGATCCTCTGTGGTAGGTTTTACTCCAAAATCAAATACCTGATTCAATAAATAGGCATCATCAAAATTCTGAATTAATGCTTTGACCACGCCATTTGTGCGCCGTGAAGCTCCTTCAAAATAGAGCTGCTCCAGATCCTGCATTGAACCACTTGCCGCGGCAGCTACAACTTCAGAATCTAATGAGTAGTCATAGCCAGTACTAAAAGACTGTAAAGCTTTTTTAGTTTTTACCAGTTCAAGGCTATACGCCACTTTAAATACATCATTATCTATGGTTGTGATGGTAACCTCTTTGTACACCGGTTTAACAAGTGCCTCCTTAAAATAAGTATGCGCGTCTGTTGTTCCTGAAACAAATAAGGTAGTTCGCTTCTCCCCTTTTACCAGTTTTTGAGTGTCATCCCAAACGCTAACATATGCATTTTTTAGTTCTTCAGGTGAAATGATAAAATCAAGCATTTTATTCACATTAATCTCTTCATCTGTAAGTAATGTGTTTAAATCTAAACCGTTGTAATCTATGAGTGCGGTGGTTTTCATAGGTTCGCCGTGCTCATTAAAACTGCCAAAAAACAAATCACCTATATAGCTTTTTGTGTCTTGCTCTTCTGTGCCTACACTCTGCTTAATTAGCTTACCTATCTTTTGCGTAAACTGTAATGAATATTTTTTAAAAAATTCTGAAGAGCGTTCTTTTGCCTGCCAGGAAACCGATTTTTTAATGGCGGCATCAATCGCTTCCTGCAGCATAAAACGCTTGTCTTGGAGATTTTCTAATTCTGGAAAATTTTTAGTCGAAAGTAAATTGGTAAGCGCTACCAGATTGGCGTCAATAACTACAGCATTAGCTGTATTAACAGTTTGCTCCCAGCGCTCATCCCACGCTTCTGCAGTCTCGCCCCCAATTGTATAATATTGTGCAGGAGCAAGATGTATATAAGGATCTGTTATTGGCGAATTTTGCTGTTGTTGTGCTATAGATTTTAAAACGGCAGCTCTAAATTCGTTTTCAGAATAGGGAGACTCAATGTAGTCTTGCCTGCGTATCGCATTTTTACTTATAAAAGTACCACCATAAGTAAGATGCTCTGCGTAATGAGTACCAAATTTTGATATAAAACCTTGCGGAGTTAAATCTCTACCCAGTCTAAAAACTGCATCTCTAAAGTTTTCAGAAAGTGTAGTTTCTAATAAACGGCGCTCATAAAGGGGTTTCTGTCGTAAACAAAAAACGACTAAAAATTCGTCTGATTTATCTAAAGCATCATTAGCATTATATACCGAAGAAAATCGTGATGAATAAGCTCTAGCAGAAGTATCTACTTTTAAAATATGCTTCTCAAATTCATAAGCTGAATTAACAAACTCGTAGTTAAGTTGTGATTTCCGGGTAGTTTTAAGCTTTGAAGTTTCCTTTAAATTTTCAGTATTAAAAATTGAATTACTATCACCCGATACAACTGAATTCTTATTAAAATTCAACGGATCTACAAATCGAATGTCTACAGAAAAACCGGGGTTTAAGGCAGATTCCCCAGCTTTTTGCTGTGCAGAGATACGTAAGATACCAAGAAATATGATGAAATAGAAAAACCTGAAATTAATCAAAACCTTAATTTTTTATTTTAGTTAATAAAATTAGATCAAGGGGATGACTACGAAATTAAGGGATTGAAAAGATAGGCAATTACTTGTAATCTAATTTAAAAACTAGTTACAATCTTCTGTTTTTCGGGTATCTACGATATAAAAAATTTTCCACTGCTTTTCTATAAACAAAAGCTGAAAATTATTTACACCACAATGGCTGCGTTTATAATCTACATAAAACTCATAAGGTGTCCATACATTTGCCATAACTCCATCTGAGGTTACTTTATAATCTAAAATGCGCTCCTGAAACACGGTAGTTTCTGGTATGGAGGCTATAGATTTTAAAAAATCATTAAAGTTTGAAGTTGTAAGTGTAGGTACTCCCGTTTTACTTTTAGCAATTGACTGCATTCTTACTCTAGGGTGTACTAGGTTTCTTAAAGCAACGGTATCCTGTTGATGAAAAGCATTAAAAAATGCAATAATGGTTTCTTCTGGTTTAGGCTGATCCTGAGCACACAAGATGCAGCTCACGCAAAAAGAAATAAGAAGAATTAAGGTTTTCATAAGTGTGAGATAAGCATAAGGTAGTTAATGCCTCAGTAATTTACTACTTTTACGCGCACTAAAAACTGTTACGATGTCTGCAATCAAAAAAGAATATAAACGTATAACCGTAAAATCACTTACTGAGATGAAGTCTCAGGGTGAAAAAATTGCAATGCTTACGGCATACGATTACACTATGGCCACTATTGTTGATCGCGCCGGTATAGATGTGATACTCGTAGGAGATTCTGCATCTAATGTGATGGCAGGTCACGAGACCACATTACCTATAACATTAGACCAGATGATCTATCACGCGTCTTCTGTGGTACGTGCAATTAAACGCGCACTGGTTGTTGTAGACTTACCTTTTGGGAGTTATCAAAGTGATCCTAAAGAGGCGTTGCGCTCTGCTATACGTATTATGAAAGAGAGCGGCGGACACGCAGTTAAATTAGAAGGTGGTACCGAAATTAAAGAATCGGTAAAACGTATTCTTCATGCAGGAATTCCTGTAATGGGACACCTAGGATTAACACCACAATCTATTTATAAATTCGGGACCTATACCGTACGAGCTAAAGAAGAAGAAGAAGCTCAAAAGCTGAAAGAAGACGCACTGCTTCTAGAACGATTAGGATGTTTTGCAGTGGTACTGGAGAAAGTACCTAACCAGCTTGCCCGTGAAGTGGCAGAGAGTCTTACGATACCTGTGATAGGAATAGGTGCCGGTAACGGGGTTGATGGTCAGGTTCTGGTTATGCACGATATGCTGGGAATGAGTCAGGAATTTAGTCCGAGGTTTTTAAGACGTTATCTGGACTTACACACGCAAATGACGGGTGCTTTTGAGCAATACATTACCGATGTAAAGTCACTAGACTTTCCTAACGATGATGAGCAATACTAAAAAAATGCGAAAGTAGAAATACAAAACCGCGATAGAGCCTTTACTATTGAATCTAGAATCTACACATAGCACAAAAGACAATCTTCAGGTACTTTTTGAAGACAATCATATCATTGTAGTCAACAAACGTCCCGGTGATATTGTACAGGGAGATAAAACCGGTGATAAACCGTTAAGCGAAGTTGTTAAAAGTTATATTGCTGAAAAGTATAACAAGCCGGGAGCGGTATATCTGGGAGTTGTGCATCGCCTGGACAGGCCTACGAGTGGTATTGTTATATTTTCAAGAACCTCTAAAGCCTTGCCCCGATTAAATAAATTATTTGCCGAAAAAGAGGCTAAAAAAACCTATTGGGCTGTAGTAAAAAATCTACCTCCTAAGTCAGAAGATACCCTGGTACATTACCTCAAACGCAATCCCAAACAAAATAAATCATACAGCAACATAAAAGAAGTTCCCGATAGTAAAAAGGGGATTTTAGACTACCGTATTATTCAGGAATTAAACAACTATTATCTTTTAGAAATAGATTTGCATACCGGGCGGCACCATCAAATACGCTCCCAATTAGCAGCTATAGGCTGCCCTATAAAAGGGGATTTAAAATATGGTTTTGACCGAAGCAATCCTGATGGTAGTATTCACCTGCACTCCAGAAAATTAAGCCTTACACACCCTGTAACTAAAGAAGAACTATCTTTTGTAGCTCCGCCACCCGCTGAAGATGCGATCTGGAAGGCCTGTGTTTAGTTAGCACTTAGAAGAAATTCTAGTTGCCATAAAACTATTGAAAACCTTAGGTACTACTTTTTGTTTCGGGCAGTTCTTAAACTCTCAATGACTACCGCACTTAGAATTAAAAGTCCACCAAAAATAGTTGCTAATTTAGGTACCTCTCCCAGTAGCAACACACCCAGCAAAATACCATACACCGGCTGCACACTACTAATGATACTAGCCGTAGTTATTGAAAAGTAACGGAATGTTAGTAAAAATAAAGTATGCCCTATAGCTGTCGTCAAAAGTGCTAGTGCGAGAATGAAGAACAAATTATCCTGTAACGCTTCCGCAGAAGTTTGAAAACTAAGCGGAATAAGTATAATACCAACGATTACCACCTGATACCACATTAATAAACTTCCGTGGTATTTAGACACTTGTTTTTTCATTAAAATATTACGTAACGCATAAGCTAATGCAGACCCTATACCAAAAGCAACAGCCTGTGTGTATTCATTTTCAAAATCTAAATCGGGTATTAAAAAAGCGATTCCTGCCAAGACGAGAAGGCCCAGGAAGAAATGTATCTTCTGAAAAGGTAAGCGTAGAATTAAGGGCTCAAAAATACTGGTTAAAGCCGGATAGGTAAAAATCGTAAGCATACCTATTGCAACGTTGCTTAGCTGTAAGGCCTTGAAATAAGCAACCCAGTGAATGCCCATTAAAATACCACCTAATAAAACCTGAACGCGATCTTCCTTATAAATTTTAAGGTTTATCTTTTTCCATCTTAAAAACAGAAATAAAAAACCCGCAGCCAATAAGGCGCGCCAACCTATGGTAACTACAGGAGACATTGTCACTGCTCTGCCTAAAACACCACTGGTGCTTACTAAGAGCATTGCTAGATTGAGTTGTAATATGTTTTTTATAAACGTATTGGGTGCTGTTGACAAACTATTAGATTTGGGTATTTGTTATTTGATGTTTGTCACGTATTAAATTAATTTCTTTACAAACATCTTTTTTTCTTTTATAGCAATTCTTAGATTTCTTGTCTTCTGTCTAACTGCTATCGATTTAAAACCTGAGCTTTTTCTTTAATGATTTCAGCTACAGGACGATTTTGAATTCTACTGTCTAACCAACTTAAAATATCAAGGTATAAAAAGGCGCGACGCTCATACGGGTCTTCTTCATAAACCTCGAGACGTTCTCTCAGTTTTTTGAATTCGTTTTTAATTTCGCCGGGAAATACTTCTCCCAGATTTCTTAAAAATTTAATCATTTCTTTCTGTACTTCGTGTAAATCATCCATCTTGATTAAAAACTTAAACGTGCTTTTTAATAAGGTTTCCAGATGATAATCCATACCGGCTTCATAGTGGGCCACCAAATTTAGAATTCGGGCAAAACACATCAAATCTTCTCGCATCTTTAGCGATTTATTATTGATGATGCGTCCCAGATACTCAATACACTTTTTATTTTGGCCGGAGCCAAAATATAAACTTGCAATTTTATAATAGAACACCATAATATGATGCTCATCCATACGCTGGCGCGATTGTTTTAGGTATTTTTCAATCGTATTAATCAAGCCATCGTCTGTTGTAAAATCGCCCACCATAAACTTTAAATTCAGTTTATGAGAATATACATATAAGAATTCTAAAATTTCTAAATTGTCGCTACGCGGAAAATCTTCAGTTTCTAATCTGTTTTCAAGTCCTTCAAGAACTTCTTTAAACTTAGTATGGTGTTTTAGATAAAAAAGAGACTCTAATAAGTAATGGTTTCCTTTTAAATAAAAAACAGGGTTTCTGCTTATCATTGAAGGGTTTTCTTCAAAAAGCTCAACAAAACGGGTTGCATATTTATAACACGAGACAAAATCCTGTATAAGAAAACTATACCACAAAAATGCCTTATACAACCACAGTTTCTCTCTAAAACCTAGCGTGCTCAAATCATAATTAGGCATTGCGTTGTTGAAGTAGGCGGTAATTTCTTGCTTTTCCTCATCACTACGCACATATCCTGTTTTAAGCATAATCCCGTACAGCTGCAATGATAAATTAGACAATTTACTGGTCATCAAATTTTGTTCACTTAAATCTTCTGCTTCTTTTGCAAGCTCTTCTGCACGCGTGCTCATACTGCGTGTGATGTATTGAGTTTCTATTACCTTTTCTAATTCTACAATCTCATATGCTACATTTTTCTCTTCATTGTCTATCGCCATATGTTTGGCTTTCTCCAGAAGTTTTAGCGATTGTTGATATAAGCCTTTTTGATACAAAACGGTTGCAAAGTCTAGCTGTTCGCGTATTTGTACACGTATATTTTGATGCGCAGGACTTAACCGCAGCGAGATAAGAATTTGCTTATACAAATGTGCTTTGAGGTTTGAGAGCTGCTGTTTTTTTACAATGTTATTCTTGAAAATTTCAGTTTCCTCATATGTATTCATCTTATCGAGAAGATTAAATAATTGCAAGTATTTAGAATCTGCATTTCCATCAAGACGGCCTACATAAAGTTTAAATTGTCTCTTTTCAGACTTCGACAATGACTTAATAAGCACATAAAGAGAATCTTTTGAATCATTTGCTGTTGTAATGATTTTACGCATAATTATTTGATTTTCAATAATTTAAATAACCCAAAAATTACTTAAACATCGTAGGGTATTCACCAAAGAGAATATCAAAAGTACCACCATTCTCTATATTCACAATTAAATTGAGAAAAAATCCACTTATGAGTGATAACAAAGTCCAAATTTTTGACACCACCTTGAGAGACGGGGAACAAGTTCCCGGATGCAAATTAGATACCAATCAGAAATTGATTATAGCTGAGCGTCTCGATCTTCTGGGGGTTGATGTTATTGAAGCCGGCTTTCCTATATCGAGTCCCGGAGATTTTATATCTGTTGAGGAAATCTCAAAACTGGTAAAGAACGCCACAGTTTGTGGTCTTACCCGTGCGGTTAAAAAAGATATTGAGGTTGCCGCTCAAGCGCTTAAATATGCTGTAAAACCACGTATACATACGGGTATAGGTACCAGTGATTCACACATTTTACATAAATTTAAATCCACTCGTGAAGAGATATTAAAGCGTGCTTATGAGGCTGTCGCCTATGCTAAAACTTTTGTTGAGGATGTTGAGTTTTATGCAGAAGATGCAGGCCGTACCGATAATGAATATTTAGCTCGTGTTTGTGAAGCTGCCATAAAAGCGGGTGCAACCGTTTTAAATATACCTGACACTACAGGATATTGTCTTCCTGAAGAGTACGGAGCAAAAATTAAATACCTTAAAGAAAATGTAAAAGGTATTGAAAAGGCAATACTTTCCTGTCACTGCCACAACGACCTTGGGCTTGCAACAGCAAACTCTATTGCTGGTGTAATTAATGGTGCACGACAAATAGAATGTACTATTAACGGTATAGGTGAGCGTGCAGGAAACACCTCTCTTGAAGAGGTTGTAATGATCTTGCGTCAACATCCTACTCTAGGTTTAGACACAGGCATTAATTCCCGTTTATTATACGATACCAGTAGAATGGTAAGTGAAAAAATGGGTATGCCGGTGCAACCAAATAAAGCTATTGTAGGATCTAACGCATTTGCTCACAGCAGCGGTATTCACCAGGATGGCGTTATTAAAAACCGGGAGACCTATGAGATTATGGATCCTGAAGAGGTAGGCGTTACCGAAAGTGCTATAGTACTTACCGCGCGCAGTGGTCGTGCTGCTTTAGCTTACCGTTCTAAAAAGGTGGGTTATGAATTAACTAAACTACAGTTAGACGAAGTCTATGATGTCTTTCTTACCTTTGCAGACAAGAAAAAAGAAATTGTAGATGAAGATATTCATGAGATTATGAAAGTTGTGAAAATTGAAATTCCGGCGGAAGTTTAATTCACTATAAATAAATACATTAAATAAGGATTCTGCTTTTAGAATCCTTATTTTTTACAATTTACTCCCATAACAAAATTCAATCCACGCAAATAAGTAATTGCTTGATTAAGAATAAATTATAAATAAATTAAGTTCTTATTGAACTAATTAAAATAACAATGGCAGGAAAAACATTATTTGACAAAGTTTGGGATGCACACGTAGTAGATACGGTGCCTAACGGACCGCAAGTACTTTATATAGACAAACACCTTATTCACGAAGTTACCAGTCCACAGGCATTTTCAGAATTAGAAGAGCGCGGCATACCTGTAGCACGACCAGATCAGATTGTTGCAACAGCAGATCACAATACTCCTACCGTAGATCAACATTTACCGGTGCGAGATTTGTTATCCCGTAACCAGTTGAAACAGCTCACAGACAATTGTGAGAAACACGGGATTACCCTGTATGGTTTAGGGCACGAGTACAATGGTATTGTGCACGTAATGGCTCCAGAACTTGGAATTACCCAACCGGGTATGACAATGGTTTGTGGGGATAGCCATACCTCTACACACGGTGCATTTGGTACAATCGCATTTGGTATAGGAACCAGCCAGGTAGCTCAGGTTTTTGCCAGCCAGTGTTTATTATTAACAAAACCGAAAAGTTTACGGGTCAATGTAACCGGTAAATTAAAACCGAATGTTTTACCTAAAGATGTTATTTTATATGTAATCTCACAATTAGGAACTAACGCAGGTACAGGTTATTTCTGTGAATATGCCGGAAACGTTTTTGAAGAAATGTCTATGGAAGGTCGTATGACCGTTTGCAACATGAGTATTGAAATGGGTGCTCGTGGTGGAATGATCGCTCCAGACCAGACAACTTTTGATTATGTACAAGGTCGCAAGTTTGCACCTCAAAGCGCAGAATGGGATAAAAAATTAGCCTACTGGAAAACTCTTCCTACAGATGCTGATGCTGTTTTTGACAAAGAATATTCTTTTGACGCAGCAGACATTGAGCCTATGGTAACTTATGGCACAAATCCCGGAATGGGAATCAAAGTAACCGGAAACATCCCAGATAAGGATGACGTGAATCTGGAAAAGGCTTTGGCATATATGAACTTCAAAAAGGGAGAAAGTCTAATTGATAAGCCTATTAATTATGTGTTCATAGGAAGTTGTACCAATTCTCGAATAGAAGATTTTCGCATTGCGGCAGATTTTGTAAAAGGCAAGCAAAAAGCACCTAATGTTAACGCCTGGTTAGTTCCCGGCTCACAGCAGGTTGCAAAACAACTGGTTGAAGAAGGTCTTGATAAAATATTTACCGAAGCAGGATTTGCATTGAGACAACCGGGTTGCTCTGCATGTTTAGCGATGAACGATGATAAAATTCCCGAAGGAGAATATTGTGTTTCTACTTCTAACCGAAATTTTGAAGGAAGACAGGGACAAGGTGCTCGTACCATTTTAGCGAGTCCGCTTATGGCAGCGGCCACCGCAGTTGCCGGAAAAATTACAGACATTACCAAACAATTAAATTAAGATGGAAAAGTTTATCAAGCTTACCGATACAGCAGTTCCTTTACCTATAGAGAATATAGATACAGATCAGATTATACCTGCTCGATTTTTAAAGTCTACAGACAAACAAGGTTTTGGAGATAATGTTTTCAGAGATTGGCGTTACGATCACGAAGGCAATAAAAACACTGACTTTGTATTAAATGATCCTACCTACGGCGGTACTATTCTCGTTGCAGGCGACAACTTTGGCTGTGGTTCTAGTAGAGAACATGCTGCCTGGGCAATTGCAGGATATGGTTTTAAAGTAGTTATAAGTAGTTTTTTTGCAGATATCTTTAGAGGTAACGCACTAAATAACGGAATTTTACCCATTCAGGTAACTCCAGCATATTTAAAAGAATTGCTTCAAACTATAAAAGACAAACCAGAAACCCAACTTACCATCAATCTGGAAGATCAGGTTTTAAGTTCGCCTGCAGGAGAATTAGAATTTGACATCGATCCTTATAAAAAAGTGTGTATGATTAATGGGTATGATGATATTGATTTTTTAATTAGTAAAAAAGAAGCGATAGAAGCTTTTGAACGCGAACAGGCGTATTAAGTTTATTAATTCAATAGATAATTGCATTTTAATAAAGATGTAGTCCTTAAAATAAATCAAAAGGAAATTAACCGTAAACCACTGGTTAGTTTAATCTGAATTATCGATTAAATTCAATACTTTTATCAATCAATACACTGACCTACAATAACTAATAGAATAAGGAAGCACAATTTTGCTTCGTTAAATATTTTTAAAAACAATCAAACCTCACTTGTTAATGTTACTCGTGAGGTTTTGAAATAAAATACAAATAATGAAATTTAACATCGCAGTTTTAGCCGGAGACGGTATCGGACCAGAAGTAACAGAACAGGCAATCAAAGCATTAGATGCGATTGCAGATGTATTTGATCACTCCTTTGTTTATAAAAATGCGTTAGTAGGAGCTTGCGCAATAGATGAAACAGGCAACCCTTTACCTGACGAGACCATCACGATTTGTAAAGAAAGTGATGCTGTTCTTTTTGGTGCTATAGGTCATCCTAAATATGACAATGATCCTACAGCTCAAGTACGACCAGAACAAGGCTTATTAAAACTTAGAAAATCGCTTGGTTTGTTTTGTAACATCAGACCTGTAAAAGCATTTGAGCGTTTAATTGAAAATTCTCCGCTTAAAAGAGAAATTATTTCAGGTACAGATATTTCAATATATCGTGAATTAACCGGTGGTATTTACTTTGGTGATAAGCATCTTAGTGATGACGGTCAGGTTGCTACAGATGGTTGTTCATATTCGGTAGAAGAGATTAGTAGGATTACACATCTTGCATTTAAGGAAGCTCAGAACCGCAGAAAAAAATTAACCCTTGTTGATAAAGCTAACGTTTTAGAAACATCTCGGCTTTGGCGTAAAACGGTAACCGAGATTGCAAAAGACTATGCAGATGTTGAGTTAGATTTCTTATTTGTAGATAATGCGGCGATGCAAATGATTTTAAACCCAAGTCAGTTTGATGTAATTCTTACTGAAAATTTATTTGGAGATATCATTTCTGACGAAGCATCAGTAATAGGTGGTTCTATTGGTCTTTTAGCTTCAGCTTCAGTAGGAAGCACTGTAGGTATGTTTGAGCCTATTCACGGTTCTTTTCCGCAGGCCACAGGTAAAAATATTGCTAACCCATTAGCTTCTATTTTATCTGCTGCGATGATGTTGCGCCATTTAGGATTGCATAAAGAAGCGGCAGCTATAGAAAATGCTGTTGAAAAATCATTAGAACTAGGAATCACTACCGGTGACATCAATCCTAAAAAACCATTTACAACCACAAAAGTAGGTGACTTTATCGCAGATTTCTTAACCCACCCTGAAGATACGAACCGTAACTTCAAAAATATTCATATGGGACAGAGTACAATTATCTAAAAGAAATTAGACTAGAGATTTTAGATAAGAGATAGAAAAAGCGACGTAATTTAGGTCGCTTTTTCTATTCAAATTAATAATTAGAAACCAAATTATCCTAAAATGAAAAACCGCCCGGGAAATCAACTCCGGGCGGTTTCTGGTTTGTGATGATTATTAATTTAGGGGTAATTCACCACAAACTGCATCAACACTAACTAAATCCTTAATTCCAGCCGCCACCTAGCGCCTGGTACATATGCACATACGCATTCATTTGATCCATCTTTGTTTCTATAAGATCAAAGTTTGATTCTAAAGCATCACGCTGGGTCATTAAAACTTCCATATAATCTGCACGCGCAGAACTAAATAACTTGTTAGAAATATCAATAGAACGGTTTAACGCAGCTACTTCCTGAGCTTTTAAATCATAACTTTTTGCAAGATTGGCCACTTTAGAAAGTTGGTTAGCCACCTCGATATATGCATTAAGTACGGTACGCTCATAATCATACACCGCCTGTACCTGTTTAGCATTTGCGGTCATATACGCCGCCTTAATCTCATTTCTGTTGATTAAAGGCGCAGTTAATTCTCCTGCTATAGTATATAAAAGGGACTCAGGACTGTTTAATAAATACTTAGGATTAAAGGCCTCATAGCCTATTCCGGCACGAATTCCTAACGAGGGGTAAAAACGTGCCTTAGCAACTTTTACATCTAATTTAGCTGCAGCAAGAGCCAGTTCTGCCTGTTTAACATCGGTGCGGTTTTCTAATAACTGAGCAGGAATTCCGGCTTTTATAGCTTCAGGAACGAGATCAATCAACTTGGTGGTGCTGCGTTCTACTTTTTGCGGAAAGCGACCTGTAAGAAAGTTAATTCGATTTTCGGTTTCTACAATACGCTGCTGAATATCAAACTGCAAACTTTTTGTGTGCAATACTTCAGCCTCAAATCGCGAAACAGCAAGACCAGTTACTCGTGCAGCTTCCTTTTGAAGTTTAATAATCTCAAAAGCATTGTTACGTATCTCAATATTTCGGTTTACTATTTCTAACTGATTGTCTAAAGCCAGTAACTCATAATAGGATTCTGCTAGCTCACCCACGAGTTGCGTAACCATAAAATTTCGACCTTCAACACTAGACAGATAATTAAATACCGCTGCTTTCTTAGAATTACGAAGCTTTCCCCAGATATCTAATTCCCAGCTCGCCTGAAGTCCGAATCTGTAGTTTGGCAACGGCTCGGGAAATTCAACTCCTTCTCTAATTTCAGTATTTGCATCATTAGCTCCCTGACTGGTATATCTTCCTACTTTTTCGGTTTCACTAGAAGCACCAAAGCCTACAAAAGGCAGGTACTCCCCTTTTTTAGCTTTGATTTCGGCCTTAGAGATAGAAATCTCCTGAAGCATAATGTTTAATTCCTGATTGTTTTGCAATGCAGTATCAATCAAGCTACTTAAATAGGGATCTGTAAAATAATCTTTCCAGTTAACACGAGCAGTCTGTGCGGTATCTGCAGTTGCAGCAAATGTTTTAGGAAGTTTAAGTTCTACATCCCGTTCTACCAGACCGGGTGCTTTACAGGCTGAGAACGAGAGTAGTAGAACCACTACTCCCGTATATAATATTTTGGTTTTATTTATCATGGCTCTCATCATCTTTTAGTTTTGAAAAACGGTCTATTTCGTGCACAAATCCTTCAGATAAAGAATGGTCCTCCTCATCTTTAATCAACTTTCTTCCGTCTGCAAGGGTTGCAAAAATGTAATACAGTCCAGGGATTATGACTACCCCAAATAGGGTTCCGAATAACATTCCACCTAAAGAAGAAGCACCTATGGTACGGTTACCAATAGCACCTGCACCGGTAGCGATAATTAATGGAATAAGACCTGCAACAAATGCAAATGAAGTCATTAAAATAGGTCTAAAACGTACTCGGGCTCCTTCAATTGCAGCTTCATAAATGGTGGCTCCCTCACTTCGCTTTAAGACCGCAAACTCTACGATAAGAACGGCATTTTTACCCAGGAGTCCTACCAGCATTATGAGTCCTATTTGTGCATAAATATCATTTTGAAGCCCCATTAATTGAAGCATTACAAACGATCCTAAAAGTCCTATAGGTATAGAAAAAATTATAGCAAGCGGAATTATAAAACTCTCATACTGCGCCGCAAGTACGAAGTATACGAAGGCGAGAACGATTCCAAAAATATACAGGGCTTCATTACCTCTGCCTGCCTCGTCATAGGACAATCCTTCCCAGGCAATATCATAGCCTTTAGGTAAGGTTGTTGCTGCAACTTCGCGCACGGCTGCAATTGCATCTGCTGTAGTATAACCTTTTGCAGGCTGACCTTGTATAGCCGCAGAATTGTACATGTTGTAACGCGTTACCTCATTAGGTCCCTGCGTTTTCTTAAGCTTCATAAAAGCTGAATACGGCACCATCTCACCGGTATCATTCTTCACATACAAATTCAAAATATCTGAAGGTAATTTTCTATACTGAGGGTCTGATTGTACATACACTTTAAAGAAACGGCCAAACTTGATGAACCCCTGCTCATAGGTACTACCTATCATAATGTTTAAGTTTTCCATAGCCTTACCTATAGAAACCCCTTTTTGCATCGCCAGATCATTATTGATCTCAAGTTCATACTGTGGGTAATTTGCAGCAAAAAAGGTAAACAAACCGGCTAGCTCTTTACGCTTGCCCAACTCATCCATAAAATTTTGATTTATTTTATCAAAATCCTGATAATCTGTGTCTGTCGTTTTATCTAGTAAACGCATAGAAAAACCTCCTGAAGATCCAAAACCGGGAATAGCCGGTGGCTCAAAATACTCAATGACCGCCCCCAGATTTTTAGACTTTTCTTCCAGCTCTTCCATAATTTCGGTAACGGTATGCTTTCTATCTCCCCAGGATTTTAAGTTAATCAAACAAGTACCTGCGTTAGAACCCCTACCTTCGGTCATAATTTCATAACCCGCTAAAGACGAAACCGACTCTACGCCTTCTACTTCTTCACAAATCTTCTGAAGCTCGAGTGATACTTTGTTTGTACGCTCTAATGTTGCTCCTGGCGGAGTTTGAATTATCGCGTAGATTGTTCCTTGATCTTCACTAGGTATAAACCCAGAAGGTAAAATTTGATTTTCAAAAAATATCAATGCACAAACGGCGATAAGAATTCCAAACGTAAGTATACGTCTGCTAACAATAGTTTTAAGCAAGCGTACATACCTACCGGTAAGCCTGTCAAACCAATTATTAAAACCATCTAGTGCTTTTGTAAGAATGTTACCTTTTTTCTCTTTTCCGTGATTATTTTTTAAGAGCATCGCACAGAGAACCGGGGTAAGCGTAAGGGCTACAATTGCAGAAATCACAATAGAACTTGCCATTGTAATTGAAAATTGTCTGTAGAAAGTTCCTACCGGTCCAGACATAAATGTAATAGGCAGGAATACCGAAACCATAACAGCGGTAATCGCTATGATCGCTCCCGAAATTTCACCAAGAACCAGTTTAACAGCTTTGTATGGCGTGATATCTGGAAACTCGTGAAACTTGGCATGTACAGCCTCAACCACTACAATAGCATCATCTACCACAATACCAATTGCAAGAACTAATGCAAATAAAGTAACCAGGTTAATTGACATCCCAAACAGCTGAATTACGAAAAATGCACCTACTAAAGAAACCGGAACGGCTATAATAGGGATCAACGTAGAACGCCAGTCACCTAAGAAAATAAATACCACAAAAGCGACTAATAAAAATGCATCTCTAAGCGTATCAATAACTTGCTCTATGGAAGCATCTAAGAAATTAGAAACGTCATAACTAATTTTATAATCCATTCCCGGAGGGAAATCAGCCTTCATCTCTTCAAGCTTTTCCTTTACCCCATCAATTACATCACTTGCGTTACTCCCGTAGTTTTGTTTTAATACAATTGCGGCAGAAGGATGCCCGTCAAGATTGGAATAAATATCAAAGAATTCACTACCTAATTCTACTTTACCAATGTCCTTTAAATGAATACTTTCCCCATCTGCATTGGCCCTGATAATTACATTCTCATATTCTTCGGGCTCATTAAATCTACCTTTATAGGTTAAGACATATTCTAAAGATTGTGCGGTAATACCAGAACTCTGTCCCAATCTACCGGGTCTTCCTATAATGCTTTGTTCCTGCAAAGACTCCATCACTTCTTCTACAGAGACATTATAAGCACGCATACGCTCAGGGTTTAGCCACACACGCATAGCATATCTGCGACTCCCTAGTATTTGAGAACGTGCAACACCTTTAAGACGGTTGATCTCGGGTATCATCTTTACATCGGCATAATTGTATAGAAATTTCTCATCCATACTTTTATCCTTTGAATAGAGGTTTACGTACATCAACATACTGGGTTGAACTGGTGTAATCACGACACCTTCCCGTTGTACCAACTCCGGTAAGAGCGGCATAACCTGGTCTACCCGGGTTTTAACGCGCACTACGGCATCATTAGGATCAACTCCCGGTTCAAATATGATACGTAGTGTTGCTTCACCGGCACTGGTTGCATCAGTGGCCATATAACGCATATCTTCTACACCGTTAATAGCATTTTCAAGTGTAATTAAGGTTGATTTCACCAATACATCTGCACTGGCACCGGGATACGCGATAAAGATGTTTACGGTAGTAGGTGCTATCTGAGGAAACTGCGATATAGGCAGCTGCTTGATAGCAAGCGAACCTATAAACAAGATAATAATCGAAATTACTATCGCAAAAACGGGTCTTTTTATAAATTGACTAAACATGTTTTTTCTGTTTTATGATTTGATTACTCTGCATACAAATCAAGATTAGAAATTACAGACTTAGCATCTTTAACCTCGTACTCTATTTTATCATTTTCACGTACCAGACGTAAACCTTCTAATAAAATCTTATCATTTTCAGATAAACCTTTTGAAACCACATAAAGATGTGGCATCTCATTTAAAATGGTAATCTCACGAGATTTTACGCGATTGTCTTTGTCAATTACATAAACATATTTTTTGTCAAGAACTTCAAAAGTGGCTTTCTGCGGAATTAATAATGCTCCTGTAATAGGTATAGTAACATGAATATTACCAGTCTCTCCATGTCGTAATAATCCTTCTGGATTAGGGAAGGTTGCTCTAAAAGGAATGTTACCGGTCTCGTTATTAAAATCTGCTTCAATAGTTTCTACAACACCGGGGTGTTGAAAGTATTTATTGTTAGCCATAAGTAAGTTTACCTGTGGCTTGTCTGCAGTCTTTAGATTTGTCTGATAATCGAGATATTCTGCTTCGGGCACATTATAATACACCCACATAGTGGCATTATCAGATAAATTTGTGAGCAACTCACCTTCATCTACAAGGCTTCCCAAGCGCACGTGAAAACGGTCTACAATACCGTCAAAAGGAGCTCGTATTTGAGTGAAACCCAGATGTACGTTAGCGAGTGACAATTCTGCGTTAGCCTTATCCATTTTAGCCTTTGTCATTGCCAGTTCGTTTTTAGAAACAACATCACTGTCTGCGAGTAACTTAGTATTCTCGTATTCTATTTTGGCAACTTCAGCTTCAGCTTTTGATTTTTGAACTTCCGCTTCATAGATTCTGGGTAGAATTTGAAACAGCAGCTGTCCTTCCTTTACAAATTGTCCTTCATCTACGTATATTTTCTGAAGGTAGCCGCGTTCCTGGGCGCGTAATTCTATGTGGCGACTTGATTGAATTTGTGACACGTAGTCTTTTGTGAGAATCGTGTCTTTACGAATGGGGTTTGTAACTAAGAATTTTACTTCTTCTTCTTTTTCGTGGTGTTCTGACTTACAGCTTACATGGAACAATAGTGCCCCAAAGCCTAACATCATGAGCATTCTTTTCATGGTGATTTTCTTTACAAATAGTTAGATTAATGTGGGTGTTTTCCTGAACAGGAAAGACACAGATATTCTGCTTAGTTTTTGAACTAAATGCGTTAAGATCAATAAACAGAATAAGCGATTAGCCTATTGAGATACAGGCTGAAAGAAGTTAAATCAAAGTCTGAATACCTGAAAAAGAAGGTATGACTTAACAGAAGCACGAACAGGAGTGATCGTTTCTGAATCTAAATAATTGTATTTGTAGGTATAAAAATGCTTGATTACAGTAGCCGGAAGGCCAAAGAAAGGAATACTGGCAATGTGCTTTTCTTTTGAGAATGTATTACTCTCTTCAATCTCAAATTCTGCAACCGTAATTTCAGGTGCGGTACCCGGCCAGTTAAAATCAATGTGGTGCTGATCCTGAGATTTCAGTATAAAATCTTCAAATGAGGATTGAAAATCAGCTGTGTTTATATCTGCTTGAAAAGCAGCAACACCAGATAGATTTACAAAACCCGTAAAAAGTATAATAAAAAATGAAAGCAGAAACTTCATATATCTTTTTCGGAAAAGCTGAGCAAATGTAAAATAAGACCCTCGTAACCACAAAATTTGAAGCTATAATTTTCGTAGAAAATAGGTCATTGCGCAATATTTAGAAAAACAGAGATTTAACCTGTTTTCTAATAGCAATACCTCATTTTTTGAGACGTTTAATTAAAAATTTAGCATAAGAATTATTTTTCCTGCCGCTCTCATTTCTGAGAAATTTAGAAAAATTGAAAAATTAATGCTTCTTAAACAGCGTTCTGTTTAAAATGTCTTCTTTATTAAACTCGGTTGAATCAAAAAAAGAGAAATTCTTTTAACTAATATCTAAAGCGGTAGAAACTTTGCGCATTTTCTCCTTAATCTCAGCAAATCCCGGATTATGAATACTTCCCAAATGGGTATGTTTTCTACCTTCATCTGGTTTATAGGTTCCGGCCTGCACCTCTCCTCCTACTGTTTTATACGCCTCACGAAAAGATTTACCTTCTACAACAAGATTATTAATACTGTCTACTGTAAATATGTATTTGTATTTATCTTCAGTAAGATCTATGTCTTTCACTACGATTTGAGCAATGCTGTACTCAAAAATTTCAAGAATATCTTTAATATTTTCAATCGCATTGATGGTATTTTCCTTTAGCAATTGATAATCTCTGTGGTAACCACTAGGCAGGTTATTGGTAATTAAAATCATTTCGGTACTCAAGGCCTGAATTTTATTACACTTACCACGTATCAATTCAAAAACATCAGGATTTTTTTTGTGGGGCATAATACTGCTGCCCGTTGTTAATTGTTCCGGGAAGCTTATAAATCCAAAATTTTGACTCATATACAAGCAGATATCCATCGCAAAGCGAGAGAGCGTGTTTGCAAGACTTCCTAAAGTAGAAGCTAGCGTACGTTCACTTTTACCTCGAGACATTTGTGCGGCAACTACATTAAATTTTAAGGTGGCAAAACCCATCTCTTTGGTCGTAAGATTTCGGTCTATAGGAAACGAACTTCCATAACCTGCTGCAGATCCTAACGGATTCTGATCTACAATTTGCAGTGTTGCATTGAGTAAAGTAAGATCGTCTATTAATAACTCTGCATACGCAGAAAACCACAACCCAAAACTACTGGGCATAGCTACCTGCAAATGTGTATACCCGGGAAGTAACTTGTGTTGATGCTTTTCGGCAAGTTTCATCAAGGTATCAAAAAGCGCAACAGTGCGCACCCGTATTTGCTGTAACTGATCTTTGTAATACAGATGTAATGCTACCAGAACCTGATCATTTCGGGAACGTGCAGTGTGTACTTTTTTACCGGTTTCGCCTAAAATAAGAGTTAATTCTGCTTCTATCTTACTATGAATATCTTCATATTCTGGCTCAATAAAAAAATCTGGATTCTGTGTATGAGCCTCAAGAATTTCTAATTGCGGTAACAAATTTTCTAATTCGTGAGCAGTAATAATCCCTACTTTTTGAAGCATAATCACGTGAGCACGTGTTGCCTGTACATCATATTTTGCAATATGCGTATCTATCTCACGATCATTACCTACCGTAAATTTGATGATTTTGTCATCTATGTTTGCGCCTTTATCCCAAAGTTTCATTGTCCTCCCCTGACCCCTCCAAAGAAGGGAACCTTTATTTGTACTTATAATCGCAAAGCGATTAAATAATATATTAATTAAACGTGTTATTTTCCCCTTATCAATTTCCCCTTCGGGGATTAGGGATTTACAGTATACTTTTAAGCAAATCTATGTAAATCTGAATACCTTCTTCAATTTCCTGTACATAAATAAACTCATTAGCGCTATGTGAACGTGTGCTGTCTCCCGGACCTAATTTTAGAGACGGACACGTCAAAACTGCCTGATCACTTAATGTAGGAGAACCATATGTACTTCTACCCAACGCGATACCAGCTTTTACCAGATCGTGATCTTTAGGAATAGAAGATGAGTTTAAACGCAAACTACGCGCTACAATAGAATCACAAGGAGCTCTATCTTTTAGTAACTGAGCAATTTCCTGATTGCTATATTGATCATTTACACGTACATCTACAACAAGATCAACATCTGCAGGCACCGCATTGTGCTGTTTCCCGCCATTAATCTGTGTAACGGTCATTTTAACTTCTCCTAAAGCTTCAGAAACTTTTTCAAACTTAAAATCGTGAAACCACTGCAATACCGGAATACAATTGTAAATGGCATTATTATCATTAGGGTGTGCAGCGTGAGATGGTTTTCCTAATACTTTAGCATCAAAAACAACCAAACCCTTTTCTGCAATTGCTAAATTCATCAAGGTAGGCTCCCCCACTATAGCCACATCAATATGCGGTATTACCTCAAGCATACTGTTTAAACCGTTAGGACCGCTGCTTTCTTCCTCACCACTCGCTACGATAACCAGGTTGTATTTGGGGTTCTCGTGAGCATAGAAATAGGTAAAGGTTGCTATTAAAGAAACCAAACAACCGCCCGCATCATTACTTCCTAAACCATATAATTTACCATCTTCAATATCTGGCGAGTACGGGTCGCGTGTATAGCCATTATTAGGTTGAACCGTGTCGTGATGACTATTTAACAGTAATGTGGTTTTACCTTCTTCAAAGTTTTTATTAGTTGCCCAAATATTATTTGCCTGACGGCGAAAGGGTATCTCATGTGCCTTAAACCAATTTTCAATAAAAGCCGCGGTACCTTCTTCTTCTGAAGAAAAAGATTGCGTAGAAATCAAATTCTTCAATAATTCTAGCGCCTCTTGCGTAAGTTTTTCTATGTTCATTACAGTCTTAAGGTTGTAAAATTAGTAGTGGTATTTTGAAGCATTTGCGGTTTTCCCAATTGAACTTTGCTTACTCCGTTTTTTAGAGCGTAAAAACAATTTTCTAACTTCGGAAGCATCCCATCTGCGATAACCTGATCTTTTAGTAATTCTGAATATTTAGAAGTATCTATTTCCTTTACTACTGAAGTCTCATCATTTATATCTAACAACACTCCGGCTTTCTCAAAGCAATAATTGAGCGTTACCTCATATTCTTTTGAAAGACCAATTGCGAGTTCGCACGCAATCGTATCTGCATTGGTATTAAGTAACTGTCCTTTACCATCGTGCGTAATTGCACAAAACACTGGAGTTATATCTAGACTCAATAATTTATCTATCAATTCTGAATTTACGCCTACAACATCACCCACGAAGCCAAAATCAACGTCTTTAACCGGGCGCTTTATAGAACGTATGCTATTACCGTCTGCTCCTGAAAACCCAATCGCATTGCAGTTTCTGGCTTGCAAACCGGCCACAATAGATTTATTAACCTTACCTCCATAAACCATTGTAATTACTTCTACGGTTTCGGCATCTGTAATTCTCCGGCCGTTTGTCATTTTAACCGGTATTCCTAACCGTTCTGCTAATTGACTCGCAAGTTTCCCACCACCGTGAACTAAGATTTTAGGTGCTGATAAAGCTGCAAAAGCATCTAAAAAAGCTTGAAGATCTTCTCCACTTTCTATAATGTTTCCGCCTACTTTAACAATATTCAGGTTTTTCATAACTTGAGTTTAATTCAGATTTTCTAAAATCTTTTTTAAAACAACCTGAGCGGAGTATGTGCGGTTATTGGCCTGCTCAATGACCACAGAATTCTTTCCATCTAAAACACCATCTGTAACAATAACATTACGCCTCACCGGCAGGCAATGCATAAATTTAGCGTCGCCTAGTTTTTCTTCTGTAATGGTCCAACTACTGTGAGAATCTGTGGTCGCAAGAACTTTTCCGTAGTTCTCATAATTACTCCAGTTTTTCACATAGACAAAATCTGCATCTTTTAAAGCTGCATTCTGATCGTATTCTACCGTAGAATCTTTTATAACAGCATCACTTAATTCATAACCTTTAGGATGTGTTATGGTAAAATCTACATCCATTTTTTGCATCATTCCTATAAACGAGTTTGCCACTGCATGAGGCAACGCTTTAGGATGTGGAGCCCAACTTAAAACAACTTTTGGTTTCTTTTTCTGTGACAATTCGGTAATAGTAATTGCGTCTGCAAGTGCCTGTAGCGGGTGTGCCGTAGCACTTTCCATATTTATAACAGGCACAGATGCATACTTCACAAAGTTGGAAATCACATACTCTGACTCATCTTTAGCTTTATCGGTAAGAGTAGGAAAAGCACGTACCGCAATTATATCGCCATATTGCGAGATTACCTGTGCAGCTTCCTTAATATGCTCTGAGGTATCTGTATTCATAACAGTGCCATCCTCAAACTCGAGCTTCCAGGCATCACTATTAAAATTCATCACCGTGACATCCATTCCTAAATTACAGGCTGCTTTTTCGGTACTCAAGCGCGTGCGTAAGCTTGAATTAAAAAATAGCATTACCAGGCGCTTACGCTTACCCAATTGCTCATAAGAATACGGATTATTTTTAAGTTCGCGCGCTTGCGCAATAAGTTCCTGTAGATCTGTAATGTCGTCTAAACTGGTGTATTTTTTCATTAGTTGATTCCTGTCAAAATGGATTTAGCAGCCGAAATCTCTGCGTTATTTATAATTATAATTTTTCTAATTCTATTTTTAGTGCATCAAAAAACTGATCAATATGCTCATTCTGCACGGTAAGTGGCGGAAGTATACGTATCAGATTTTTATTTTTTGCGCTTCCTGTAAAAATATGCTGATCGTAAATAAGCTTTTTACGCAACGCTGCGGTGTCAAATTCAAACTCAAGACCTAGCATTAAACCGCGGCCTTTCACTCCTTTTATCTGCGGAATATCTAAGGTTTTTGCCTTAAAGTGATCAGAAACACGCAGAGCATGTTCCATAAGTTTTTCTTCTTCTAAAACATCGAGTACGGTTAAAGCTGCGACACAAGACAGATGATTGCCTCCAAAGGTGGTTCCCAGCATCCCGTATTCTGCTTTAATCGTAGGATGAATTAAAATACCTCCTACCGGGAAGCCATTACCCATACCTTTTGCCATTGAAATCACCTCTGGCTCCACATCGTATTCCTGAAATGCAAAGAATCTTCCGGTACGTCCAAAACCGGCCTGTACTTCATCTGCAATTAAGATCGTCCCGGTCTGCTTACAAAGCTTATCAACGCCTTCATAAAATTCTTTAGTGCTGATGTCTAAACCACCTACGCCCTGAATAAATTCTACAATCACGGCACAAACATCGCCCTTAGCTAATATTCCAGCTAGAGCGTCAAGATCTCCCAAAGGTAAAAATTCTACCTCCTGTTGTGCATTTATAGGAGCAACAATTTTAGGGTTATCGGTCGCTGCAACAGCCGCAGATGTTCTTCCGTGGAAACTGTTGTTAAACGCAACAATCTTTTTTCTGCCGGTTACAAATGATGCCATTTTAAGTGCATTCTCATTAGCTTCTGCACCACTGCTGCACATAAACAGCTGGTAACCGGGACAATTAGCTTGAATAGGTAAACGTTCTCCTAAAGCCTCTTGCAACGGGTTGTGCACCGCATTGCTGTAAAAGCCTATATCCCCCAGTTGTTTAGTTAAATTGTCAACATATTTAGGATGCGAGTGTCCTATAGAAATCACAGCATGACCGCCATATAAATCAAGATATTTTGTAGGTTTTGCATCATAAACCCACACATCCTGAGCCTTTATAGGCGTTACATCATATAAGGGGTAAACATCAAATAAACTCATTATTTCTGATCGGTTTTAATCACATTAATTTTATTAAAAGAAGCTACCATTCCCTGTATTAAAGACGAACTCAAACCTTTATGTTCCATCTCGTTTAGTCCTTCTATGGTACAGCCTTTTGGGGTAGTCACCCGGTCTATTTCTTCCTCAGGATGATTTCCCGATTCAATAAGCAGTTTTGAAGCTCCATTACACGTATGCATTGCAAGCTCTTGCGCTTCTTTTGCATCAAAACCTAATTGAATAGCTGCTTGCGTAGTTGCCCGTATTAAACGCATCCAGAATGCTATACCACTTGCACAAACCACTGTCGCCGCCTGCATTTGACTCTCAGGAATTACAAGACTATTTCCTAATCGATTAAAAATCGCTTCAGCAATTTTTATGCGCTTCATCCCTTTTTCATTACTGGCTAAACACGTCATAGAAGCACCTACAGCTATAGCAGTATTAGGCATTGCTCGTATGATAAATTGATCTGTACCTACAATCGCTTCAATCTGTGAAATTTGATATCCTGTAATTGTAGAAATCAATACATGCTTATCGGTAAGTTCTCCTTTAATATCGTTTAAAATAGCACTCAATTGAGCCGGCTGAACTGCAAATATGATAATATCAGATTTCTGTACAGCTTCAATATTATTTGAAGTTACATACACATTCTTATATTCTGCATATGATTCTATCCCAACCGGATTCCGGCGGGTCATGTATAACGAGGTAATGGCGTTATTTGTAATAAGACCTTTAGCTATAGCCAGCCCAAGGTTTCCGGTTCCTATAATTGCTATTTTCATAATCCTCACCCCCAACCCCTCTCCAAAAGAGAGGGGAGTTGGATTTATTTTTTTATTATTTTTTTCATTTCCGCAAAGGCGGAAATATATTCTGTGCTCGCATCGCCAAGCCTATTTCGGCAAGAGAGAGGTTCTATTAGAAATAACTACCTTTTAAATTAAGACCTTCAGTTTGCGGAAGTCCAAAAATAAGATTCATATTTTCTACTGCCTGCCCTGAAGCTCCTTTTAAAAGATTGTCTATACAGCTCGTAATTAGCAATTGATTTCCCTGTTTGTGTAGATGAATCAGACATTTATTTGTGTTCACCACCTGTTTCATATGCACATCTGCATCAGAAATAAATGTGAAAGGTGTATCAGCATAATAATCTTGATACACTTTTTTAATCCCATCTAAATCACCATCAAATCTAGTATATGCAGTAGCAAAAATTCCTCTTGAAAAATTACCTCGGTTGGGCAAAAAGAAAATCTCATTATCAAAATTAGATTGTAACTGTGATACCGTCTGATTAATTTCACCCATATGTTGATGGGTAAAAGGCTTATAGTATGAGAAGTTATTATCTCTCCACGTGTAATGTGTAGTTGCAGAAAGTGAGGTCCCTGCGCCAGTTGCTCCCGTTACCGCGTTAACATGAATATCTGCTGTAATCTTTTTGGAATCAGCGAGCGGTAATAAGGCCAATTGAATTGCTGTTGCAAAGCAACCCGGATTTGCAATAGATCCTGCTTGTTTAATACTGTCTCTATTTAATTCTGTTAAGCCGTATATAAATTCGCGACCTTGAAATTCTGCATCTGGTTTTAGGCGAAAATCATTACTTAGGTCTATTATAATAGTACGCTCTTCAAACACATGCGCATCTAAAAATGCCTTTGAATTACCGTGACCCAAACACAGAAAAACCACATCAACCGAAAAATCAACTGCATCAGCAAATCGCAGTGCTGTGCTGCCTAATAAATCCTGATGCACATCGCTAAGGAGATTACCTGCGTTTGAGGTGCTGTAAACAAAACTCAGTTCAACTTGTGAGTGATTTAGCAAAATACGCAGCAGTTCGCCTGCCGTATATCCTGCTCCACCTACGATTCCTGCTTTGATCATGAGTTTCCGTTTACGTGATTGTAAATCTTGTTTTGGTTACCTGTAATTTTTATAAAACCTTTAGCGTCATCAGCAGTCCATCCTTTATTCATTTCGCCATAAGCTCCAAAAGATGCATTCATCAAATCGTGATCAGACTTAATACCTTCTAGCGTAAAACGATATGGATGTAAGGTTACATAAACTTCACCACTAACATTTTTTTGACTGTCTTCTAAAAACGCTTCTATATTACGCATCGCCGGGTCCAGGTATTGACCTTCATGCAAATGCATACCATAAAAGTTAGCCAGATAATCTTTGTGCTGCATTTGCCATTTTGTTAGCGTATGCTTTTCTAATAAGTGGTGTGCTTTTATAATAATTACCGGTGCTGCGGCTTCAAAACCTACTCGACCTTTAATCCCTATAATAGTATCTCCCACGTGAATATCACGACCTATACCAAAGGTTGCTGCCAGCTTTTGCAGTTTTTCTATATTCTCTACTGCTCCTGCAGACTTACCATTTACAGCGGTTAATTCTCCTTTGGTAAAGGTTAAGGTTACCTGCTCTGCTTCTGTTTTTTCTACCTGTGACGGGAATGCAGATTCCGGAAGTCCCTGATGTGAGGTTAGGGTTTCGCTTCCTCCTACACTGGTCCCCCAAAGACCACGGTTTACTGAATATTTAGCCTTTTCCCAGGCCATTTCAATACCATGACTTTTTAAGTAATCTATCTCTGCCTGTCTAGAAAGTTGCAGGTCTCGTATAGGCGTTATGATCTCAATTTCTGGAGCTAATGTTTGAAAAATCATATCAAAACGCACCTGATCATTACCGGCACCGGTACTCCCGTGAGCAACATATTGGGCATCTATAGATTTGGCATAATTGATAATTTCAACTGCCTGAATAATACGTTCAGCACTTACCGAAAGAGGATAGGTATTATTTTTTAAAACATTACCATAGATAAGATTTTTAACTACTTTATCGTAAAAACGATCTACAGCCTGAATATTCTTATAGGATTTAGCTCCTATTTTTAGAGCTTTAGATTCAATTTCATCTATTCCTTCCTGGCTAAAACCACCGGTATTTATACTTACCGCGTGAACTTCAAAGCCTTTTTCTTCAGAAAGGTATTTTGCGCAATAACTGGTGTCGAGACCACCACTGTAGGCGAGAACTAATTTTTTCATGCTATTCTGTTTTGTCTTAGATGCTACTGAAGCATTCTAAGCATTTAATCTTGTTTTTTTTTATCTTTCTTGAGAAACAAATGTTCTTTAATACTTTTTAAACGTGTAAAAGCCTTAGGATTCATTTCTTTCTTTACTTCGGTTTCTGCCGCCTTCTTTTTTTCCTCTTTTACAGGATCGTACAACATCCCTGTACATAAGCACATTTTTTGCTCAGTACGCTGCAGAATATCATAATTGCGACATGTTTGACACCCTTTCCAGAACGTAGGATCATCTGTAAGTTCAGAGAATGTAACTGGTCTGTATCCTAAATCTGAATTGATTTTCATCACAGCAAGACCTGTAGTAATACCAAAAACTTTAGCATCAGGATATTTAAATCGGGAATGCTTAAAAATGGCTTCTTTAATTTGTCTGGCAAGACCGCTGCCTCTGTAATCAGGGTGTACGATAAGACCGCTATTGGCAACAAATTTACCGTGACCCCAGGCTTCTATATAACAGAAACCTGCAAATTTCTCACCATCAAGTGCAATAACGGCATTTCCGTTTTCCATCTTAGTGATTACATACTCAGGTGTACGTTTTGCAATACCGGTACCGCGAACTTTTGCTGATTCTGCGATAGTATCGCATATGTATTGTGCATATCCCGCATGGGATTTATTTGCAATAATAATTTCCATATTCTTTTGAATTGGAAGTTAGAAAAAAAGTGAAATTGAAATTGAAGACGGAACCGGACTCACCTAAGTTCCCAAGAAAACTACACCCACTAGGGGCGGCGACGCTCATAACGGCGTACAGGAATGGTAACCAACGTAGTGTGGGTTTCAACCGGGTATAATGATAAAAGCACAGTTTTTACTGCTTGCTTTACTTCATTTATATGTTGATGTATTCCTTTCATTTGTTATGCTAAAGTACAAAGTAGATTTAAATGACAGACCATTTTACCTGGTAAATGTCAAATAAATCTACTTTTTTATGATTTCTTCAAGTTTCAGGTAAAAAATAAATTTTCACTGCTGTATTTTTAACTAAACTACCCTTTATTAGCTATTATAACAAGTAATCGGTACTTACAAAATTAGATTTCTTAGTATCTAATAACTCATTTAAGATTGCGTTATTGTAGTCATTATCTTTTGAAGCTACAAATGTACGTATTGAAAAGGAGCGCAATGCATCATGAACACTTAACGTACCTACCGCAGAATCTTTTCTACCCGTAAAAGGATATACATCTGGACCTCGCTGACATGAGCTATTTAAATTAACACGACACACTAAATTTACTAGAGTATCTATCAAGGGTGCCAAGGCTTTTACATCTTTACCAAACAAACTTACCTGCTGCCCATAATTTGATTCTGCCATATCATCAAGAGGTTCGTCTATATGCTTAAAGGTAAGCACAGGAACTACAGGACCAAATTGCTCCTCTTTATATACCTGCATTTCTTTAGTTACCGGAAACAAAACTGCAGGCCAAATGAAATTCTCAGAATGATCGCCACCTTTTTCATTTAAGATAGAAGCGCCTTTAGCTATAGCATCATCTATTAATTCTTGAATATATGCCGGTTTAGAAGGTTCTGGTAAGGGTGTTAATTTCACACCATCTTCCCAGGGTAAGCCAAACTTTAACGCATCTACAGCCTCTGCATACTTACGATTAAACGTCTCTGCAATATTTTCGTGAACATAAATAACTTTTAATGCCGTACAACGTTGCCCGTTAAAAGATAATGTACCCGCAATACACTCTGCTACTGCCAGATCTAAATCTGCATCTGGTAATACAATAGCCGGGTTTTTAGCTTCAAGACCTAAAACCAGTCTCAAACGGTTTTGCTTGGGATGTAACTTTTGCAAAGCATTTGCAGAAGAACTGTGGCCTATAAGTGCCAGCACATCTATTTTTCCGGTTTCCATTGCTGGAGAGGCAATCTCTCTACCTCTACCAAAAACTACATTTACAACACCGGCTGGAAAACTTTCCTGAAATGCTTCTAGTAACGGAGCTATTAATAAAACACCGTGTTTAGCAGGTTTAAAAACTGCTGTATTCCCCATAATTAAAGCGGGAATTAGCAAACAAAAAGTTTCGTTTAGCGGATAGTTATAAGGGCCCAGACACAATACAACTCCCAATGGACCACGACGTATATGAGCGTGAATACCATCGTGCTTATAGAATTTTGCACTATCGCGATCCATATCTTTATAATCTGCGATGGTATCATTTATATACTCAACAGTACGATCAAATTCTTTCTGGCTGTCTGGATAATTTTTACAAATCTCCCACATCAAAAGTTTAACAATAAGCTCGCGCTTAGTTTTCATTTTTTCTACGAAAGTTTCCATACACTTAATACGGTCTGCAACTTTCATTGTAGGCCACAACCCCTGTCCTCTATCATAGGCTTTATGAGCCGCATCAACTGCCAGTAGTGCTTCAGTTTTACCCAGATTAGGTGTAGATCCCAGTCGGGTGGGCTTTCGTTCTCCTCCAGTTTCGGTATGAATGCTTGAGAACACATCGGCAGTTTTACCTTCCCAATTTAAAAGCTTTCCGTCTATTAAATAGGTTTTCTGCTCTATGGGTGCTACTTTAAATTGTTCTGGTATTTCTGTAGTAAGTTGTTTCATGGCTCGTTTTATGTATTCTGAATTGGTTTTAGCTGAATGCAAAAAATCGCATAATCAAATAAGGAATTCAAATAAATCAGGTTTATCATTTAAATACTCTCCGAAGAACTTTCTGCTCTTCATACGAGCAATGAGTGGGTTTAAGCTCGCAGGATCTTTTATTTCGATACCTACCACTGCCGGCCCATCTTCCCGGCTGGTTTTTTTCTTATACTCAAAAAAGGTTATATCGTCGTCTGGCCCCAATATTTCATTTAAAAATTCACGCAAAGCACCTGCACGCTGCGGAAACCGAATTATGAAATAATGCTTTAATCCCCTGTAAAGCAAGGCGCGCTCTTTAATCTCGGCAGTTCTAGTAATATCGTTGTTGCTTCCGCTAACGATGCATACCACATTTTTACCTTTAATCTCGTCTGCAAATTGATCGAGAACTGCGAGTGTAAGTGCACCTGCCGGCTCAACAACAATTGCATCTTTATTGTATAAATCTAAAATAGTTTGGCAAACCTTACCTTCAGGAACGGTTACCATTTGATGTAAATATTCTTTACAAATCGCAAAATTGCGATCACCTACGCGCTGTACCGCTGCACCGTCAACAAACTTTTCGATTAAAGAAAGGGTCGTATTTTCCTGATTAAAAATAGAAGTTGTCATTGATGGTGCGCCTTCGGGCTCTACCCCAATCACTTTTGTATTTGGAGACAACAGGTGAAAAACAGTACTCAGACCTGAAGCTAAACCACCTCCACCTACCGGTACAAATACATAATCAATCTCTTCAGATGCTTGTTCTATTATTTCTAATCCTACGGTAGCCTGCCCTTCTATGATTTTCTCATCATCAAAAGGATGAACAAATATTTTACCCAGCGCATCACAATCAATTTTTGCTGCTTTGTAGGCATCATCAAAGGTGTCACCGGTTAATACAATAGTCGCATAATCCCCACCAAACATTTTTACCTGTTCTGTTTTCTGATTAGGCGTAGGCGCAGGCATAAAAATGGTGCCGTTAATATTAAGTTTGGCACACGCATAAGCAACACCCTGAGCGTGATTACCTGCACTGGCACAAACAATACCTTTATCCCGATCTTCTTGAGATAACGAACTTATTTTATTGAATGCTCCTCTAATTTTATACGAGCGCACCTGCTGCAAATCTTCTCTTTTTAAAAGAATATTTGCACCTAAACTACGTGAATAGCTTAAGCTAGGTAGCAAAGGAGTTAAGGCTGCAATGCCTTTTAAGGTATCTGCAGCCTTTTTTACATTTTCTAAATTTGGAAAATATGTGGTTTTTAAGTCGCTCAAAATTGGAACTATTTTGATTGACTAAACGTATTCACATACCCATTATGAGCGCAAATACGTTTAGTTTAAACAGTGAATTTGAAAAGTTATTAAGCTGTAACTGCTTCTTCTGAAGAAACCGTCTTAATATCTTTCATTGCAGTCATAGACTCTCTCAACCACGCACCTACTGCTTCTACTTCGTGAGAACGTATTGCGTCATTTACTGCTATTAATGCTTTATTATCTACACCATTATCTGTAGCGTAAGCTTTACCAATTACGTTTGTATCTATGTTCTTCATAAAATCTGTCAACATAGGTTTACACGCGTGATCAAATAAATAGCAACCGTATTCTGCAGTATCAGAAATCACACGATTCATTTCGAATAACTTTTTACGGGCAATCGTATTTGCGATTAGTGGCGTTTCGTGAAGCGACTCATAATAAGCAGATTCTTCAATAATACCTGCTTCTGTCATGGTTTCAAAAGCAAGCTCTACACCCGCTTTTACCATAGCAACCATCAACACCCCGTGATCAAAATATTCTTGCTCGCTAATTTCCTGACTACCTGCAGGTGTTTTTTCAAAAGCAGTTTCTCCCGTTTCTGCTCTCCATTTATGAAGATTTACATCATCATTAGCCCAGTCTTCCATCATTGTTTTAGAAAAATGACCAGAGATAATATCATCCATATGTTTGTGAAACAATGGACGCGTAATTTCTTTAATTTCTTCAGCTAATTCAAAGGCTTTAATCTTGGAAGGATTGTTAAGACGATCCATCATATTGGTAATACCTCCGTGCTTAAGCGCTTCGGTAATTGTTTCCCAACCGTACTGAATCAGTTTTGAAGCGTATCCTTTATCTATTCCTTTTTCAATCATTTTATCAAAACAAAGAATAGAACCTGTTTGAAGCATACCACATAAAATAGTTTGCTCACCCATCAAGTCACTTTTAACCTCAGCAACAAAAGAAGATTCTAACACACCTGCTCTGTTTCCACCAGTTGCAACCGCATATGCTTTTGCCTGATCTAAACCGTGACCCTGCGGATCATTTTCAGGATGCACTGCGATTAGAGTAGGTACTCCAAAACCACGTTTATATTCTTCACGCACTTCAGATCCCGGGCATTTAGGTGCGCACATAATTACGGTAAGGTCCTTACGTATTTGCATCCCTTCTTCTACGATATTAAAACCGTGACTGTATGCTAAAGTCGCACCCTCTTTCATCAAGGGCATAATTGCATTAACTACAGAAGTATGCTGCTTATCTGGTGTAAGGTTACAAACCAGATCTGCAGTAGGAATCAACTCTTCGTAAGTACCTACATTAAACCCATTTTCAACAGCATTTTTATACGAAGCTCTTTTTTCTTTAATAGCACTTTCACGAAGTGTGTAAGAAATATCTAAACCGCTGTCACGCATATTTAAACCCTGGTTTAAACCTTGTGCACCGCAACCCACGATTACTACTTTCTTATCGCGTAAGGCTTCTATTCCGTTAGAAAACTCATCAGACTCCATAAATCGACATTTTGCCAGCTGAGCTAACTGATCTCTTAAGGATAGTGTATTAAAGTAATTTGACATTTTACTATGTTTTATTGATTATGATTAGTTGTTTTATTCTGCAAATTCTGCAAGCATGGTAGAGATTTTCATCTCATCTTTTGTAACTGCAATGCGCCCTGAGCGTACAAATTGCATAATCCCAAAAGCACTAAGCTCTCTGTAAAGCAACTCGATCTCTGAGCGACGTCCCGCTTTCTCAAGCACAAAAAATTCTTTGTTTACGGTAACAATCTGCGCGTTGCTTTCCTTAATAATATTCTGAATCTGGCGTTCTTCAAACAACAGATCTGATTTAATTTTAAATAGACAGGTTTCTAAGAAAATGGTCTGCTCATCGGTATGATAAAAAGCTTTAATAACCTCTACTTGTTTTTCTAACTGCCCGATGATTTTTTTGATTTGCTCTTCAGTTACATTAATAACAATTACAAATCTTGATACTCCTTCAATCTCAGACATCGAAGTATTTAAGCTCTCGATGTTTATTTTTCTACGCTGAAATATTGCCGAAATACGATTTAATAAACCGATGTTATTTTCGGTATAAATAGATACGGTGAATGTTTTTATTTCGCTCATAATTATTCTAATCTAATGTCTGAAACTGATGCTCCTGATGGAATCATAGGGAACACATTATCTTCTTTTTCTACTTTTACCTCTAAAAAGTAAGGACCATCTGAAGCTAGCATTGTTTCTATTGCACCTGCTAATTCTTCGCGCTTTGTTACTTTCTGGGCATCTATAAAGTAACCTTTTGCAATGGCTACAAAATCTGGATTCACCATTTCTGTTGAAGCGTAACGACGGTCAAAAAACAGTTGCTGCCACTGGCGCACCATTCCTAAAAAGTCATTATTTAATACCACAATTTTCACGGGTACTTTAGTTTGAAAAATGGTACCTAATTCCTGAATTGTCATTTGGTAACCACCATCACCTATAATTGCCACGACAGGACGATCTGGAGCTCCCATCTGCGCACCTATAGCCGCCGGAAGCGCAAAACCCATTGTACCTAAACCACCTGAAGTAATGTTGCTTTTTGATTTATTAAATTTTGCATAGCGGCAGGCTATCATCTGATGCTGCCCCACGTCAGAAACAATTACTGCTTCTCCTTTAGTTACTGTATTTATACCTTCTAAGACCTCACCCATGGTAAGTCCTTCTTTTGTAGGATGTATATCGTCGTTTATGATTTTATCATATTCTATGGTGTACATATCCTTAAAGCGCTGATGCCACTCTGTGTGTGACTTTTCTTCAAGTAATGGAAGTAAAGCAGCAAGGCTTTCTTTACTATTTCCTAAAACCGCAACATCTGCTGTAACATTTTTATTTACTTCAGCAGGATCTATCTCGAAGTGAATTACCTGAGCTTGCTTGGCATAAGTATTTAAGTCACCGGTAACACGATCATCAAATCGCATTCCTATAGCAATTAATACATCACATTCATTAGTTAACATGTTAGGAGCATAATTCCCGTGCATCCCAACCATACCCACATTAAGCGGGTGGTCTGTAGGTATAGCAGAAGCTCCTAAAATGGTCCAGGCTGCTGGTATTCCCGACTTCTCGACCACATTTTTAAATTCTTCTTCAGCTTTACCAAGAATAACTCCCTGACCCCAAACAATTAATGGTTTTTTTGCTGCATTAATAATTTTTGCTGCTGCCGCTACTTCGTCAAGGTTTAATTGTGGAACCGGCTTGTAACTACGTATAGCCGTGCACTTTTTATATTTAAAATCAAACTCTTCAAACTGAGCATCTTTTGTAATATCTATTAATACAGGACCGGGACGACCACTGCGTGCAATGTAAAAAGCCTTAGCAATGACTTCCGGTATTTCAGAGGCTTTAGTCACCTGGCAATTCCATTTTGTAACCGGTGTAGAAATACCAATGATATCTGTCTCCTGAAACGCATCACTACCTAATAAGTGAGATGCCACCTGACCTGTAATACACACCATTGGCGTAGAATCTATCTGTGCATCTGCAATACCTGTAATTAGATTTGTAGCCCCGGGACCTGAAGTTGCTATTGCCACTCCTACTCGTCCACTTACACGGGCATATCCCTGTGCAGCGTGAGTTGCTCCCTGCTCGTGACGCGTAAGAATATGATTAATCTGATCTTGATATTTATACAATTCGTCATATACCGGCATAATTGCTCCTCCGGGATAGCCGTAAATAGTATCGACCCCTTCGGCAAGTAAACATCTTATGATGGCTTCTTTACCTGTGATTCGCTCTGTTGCCTGCGAGTCTGTGGCCTGTAATTTAATAGTTTGTGTTTCCATAAGCCTACTGCTACATTTCGTCTGTCACACACCCTTCAGATGCAGAAGACACTGTTTTTGCATATTTATAAAGTACCCCGCGCTCAAATTTAAGTTTTGGAGCAGTCCATTTTGATCGTCTTTTTTCCAACTCTTCGTCAGAAATTTCAATATTGATTGTATTCTTAACCGCGTCTATGGCAATAATATCACCATTTTCAACAAGTGCGATGTTACCGCCTACCTGAGCTTCGGGCGATACGTGACCCACTACAAAACCGTGAGATCCCCCTGAGAAACGTCCATCGGTAATCAATGCAACGTCTTTACCTAAACCTGCTCCCATAATTGAAGAGGTAGGTTTTAGCATTTCGGGCATACCGGGTCCACCTTTAGGACCTTCATAGCGAATGATTACCACATCACCTTTCTTTACTTTCCCGTTTTTAATTCCTTCATTTACGGCTGCTTCACTGTCAAACACATTAGCAGTACCTCTAAATTCAAGCCCTTCTTTTCCGGTTATTTTTGCCACTGCACCTTCAGTAGCGAGGTTTCCAAATAAAATACGTATATGACCACTGTCTTTAATGGGCTTATCTAAGGTGCGTACGATGTCCTGACCGTCTATTAGATTAGCTACGTCTTTAAGATTTTCTGCCAGAGTTTTTCCGGTAACTGTAAGGCAATCGCCGTGTAACATATTCTTTTCAAGCATATACTTGAGAACACCTGGAATTCCACCTACTTTATGCAAATCTTCCATAGAATATCTTCCGCTTGGCTTTAAGTCAGCTAGAAGTGGTGTGTTATCGCTAATTTTCTGAAAATCTTTTAGCGTAAATTCTACCTGTGCAGCTTTGGCTATTGCCAAAAAGTGCAACACAGCATTAGTAGAACCACCTAAAACTGTTACCAGTTTAAACGCATTTTCTAGCGATTTACGAGTTACAATATCTGAAGGCTTAATATCTTTTTCTAATAAATATTTAAGGGCCTCCCCAGCTTTTACACATTCCTGCGCTTTAATATTGCTGTCTGTAACAGCAGGATTAGATGAGTTAAAAGGTAATGACATGCCCAAAGCCTCTATCGCCGAAGCCATCGTATTAGCCGTGTACATACCACCACAAGCTCCCGCCCCGGGGCAGGCTTTGTGTACCACTTCTTTATATTCATTCTCGTCTATCGTACCAGCTACCTTCTGGCCATAAGCCTCAAAAGCCGAAATGATATCAAGTTTTTTACCATTATGACAACCCGAAGCAATCGTACCTCCATAAACCAAAATCGAAGGACGGTTTAAACGCAACTGTGCCATCAACGCACCCGGCATATTTTTATCACAACCTACAACAGTCACCAGACCGTCATAGCTCATTGCCTGCATCACGGTTTCAATTGAGTCTGCAATAATATCCCGAGATGGTAAAGAAAATCGCATACCGGGAGTACCATTTGAGATCCCATCGCTTACGCCTATTGTATTAAAAATTAAGCCCACCATATCTGCTTGCTCTGTACCTTTCTTAACGTGTGTCGCCAGATCATTAAGATGCATATTGCAGGGATTGCCTTCATATCCGGTACTTGCGATACCTATAAAGGGTTTTTTTAAATCTTCATCGGTGAGGCCGATAGCGTGTAACATTGCCTGTGCTGCCGGCAAAGTGGGATCCTGAGTAACCGTTTTACTGTATTTGTTTAATTCCATTTTTTTAAATCTGTACCGAAATTAATTAATCCTGTTTTCAACTATTCTTTAACAAAAAAGCTTTGAATATATCAGACCTACACAAAAACTTACTAAAATATTGAAAATCAATATTTTAACCTAATAATACTACTATGTTCAACTCCTAAAATCAATATGATTTTTATTGAATTAAACTATTTTTGAGTTTGTTATACATTAGAATCGTGATTTTTAATCCAAAAAAAAACCTTCCTGAATACGGAAGGTTTACTATATGATACACCGACCTGCATTAAGGTTTCTTAATGACGATAGAACGTACACGAATTATTTGCTTTCTCATTACAGACCAAAAGTATTGAATTTTAAAGCAAACAGGCAACCTACCAACTCTTAATGAACACTAAGGTCTCATTTTTAAATAAACCGAATTTTAGGAAGGGTTTAAGGGTTTTTAGTTATGAGAAGAACAGCGCTTTTGTATTTTTATTAAAAATTATTAAATGCATTTATAGATGAATTATAGAAAATTAGGCAAAACAGGCTTTAAAGTCTCTGAAATCGCACTTGGAACCTGGCAGGTAGGCGGAAAATGGGGTTCAGGTTTTGACGCTGCAAATGCAGATACCATTTTAAATACAGCTATAGATGAAGGTATCAATTTTATTGACACCGCAGATGTTTACGAAAATGGTTTAAGTGAAGCTGCCGTAGGACGTGTTGTAAAATCCCGATCTGAACAGGTATATGTTGCCACAAAATGTGGCAGACAAATAAACCCGCATGTTGACGCAGGCTATTCAGTAAAAGCTTTGAGAAGTTTTGTTGAAGCAAGTTTAAAAAATACAGGATTAGAACGCCTTGATCTTATACAATTGCACTGCCCTCCTACTGATACCTATTACAGACCAGAGATTTTTGGTCTTTTTGAAGATCTTAAACAAGAAGGTAAAATTGCAAATCTAGGTGTGAGTGTTGAAAAAGTTGAAGAAGGCCTTAAAGCAATGCAATACGATAATGTAACTACAGTTCAAATCATTTTTAATCTGTTTAGACAACGTCCTGCTGAGCTATTTTTTAGCGAGGCGGAAAAGAATAACATCGGCGTAATTGTACGGGTACCATTAGCTAGCGGTTTGTTAACCGGAAAGTTTGATACAAATACTTCTTTTGACAAAGAAGATCACCGAAACTTTAACCGCAATGGAGAAGCATTTGATAAAGGAGAGACCTTCTCTGGCGTTAATTTTGAAAACGGACTCAAAGCAGTAAAGGAGTTAAAGAGCATATTTCCTGATGCAGGAAACCTGGCACCTATTGCATTGCAATGGATTTTAAATCATTCCACGGTAAGTACTGTAATTCCTGGAGCTTCTAAAGCTGAGCATCTACAATCTAATCTTTCAATTTATAATCGTGAAAAGTTAAGTTCAGACCAAATCAAAAAAATGAATGCGATTTATAAAGAATACATCAAACCAAATGTACATCAGCGGTGGTAAATGGAAGTTGAAGGTTAGTGGATAAATGTTAATCGTGGAATCAAGAAAAACTAATATTTTTCTTCCTCCTCCTTACTTTACATTTATCAGAAACTAGTTTGTATTCTGATATTGTATTTCCGATTTTTTAATCTAAGATTTTTCCATATTTGGTTAAATCTGGTGTAAACCCTAATGAAGAATAAAGTTTTCTAGCCTTTTTATTATCATCAAAAACATTTAAAGTTAGTAAACTATAGCCACAGTCTTTTGTCCATTCTTCAGCTTTACTCATTAGCATTTTTCCTATGCCGCGACCTCGAGCATTTGGTGAAACGATAATGTCTGCAATATGACCGTGTGGCTCTCTGTGATAGTAATCGGTTCCTATTTCTAAAAATATAAATCCCAGTTGCTGCTTAGTTTCTTCATCTTCCGCAATAAAAATGGCGTTATCCTTATTTCCGTCCAGAATTTCAGCTTTAATAATGCGCTGATCAATATCGAGCATTACATTAGGATCACGCCAATGTGGTAACTCAGGATCTGTAAGGCTGGGAAGTAATTCCAAAATAAAGTTAGTATCTCTTTTTTCTACGCTTCTAATGTTTACTGAAGGCATATTTGAAAATAAATATTAATGATTACACATTTTTAAAAGCACACCCAATTATAAAAACTGTGAAAAATATTTTAACTCCCAGTCTTCTCTCTTATAGTTTATCATTAAAGACTAGGAGCTAATTTTAGGTATGTTCTAAATTATAACAAACTATTCTTGACAATTAAGAATCTAAAATTTATTGAAATACACCGTTTTTTTATTTACAAACTCCTGAATTCCATCTGAAGAAAGTTCGCGGCCATAACCCGAAATTTTTGTACCTCCAAAAGGCAATCTAGGATCGCTTTTAACAAGATCATTTACAAAAACGGCACCGTCATCATATTGCGGAACCAGTCGTTTTGCACGCGCTTTATCTTCTGTAAATAGTGAAATTCCAAGTCCAAAAATTGACTGATTTACCAAATCAACAGCTTCTTTTTCAGTCTTAAAAGTTGTGATACCTATTACCGGTCCAAATGTTTCTTCTTCAAATAACGTCATATCTGATGTTACATCACCCACAATTGTCGGCTCAAAATAGGCCTTATTGCGTTTCCCTCCCAGCAGTAACTTACCTCCTGCTTTAAGGGTTTTATTAAGTTGTTCTTCTAATTCTTCAGCAAGATCCTCACGCGCCATTACACCTATATAGGTATCTTCATTCATAGGATCACCGCTTTTTAAATCTTTAACTGCTGCAACAAACTTTTCAGTAAATTCCGCAACGATATCCTCGTGCACGATTAAACGTTTACCGGCGATACAACTCTGTCCTGTATTTTGAAAACGAGCTGTAACTGTTTTTTTAAGCGTTTCTTCAAGATTACAATCCTCAAAAAGAACCAGCGCGTTACTACCGCCTAATTCTAAAACCGATTTTTTAATCTCACTCCCTGCGGTAGAAGCAACAGCCTTTCCGGCGGGTGTGCTTCCTGTAAGTGTCACCGCTTTAACTTTAGGATTTTTAATTACATCTTCTATTTTTGAACTGCTTAACGGTAAATGCGTAAAGCAATTTTTAGGAAAACCTGCACGCTCAAAAACCTTCTGTATATTGTCTGCACTACGCATCACATTACTTGCGTGTTTCAAAATGCCAATATTACCCGCCATTAATGCTGGTGCCGCGAAGCGAAACACTTGCCAAAACGGATAATTCCACGGCATAACAGCAAGTACAACCCCTATAGGCTCATAACTTACGTAACTTTCTTCTGCGTCTGTCTCTATGGTTTTAGGTGCTAATTGATCTGCTGCATTATCTGCATAAAAATCACAAACCCATGCGCACTTTTCAATTTCGGCAATTGCCTGAGTGATGGGTTTTCCCATCTCTAAGGTCATCGTTTCTGCATATTCCTGCTTATTCTTCCTGAGCTCTACAGCCGCAGCTTTCATCAATTTACTGCGTTCTGCATATGATGTTTTTCGCCAGGATAAGAATCTATCGTGTGCTTGATCTATAGCACTTTTAGTTTCTTCGATTGTTAATTCTTTAGTTTCGAATACAACCTTTTGATTGTATGGATTTATGGATTGAATCATCAGAATATGTTTAGTTCTTTCGAATTATTTTTCAAAGTTAGAAAGCGTTATTCAAAGCCGTTGGCCGATTAAGAGCACTTTAACGTAAGGAAGTTGGGAATGCAAATTTGAAAACCTGCAAAAAGTAAATTAGCCTTAAAAACCACTTTTTAAAAAAAATCAAACCGAAGTGTTTATAAGTCGTTTACAACTCTTTTGGCCTTATTCTTGAAGCCTATATATTATAATTAATTTTAGAAAACTTCTTACTATGAAAACCCGAGATACCCAACTCATCGACATAAGACCAGAAATACCTTCAGCCAGAGTTAATGATCAAATGAGTGCCGAAGAACATTTTCAAAATGCGACACTTAGACCGGTCGCCAAACTTCAGAATGATTTACTAGTTGAAGCGTTTAGAAATTACATCGCTAAGCATAAGAATGTGTACTACAATCTAACAGTAGAAAAACGCTTGGCTTATATTGAAAATGCAATACAGAAGGATATTAAATTTAGAAATAGTCTAAAAGGTATGCTTATAGGTCAATTTACACTTGAGGAGTACCGAACTTATATTAAAAACTCTTCGGCATTAAATAAGCGTATGATGAATTTGGTGCGTGAACGCATACAGAGCAATATTCAATTGCTTGAAAAAGAAATGGCAGTTTAGTTTTTTATTGGTATTCTTAAAATAAAAATATATAGATAGCTCTTCAATCTTTATTAATAAAAAATCCCTCTAGAACAATATCCAGAGGGATTTTTAATATTATAAACTACTTATAGCTGCTGCAGCTACGTTTTAAACGTTAAATAAGAAGTGCATCACATCGCCATCTTTAACGATATAATTTTTTCCTTCAACACCCATTTTACCGGCTTCTTTCACTTTAGCTTCGCTACCAAATTTTACAAAATCTTCGTAGCCTATAACCTCTGCACGTATAAATCCTTTTTCAAAATCGGTATGAATTACACCCGCTGCCTGTGGTGCGGTAGAACCTATGTTAATTGTCCAGGCGCGTACTTCTTTTACACCTGCTGTAAAGTAAGTTTGTTGCTTTAACAATTTATAAGCAGCACGTATTAGTTTTGCAGATCCCGGCTCATCCAGGCCTATATCCTGTAAAAACATTTGGCGCTCTTCATAATCATCAAGTTCTGTAATATCTGCTTCGGTACCAACAGCCAATACTAGAACTTCTGCCTTTTCATCTTTTACTGCTTCGCGTACTTGCTCTACATATGCATTGCCATTTACGGCAGAGCCTTCATCTACATTACATACATACATTACCGGTTTATCTGTAATAAATTGTAATGGCTTTACATATTCCGCGTAATCTTCATCAGAAAATTCGATAGCACGTATAGAAATACCCTGCTCTAACGAACTTTTTATTTTAAGTAAAACAGTTTCTTCTTTTTGAGCATCTTTATTACCCGTACGAGAAGCTTTTTTTACTTTCTCAAGCTTCTTATCTACCGTCTCAAGATCTTTAAGCTGTAACTCAATATCTATAGTTTCTTTATCTCTAACCGGATTCACGCTGTTGTCAACGTGCACAATATTATCATTATCAAAACATCTCAATACATGCAAAATCGCATCGGTCTCTCTAATGTTTCCTAAAAACTGGTTTCCTAAACCTTCTCCTTTACTTGCACCTTTAACTAATCCTGCAATATCTACAATATCTACAGTAGCAGGCACTACACGTTCTGGATTAACCAATTCTTCAAGCTTTAAAAGTCTTGGATCTGGTACATTAACCACACCTACATTAGGCTCTATGGTACAAAAAGGAAAGTTTGCACTTTGCGCCTTAGCATTTGACAAACAATTAAAAAGAGTTGATTTACCCACATTTGGCAATCCTACGATACCTGCTTTCATTACTATAATTTTTGGAGGCGCAAATATAGGAAGCTTCTATAGATTTTAAGACTATAGACACAAACAATAATTAGCAGATGTTTGAGACAACAATCTTGTCGTTACTTTTATAGGTAAACACAGAGGTTTTGCCCAATATTAGATTTTCACTTGATAATTTAACTTTTAAATAATTCTCAATATAAAGCCCTCATTTTGAGATATTAAAAATTTTAATACTTCTTATTTATTAATCAAATAAAATGTTAATTCATTATATTTATTTCAACTTAAAATGACATTCCTTTGAATACTTTTGAATAATCAACTCTTAAACAATCTAATATGAAATTAAAAATTACATTATTTTTTAGTGTGTTTTGCAGCATCGTCTGGGCTCAAAATACCGTTACGGGTACCATAACAGACGCTGAAGGCACATTACTCCCGGGTGTAAATATTGTACAAAAGGGAACTATAAAAGGTGCTACTTCAGACTTTGACGGAAAATACACTATTGATGTAAGTGACGATGCAACATTAATATTCTCGTATATAGGATTTGAACAGCAAGAAATCGCTGTAAACGGAAAAACTCAAATTGATGTCACAATGACGAGCGGTGTGCAACTTAGCGAAGTTCAAATTGTTGGTTCACGTAGTCCCAAACGTACTTCTACAGATACTCCTGTTGCTATTGATATTATAGACGTTGCTGAAGTAAGCACTCAAAGTGGACAACTTGAGGTAAATCAATTATTGCAGTATGCTGCTCCTTCTTTTAACGCAAACAAACAGTCTGGCTCTGATGGGGCAGATCACATTGACCCCGCTTCATTGCGTGGTTTAGGACCAGACCAGACATTAGTCTTAATAAACGGTAAACGCCGCCACCAATCTTCTTTGATAAATATATTTGGAACGCGCGGACGAGGAAATACGGGTACAGATTTAAATGCAATTCCCGTAACATCAATTAAGCGTATCGAAGTTTTAAGGGACGGTGCTTCGGCGCAATACGGCTCTGATGCAATTGCAGGTGTGATTAATATTGTTTTAAAAGATAAAACAGACGCAGTTGAGGGTAATGTAAGCTATGGTTTTTATAATACAGATGCTCAGGGAGATTTTGGCACAGATCCTTATGGGTTATGGAATACCGATGGATATCGCTTAGATACGGAGCGTGATGGCAATGCCATAGGAAAAGATAAATCCTTTGACGGAGGTTCTGTAAAAGTAGGTGTTAACTATGGAGTGGCACTTGGCGACAACGGCGGTTACGCAAACTTCACGACCGAGTACATCAATAAAAATAAGACGCTTCGTCCCGGTTTTGAATTTAGAAAAGGTTTTGGAGAAGCTGCGATTGAAGGGTTAAACCTTTTTGCAAATATTGCATATCCGGTTTCTGATAAGACTGAAATTTATGCTTTTGGTGGTCGTAATTACCGCGATACAGACGCTTTTGCATTTACACGAAATAATGGAGCCCGCGTGGTAACTTCAATCTTTCCTAATGGTTTTACACCACGTATCACGTCTATCATTACAGATAACTCGGTTTCAGTAGGCGTACGTACTAAGTCTGATTCTGGTTGGAATATGGATTTGAGCAATACCTACGGAAAAAACTTCTTCCATTACTATATAAAAGGTACTCTTAATGCTAGTTTAGAAGATCTTTCTCCAACAGATTTTGACGCCGGTGGTCACAGTTTAGACCAGAATACTATAAATCTCGATTTTTCTAAATATTATGACGACATCCTTTCGGGGATGAATATCGCTTTTGGTGCAGAATACCGTACTGAAAACTTTATAATTTTTGCTGGTGAAGAGGGGTCTTACGGCACCTACGACACTACCGGAAGATTAATCATAGATCCTGCCTCACAGACACAGCCTATAGATGCTGTTTCTGGCGACCCACGCCCAGGAGGTTCTCAGGGATTCCCGGGGTACAGTCCTGCTAACGAAGTAGATCGAAGCAGATCTAACGTATCTTTATATGCAGATACCGAGTTTGACCTAACGGAAGCCCTTCTTTTAAGTGCTGCAGCTCGTTTTGAGAATTACAGCGACTTTGGAAGCACCATTAATGGGAAACTGGCTTCACGTCTAAAAATAAGTGATAATTTAAATCTGCGTGGTTCTGTGAGTACTGGCTTTAGAGCTCCATCTTTGGCACAGATTTACTACAATCTGCGTTTTACAAACTTTGTAGGTGGTGACGCTTTAGAATCTGTATTGTCACCTAACAATAGCCCCGTTACTGCATCTTTTGGTATAGGCCCTTTAAAAGAAGAAACCGCTTTAAATGCTGCTTTAGGTTTTACGGCTAATATAGGTGCGTTCTCAGCTACGATAGATGGGTATTATATTAGTGTAAAAGATCGTATTGTACTTACCGGTAATTTTGATGCTACAGACATTCCCGGTGTTGAAGCTGCACAGTTTTTTGCAAACGGAGCAGATACCCGCACAAAAGGTCTGGATGTAGTTTTAAGCTACAAAAAGCGTATTAATGAAAATGTGTTTAGTGCCACCTTTACCGGCAACTTTAACGATATGGAAATTACAGACGTTAAAAATGGCGCATTAGATGAGCAAACCTTCTTTGGAGAACGCGATAAAGCCTTTTTATTAGCATCTGCTCCAGACAGCAAAATGAGTTTAAATTTAAACTATGAACGTAACTGGTTTAGCACAGGACTTTCATTTACACGCTTTAGCGAAATAAGCTTGTTAGATTTTCAGGTTTTTGAAACACCTGCAGATTTAGGTTACGCAGATAATGATGCTTTATTAGCAGGTGCTACAGATTACTACAGCCCAAAAGTAATTACAGATCTTGTTTTTGGTTTTGATCTTTCAGACCATTTAAGACTTCAGGTAGGTAGTACAAACCTGTTTAATGTATATCCTGATCAGCAAGATGACTGGACCGAAGCTGGTGGTTACTGGGATTCTGTACAGATGGGTTTTAGTGGAGCCTATTATTATACCCGCTTATCTTTCAATTTCTAGTTTACAAAATCAAATACATAAAAAAGCCCGGCAACTTGCCGGGCTTTTTCTTTATATAAAATTATCAATGCTATTTATGGTGCATAAAAGCTTGCTTCGCCAATAAAGTTTCTTCAGACTCTACATGGTTATCATCAGGCACACAACAGTCTACAGGGCAAACAGCAGCGCACTGTGGCTCCTCGTGAAAGCCCATACATTCTGTACATTTATCTGGTGCGATGTAATAAACCTCATCACTTATAGGCTCCTGAGTTTCATCTGCATCTACTTCTTTCCCGTCAGGTAAAACAACTTTACCTTCAAGGTCTGTCCCGTCTGCATAGCGCCAGTCATCAGCACCTTCATAAATTGCGGTGTTTGGACATTCTGGCTCACAAGCCCCGCAGTTAATACATTCATCAGTTATTATAATTGCCATAGTATAATCGTTTTCTTATCCGTAATTTTGCCCTAAAGTGGACTTTTGATAATTAAATTCTGCTAAAACTAAATTAAAGTTTAACGTTAATACCCATTTGATATGGCGTATTACTTTTTAATATCAACGTACAAAATTAAGGTCTGCCCTTAACTCTACCAAACCATTTATGGATTTAAACCAAAGAATTACTGCATTCTCAAAGCTGGGTCTTTTTTTAAATGATTTTTTGTCGAACACTACAAAAAGTGAAATGACATTAGCTGATACGCAAACTTTACAAATTGAGTTTGCAGAAGTATTAAAAACTGCAACTCGTGAAAATGCCTGGTTTACCCCAGAACATCTGCAAATGGCACTTAGCAGCTGGTCAGAATCACTTACTGAAACTTCTCTAAAAAACTGGACTAGTGCCTATAACTTTGATATCAATTTAGAGTCAAAACGTGTTGCCGTTATTATGGCAGGCAATCTTCCGCTGGTAGGTTTTCATGATTTTTTAAGTGTTCTTATTAGTGGGCATTCGATACTGGCAAAACTATCATCAGACGATAAGTTAATACTTCCGTATTTAGCTAAGGTATTAATCGCAATAGAACCACTCTTTGAAAACAAAATAGAATTCACTGAAGGTAAATTGGCTGCTTTTGATGCAGTAATTGCTACTGGTAGTAATAACACTGCACGGTATTTTGAATATTACTTTAAAACCAAGCCCCACATCATACGTAAAAACCGAAATGCGGTAGCGGTTTTAACAGGTAATGAATCTACAGAACAACTTGAATTACTAGGTGATGACATCTTTAGATATTTTGGAATGGGTTGCCGCAGTGTGTCAAAACTTTTTGTTCCGCAAGATTATAACTTTGACTCTTTTTATAAGGCAATGTTTAATTACAAAGACCTGCTAAACCATCATAAATACGCTAACAATTATGATTATAATAAAGCGGTTTATTTAATGAGTTTGTTTCCCATACTCGATAATGGGTTTTTAGTCTTAAAAGAAGAAGAAAGCTTCTCTTCCCCTATTTCTGTTGTATTTTATGAGCGCTATGATAATCTAGAGACTCTTAAAACTTATTTAGACGAAAAAACAGACCAGATACAATGTATTGTTGCTTCGGGATTTGATCAAAAAGAAGTAGGCTTCGGGCAGGCTCAAAAGCCGAATCTTAGTGATTATGCTGATGGTGTAGATACCATTGCATTTTTACTAAAAATATAAAGGTTTGCATCCTATAAATTATTAATTATTTAAGGTCTTTTGTTAAGCTTTTAGGCATCTTTGCATTGCTTTTTAAAATAACAATACCGTGTTGAGAATCGCAGTAGTTTCTTATGTATTGTATTTTAAAATCCGTAATTTTTCGACTTCTAAAAATAAAGATTAAGCAGATCAAATATTCAATCCATGAAAAAACATAATTTCAGTGCCGGACCAAGTATTCTTCCTCAAGAAGTGCTTAAACAGGCCTCTGACGCCGTATTAAATTTCAACAATTCAGGTTTATCACTTATAGAAATTTCTCATCGTAGTAAAGACTTCGTTGATGTGATGGAAGAAGCTCGTGAGCTTGCACTGCAACTTTTAGGTCTTGAAGGTAAAGGCTATAAAGCACTATTTCTTCAGGGAGGTGCTAGTATGCAGTTTGTTATGGCAGCATACAACTTACTAGAAAATAAAGCAGGATACTTAAACACAGGGACCTGGAGTGATAAGGCAATTAAAGAAGCAAAGATTTTTGGAGATGTTGTTGAAGTAGCTAGTTCTAAGGATAAAAATTTTAATTATATACCTAAAGATTATTCAATTCCTTCAGGTTTAGATTACCTACACGTTACTACAAACAATACTATTTTTGGGACACAACTTAAAAACATACCTGCTTTAGACATTCCGCTAGTGGCAGATATGAGTAGTGATATTTTCTCTAGACAATTAGATTTTACCAAGTTTGATCTTATTTATGCAGGAGCTCAGAAAAATATGGGGCCAGCAGGTACAACGCTCGTAGTGGTACGTGAAGATATTTTAGGTAAAGTAACACGTCAGGTACCGGCGATGTTAGATTATACACAACATATTTCTAAAGGTAGTATGTACAATACACCTCCTGTATTTGCCGTTTACACTTCTTTATTAACCTTAAGATGGTTAAAGAATAATGGTGGTATTAAAGGTGCAGAAGAAAATAACGATAAAAAAGCTACTCTTATTTATTCTGAAATAGATTTAAATCCGCTATTTACAGGATTTGCAGCCGTAGAAGATCGCTCTACTATGAATGCCACATTTAACCTTACAGAAGATAATCTAAAGGAAACTTTTGATACGATGCTTAAAGAAGCTGGTATTAGCGGGGTAAATGGTCACCGCAGTGTAGGTGGCTACCGTGCCTCTATGTACAATGCATTGTCACTTCAGAGCGTAGGAACTCTGGTTGATGTTATGAGTGAATTAGAGCGTAAAGCCTAATCTCTTTAAATTAATCAGTAGTACAACAACAAATGGAAACTGTAAAATGGGGTTAACCTCCTATTATTAACACTCGCAAAGCGGGTAAATTTAAATATAAAAGATGAAAGTTTTAGCAAACGATGGCATTTCACAATCTGGAGTAGACGCTCTAAAAGCTGCCGGTTTTGAGATCATCACCACTAAAGTTGCTCAAGAGCAATTAGAAAACTATATCAACGAAAATCAAATAGACGCGCTACTTGTACGTAGTGCGACTAAAGTGCGCAAAGAACTTATAGATGCCTGTCCTAGCCTTAAATTAATAGGTCGTGGTGGTGTAGGTATGGATAACATTGATGTTCAATATGCAAAGGATAAAGGACTAAGCGTAATAAACACTCCGGCATCTTCATCTGCATCTGTAGCAGAATTGGTTTTTGCACATTTATATGGTGGTGTACGTTTCTTATATGACGCTAACCGCAATATGCCTTTAGAGGGAGAATCAAAATTTGGTGATCTTAAAAAAGCATATGCAAATGGTGTAGAATTAAGAGGAAAAACCTTAGGTGTTATCGGTTTTGGTCGTATTGGCCAGGCTACCGCAAAAGTTGCATTAGGGGCAGGAATGAAAGTTATTTATTCTGACCCTTATATGGAAAAAGCCGAAGTGAAGCTTGACTTTTTTGATGGGCAGGAAGTAACATTTAAGTTTGAAAGCAAATCTAAAGAAGATGTTCTTAAAGAAGCAGATTTTATTACCTTACACGTACCAGCTCAAAAAGAGTATGTTATAGGTAAAGCTGAATTAGAAATGATGAAAGATGGTGCTGCACTTATTAATGCTGCACGTGGTGGTGTTGTAGACGAGATCGCTTTAATAGATGCCTTAGACTCTGGTAAATTAGCATTTGCAGGATTAGATGTTTTTGAAAGCGAACCTAAGCCAGAAATCAGAATTCTTATGCATCCTAAAATCACATTGTCTCCGCACATTGGTGCTGCTACAAATGAAGCTCAGGATCGTATAGGTACTGAACTTGCAGAACAAATAGATGCTATTTTAAAGAAATAAATAGATCTAAGCATCCTAAATTCAAAAGCCGAAAGAGATTTCGGCTTTTTTTGTGGGCAACAATCCTTAATAAATTGTTAAAATATTTAAAAACTTCTTATCTTTAAAGTCTAACATTAATAATTAATTAAAATGGCAGGGTTATTAGACTTATTAAATAGTGATTTAGGAAAACAGCTTATTAGTGGAGCAAGTGCACAAACTGGCGCTTCAGAAAGCAAAACTGCAGATGTGTTAAGCATGGCATTACCCGTACTACTAGGTGCAATGAAAAAAAATGCACAAACCCAAGAGGGTGCTTCCGGTTTATTAGGCGCTTTAAGTAACAAACATGATGGCAGCATTTTAGATAATTTAGGAAGTCTCTTAGGTGGTGGCAGTGTTGATCAAAATGTTATAAGCGATGGTGCAGGTATTTTAAGTCACGTTTTAGGAGGTAAGCAACCTGTTGTAGAAAATACACTAAGTCAAAAATCTGGCCTTGACGCCGGTACCGTAGCTCAAATTTTAAAAATAGCAGCTCCTATTCTTCTAGGTGTTATAGGTAAAGAAACTAAACAAAATAACGTAAATGATTCTAGCGCACTCTCCGGAATATTAGGAAGTATGTTAGGAGGCCAGCCCAAAGGAAATCAAAGTCTTATCGAAAGCTTAATAGATGCAGACGGTGACGGCAGCGTTTTAGATGATGTTGCCGGTATGGTTTTAGGATCTAATAAAAAAGGTGGCCTTGGCGGAATGCTAGGTGGTCTTTTTGGAAAATAGTTTTCATTGCTTAAGTGATTAGTAAGCCGCTTTTTAAGCGGCTTTTATTTTGCATTAAATTTGGCAGGAGTTTTGTAGCTTTAAAAGAAAAAGTATGAAACCATTTATTTACTTCTTTGTCGCCCTGGGTCTTATTTACGGTTGTGCCAGTACTCAAACCAATAAAAAATTGACAGGGAATAATGCTACGACCACTGCAAATGATACCGTACGTATCGCAAATGACAGCCTAGAATATGAGATCCTAATTATAGAACCCGGATTCAATACCTTTTTAGTTTCTATTGCACGACCAGAAGGCTATTACACACAAAATTACTTAGAAAACAAAAATAGGTTTCTGGTTATTGAATATAATCAAAGAGTAAATCAACCCTTTACTTTTGATCCTAATCTATACCCACAGCAAATTAATTATGACAACAATGTAGATTATGGTTATGAAGTAAATTATAAACTATATAATTATTTTGTATTTTTTAGTAGGCAATACAATCAGCGATTTAGCGTACCTACCCGAATTTAAATCATTGCCACTTTTTTAAATACGGAATACTATATTTGCGCCGTGAAAAAATTTAAGGAAAACTGGGAAATCACCCAAAACTGGCAATTAATTTATCCCTTTTTAGGAATAGTGCTCGCATTAGGATCAGGATTGCTTATAGCATATCGATTTAATGATTATTTTGAATCTGGAAGTGTAACTCAACTTCTATTTTTAGGCATTGCTACTCTCCTACTTGCGTATCTCTTTGTTAAAATTAGTTTGTTTTTTTTTGAAAAACTTAAAAATCGCTGGATTTTAGAATACCGCTGGCAATTTATTGCGGTTTTTATTGTATTTGCAATCACCGGTTCTACTGCCGGGAGAATATCAAGTCCGGTAATGAATTTGATAGGACTCGATTATGATTCTACTTCGGGATGGCTCTATTGGCCATTGCGTATAGTACTTATATTTCCGCTTTACCAAATTTTGCTTTTAGCTGTAGCCTGGATTTTTGGTCAATATAAATTTTTCTATCAGTTTGAAAAGAAAATGCTTTCCCGTATGGGCCTTGGGTTTCTGTTTACTAAGTAGCAGAAAATCCTGGAATAAAATTCAATAAAAAACCTTCAGAACCGTCTTTAAACAGCGCTGAAGGTTTTTTTATGTCTTCTACATTGAAAAACTAATTCTTGTTTTTCTCAGGTTCTGAAAACAAATCTAGATAGGCCTGTCCTAAAAATTCAATAATCACACCAGCCGTCAGGCCTTCATAACCTGTATGATTTATAGCGATATCTGCAGCTCTGCCATGCATATATACGCCAAATATTGCTGCCGTAAGCGGATTGTAATTCTGAGCTATAAGCCCTGTAATCACACCCGTTAACACATCACCGCTCCCACCGGTTGCCATACCCGGGTTACCACTATTGTTTACATAGTATTTCCCCTCAAAGACTACAATCGTATGGGCATCTTTTAATACCAAAATACAATTATACTTTTCAGAAAAAGCTTCTGCTTTTGCAAGTTTATCAAAGTCATCATCCCAGCTACCTATAAGACGTTCTAACTCCTTGGGATGCGGAGTTAATACCGAATATTTAGGTAATAAATCAAGTAATTCTTTATGTTCTGAAAGCATATTTAGTGCATCAGCATCAAGAACAAGCTGTGTTTTATTCTGTTCTAAAAAGGTTTTAAATGCAGAGACGGTTGATTTTGCCATTCCCAATCCGGGTCCTATACCTATAACATCTGGCTGCAGATCAAACTTTATTTCTTCTAGATAATCACCATTGTGACGGTCTGTTACAACCATAACTTCGGGTACAGCTGTTTGTAAAATAGATAAGCCCTGTCTGGTAACGTAAGTTGTTACAAGACCGCTACCACTACTTAAAGCTGCCTTACTACACAATACTGCTGCCCCCATTTTACCATAACTTCCGGCAATTAAAAGACTATGACCATAAGTACCTTTATGACTAAATTTTGCTCGGGGTTTATACATGTGTTGCGCTTCAGCCTTACCTATAAGCTGCGCTTTTGTTTCTACCGAGTTTAAATAATTACGGTCAAGACCTATATCTAAAACTTCCCAACTGTTTATATATTTTCCGCCTTGCGGAAGAAAAAATACCAGTTTAGGAGTTTGAAAAGTGAGTACTACCGTAGGTCGTACTACTTCCTCATTTTTAAGTAATCGATCAATAGCCATCCCAGAAGGAACGTCTATAGCTAAGATATAAGCACGGCTCTCGTTAATTTTTTTAAACAAATTTTGAACCCAGGTTTCTGCCGGTCTATTAATACCTATACCAAAAATACAGTCTATAATCAGATCCTCTTTAGCCAGTTCCGGAAAGTCATTTTCAGACTTTATTAAAAGTGGCCAGTTTTTAGTTTTGCTTTTTAGCGCATCTAATGCATCTAAAAAGTCTTTTGATCGATTCTCACTATAATTAACAACATAGGTGGTTACATTATATCCATTCTCAATTAAATTACGTGCAATTACAAGACCATCACCCCCGTTATTACCCGTACCACAAAATATTTTAATTGCTACAGGTTGATTTTGTAAGCGCTGGTGCAAATAATGAAATGCATAACCACCGGCACGTTCCATAAGATTAAAAGATGGGATGTTTTCTGCCTGTTCTGTTGCTTTATCTGCTGCGTATATTTGATCTTTACTAAGTATCTTCATAAGAGATTCTGATATCTATTAAAAAATTCGTAAGGATTTAGTGATTTTAAAGGTATAATTAGTAAAAAAGCTTTTTAAAATCTAATGGCTGATAAATCCTCAAAAATGCCCTTTCAGCCTTGCTCTTCAAGGTAAAAATAATACTTTTGAATACAACAGTTTGACGCTATGAAAGCAATTAATACAATTATAACTTCCTCTTGTACGACCATTATGGGTCTTACAATTGCTTTCATTATTACCCCTAGGGGTATTGTATAAACATATAACTTCGCCACTGCTCGTGTTTACACGAAAACAACTCATTTTTAAATCATTTCAAACACAAAAGCCATGCGTGTTTTAAAATTTGGCGGTACTTCGGTAGGAAGTGTTGCAAACATAAATCAAGTAATCAACATCGTCTCTAAAGGCGCTCAGGATCAAAATATTGCCGTTGTAGTTTCTGCATTAGGTGGTGTCACAGATCTTCTGATGCAATGTGGGTCACAAGCCAGTAAAAAGGAAGAATATTCAGCTATTTATGCTGAAATAGAATCTAAGCATTTAGAATTTATTTCAGCATTAGTTAAAAATGATCAGGAAGCTGTTGATGAAATTCAGGGATTACTAAATGATCTAAAATCACTGCTTCAGGGCATTTATTTAATTAATGAACTGTCTCCTAAAACTATAGATAAACTACTTGCCTTTGGTGAGATTTTATCATCTACGATCATTACCAGAGCAATGTACGCACAAGGTCTTGACGCTGTACGTAAAGACAGTAGAGATTTGATTACCACAAACGATAAGCATACCAAAGCTGCTGTAAACTACAAGGTCACTAACAGTCAACTAGAGTATTATTTTGCTAAAGCGAAACAAAAAATTACAGTACTGCCTGGCTTTATTGCTAGTTGTGCTTCTGGAGAAACAACTACATTAGGCCGCGGCGGATCAGACTTTACAGCGGCAATTGTAGCTGCCGCTCTTAACGTGGATCAAGTAGAAATTTACACAGATGTTAGCGGTATGTACACTGCAAACCCTAAACTTGTGAAACAGGCAAAACCTATAGATACGATCTCGTATCACGAGGCGATGGAGCTTTCGCATTTTGGCGCAAAAGTGCTTTACCCGCCTACTATCGTTCCTGTTATGAGTAAAAATATTCCTATTCGTATCAAAAATACGTTACATCCTGAAGATGCAGGTACACTCATACAAAATCAGGAAGGTATAAGCGAAAATCCTATTAAAGGACTTAGCAACATCAATAATATCGCACTTCTTACTTTAGAAGGCGGTGGTATGGTAGGTATTCCTGGAATAAGTAAACGCCTTTTTGAAACGTTGAGCAATCAAGGCATCAACATTATTCTAATTACACAGGCATCAAGCGAACATAGTATTTGCTTAGGTGTTATGGAAGAAGATGCAGGCCGTGCAAAAATTGCTATTGATGAAGAATTTGAATATGAAATTTCACTAAACAAAATAGACCCACTTACTATGGAAATAGGACTTAGCATCATCGCCCTTGTAGGCGACCAGATGAAAAGTCATCAGGGTATTAGTGGTAAAATGTTTAGTACACTAGGTAAAAACAACGTTAATATAAGAGCTATCGCACAAGGTGCAAGTGAAAAGAACATATCTGCCGTTATTGCACAAAAAGACGTTAAGAAGGCTTTAAACAGCTTGCACGAGCGTTTCTTTGAAGCACAACGCAAACAATTAAACCTTTTCATTACTGGGGTTGGTAATGTAGGTGAGCGTTTACTAAAGCAGATTGAACAGCAACAAGACTATTTAAAAAAGCAACTTAATATCAATATGCGTGTGCTGGGACTAAGCAACTCTCGTAAAATGCTTATTGATGAGAATGGTATTGATCTTACAAACTGGAAAGCACTTTTAGAAGAAGGTGAGCCTGTAACACTTGATCGTTTTCACGAAGCAGTGGTTGAGTTGAATCAGCGTAACAGTATTTTTGTAGATATTACCGCAAATGCAGACGTTGCTGCTATGTATGGTAAATATCTAAAACAAAGCATTGCTGTAGTTGCCTGTAATAAAATTGCCTGTTCTTCAGACTTCGCAAAATATAGCGAACTGAAACATTTAAGCAAAACTTACAATGCACCTCTTTTATTTGAAACCAATGTGGGTGCAGGATTACCCATTATTGATACCCTAAACAACCTAATCGCTTCAGGAGATCGTGTTAACCGTATTCAGGCAGTATTATCGGGAAGTTTAAACTTTGTTTTTAATAACTTCAAATCTGGGGACAGCTTTTACGATGTGGTGCAAGCCGCAAAAGCAGAGGGCTATACAGAGCCAGATCCTCGTATTGATTTAAGCGGAGTCGATGTAGCACGTAAGATTTTGATTTTAGCCCGTGAAAGCGGACTTAAAATAAATCTGGAAGACATCGACAATGATCCGTTCCTGACTAAAAATAACCTGGAAAGTAAAGACGTTCCACATTTCTTTGAAACGTTGAAAGAAGACGCTGCCCATTTTGAAAAACTGGTTGCAGATGCCGAAGCAAAAAATCACCGCTTAAAATACGTTGCACAGTTAGATAACGGTAAAGCAAGCGTTGGACTTCAAAGCGTACCCGAAGGTCATCCATTTTATGATCTTAAAGGCTCAGACAATATCGTATTGTTCTTTACAGATCGTTACCCTGAGCAACCTATGCAAATTAAAGGTGCAGGAGCCGGTGGCGATGTAACAGCCTCAGGTCTTTTTGCTGATATCATTAGAACCGCAACTTTTTAAATCTGAAAACCGAAATTAGAAATACGAAGTCGAACTCCTAAAGCAGCGCATATTAGTTGCTGCTTTAGGAAGTTTGATTATTCAATCTTGAATTACTAATGAACGAAATACGTGTTTTTTCACCGGCAACGGTAGCCAATGTAAACTGCGGTTTTGATGTTTTGGGTTTTGCCCTTGACGGTCTTGGCGATGAAATGGTCATACGCAAAGTCGCAGAAAAGGGAATTAAAATCTCACAGATTACGGGTGCAGATTTACCTTATGAAGCAAAAAAAAATGTAGTGGGAGTTGCAGGTTTAGCGATGGTAAATTCATTGAATTTAGACTATGGTTTTGAGATAGAAATTCATAAAAAAATACGTTTAGGAAGTGGTGTTGGAAGCAGTGCCGCAAGTGCTGCAGGAATTGTTTTTGGTATCAATCAGTTTTTAGAAAAACCGTTATCAAATTTAGAACTTACGGCTTTTGGGATGAAAGGTGAAGCGGTTGCAAGTGGCAATGAGCACGCAGATAATGTTGCTCCATGTTTGTATGGAGGCTTCACATTAATCACGGGATATTCACCTTTAAAAATCGTTTCGTTACCCGTTCCGGAAGAACTTTATGTGACGGTAATTCACCCACAGATTACGATTAAAACCAAAGAAGCTCGAGCTATTTTACCAGAGCAGGTTTCACTTCAAAATGCCATTAAACAGACGGGTAATTTAGCCGGATTAATCGCTGGTCTTTACACGAGCGATTATGACTTAATCGCATCAAGCACTCAGGATGTTTTAGTAGAAACTTACCGAAAAAACCTGATTCCTGATTTTGATTTTTATAAGCAAACAGCCCTAGAAAATGGCGGATTAGCCTTTGGAATAAGCGGTTCTGGACCTTCAATGTTTACCTTATGTAAAGGTGCTCAAAACGCTGGTTTAGTTGAAATTGCATTAAAAAAAGCTTTAGACCTTAAAAAGATGAAAGGAGATAGTTATATCTCACCCATTTCGAGACACGGCAATCGCATTTTAGAACAAAAATAATACGGTTAAAAACGCTACTTGGAATATTTCCTAGCTGTAGGAAAAAATATTTTAACCAAAATAACAACCTAGAATATCTTAGAAAAATGATCTATTACAGTTTAAACGGAAAGGCCCCGAAGTAGGATTAGAAGAAGCTGTTGTGCGCGGTATTGCACCCGACAAAGGTTTGTATTTTCCGCAGGAAATTAAACCACTTCCCTCCTCTTTTTTTGAAAATATAGAAACCCTTTCTAACAACGAGATTGCCTTTGAAGCAATCAAGCAATTTGTGGAAGGTGTTATTCCCGATGAAGCTTTAAAAGACATCATTGAAGATGTACTTTCATTTGATTTCCCGGTTGTGGAGATTGAAGAAAATATAGGAACGCTAGAATTATTTCACGGTCCTACCATGGCATTTAAAGATGTAGGTGCTCGTTTTATGGCACGTTGTCTTGGCTACTTTTCTGCACAAAAAGAAACGCAAGAACCGGTAACAGTTTTAGTCGCTACAAGTGGTGATACAGGAGGTGCTGTTGCACGTGGTTTTTTAAATGTTGAAGGGGTTGATGTGGTCATACTTTACCCTACCGGAAAAGTGAGTGATATACAAGAAAAACAACTTACAACTCTGGGAGCAAATATTACGGCTCTAGAAGTTGATGGTGTTTTTGACGACTGCCAGGCAATGGTTAAAACCGCCTTTTTAGATGAAGAAATCACATCTAAACGTAAACTAACTTCTGCTAACTCAATTAATATTGCACGCTGGATTCCGCAGTTATTTTACTTCTTGTTTGCTTACAAACAAGCTAAATCAAAAGGAAAAGAATTGGTTTTCTCTGTACCTAGCGGAAACTTCGGGAATATCTGCGCCGGTATGGTTGCTCATAAATTAGGGATGCCGGTCAAGCATTTTGTTGCCGCTGTAAATCGTAACGATATTGTTCCTGAGTTTTTAAAAATAGGCATTTATAAACCCAAACCATCGGTAGCTACAATTAGTAATGCTATGGATGTGGGGGACCCTTCAAACTTTATACGTATTCAAAAGTTATTCAATAACGATCTTGAAGCGCTTTCGCAAAAGTTATCGTCTTTCTCGTACACAGATGAGCAGACTAAAGAAGCGATGCAGCGCATTTACAAAGAAACCGGCTATATAGCAGACCCGCATGGAGCGGTGGGGTATTTAGGACTTAAAGACTATTTAAAAGACCATCCTCAAGCTTACGGAATATTCTTAGAAACCGCACATCCTGTTAAATTTTTACCGGTTGTCAATCCGGTAATTGACGCAGAGATTGCAATTCCACCTCAAATTGAGAGTGTTATGCACAAAGAAAAACAAGCTATCGCAATTAAAAATTACGATCAGTTCAAGGCGTTTTTGTTGAAATAGACCGTGTACTTTTCTCTGTAGTTTTGATACATTTGTGTTCTTAAAATTTACAGATGAAATCTACTGCACTTACTAAAATACACGAAAGTCTTGGAGCTAAAATGGTTCCTTTTGCAGGCTATAATATGCCCGTTTCTTATGAAGGAATCAATATAGAACACGAGACCGTGCGCAACGGTGTAGGTGTTTTTGATGTATCGCATATGGGTGAGTTTCTTGCCATAGGCGATAGAGCTTTAGACTTATTACAAAAGGTATGTAGTAACGACATTTCAAAAATTCAAATAGGTGGTGCTCAATACAACTGTCTTCCTAATCTTGAAGGCGGTATTGTAGATGATTTGATTGTGTATCGCATCAGAGAACATGAATATCTGCTTGTAGTAAACGCTTCTAATATAGACAAAGACTGGGAATGGATTAGCCGTCACAATGATCTGGGCGTTGAGCTTAAGAACATATCAGATAACTTTTCACTTCTAGCTATACAAGGGCCTAAAGCGATTGAGGCGATGCAATCTCTTACTGATACAGATCTTTCTGCTATTAAATTTTACAATTTTGAAGTTGCTCCTTTTGCAGGAATAGACCACGTGATTATTAGCGCAACAGGATATACAGGCAGTGGTGGTTTTGAAATTTACTGCCACAATGAGTTTGCAGAACAACTGTGGGCTAAAGTTTTTGAAGCCGGAAATGAATTTGGTATTAAACCTATAGGTCTTGCTGCCCGCGATACCTTACGCCTTGAAATGGGATATTGTTTGTATGGTAATGATATTAACGATTCTACATCTCCTATTGAAGCCGGCTTGGGATGGATTACAAAGTTTTCTAAAGACTTTATAAATTCTGAAGCTTTAAAGGCTGAAAAAGAAGCCGGTGCCGCACGTAAACTGGTAGGTTTTGAGTTGCTGGAACGTGGTATTCCGCGTCACGATTATGAGATTGTAGATGCTAACAACGGTGTTATAGGTATTGTGACCTCAGGAACAATGTCTCCTTCACTTTCGAAAGGAATTGGTCTGGGTTACGTCAAAACAGAATACAGCAAACCAGATACTGAACTTTTTATAAAAGTGCGCAATAAAAACATTAAGGCTAAGGTTGTAAAACTTCCTTTTTATAAGGGCTAAAACCATAAGTTATCCCAAATCAAAATACACATAGAATACTCATTTTAGGAGCCAGTGGGTTTCTTGGTGGTGCCTTGTATAAAGAATTACATAGGTATTACGATACCTATGGTACCTACCATACCGGTAAAATCTATTCAGATAACAAGCACTTTATTCATTTTGATGTAGTACAGGATAGTATTTATGAAGTTCTTAATCATGTGAGACCTAATATCGTTATCTCTGCAATACGCGGTGATTTTGATGGTCAGGTAGAAGCACACGAAGACCTGTGTGATTACGCTAAACGTACCGGTATATTTGTTATTTATTTATCTTCGGCAAATGTTTTTGATGCCTTTACAAACTACCCAAGTTATGAACTTGATAAAACTTTATCTGAAAGTAAGTTTGGGAAGCTCAAAATACGCTGCGAGAACTTTTTTTTAAACTACCTACCCGAAGAGCAGTATGCAATTATAAGACTGCCAATGGTATTTGGTATGAATTCGCCGCGAGTAAGGGAAATAAAGAACGCTATCTTACTGCAGGAGCAAGTTGAAGTATTTCCTCATTTGATAATGAATACAAATACAGATAAAAAGCTCTCACAACAGATACACTATATCATAAACAGAAAGCGTTTTGGTATTTTTCATCTGGGAAGCAATGATCTCATACACCATCAGGAGTTTATAAATGAAATTATCGCAAAACTAGACCTAAAGATAAAACCGAATTTCAAATTAGTTTACACCTCTAATTTTGATCGTTATCTGGCGGTTTTGCCTAAAGACAATAAATTACCAAAACATCTGAGTATTACTAACGAAGAAGTCGCTTCAGAATCGCAAGCCTACTAATTGCTTAATTTATGAAATTTAAAAAACTGCTTATCTACACGGCTTTGCTCCTTCTACAGATAGCAGCTTTAAAATTTATCGCGCAGTTTCCGCAGTTTATAGAAACTTATTATAGTAATGGTATTTACCCATACAGCTCTAGAATATTTAGGTATGCTTTAGGTTGGATTCCATTTTCATTTGGTGATGTGCTTTACGCCGTTGTAATTATTTACCTATTAATTTCGGTCTATAAACTCTTTAAAAACCGATTTAGAAATGGCTTAAAATTTATTACCGAAGGACTATTAGTTGCCAATATCATTTATTTCAGTTTTCATCTATTATGGGGTCTCAACTATTACAGACTTCCACTACACGAATCGTTATCAATAGAAAAAGACTACACAACCGAAGCGTTAATTAGCCTAACTCAACGACTTATCAAAGAGTCAAATGCACTTCACAAGCAACTGCAACCGGCAGATAGTTTACCGGTGGTATTCGATTTTGCATTGTCTGAAGTTTTTAGAAAAACTCCAGACGGGTATGCGATTGTCGAAGACAATTTTCCTCAACTCGATTATCACCCTATAAGTATTAAAAATTCTCTTTTTAGATTACCACTCACCTACATGGGCTTTGGAGGATATTTGAATCCCATAACTCAGGAAGCACAAATAAACGGGTTGATGCCGGCACATCGCTGGCCATTGGTAAGTTGTCATGAAGAAGCACACCAACTGGGTTTTGCTAAAGAAAACGAAGCTAATTTCATCGCGGTTATGGCCACTACAAATAATCCTGATCCATATTTTAAATATTCAGGATATATTTTTGCGCTGAGATACTGTTTAGGCGAAGTTTATAATCGAAATCCAAATGTAGGAGAGGTTTTAAGTACACAAATAGCTCCCGGAATCATTGCAAATTATAGGGAATCTCAAGCATTCTGGGAGGCTTATGAAAATCCTATAGAACCCATCTTAGAGGTTTTTTACGGTAATTATCTCAAGGTTAATAATCAACCTTCTGGTATGCAAAGCTACAGCTATGTAGTTGCGCTCCTTGTCAATTATTTTGAGAATAAAACGTCATTGCCTTAAAAACGTTAAATTATTCCTAATTAATTATAAAAAAGGCTTAACAAACTGTGCAAAAAGTATCTTTAAGAAACTCTAAACAATTTGTTAAAATGAAAAAAAAGCTATTCTTCTCCGGATGCTTTTTACTCCTTTGCTGCTTTCTATCTGCACAAGAGTATTTTCCGGTAAATGATGGTGTTAAAACCACTAACACAAACTACACACTATTTAAAAATGCTACGCTCCACCCTACTCCAGGAGAAACTGTAGCTAATGGAAATTTACTTATTAAGGATGGTAAGATTGTATCGGTAGGCAAATCTGTAAATGCGCCTAAAAATGCTGTTGTAATAGATTTGATGGGTAAACATGTCTATCCTTCTTTTATAGAAATGTATTCCTCTTTTGGGGTTGAAACACCCTCAAGAGAACGCAATGGCCGCAGTCCACAATATGAATCTACCCGTAACGGCTACTACTGGAACGATCACGTGCGTGCAGAAACAAACGCACTTAATGATTTTAAATACGATTCTAAAGCTGCAAAAGATTTAATTGAAGCCGGTTTTGGAGTTGTAAACACACACAAGGCAGATGCTATTGCTCGTGGAAATGGTATTCTGGTAGCTTTAAATAAAGACGGTGATGCTTCAGAACGTTTAATAGAAACTCGTTCTGCTCAGTTTTTCTCGTTTAGCAAAAGCAACCTTTCTCCTCAGTCGTACCCAAGTTCAATTATGGGAGCAACTGCTCTTATTAGACAATTGTTTGAAGATGCAAAATGGTATAAAGGGGGTAATGTGCCAACCCGCGACTTAGCACTTGAAGCATTAAATAAGAATATGGATTTACCTCAGATTTTCTATGGTGACAATCTTTATGATGATTTACGTATTGCTAAACTTTCTAAAGAGGTTAACGTACCTTTTATTATTGTAGGAGGCGGCGATGAGTACAAGCGTATTGATGAGATTAAGGCAACTGGCGCTTCGTATATAATTCCTGTTAATTTCCCTGAGGCCTATGATGTAGAAGATCCTTTTCAGGCAGATTATGTAAGCTTAAGTCAAATGCTAGAATGGAATCAGGCACCTACTAATCTTGCTAAACTTCAGGATAATGGGTTGACCTTTGCCATTACAACTACAGACTTAAAGTCTCCAGATAAATTAATGCCTATGCTTCGTAAAGCATTTAAATATGGCCTGAAAGAAGAAACTGCGTTACAGGCATTAACTACAGTACCTGCAAAATTATTAGGCAAAAGCAATGAACTGGGTACTTTAACTACAGGAGCCTGGGCAAACCTTCTAATTACTTCAGGACCTGTTTTTGATGAGAAAACAATTATCTACGAAAACTGGGTACAGGGCGCTCAGAACGTTATTAAAGATGCGAGTATTATCGACATTGACGGTAGTTACACAGTGAATGTAAATGGCAAATCTTATGAGATGACCATTTCAAAGTCTACAGAAAAACCCTCAGTAGTTGTTAAAAGTGGCGATACTAAATTAGGTTCTAAGATTGCTTACACAGACGGTTGGTTAAACGTGATGTTTACAGGAGAAAATTCCGAAGTAAAAGAATATACCCGTCTAATGACACAAGTTAACCCTCAAACAAGCTGGAGTGGTAATGCGATTTTACCTAACGGAAAAGAAACTGGTTTCACTGCTACTAAAAAGGAAGCAGCCGAAGCAGAAGACACTGAGGCTAAAGATAAAGAAGATGCAGACAAAGAGGAAGATGCGGTTGAAGTAATGCCCATGACCTACCCCAACATTGCTTATGGGTATACTCAAAAACCAAAAGCACAAACGATATTGTTTAAAAATGCGACGGTTTGGACTAATGAAGAAGCAGGAATACTTAAAGAAACAGATGTTCTGGTTAAAAATGGTAAAATCGCTGCAGTTGGCAAAGGCTTAAGTGCTAGTGGTGCACAGGTTGTAGATGCAACCGGCAAACATTTAACAAGCGGAATCATAGATGAGCACTCGCATATCGCTGCTTTTGATATCAATGAATCTGGTCAAAACTCATCTGCCGAAGTGCGTATGAGAGATGCTGTAAATCCTGACGATATAGATATCTACCGTGATCTTGCAGGTGGTGTTACTACCATACAATTACTTCACGGATCGGCAAACCCTATAGGCGGCCAATCTGCTGTTATGAAACTTAAATGGGGTTCTAGCATAGACGAGATGGTGCTTGACGATATTAAGTTTATCAAATTTGCTTTAGGTGAAAATGTAAAACAATCAAACTGGGGAAGTTTTAGTCGTTTTCCTCAAACGCGAATGGGCGTTCAGCAGATGTTTACAGATTACTTTCAGCGCGCACGTGAGTACGAAGTAAAAAAGAAAAGTGGTAAACCTTATCGCAAAGATTATGAGATGGAAACTCTTGTTGATATTTTAAATAGTGAGCGATTTATATCTTCTCACTCCTATGTTCAAAGTGAGATTAATATGCTTATGAAAGTAGCTGAAGATTTTGACTTTAGAATAAACACATTTACACACATTCTTGAAGGATATAAGGTAGCAGATAAAATGGCAGAGCACGGTGTTGCCGGTTCTACATTTAGTGACTGGTGGGCGTATAAATATGAAGTTAATGATGCCATCCCGTATAATGCTGCAATTATGTGGAGCGCCGGTGTATTAACCGGTATCAACAGCGATGATGCCGAAATGAGTCGCAGATTGAATCAGGAAGCTGCAAAAACAATGAAATATGGCGGTGTGCCAGAAGAAGAAGCCTGGAAGTTTGTGACACTTAATCCTGCAAAAATGTTACATATTGACAATCGTACCGGTAGTATCAAAGAAGGTAAAGATGCAGATTTAGTTTTATGGTCAACTTACCCAATGTCTGTAAGCGCAGTTGCAGAAAAAACCTTGATTGAAGGCGCGGTTTATTTTGATATTGAAAAAGACAAACAGTTACGTGAGACTGTTAAAACTGAAAAAAATAAGCTTACAACACTAATGCTAACTGCTAAAAATAAAGGGCTAAAAACACAACCCGCTAAGAAAGAAGAAAAGCAGCGATTAGATTGTGACACTTTAGAAACACTTGAATAATTATGAAGACGCTAAATAAACTATTTATAGTGCTGCTTCTTGCGACTTTTACAGTACAAGCTCAGCAAACTCCAGCTCAAAAACAAACAGGAGAAATAACCCTAACCGGCGGCACAGCACATATTGGTAATGGTACGGTTATAGAAAAAAGCCTAATTTTTATTAAAGACGGAAAGATTACAGGTGTTTACGACGCCTTAACTACTAAGATGCCTTTACGCGGGGAAATCATAAACATAGAGGGTCAACACATCTACCCAGGCTTTATTGCCCCTGACACCACATTAGGTCTGGTTGAAATTGAAGCTGTGAGAGCTACTGAAGATCAGGACGAAATAGGAGAATACAACCCGCATATTGAAGCTATTGTGGCTTATAATGCAGAATCTAAAGTTGTAGAAAGTATGAGACCAAATGGGATTCTTATCGCACAGGCGGTTCCGCAGGGTGGTACGATTTCTGGACAATCATCTGTAGTACAATTAGATGCCTGGAACTGGGAAGATGCTGTGGTAAAACGCGGTGATGGAATTCATTTAAATTGGCCAAACAGTTATAAGAGAGGCCGCTGGTGGGAAGGTGAAGATCCCGGATACAGCCCTAATAAAGATTACAAATCTGATATTTTAGAGATTGAAGACTTTATTGCGCAATCCCGTGCATTCACTTCTGGCGATTCCTCTATTAAGAATCTACCCTATGCAGCAATGCAGGGAATAATTAATGGAACACAGAATTTATACATTCATGTAGATTCTGATAAAGAAATTCTTGATGTGTTAAAGTTTAAAGAAGACTTGAAGATTGAAAAACTTGTACTTGTAGGAGCTTACAGAGGTTACAAAGTTGCAGATCAAATCGCTAAAGCCAATGTTCCTGTAATTCTGGCCAGAGTACACAGTTTACCAGATGCAGAAGATGATGATTACAATATCTCTTTTAAAATGGTAAAAGATCTTATAGATGCTAAGGTAACTGTAGCTTTAGGAAATAGTGGTGAATACTGGCAATCCCGTAACATTCCATTTTATGCCGGTCAAACTACGGCTCATGGTTTAAGCTTTGAAGATGCTTTACAACTTATCACAAAAAACCCGGCAATCATTCTTGGAGTTTCTGATCAATTAGGAACTTTAGAAGCAGGAAAAGATGCTACATTATTTGTTAGTAAAGGAAATGCTCTTGAAATGCAAGGCAATACTATTACAAGAGCAATGATTTCAGGTAGATCTATAAGTTTAGAAAGTCATCAAACTAAGCTATATAAACGTTATATGGATAAATACAGTAGAACTGAATAACATTTATCATAAATTAAAAGTTAAAAGGTTCGGGTTTTTAACCCGAACCTTTTTTGTTCCTATAAGTATCTAACATAAAACAATATTGAATAAAAGTTTAAATGGCTCTATTCAGCATTGTTATTTTCTCCCCAGTTTAAAATTTTAGCAATTAAAAAATCGCCAGTAACTATTTTTTTAAGATTAAGACATTACTAAATTACAACTTCTTTTCGCGCTTTCTAATAGCCTAAAAGAACACTCAAAGAATGAAACTATATAAAATATGATATAAAAAAAGCCCGATCAGAGATCGGGCTTTTTATTATTTAATCGGAAAAAAAGAATTACTTAGTTTCTAATTTATCTAATTGAGCTTTATATTTATCAGCTTCGGCAGTATTACCTAATTGAACATGTATATTATACAATGTACGTACTGCTTCAATATTTACTTCTTCACCAGCGATAGCTTTTTCTAAATAAGGAACGGCATCGCTATATAAAGCTAAGCGCTTTTTCTTTAGCTCACTGTATTTAGCATTATCTGCCTTACTGTTTCCTAAAGTATTCATTTGCTCAATGATTTCCTTATCCTTACCTAGCATTAATGCGGCAATATTTAAGTTAGCTGCACTATAGTTAGGATCTATTTCTAAAGCTTTTGTGTAATAACTCATTGCTTTATCATCATTCCCAGCTTTAGATGCTCCTACTCCAAGGTTAAAATAAAGACCAGGATTATTAGGATCTTTAGCAATAACCTTATTCATAGCTGCTTCATATTCAGCTGTCATATCCATTTTTAGGTAAACATCTGCCGCAGAACGTAGAAGTGCATCATCGTCTGGGTTTTCAGCAAGTGCATCATCAATAGCAGAAATTGCCTTTTCATTTTCACCTTCCTGAACATAGATTAAAGCGATATTTTTTGCTATTTCTCCAGCGCGAGATTCGGTAACTTCTGTTTTTGGATCTTCGTGAGAACCTGATTTCACAAAAAGATCACGTTGTTGTTTTGAGTTAAAACTCTCTACCTGACCGTTTTCTTTATTTTTTGCTGTAAACTTAGTTTCAATACCAGTATATCCTAAATCTTTTAGCTGCGTGTAATAATCTAAAGCAGTGTCATAATTTTGACCATTAACAGCATTTGATGCAGCAAAATATAGATATGATGTATCTTTTGGGCTTAATGTATAAAGTGTATATAATTTAGTTGCAGCCGCATCATATTTTTCAGCATTTTGATCATCTACAGCTGAAGAAATAACTGCGTTCATCGCTTGTTGCTTAAACTGTGTAGCTTCCTGACCGTACTTGCTACCTCCATTAAACTCGCTAACTTTTGTAAAAGCTTCCATTGCTTTTAAAAGATCGTCTGCTTTTTTATTATCGTCTGCTCCTAAATAAGCTCTACCTTTTATGAAGTAATAATATTCTTTTTCTTTTTCATCCATCTGGCCCATCATACTTTCAAGACCACTTATTTCAGTTTGTGCCTGCACATAACTACCGGCATCAACTGTTTTTTCCGCAGATTTTATCTCTTTCTTCTGCGCAAAAGTTAAAGCGGTAAATGATAGTGCCGCTAATAATAAAGATTTCGTTTTCATTATTTTATTAATTTAATATTCAACTTTGGTTATTCTTCTTCGTCAGAAGAAGGTTTTTCATTATTTATATGTTCATCTTTAGTTGCAGACGTTTCTAAAGTTTCATCACGATCTTCTAAATCATCATCGTCAATTGCATCTTCATCTTTCTTAACTTTAGTAACTGCTGCAATGGTATCCCCATTTTTTAAATTAATTAAACGTACACCTTGAGTAGCTCTACCCATTACGCGTAATTCTGAAACAGCCATTCTAATCGCAATTCCAGATTTATTAATGATCATTAAATCATCTTCATCTGTTACGTTATTAATAGCTACTAGGTTACCTGTCTTTTCTGTAATAGAAATTGTTTTAACCCCTTTACCACCACGATTTGTAACGCGGTAATCTTCTACTAGAGATCGTTTACCATAACCATTTTCTGAGACTACAAGTATATTAGACTCTGCATCATTAACAGCTACCATTCCTATTACTTCATCATTATCATCTGCAAGAGTTATGCCACGCACTCCAGAAGCGTTTCTTCCCATAGGTCTGGTTTTCTCTTCTTCGAAGCGAATGGCCTTGCCAGACTTGATTGCCAGCACAACCTGGCTATCTCCTGTAGTAAGTTTAGCAGAAAGTAATTCATCATCATCTTTAATGGTAATTGCATTAATACCATTAGTACGTGGTCGTGAATATTGTTCTAGCGATGTTTTTTTAACCTGCCCTTTTTTAGTCACCATTATGACATAATGACTGTTGATGTACTCTTCATCTTTAAGATCATTTGTACATATAAAGGTCATTACCTTATCATCTGGCTCAATATTTATGAGGTTTTGAATGGCGCGGCCTTTAGAAGTTTTACTTCCTTCAGGAATTTCAAACACACGCATCCAATAGCATTTACCTTTTTGAGTAAAGAAAATCAAATATTGGTGGTTTGTACCCACAAATAGATGTTCTAAGAAATCTTCATTACGAGTTGTAGAACCTTTTTGACCTACTCCACCTCTATTCTGAGTTTTATATTCTAATAATGAAGTACGTTTAATGTAACCCGCGTGAGAAATGGTTAATACAACCTTCTCATCAGGAATTAAATCTGTTATACTAACATCACCACCCGCAAAATCTATTGTAGTGCGACGCTCATCACCATACTTATCTTTGATCTCGAGTAACTCTTCTTTAATGATCTCCATTCTACGATCCTTGCTTGCAAGAATACCCTTAAGATCTTCAATAGTCTTAATTATATCTGCATACTCATCTCTTAACTTGTCTTGCTCCAGACCCGTTAATTGACGCAAACGCATCTCTACTATAGCTCTAGCCTGAATTTCTGAAAGCTCAAAACGCTCCATCAATTTAGTACGTGCTTCTTCAGCATTACTACTTGCACGTATTATTGCTATAACCTCATCTATATTGTCTGATGCTATTATAAGCCCTTCTAAAATATGTGCACGTTCTTCAGCCTTATTTAATAAAAACTGAGTACGACGTACCACAACTTCGTGACGATGCTCAACAAAATGATGAATCATATCCTTTAGATTCAACATTTCTGGTCTTCCATTAACTAATGCAATATTATTAACACTAAAAGAAGACTGTAAAGCGGTATACTTATATAAGGTATTAAGAACGATATTAGGTATTGCATCACGTTTTAATACGTAAACAATACGCATACCATTACGGTTAGATTCGTCACGTATTGAAGCGATACCGTCTATCTTCTTCTCATTAACAAGATCTGCGGTTTTCTTAATCATATCGGCTTTATTAACCTGATATGGTATTTCTGTGACGATAATACACTCGCGACCTTTAACTTCTTCAATTACAGCTTTTGCTCTTAGAACAACACGCCCACGACCCGTCTTAAAAGCCTCACGTACACCCTCGTAACCGTAAATTGTACCTCCTGTAGGAAAGTCTGGGGCAGTGACATGAGTTATTAATTCATTTATTTCGATATCGTTATTTTCGATATATGCTGAAATTCCGTTAATAACTTCGGTTAAATTGTGCGGCGGCATGTTTGTCGCCATACCCACAGCAATACCAGAAGCACCATTAACTAAAAGACCCGGAATTCGGGTGGGTAATACTTTTGGCTCTTTTAACGTATCATCAAAGTTAAGTTGATGATCTACAGTATCTTTATCTATATCCGCAAGCATCTCCTCAGAGATTTTGCGCATACGAGCCTCTGTATATCGCATTGCAGCCGGGCTGTCACCATCTACAGAACCAAAGTTACCCTGACCATCTACAAGCATATAGCGCAATGACCATTCCTGAGCCATACGCACCATAGTATCATAAACAGATGTATCGCCGTGCGGGTGATATTTACCTAGAACCTCACCTACTATTCTAGCAGATTTTTTATGTGCAGTGTTAGATCTAACACCTAACTCGTGCATACCAAATAAAACGCGTCTGTGTACAGGTTTTAAACCGTCTCGTACATCTGGAAGTGCACGTGACACGATGACCGACATTGAATAGTCAATGTAGGCTGATTTCATCTCATCTTCAATGTTGATAGGAATTAACTTCTCTCCTTCAGCCATATGTATTTATCTTTAAATTTTTGGTTTAAACAGTAAGGGGCAATATACGTTTTTCTCCTGTGTTATCAGTATTTAGCCCACTGCTCTATATTGCTTTTTATTAACAAAAATATGTTTCCCTTTTTAATAAGTATGCTTAACTTCCATTGTCTCTTTGAAAGTAATTTTGTCAATTTACTTAAAGTGATATCAACGGAACGGTTTTTGAATTGTTATTTAAAAACTTAGAAAAAGATAGGAGTGTTTATGGATGATAATTTTTCACCACGAGTTAAGGATGTAATTGCGTACAGCAAGGAAGAAGCTTTACGACTAGGTCATGACTTTATTGGAACCGAGCATCTTATGCTGGGATTACTACGTGACGGAAGCGGAAAAGCTATAGAAATTCTTCAGGCATTAGATGTTGACCTGAGCCATTTAAGGCGTAAAGTTGAAATTTTAAGCCCGGCCAACCCAAGTACAGAACTGGGCAGCAGCGAGAAGCAAAATCTACATCTTACGCGACAGGCAGAGCGCGCATTAAAAACAACTTTTTTAGAAGCTAAACTTTTTCAAAGTTCTTCTATTAACACAGCGCATCTTTTACTTTGTGTATTACGCAATGAGAATGATCCTACAACCAAGTTGCTAAACAAACTCAAAGTAGATTATGATAATGTAAAAGATCAATTTAAACTTATGATGACCAGCGATGACGATTATATAGAGCCAATTAAAAGTGAATCTTTTAGTGATGATGATACTGCTTCAGAATCTTCAAAAGAAAATCCTTTTAATGCTCCCGGAAATAAAACCAACAAAAAATCCAAGACTCCTGTTTTAGATAATTTTGGGCGCGACTTGACAGCAATGGCTGAAGAAAACAAGCTAGATCCTGTTGTAGGCCGCGAGAAAGAAATTGAACGTGTTTCTCAAATTTTGAGTAGACGTAAAAAAAATAACCCGTTACTTATAGGTGAGCCTGGTGTGGGTAAATCTGCTATTGCAGAGGGACTTGCATTGCGTATTGTAAAACGTAAAGTATCACGTATACTTTTTGACAAACGCGTTGTAACTCTTGACCTTGCGAGTTTAGTTGCGGGCACTAAATACAGAGGTCAGTTTGAAGAGCGCATGAAAGCGGTAATGAACGAGCTTGAAAAGAATACTGATATTATTCTTTTTATAGACGAAATACATACAATTGTAGGCGCAGGTGGTGCAACAGGTTCACTTGACGCGAGCAATATGTTTAAACCGGCCTTAGCACGTGGCGAACTGCAATGCATAGGAGCAACTACTCTTGATGAATACAGACAGTATATCGAGAAAGATGGTGCACTAGAAAGACGCTTTCAAAAAGTTATTGTAGAACCAACAAATGAGGAAGAAACTATTGAGATTCTTAATAATATTAAAGATAAATATGAAGATCATCACAATGTAGTGTATACTCCTGAAGCCATTAAAGCCTGTGTTACTTTAACGAGCAGGTATATGACAGATCGTTTCCTACCCGATAAGGCAATAGATGCTTTAGATGAAGCCGGCTCTAGAGTACACATCATCAATATAGACGTACCTAAGAAAATAATTGATTTAGAACGTCAACTGGAAGAAGTACGCGAACGCAAAAACTCTGTGGTTAAAAAACAAAAATATGAGGAAGCTGCAAAGTTACGTGATGATGAGAAAAATATTGAAAAAGATTTAGCAGCTGCTCAATTAGCCTGGGAAGAAGATTCTAAACAGCATAAAGAAACCGTTACTGAAGATAATGTTGCTGATGTAGTTTCTATGATGTCTGGTATTCCAGTTACGAGAATTGCTAAAACAGAGAGTAATAAACTTGCTGAATTACCTAAGTCTATTAAAAATAAAGTTATAGGTCAGGATGAGGCTGTTGCTAAAGTTGCTAAAGCTATACAACGCAATAGAGCAGGATTAAAAGATCCTAACAAACCTATTGGATCCTTTATTTTCTTAGGTCAAACCGGTGTTGGTAAGACTCAATTAGCGAAAATTCTAGCTACAGAATTGTTTGACAATGAAGATGCATTAGTACGTATAGATATGAGTGAGTATATGGAGAAATTTGCCGTATCTCGCTTAATTGGTGCACCTCCTGGTTATGTAGGATATGAAGAAGGTGGTCAGCTTACTGAAAAAATACGCAGAAAACCTTACGCAGTAGTACTTCTTGATGAGATTGAAAAAGCGCATCCAGATGTGTTTAATATGCTGCTTCAAGTATTAGATGATGGGTATCTAACAGATTCATTGGGTCGTAAAATCGACTTTAAGAATACGGTTATTATTATGACATCAAACATTGGCGCACGTAAAATAAAAGATTTTGGCCAGGGTGTAGGTTTTGGAACCGCAGCCAGAAAAGATCAGGCAGATGAAAATGCTAAAGGAATTATTCAAAATGCCTTGAAAAAGGCTTTTGCACCAGAATTCCTGAATCGTGTAGATGATGTTATTGTCTTTAATGCTTTAGACCGTAAAGAAATACACCAAATTATTGATATCGAATTGAAAAAATTATTCAATCGCATACAATCTTTAGGTTACAATTTGCAACTTAGTGAGAAAGCAAAAGATTTTATCAGTGAGAAAGGTTTTGATAAAGAATATGGTGCAAGACCATTAAAAAGAGCAATTCAGAAATATATTGAAGATGCTCTTGCAGAAGAAATCATTACTGCAAAAATTGCTGAAGGAGATAATATCTTTATGGATATCGAAGACGGTAAAGATGAGTTATCAATTAAAATTGAAAAGGCTGAAAATTCTGCTCAATCTTAAGCATTTCAGAACATTAAACCATAAAAAAAAAGAACCACAAATGTGGTTCTTTTTTTATTTATAACATTTTCTTAAACTCTTCTATTTACAATTTAATTATATTTAATTATGGGATTAACAAGAAAGCTAATACAACTTAAAGCAGGTATCATAGAATTTACAGATTTCTATGCCCTGGGTATTGTAAATCCTGATATAAATTTTGATGAGAATGATCGTAAAGCATTTTTAAATGCCTGCCTTGATTATTTTAATGATCAACCCTTCGGTTATATCTCTGTACGTAATCACTCTTACAGTATTAATCCGTTAATATATTTAGAACTTAATAAAATAGATAATTTGCGAGCCTTTGCAATAGTTAGCCGCACGTCAATAGGAAGAGGTAATGCCAAAATTGAAGGTCAGTTTTTTAATAAACCGTTCGGAATATTTGAAACGAAACGTGACGCAGAAAAATGGATAAATGCAGAGGTTAAAAAATCAATAGATACAAATTAAAAAAGGTGCTTGAGCACCTTTTTTAATTCTTATTTATTTACTCGTATAGGTATTACTTTACCCCTATTAGATTTAGGTTCAATATTTATTAAAAAGGTATAAACCCACATTAAGGTAAATGAAGGGATGATATCTGTAAAAGGAAGTAATTCTTCTATAAAAACAAGAACAGAAGCAAACTTTCCATTACGACCAGGATACATTTTTTGCATTTGTTTAGCAGCTACAGGAGCCCAAGCTAAATCTAGAAAAGGCCCAACTACAGGAATTGCCATACTTAGCATACCTACAGCATCAAAGAAAATGCCTTTCATCAATAAATTATAGTCTAAAGTCTTCATAACTATTTGTTTTTATAAATATAAAGCAAATAACCTGCCAGAGTTACCTTAAATCTGAACTAATAAGCTTTAAAAATTCATTGCGTGTTTCAATCTTTTCAAATTGTCCTCTAAAGCCAGATGTTGTAGTTGTTGAATTTTGTTTTTGAATACCCCGCATCATCATGCACATATGAGAAGCTTCAATCACTACTGCCACTCCCTGAGGTTTTAAAGTGTCATTTATGCATTCTAAAATATTGTGAGTTAAACGTTCCTGAACCTGTAACCTACGTGCAAATACATCTACAATACGTGGTATTTTGCTTAATCCTACAATATGTCCGTTAGGTATGTAAGCAATATGTGCTTTACCAAAAAAAGGTAACAAGTGGTGTTCGCAGAGAGAATATAATTCTATATTTTTTACAATAACCATCTCATTGTAATCTTCTTTAAACATAGCCCCTTTCAAAATAGCCGCAGGATCTATATCATTACCACTCGTTAGATACATCATTGCTTTTGCTGCTCGCTCAGGTGTTTTTAAAATACCTTCACGAGAAGTATCTTCACCCAGTCCTCTAATTATAGCCTCATAATTGTTCTTTATTTCATCTTTAACGGTAATGTTATACTCTTCAAACTTTTTGTAGGGTGACATAAGCAATTTTTTTGTTTTTAAAGATAGGCCTCTTGCAATTTATCCTGAAAAAGCTTCTTAATCTTGTTAATTTTAGGATCTATAATAAACTGGCAATAACCTTGTTGTTTGTTGTTATTGTAATATGAACTATGTTCTTCTTCCGCTAAGTAAAAAGGCATTGCTTCGGTTACCTCGGTGACGATTTTAGAATCAAATATCTTTTCTTCCTCTAAAAGAGCGATAAATTTTTGAGCTTCTAAAAATTGCGCTTGAGAATGATAATAAATTGCACTACGATATTGTGTTCCCACATCGTTGCCCTGGCGATTTAATGTTGTAGGATCGTGTGTAGTGAAAAATATTTGAAGCAACTCTAGATAGGAAATTACAGCAGGATCGTATTCAAACTGAATAGCTTCAGCGTGGCCAGTTCTACCCTGACACACTTCACGATAGGGTGGATTTTTTATGGCTCCGCCCGTGTAACCGCTGCGTACATTATAAATTCCGTTAAAACGTTGAAAAACAGCCTCAGTACACCAGAAACATCCGTTTGCAAAGGTTGCAGTCATTAAATTAGTATTCATAGCATCGCAAATTTAGACTCTAAGTATATCTTAGAATTTAGTTTAACTTTTTGTTAATACTTTTCTTTAAATCGTTAAACAAAACGATAAAAAACAATGTTATCGATTATTATTATAAAGGGTGCTTTATCTTTGTGACCTTAATAAAACACTGTTTTTTCTAAAATAAAAGTGGTTAAAATAGTCGCTTTAGTTGATCTTAAATTACATTAAATCACGCACTGCCTTTATGATTAAAGCTGAATCTATTTTTAAATCCTATGGAGACGTACAAGTCTTAAAAGGTGTTGACTTGTTAATTGAAGATGGTGAGGTTGTTTCTATTGTTGGAGCAAGTGGTGCGGGAAAAACAACACTTTTGCAAATTCTGGGAACATTAGATCGCGCAGATAAAATACCTAATACACATCTATCTATAAATGATATTGAAATCTCAACGCTTAACGAAAAAGAACTTAGCCGATTTAGAAATTTAAATATTGGTTTTATCTTTCAGTTTCATCAATTATTACCTGAGTTTACGGCGCTTGAGAATGTTTGTATTCCTGCATTTATTGCAAAAAAAGACAAACATGAAGCTGAGAAAAAAGCTAAAGAATTGCTTGAGTTTTTAGGTCTGGGCCATCGTATACATCACAAACCAAATCAACTTTCTGGTGGTGAGCAACAACGTGTAGCTGTAGCTCGCTCACTTGTTAACGAGCCTGCTTTAATTCTGGCAGATGAACCTTCTGGTAATCTTGATAGTGAGTCTGCAGAAAACCTTCACAAACTATTTTTTAAACTTCGGGACACCTACAATCAAACCTTTGTAATTGTAACCCACAACGAAGATCTGGCTGCAATGGCAGATCGTAAATTAACTATGGTAGATGGCAAAATCATCTCTTAAGCTCAAAAAGAGCGAACTCAAAGAATTTTTAGATGAAAAGGCTGCTCTTTATGAAAGTCCAAAATTTATAGGCACAGACCCTATACAAATTCCACATCAATTTACTAAAAAAGAAGATATTGAAATTATAGGTTTTCTGGTGGCTACCATTGCCTGGGGAAACCGAAAAAGCATCATTAACAATGGTAATAAACTTATAGAATTACAAGGTAATGCGCCTTACGATTTTATAAAAAATCATTCTTCTGAAGATTTAAAGACGCTTCAGAATTTTGTGCACCGCACCTTTAACGGCACAGATTTAATTACGTTTATTACAAGTTTAAAGAATATATACACTCATCACAAAGGATTAGAATACGCCTTTAGTATTCATGCCTCAAATTCTGGCATGCAACCTGCAATTAGTGAGTTTAAGAAGCTGTTTTTTGAGATACCCCATTTAAACCGAACTCAAAAACACGTTAGCGATCCCATAAAAAATTCTGCGGCAAAACGTATCAATATGTTCTTAAGATGGATGGTTAGACCAGCCCTGGCTGGTGTGGATTTTGGAATATGGCAACGTATCACACCCGCACAACTCTCCTGCCCTCTTGACGTACATAGCGGTAGAGTTGCCCGACAATTGGGGTTATTGAAGCGCTCACAAAACGATGCAAAAGCAGTAGAAGAGCTTGATCAATATCTTAGAGTATTAGATCCTCTAGATCCTGTGAAATATGACTTTGCACTTTTTGGTTTAAGTGCTTTTGAAAAGGACTTATTTTAATTTTTAGAAATTGTAATTTTGCATTTCTTTAACAGTCTATTATTTAACGAAATTAGGATACTCATTTTTTATTTCAGAGTAGGCTTAATTAATGTAATTAATATCCATCATGCAAGTACCTGATTTCCCAAAAAATGAACAAAGCCGAATTTTACAATTGGAGCAATTACAGTTACTTGAGAGTGCGTCAGATCCTAATTTTGATATTATTACGAGGCTTGCTTCGGTAATCTGTGATGTTCCTGTAGCCTTAATTTCACTGGTTAGTGAAGATAAACAATGGTTTAAATCTAAAATTGGATGGGATTTGTGTGAGAGTGATCGGGAGATTTCGTTTTGTGCACACGCAATTTTAAAGCCTAAGACAATTACGATTGTACCTGACTCTAGATTAGATGACCGCTTTAAAGACAACCCCTTAATTTCAGCAGATTTTCCTGTAATTTTTTATGCAGGAGTACCACTACTAACACCCACAGGTGAGGCTTTAGGAACGCTTTGTGTGATAGATAAAAAACCCAAAAAGCTTTCTGATGTTCAAATTAATTCTCTTAAAGACCTTGCTACTCAAGTTGAAAATCTATTTGAGTTGAGACGTAATAATATTAGTCTGGTTAAAATTGAAAAGTTGCTGCACGCAAAAAATGATCAATTAAAAACTTTTGCAGGCACTGTATCTCACGATATGAAAATGCCCCTTGCAAATATGATCATCACAACAGATATTCTTAAAGCTAAATATGGAAATCATTTTGATATACAAGGCAATGAATATTTGGCTTACCTCAAACAATCGTCGTTTTCCTTAAGTGATTATATAGATAATCTACTCGCCTACTATGAAAGTGAAGATTTAACCATTCAAAATGTAGAAGAATTTAACCTAAATGATCTTCTTGAAGATCTTATAGATCTTTTAAATATTAATGAAGATTACATCATTAATCTTCCCGAAAACAGTTTAGACCTGAAAACTAATAAAGCTGCGGTAAATCAAATTCTTATAAATCTAATCACCAATAGTCTAAAATATAATGATAAAGAAACAGGTGTTATAGATTTTAGATGTATTGAAGATCAAGCGTATTATTATGTTCAGATACGTGATAATGGCCGAGGAATTCCAAAAGAAAAACAACAGACAATTTTTGATTTATTTACAGTAGCTTCAGAGACCGATAATAAGGGTAAAAAAGGTAATGGTATAGGACTCTCTACAGTAAAAAACCTAGTAAACTCACTTGGCGGAATTATCACTGTAGATAGCGATGGAGAGAACGGGACTACGTTTGACTTTACAATTAAAAAGGTGCTTTCTTAAGAATATTTGTTTGACTATCTTTAAACCTAATTAAAACTGGTAGTTCTGAACGAAAGAAAAAGACAAGAGGCTGTAGATTCTTATAAGTTAGTAGGAACGCTTCCTGAAAGAAGTTATGATGATATTACGCAGATTGCAGCTTATATCTGTGACGCTCCTATTGCATTAATTACGATGCTTGACTATAATCGTAATTTTTTAAAATCACATTACGGTGTTCCTTTTTCTGAATCTCCCCGTCAAATATCATTTTGTACACATGCTATACAATCACCTGAGGCTATTTTTGTGATTCCAGATGCACGTAAAGATGACCGTTTTAAAGACAACCCCTTAGTTAAAGGCGATATGAAGGCTATATTTTATGCTGGAGTACCCTTAATTGATAAAGGAGGCCACGCACTGGGTACGCTTTGTGTTTTTGATCACGAGCCGAGAACTATAAGTGAGCGCCAGCAATCAACTCTTATAGCACTTGCTAATCAAGTAATAAATCTCTTTGAACTGCACCGTCAGAACTTAGAAAACAAAGCTTTACAAAAAAACCTGCTTAAAAAAAATAGCCTTTTAAAAGACTTTGCGGGTGTTGTATCTCACGATATGAAAATGCCTTTGGCCAATATCATTACCACAACAGATTTATTAAAAGCTAAATACAAAGAGCTTTTAGACGATAAAGGTCTTGACTATCTCAATTATCTTAAAAGCTCATCATTCTCTCTTTCAGAATATATTAATGGTATTTTATTGCATTATGAAAGCGACAACCTTACTATAAATCAACGCCAGGTATTTGACCTTCAGGATTTATTAGAAGAGTTGGAAGATCTGCTAAATACAGATTATAAATGTGTTATTCACCTGCCCGAAGCAAATCACTCTTTAAATTGTAACCGTGTTGCTTTAAATCAAATTTTTCTAAATTTAATAGGTAACAGTTTAAAATATACAGATAAAGAACATCCTGAAATTACCATTAGTTTTGATGAAAATGAGGATTTCTATTTGTTTGAAATTACAGACAATGGTATAGGTATATCTAAAGACAAATTAGATGAGATATTTGATCTGTTTACCGTTGCGACAGATACAGACAAAAACGGAAACCGCGGTAATGGTATTGGCTTATCAACAGTAAAGAAACTGGTTACTAATCTAGGCGGAAAAATTAAGGTAACCTCTACTGTAGGAGAGGGAACAACATTTAAGTTTACTGCGCGTAAAGAAGATATTCCTACTCAGTTAAGCGGTCCGGAATATGACCTTTCTAAACGTATAAACTAAAATAAAGACTTTGTTTATGCATGCTATTTCTTATAAATCTTTTAATTTCGTCTAGCACATTTAGCGCTTCAATATGCAGTTTAAAAACCCCGAAATTCTCTATGCTCTTTTTCTGCTGCTTATTCCTATTCTTATTCATCTCTTTCAATTAAGAAGGTATAAGAAAACACCATTTACCAATGTCGCTTTTCTACAAAATCTTGTTCAAAATACCCGTAAAAGCAGTTCTTTAAAAAAATGGCTTGTTCTTGCCACTCGACTAACAGCTTTAACGTGTTTAATATTTGCCTTTGCGCAACCCTATTTCCCGGTATCTCAAAAAGCCACTTTGGCTAAAGAAACCGTTGTTTTTATTGACAATTCTTTTAGTATGCAGGCTACTGGTAAAAAGGGAACTTTACTTACTGAAGCGACTCAGGATTTATTAGAAAACTTACCCACTAATGAACGCATCACGATTGCAACCTGGGATGATACTTTTAAAGATTTTGATGCTCAGACAGATCGAAATACGTTGTTAGATATCAATTTCTCGCCACGCACTTCAGATTCTCAGAGCCTTCTTCTTAAATTAAATACACTATTTTCAACTCATAAAAACACAGTTAAACAGCTGGTATTACTTTCAGATTTTCAAAATTTTAATATAGAAAACACGCTTGATACAAATACGATACAACAATATCCTGTCGTACTGAAGCCGGTAAGTATTGAGAATTTTTCAATAGACAGTATAAGTGTTAGCAGAAATGCAGAATTGTATAATTTGCACGTTATGCTTTCAAGCACAGCGCCAAGCGATGCCGAATTGCCGGTTTCTCTTTATAATGACGATAAACTTATCGCTAAAGCTTCAGTTAAATTTGCATCTAAAGATACCGCTTCCTTAAAATTTCAAATTCCAACAAATAAAGCGATCAACGGAAAAGTAAGTATCTCAGATGCGTTTTTAAAATATGACAATTCGTTCTACTTCAGTATTAATAAACAAGAACCTTTAAAAGTACTCGCTATTTCAAATAATGACGCTGATTTTTTAAAAAGACTCTTTCGTTCTGAAAATTTTGAATTTACATCAATCTCAGAAAAAGAACTAGACTATACACTTCTGCAAGATCAAAATATGATTGTTCTTAATGAACTTACAAACATATCGGGTTCATTAGTAAATGTATTAAAAGCCCACACTCAAAAAGGAGGTATTGTAGTGCTTATACCGGCTATGCAGAATCGAGTAGATAGTTATACTGAAATTCTGGCAGCGTACGGCTTTCAGGCTTTTTCTGAAAAGGTTGAAGCTCCTAATCTTATAAGCCAGATAAATTATGACCACCCACTCTATAAAAACGTTTTTACAGGAAGGTCTTCAAATTTACAATCACATCTGGTCGAATCCTATTTTAAATTACCTTCTGGCAGCCCTATTCTTAGTCTAGAAAATGGAGATCCCTTCTTAACGGGTAGTGCTAATTTGTATGTGTTTACAGGCGCTTTGGCACCAGTAAATAGTAACTTCATCAATGGGCAGCTTATTGTACCTACTTTTGATAAGATGGCATTAGCCGCTTTGTCCCTTCCGCAGGTTTATTATACGATAGGAAACAATACAAAATTTGACATTAACGCTGCACTTACAACTGATGCAGCTTTAGTTATTGAACAAAATGGCAATCAATTTATTCCTTTACAAGAAAGGCAAGGCAATAAAATAGCAATTTCTACTGCAGAAGGTATTTTTTCAGATGGACTTTATGCTGTAAAATATAAGCAAGATACCCTTGCGATTGTCGCATTTAACCACGACCGAGCAGAAAGTAGATTACAGAATTTAAACACACAGTCTAGTGCAGATTTATCATATACGACAGACATAAAAACATTGTTTAATAAACTAGAACACGATTCAGATCTTAATTTATTTTACAAATGGTTTGTTATTTTTGCACTACTCGCATTTCTTGCTGAAATGCTTCTACTAAAATTTCTTAAATGAACGCACGCATCACACAGGCAACTCTTCTTGATGAGAGTAATGAGCATCACGGTAAACAGGTAGACATACGCATAAAAGATGGGATTGTAACAGAAATTGCCCCCAGCCTTAAAGCGACTAAAGGTGAAGAGCTAATTAACTTTGAAAACTTAATGGTTTCTCCGGGTTGGTTTGATAGCAGCGTAAGCATAGGAGAACCGGGATTTGAGGAACGAGAAACTATAAAAAACGGACTAATAGTCGCTGCAAAAAGTGGTTTTACAGCTGTAGCGGTAAATCCAAATACTTATCCTGTAATTGATACAAATTCAGGTGTTTCTTTTTTAAAAAATAAAGCTGCCGGCAGTGCGGTAAGCCTCTACCCTATAGGTGCTTTAACCCGAAAATCTGAAGGTGTAGATCTAGCTGAATTGTATGATATGAAACAAGCCGGGGCTATTGCCTTTGGTGATTATCAAAACGCTGTTAGCAATCCTAACCTGCTTAAAATTGCTTTACAATACACCCAGGGTTTTGATGGTTTAGTATTATCCTTTCCGCAGGAAAATGATTTAGTAATAAAAGGAATGGCAAACGAAGGGGAAACTGCTATTAAACTGGGCTTAAAAGGAATTCCTGCCCTTGCCGAACATTTGCAGATCGCACGTGATCTTTATATTTTAGAATATACAGGTGGGAAATTGCACATACCTACAGTATCTACCGCTCAAAGTGTAAAACTAATTAAAGAAGCAAAAGCTAAAGGTCTCGATGTAACCTGCAGTGTTGCTATTGCAAATCTTTTTTATACAGATCAAGAGTTAGAAGAATTTGATACCCGCTATAAACTACTTCCTCCTTTAAGAGCCGAGGAAGACCGCAAAGCCTTAGTTGCAGGAGTTAAAGATGGCAGTATTGATATGGTTACCAGTGACCACAATCCGCTAGATATTGAGCAAAAGAAACTTGAATTTGATCACGCAAAATTCGGCACTATAGCACAGGAAGCAACGTTAGGAGCTCTGCTTACTTTAGTTTCTGAACGTAAAGCGGTACAACTACTTACAGCAGGAGCACTACGATTTACAGGTAAAAAAGCAACAATAGCACTTAATGAACCGGCAAATCTTACGTTATTTACTTCAAAAGGCACAAGCACTTTTACTAAAGAAGCGATTCTAGCTAAATCTAAAAATGCAGCTTTTTTAGGAGCTAAGTTAAAGGGAAGTGTTTACGGCATTATTGCTAACAATCAATTTATAGCATCATAATTAAATGAATAACCAACTAATTAAAGAAGGTAAAACAACAGCCATAATTGCTTATCTAAGTATGATAGGAACAGTTATCGCAATTTTTATGAATTCAGATTCTGAAAATACATTTGCCCGCTTTCACATCAGACAAGCTTTCGGCATTTTTTTAACCTTTTTTGCGTTGGGCTTTTTAGTTTCATTTCTAAACAGTTGGCCTGCATCAATAGGCTTTTATATTTTTATCATTGTACTTTGGGGTTATGGTATTACCAGCGCTTTTCAAGGTACATTCACCCCTGTACCACTTTTAGGAAAACAATTTCAAAAGTGGTTCACCTTTATACAATAATATGAGTACGCTTTCACTTGAGCATTTAATACAAAGACCAAAAACTACAACAACTTCAAAATCTCCGCTTATACTATTACTTCACGGTTATGGTAGTAATGAAGAAGATTTATTTTCATTTGCGCCAGAATTACCTGATAACTATTTTGTTATATCTGCAAAAGCACCAAGACCTATGCAACCTTCAGGTAATGCGTGGTACACCATACATTGGGATGCAACAGATGGGAAATGGTCTGACGATGAAGAAGCTATAGAGTCGCGAGAACTTATTGCAAAATTTATTGACGAGGCAGTCGCAACCTACGACTTAGATGCTGCTAACGTTACGCTACTTGGCTTTAGTCAGGGATGCATACTAAGTTATGCGGTTGCATTAACGTATCCTGAAAAGGTAAAAAACATTATAGGACTTAGTGGCTATGTAAATGCAGATATCACCAATGCAAAAACCGACCTAAGTGCATACAGTCATTTATCTGTATTTAGTTCACACGGTAGTGTAGATCAGGTAATCCCTGTAACTGCAGCTCGCCAAATTCCTGCATATTTAGAGAAGTTAGGAATTGCTGCAAAATTGAATGAGTACCCTGTAGGACACGGTGTAGCACCTCAGAATTTTTACGATTTAAAAGACTGGTTACTAAAACACTAAAGTTATGGATAAAGGACACTCTGAAGCGTTTCAAAAGAAATGCTTCCGTCCTTTGCCACATCATAAAGTAAAATAAGTTCACCCCAGCGTTTGCCGTCGCTAAAATCTGCGATAACCCATTTGTGATTAAGAACTTCTATTTTATTTATTTGAAAAACGTTTTCGGCTGCACTATCATATGTTACCAGAGGATTTCCTGAAGTCCCGTTTTGGCTTATGAGAGCAGATTCTATTCGTGCTTCTAAATCTGTGTAATCAACCCCAAAGCTTTCAAAATAGGAATAAGCATTATCATTGTTGGCCAATTTAAAATAACGTGCCGATTGATCTCCCTGAATATTTTCAGACACCGAATCTGCTTTCTGCAATTTTTCCTCAAGCCTGGCGATTTGAGCTTCTTGATTTTCATAAATTTTAGTGGAGTTTACATATTGAAAAACAACCCATAAAGAGACAAATAAGAATAAGTACAAAAATATATTACGACGCATAATTTTAAATTTCTAATGTTAAGCCATCATAAGCTAAATGAACATTTTCTGGAAGCTTCTCTTCTACTTCTGCGTGAAAACCCAGCAAATGGCTAATGTGAGTAAAATAGGTTTGTTTAGGATTTACTTCAGCTACAAACGCGAGCGCTTCCTCTAGATTAAAATGAGTATAATGCGGTTCTTCTCGAAGTGCATTTACAACCAAAACATCAAGATTTTTAAGTTTTTCTTTCTCTTCAGGAGAAATAGTTTTTACATCGGTTAAGTAAGCAAACTTGTCAAATCGGTACCCAAATACCTGAAGATTACCGTGCATTACATTTACCGGCTCTATTTTAAGATCATTAATTTTAAAAGGTACGTTGTTAACGACTTCATTAATTGCTACTGCAGGAGCACCAGGATATCTATTTTCAGTCTCAAAAATATAATCAAAACGTCTTTTAAGTTCGCCAATTACACGCTTATGCGCATAAAGCGGAATATCTCCCTGCCTAAAGAAAAATGGTCGTATATCATCTAAACCGGCGGTATGATCTGCATGTTCATGTGTAAACAATAAAGCTTCAAGATGCGTCACGTTTTCACGTAACATTTGCTGCCTAAAATCGGGCCCACAATCAATTACATAATTCGCATTATTGTAGTTAATTAAAACAGAAACACGCAACCTTTTATCACGTATATCGCGACTTTGACAAACGGGATGCGTACTGCCTATAATGGGGATGCCCTGTGATGTTCCTGTGCCTAAAAAGGTAACTTTCAAACCTGTGAAATTTAGAACAAAACTACACTTAATTTTTTGTAAGCCCTACCATTTTGTTACCTTTAACCCCTAAAGGAACTATCCTATATTTACCCAAAACTTAGCACAATGCCTATAACAATTCAAGGTGACAAAGAGTTTGAAAACATACCTTCCCTAATCAACAAAGCACTACGCATTAATCTTAATGAAAACATCTACGGGACGTTTGCAGAGATTGGTGCAGGACAAGAAACAGTAAGGCATTTTTTTAGAGCAGGAGGAGCTAGTGGTACTATCGCAAAAGCGATGTCTGCTTATGATAAAGACTTTAGTGATGCCGTTTATGGTGTAGAAGAAGACCACCGTTATGTTACCGAAGCGCGATTAAAAAAGATGCTTACTCACGAGACGAACTTACTTGAGAATAGGATTTCGCGTGAAAAACACCCTAACAAAATTTATTTTACCTACGCTAACACCGTTGCTACTATAGATTTTGCTAAAAAATATAAAGGTCACGGTTGGGTAGGCATAAAATACCAGACAGAGCCACAAGCTGAGTTTAATGAGATTATTTTACACGTGCGTTTTCACGAGACCGATGCACGTTTACAACAGCTAACATTAGGTACTCTAGGAGTAAATCTAATTTACGGCGCCTACTATAAATATGACTCTCCTAAAAAATTACTACGCTACTTATACGACCATATAGATAAAGATCAGATAGAAATTGATATGATCAATTTCTCCGGTCCGCAGTTTGAGCGTGTAGATAATCGCTTAATGAGTTTGCAATTGGTCAAAAATGGGTTTACAGACTCGGTAATGTTTGGACCTGACGGTAACAATGTACTAGCCGCAAAAATACTCTATAAGAAAAATATTTTAGCGCTTCGCGGAAGTTTTAGACCCGTGACTAAAGTGAATACCGATATGTATCGTAAATCACTTGAAATTTTCTTAAATGAAAACAGGGTAAAAGAAGAAAACACCGAAGTTATTTTTGAAATCACCCTTTCTAACCTACGTGCCGAAGGTGAAATTGATGAGGAAGATTTTATGGCACGTGCTCGATTGCTTTGTAATCTGGGTCATACGGTAATGATTTCTAACTTTCAGGAATATTATCGTCTTGTTGAATACTTCTCACGCTATACCAAAGAACGTATGGGACTTGCAATGGGGGTAAACAACCTAATTGATATATTTGATGAGTCGTATTACAGACACTTAAGTGGTGGTATACTTGAAGCCTTTGGAAAATTATTTTTTAAAGATTTACGAGTGTATTTATATCCTATGCGCGATCCTGAAACCGGCGAATTCTTTACCAGCGAGAACTTAAAAGTTCATCCACGTATGAAAGAGCTGTACAAATTCTTTAAATACAACGGTCGTGTTGTAGATATTGAAGACTACAATCCAGACATTCTTAATGTATTTTCGAGACAGGTACTTAAAATGATCAATAATAATGAAGAAGGATGGGAAGCGATGCTTCCTAAGGGAATTGCAGATCAAATTAAAGAACAGCGTCTTTTTGATTATACACCACCGTCAGAATTATTAGAAAATTAATAGAGCCAAAAAATAAAAGCCAAAAAAATCCCGAACTATTTAGCTCGGGATTTTTTTAGTTTAAGCAATACTATGAGATTGCTGATATTAAATCTGTAAGATTTAATCGCTGTTGATCTCCAGTTTTCATATTCTTTAAGGTGAAAACATTTTCTTCCATCTCTTGAGTTCCGGCAAGAACAACAAACTTGATATTGCGTTTATCTGCGTGAGACATCTGTTTTTTCATTTTTGCAGAATCAGGATATAACTCTGCCGTTATACCTGCCTCTCGCAATGCCTGCACCGCCTTTAAGCAATACAGTGATTCGTTTTCACCAAAATTTATAAAAAGCAATCGTGTTCCTTTTAATGCCTGTTCGGGAAAGAGGTTCAATTCTTCAATGACCAGATAAATACGATCAAGACCAAATGAAATTCCTACACCACTCATATCTTTCAATCCAAAAATACCGGTAAGATCATCATAACGACCGCCACCGCCTATACTTCCCATAGCTACCCCCTTAGGTGCAGCAACTTCAAAAATCGCCCCGGTGTAATAATTAAGCCCGCGAGCTAAAGTAACATCAAGGTCTAGCTCTATAGATTTAAGTCCTAAAGCTTCAATCTTGGTGTGTATATATTCTAACTCTTCAATTCCTTTTTTACCAATTTCAGAATCGGTTAATAGTGCTTTTAATAAAATTAGTTTATCAGCAAAATTACCATGAACTCTAAAAATAGGCTTCACACGCTCAATGGCTTTTTCAGAAATACCTTTTTCAAGCATTTCTTTTATAACACCTTCCTCACCTATTTTATCTAGTTTATCTAAGGCTACTGTAAAATCTATCAACTTATCGGCTTCGCCTATAGTTTCGGCAAGGCCGGAAAGAATTTTACGGTTATTCATTTTTACCGTTGCGCCTTTCAGCCCTAAATCGGTAAAAACCGCATCATAAAGCTGAATAAATGCAACTTCTTGCAGTAGACTATCTGATCCCACTGCATCTGCGTCACATTGAAAAAACTCTCTAAAACGGCCTTTCTGAGGACGATCTGCCCTCCAAACCGGTTGAATCTGATACCGTTTAAATGGGAATTCTATCTCATTTTGATGCTGAACCACGTAGCGTGCAAATGGTACTGTTAAATCATAGCGTAATGCTTTTTCTGAGATTTCTGAAGTAAGTGCAGTACTGTTTTTTGAAGATAAATTCTCTTCAGAAGCTTTATTTAAGTAATCGCCACTATTTAATATTTTAAAAATAAGACGATCACCTTCTTCACCGTATTTACCCATTAAGGTGCTGCTGTTTTCAAAAGATGGCGTCTCTATAGGCTGAAAACCAAATAGCTCAAAATTATGTCGTAACGTACTTATAATATAATTACGTTTTGAAACTTCTTCAGGAGAAAAATCTCGGGTTCCTTTAGGTATACTTGGTTTTTGGGCCATTTTTAATATCTGTTCAAAGCAGTAAATGCTTAATTTTAATTTATAAAGGCATCTATAAAGATGCGCGGCTGCAAATATCTTAAAAAATTGAGGGTTTGCCACTTCTTATTTTTTTAAAACGGTAACTTTTTAGCACTTTAGCAGACTTATAGTTTCAAATCTTAATTTTATGTTCTCACTTTTTAGGGAAAATCTACGTATCGCTTTTGATGCGATACGCAGTCAGCTTTTAAGAACCATACTTACTGTAGTGATTATTGCTATAGGTATAACTGCTTTGGTTGCTATTTTAAGCCTTGTAAAAGCACTTGAAAATACAATTAGTAGTGATTTCTCTTCTATGGGATCAAACACCTTTAACATACAGCGCTATGAGTTTACAACCCAAAGACGTGGTAGTGGTGAGACTCAAAAAGTAAATCCTACCATTCGATATACCCAGGTTCGCGATTTTGAAGAACGCTATACCTACCCGATGACGCACGTTGCAGTATCTTTTACAGGTACAGCCAATGCAGAGGTTAAATATGAGAATCAAGATACAGATCCTGAAGTAACCGTTCTTGGGACTAATGAAAATTTTCTTGAGAATTCTGGACTAGAATTGGCGCAGGGCCGTAATTTTAATCAGTTTGATGTAGAAAATAACAACAACGTATGTATTTTGGGAAGTGATTTTAGAAACGGACTTCTTAAAAATTTAGATCCTATTGATAAGACAATAAGCATACGCGGAACAAAATTTAAAGTAATAGGCATTTTGGAAGAGAAAGGCTCCACCTTTGGAAACAGCCAGGATCTACGTGTTCTTATACCTATACAGATTGCACGCTCTATGTTTACCGCTCCTAATATAAATTATAATGTTAGCGTTAAAGTAGACGACAAACAATTGCTTGACGGCGCTCTGGATGAAGCTGTGATTACCTTTAGAAATATTAGAAAATTAGCTCCTGTTGAAGAAAATGACTTCGGAATAGGGAGAAGTGACGACTTAATAAATCAAATTTCCCAAATTAGCGGATATCTTTCTATGGCGGCATGGATCATTAGTATGATTACCGTTTTAGGATCTTCTATAGCTTTGATGAATATCATGTTAGTTTCAGTTACCGAACGCACACGGGAGATAGGTGTTAGAAAAGCTTTAGGTGCCAAAAAGTCAATTATTGCCGGTCAATTTTTAATGGAAACTATAATCATTGGGCAATTTGGAGGTATACTAGGCATTATACTGGGGATCTCTATAGGATTGCTCATTTCTACAGTTGCCAATTTTAATTTTACCACTCCGTGGATGGCAATGCTTTCTGCTACCGCTATAACTATTATTGTGGCAATTGTCGCAGGTTTATTCCCCGCTATAAAAGCTGCTAAACTAGACCCGATAGAATCGTTACGTTATGAATAAAAAAAAGCCTGTCTGATTTAAGATCAGACAGGCTTTTTTAATATAACCAAATCACTATTCAACCTCTACAAATTTCTCAAACCAGGCAAATAAATCTCCTTGAGTTATTGAAGCTCCCTGTCGTATTAAAACGAAAATATCATTGTTACGATCTTCAGATAAGAGCTTACTCGAAGTATACAAGTTAACTTCATCTTTCATAAAGTTACTCTGTAACCATTTGTAGCCGGCTGGTGTAGTAATATCTATTTCTTTATTTTCAACTTCAACAGAAATCATACTAATTTTTACATCTCCTACTTTAAAAAGAAACATATGCTGAGCAGAAAAATGCTCAAGATATTCAACTTTACTAAGTACGCCTTCCCAAACTAAATCGCTAAATACATCAAGTTCTTGTTCTGCAACTTCGGGTTTATCTTTTTTAATAGATTCCCACTCCTCTGCAGTTATAGATTGTGCTGCTAAAAAGTTGATAAACTCTTTATGCATCTCTTCTAATTGCTCTTTTGTAAGTCTGATATACTTCATTGCCTATTTTTTTAAAATAAAAAAGCTCCCGCGGTTAGCGGAAGCTTTGATTTATAACTTGAATGTCTTAAGCTTCTGCTACAACATCAAATGTAAGAGTAGCAACAACTTCACGGTGAAAACGAAGACTAGCTTCATATTGACCTAAACGTTTAATGTTACCACCTGCAATTGTAATATATTTTCTGTCTATCTCTACACCATTTTTAGCAAGAGCAGCTGCAAGATCTGCATCTGTAATAGAACCGAATAATTTATCTGCCTCACCTGCTTTAGCTGTAAGTTTAATATCTAAACCGTTTAATTTTTCAGCCTGAGTTTTAGCAGCATCTACAATCTTCTTATCTTTATAAGCACGTTGCTTTAAGTTTTCAGCTAAAACCTTCTTAGCAGAAGGAGTTGCTAAAATTGCGTAACCCTGTGGGATAAGAAAATTTCTTCCATAACCGTTTTTCACAGTTAAAAGATCATCAGTAAATCCTAGATTTTCGACGTCTTTCTTTAAAATAACTTCCATCTTATCTAGTTTTTATTTGTATAAATCAGTTACATAAGGCATAAGTGCAAGATGTCTTGCTCTTTTAACTGCTACACTTACTTTACGCTGATACTTCAAAGAAGTTCCTGTAAGGCGACGTGGTAACAATTTACCTTGCTCATTTACGAAAGAAGCTAACCAATCTGCATCTTTGTAATCAATATATTTAATACCAGAACGCTTAAAACGACAGTATTTTTTTGTTTTAGAGGTTTCAATATTTAACGGAGTTAAATATCTGATTTCCCCATCTTTCTTAGCTTTTGCTTGTTGCTCTATAGATGATGCCATAACTATGCTTTTTCTTTGTTACGTTTTCTACGCTTTTCAGCCCACTCGATCGCGTGCTTGTCTAAGCTTACAGTTAAGAAACGCATAACACGTTCGTCACGTCTAAACTCTAGTTCAAAACTCTTGATAACCTCTCCAGGTACCGTGAATTCAAAAAGATGGTAGAAACCACTTTTTTTGTTTTGGATTGCGTAAGCTAATTTTTTTAGCCCCCAATCTTCTTTGGATATCATCTTGGCACCGTTAGAAACAAGAAAATCTTCAAATTTCTTTACTGTTTCCTTTACCTGGTCATCAGATAAAACGGGATTCAAGATGAAAACAGTTTCGTAATGATTCATAAAAAATGTTTATTTATATAAAAATGAGTGCAAAAGTAATGTTATTTTTCCACTTAACAAACTCTGTTTATACATAATTTTAAAATGAATTTATACTCATTTAATTCAGCCAATTAAGATATCAAAAAATATATCGATGAAATACACAAAGTAATTGGTAAATACTTATATTGCAGTAAGATTTGTTACTAATGTTATCTCATTAAATATTTTGGAAGAACTCATACTAGACTGTGCTGTAGTAGATGACTCAAGCTTGCAGCGTCTTGCCATTGTTAAAATGATCAAAGATCATCCTAACCTGCGTTTGGCAGCACAATACAATAACGCAATCGAAACTAAAAACGGTCTGTTAGAAACTAAGGTTGACCTTATTTTTCTAGATATAGAAATGCCTATTCTTACAGGGTTTGACTTGCTTGACGACTTGGTTCACAAGCCTCAGATAATTTTTGTTACAGGTAAAACTAAATATGCATATAAAGCATTTAATTACAATGCTATAGACTATTTACGTAAACCACTTACTAAAGATCGTTTCTTAAATGCTGTACATAAAGCCATTAATTTACACCGCCTTAAAACGGAAGGGAGTGTTGAAGATGATGACTATATCTTTGTAAAAAGCAATCTTAAAAAGAAGAAAGTATTTCTTAATGACCTTAAGTTTATCGAGGCTTTAGGAGACTATGTGAAGCTTGTTACTTACAATGAGCCTATTATTGTACTTTCTACAATGAAAGCTTTTGAAGAGCAGTTGCCTTCAGAACGTTTTATGAGAATTCATAAGTCTTATATTATTAATCTGGACAAAGTTGAGAAATACAACAGTCGTAATATTGAGATTGAAGGAGATAAGATACCTTTAAGTAGACATAAGAAGACAAAGCTTATGGAAGCCTTATCTAACTAATACCACAAACACATTTATATTTAAAATCCCGATTAAATAATCGGGATTTTTTATACTTAATAGTTATCTACATTAATAACCACCTTAACGCTTCTAAATTGCGAAACACTCAAAAAACTTGTTCGCACTCTTAAAATCGCTTTTTTCGTTTTTGCGAGGCTTTGCTTTCGCGGAATCTTGATCAGAATATTTCGATAATATTCATTACGTATTCTGGAAACCGGAGGAGGCTCAGGTCCTAAAACCTCTTCTTTAAAGATATTCTTCAATGCCTGCCCCATCCATTGTGAAGATTCTTCAATTTTCTGAAAATCCCGGTGTTTCAATGTTATTTTAATCAATCTGCAAAACGGCGGATATTTATATTGATGGCGCTCTTCTAGCTGTTCACGATACATCGCATCATAGTCATTCATAGAAACCTGTTGCAATATTTGATGATGCGGATTGTAGCTTTGTATTAAAACGGTTCCCCTTTTTTCTGTACGCCCTGCCCTACCTGATACCTGCTGTATCAATTGAAAACTACGCTCGTGCGCTCTAAAGTCTGGAATATTCAGCATATTATCTGCATTTAATATTCCTACAAGGGTCACGTTTCTAAAATCAAGTCCTTTAGTAAGCATTTGTGTTCCAACTAAAATATCTAGTTCTCCTTGCTCAAATGCTGTTATTATCTTTTCAAAACCAAATTTACCACGTGTCGTATCAGAATCCATTCGACCTATGGAATGCTCCGGGTAAAGTGCTTTTAATTCTGTTTCTATTTGTTCTGTACCAAAACCTTTAGTATCTAATTCTACACTACCGCAAGCCATACATTTTTTAAGCATGGCAATATGATAACCGCAATAATGACAACGCAGTTGCTCGCGGTGCTTGTGATAGGTTAAACTTACATCACAATTGGGACATTGTGGTGCGTGACCACAGGTTTTACATTCAAGTATAGGCGAGTATCCTCTTCTATTTTGAAATAAAATCACCTGTTCCCCAAGCGCTAAAGCATCTGTAATTGCACGCAACAAATCATCGCTAAAGTGGCCGGTCATACGTTTCTTACGTTGCCGATCTTGAATATCTATTATCGTATTTTCGGGCATTAGAATGTTTCCATAGCGCTCTTTCATCGTTACTAAACCATATTTACCGCTACTGGCATTATAAAACGTTTCTAATGAAGGTGTTGCCGACCCAAGTAAAATCTTAGCCTTTTGTAAACTCGCTAAAACGATACCCGCATCTCGTGCCTGATATCGTGGCGCAGGATCATATTGTTTATAGCTACTCTCGTGCTCCTCATCTACAACCACAAGACCTAAGTTATTAAACGGAAGAAAAAGAGCACTGCGCGCCCCTAAAATAAGCTGAGCTTTTGATTCTTTATTCAGTACATTATTCCATACTTCTACACGCTCATGAACTGAGTATTTAGAATGATACACAGAAAGTTGATTACCAAAATATTCTTGTAAACGCGCTACTAGCTGAGTGGTTAGGGCAATTTCTGGTAATAAATAAAGAACTTGTTTGCCGGCATCGAGATATGATTTAATTAGATTAACATATACTTCTGTCTTACCCGAGGCCGTTACTCCGTGCAATAGGCAAACTTCATGATTTTTATAAGATTCATTAATCTCCCTTAATGCCCGCTCTTGTTGACTATTTAATTCTTTTATGTGTGAATCTTTATTCCCTGAATAGGCTATTCGATCTTTTTGAATTTTGTAAGTTTCAAAAATACCCTTAGCGACCAAAGCTTTTAATTGAGCTGCACTTGCGCTACTGGCATCTTGCAAATCTTTAGATTTAATAGGTTTCTTAGATCGTGCCTGTAATGAAAAATACGTAAGTAATAGTTCACGCTGCTTAGGTGCATTGTCTAAATCATCTAATGCCTGATGCATCTTCTCTTCTTGTTCAAACTCCTTAGTTAATCGAACATACGTAATCAACTTAGGCTTGTAACTTTCATAGATTTCCTGGTCTAGCACAACCAGATCAAGATCTATAAGACTTTTAATACTGGGCAGAACTTTCTTTTTACCCAGTAATTGCATTACCTCACTTATGCGCAAAATAGGTTTATTCTCAAAAGCCTGAAGAATCATCTCCCCATCTTCATCTAAGACATCTAAATGTGGAGTACTATCATTTTTAACCAGTCGTTTTATGATAGTCTCACTTTCTAACAAAAAAGCACCGGGCAAGGCTGCACGCATCACTTCTCCTAAAGTACACATATAATATTCTGCCATCCATTTCCAGAAGGTGAGTTGTTCAGGATGAACAATAGGTGTCTCATCTAAGATTTGCTCTATCTCTTTAGCTTCATAAATGCGTGGCTCATTTTGATGTACAGCAATAGCCATTGAGGTATAAATCTTACTTTTACCAAAGGGTACAGCGAGACGCATCCCAGGTTTAATAAAGGAATACTCAGCTTCACTTATACGATAAGTGAATGCATTTTCAACAGGAATAGGTAAGATTACATCTACAAAATACACAGGGTAAAGATAAAAAAAAGGCTGTCTCTAGATTTAGAAACAGCCTTAGATTATGGGTTATAAATTTTTAGTTTACGCGAGTCCAGTATTGCGTTCTTCCTAATAAAGAAAAGCCTACATAACCTCTAACTTTAAGTTTATTTGCACCTTCTAATTCTATTAGACATTTATACAGTTTACCACTTTGAGGATCAAGTATTTTACCATCTGCATACTCATCACCATCTTTTTCTAATCCTTTTATGATGACAAGACCGTTTACAGGCTTACCTTTATCAGAACCAGGGCAATCTACACATTTAGCGTCCTGACGGTCTTTATTTAAAATTTCAACAATTTTACCGTAAACTTTTCCATCTTTTTTATAGATCTCAACTATAGATTTTGCATCTCCTGTCTCATCGTCAATGGTTTTCCATTTACCGGTTACATCCTGAGCAAAAACTCCTGCTGAACAAATAAGTGCTACAACTAAAAACGCATATACTTTTTTCATAATTCTAAATTAAGGGGTTGTTTATTTAAGTTATTCGTTAAATCTACATTAATATTCAATATTATTAACAAGAACAATACTCTTTTTTTCTAATTTTTTCGTAGTTCGTGACTTCTTTTCAATCTATACATTGTGGCATTTAATTCAAACCCCAGCAACAACAAATTTGAATTTAACCAGATGTACACCATCATTATTAATAAGGCGCCTATTGAACCATAAAGCTGGTTGTACGTAGCAAAATTATTAATGTAAATCCCAAAGAAATAGGTTGTTACCACAAACAATATCGTTGTAAGTGTTGCTCCTATTGAAAAAAACCTGGCGTTTTTTCCTTCTTTAGTACCAAAATAATAAAGCGTTGCCACCACACCATAAATCAAAATTAATAAAGCACTAAAACTTCCCAATTGAGAAAAAAGTTTTAAGGTATTTTCATCTACTATATCTCTGCTTTTCAGATCAATAATAATATATTGAAAGTACAATACGGCTACAACAATTGAAAGCAACAACAGTGCCAACATTAACGAAACACCTAGAGCAATAAAATATTGACGTACGATAGGCCTGTTAGTTATACTATGAAAACTGTACTCAAACCCGGTAAATATGGCATTTACTCCATTTGCCATTAAAAAAATTGCAAAAATTAATGTAAATGAAAGTAAACCACCGCGTGGGTTAGCTGCAATATCTAATAAAATAGGATCAAAAAATTCTTGTGTCTGCGGCGGAAGAATTGTGTTTATAAAAGCTAAAAATTCAGTTTGGAAACCGTCTATAGGTACGTAGGGAATAAGGTTTAAAATAAATAAAAAGAATGGAAACAGCGCCATAAAAAAGCTAAAAGCAATTGCGCTTGCACGTGTTGCGAAAGTTCCCTTAAGAATACCTACCGCATACATTTCCCAGAAATCATGAAGTGATAGTCCTTCAAAACCGGGTAAAATTACGCCCTTAGCCCATTTTACTACCGGCAACAGAAATTTTATGGTTAATAGTTTCTCATTGAACTCTTTATCCATTTATACAGCTTTAAGACTCAAATCCATATTATAAACAGAATGTGTTAATGCCCCACTAGAAATATAATCTACTCCGCACTTCGCATACTCAACAAGCGTTTCTTCATTAATCCCTCCAGAAGATTCGGTTAAACACTGATCTCCTATAATTTCTACAGCTTTACGAGTGGTTTCATAATTAAAATTATCAAGTAATATACGATAAACACCACCTGCCGCTAAAATCTCTTTAACTTCAGTAAGATCTCGTGCCTCAACAATTATCTTGAGATCAAGATTATTTTCGGCTAAAAATTTTTGTGTTTTTTGAATAGCTAAAGTTATTCCGCCTGCAAAATCGATGTGATTATCTTTCAACATCACCATATCGTATAATGCAAAGCGATGATTTTCGCCACCTCCTATTTTTACAGCTATTTTTTCTAGGGCTCTAAATCCAGGAGTGGTTTTACGCGTATCTAAAATTTTTGTTTTTGTGCCTTCAAGTAAGTTTGCATAGTGCTTAGTTTTTGTAGCAATAGCACTCATACGCTGCATTGCGTTTAGAACAAGACGCTCCGCTTTCAAAATACTTTGAGAATTTCCACTTACATAAAATACGATGTCACCCACCTTAACTTCTGCTGCATCTTTAATCAGTATTTCTACATCTAACGAAGGATCTACATAATTAAAAACATTGCAGGCAAACGATACACCGGCTATAATGCCCGCTTCTTTAACCAAAAGCTTTGCCTTTCCGGTAGCATCACTTGGGATACAGGATAACGAACTATAATCACCGGGGCCTACATCTTCGCGGATAGCATTTTCAATAATTAAATCTATCTCTTTATTGAGTTTAGCTTGTGAAATCATAAATTTTATCGGTTTGTGCTAAGTTAGAAAAACAACCTGCCAATTTACAATTCCCATTTGCAATTATTCTAAAGTAGCCCGTGTTTTATTATGCCCTCAACTATGAAAAATATTATTTTTGAATTATGAATATTAAACTTCTTTGCATAGGCAAAACTGATGATGCTCATTTAGACGCACTTATTGCGATTTATACTAAACGACTAAAGCATTATGTAAATTTTGAATTGGAGATTATACCCGATCTCAAGAAGACAAAAAACCTGTCTGAAGAACAACAGAAAGAGAAAGAAGGCGAATTGATTCTGTCAAAACTGAATCCTCAGGACGAATTGATTCTTTTAGATGAAAATGGAAAAGAGTTTAGCAGTGAGAAGTTTGCTGTGTATCTTCAGAAAAAAATGAACAGCGGTATCAAAACTTTGGTGTTTGTTATTGGCGGTCCCTATGGATTTTCTGCGGAAGTTTATGCAAAAGCTATAGGCAAAGTGTCCCTTTCAAAAATGACCTTTTCACATCAGATGATTCGGCTATTTATGACCGAGCAGGTTTACAGAGCTTTCACTATTTTACGAAATGAACCTTATCATCATCGTTAGATGTTAGATGTTAGATGTTAGATGTTAGATGAATTTAAAACTTTTACTTCAACTGAACAGGCAACCATATCTCCTCTTCAGAATCAGGATGTTCTGGACCATAATAGTTTTCTCCAAGCAGTTCAAAGTGCGCGCGATCATCTAGTTTATATTTAGTTTGCGGTAACCAGCTTCCGTAGATATAATTGGAAGTTTCTACAAATTTCTTAACCGGACCTACATGCTTAAATACAGCATATAATCCGCCGGCAAGAGTTTTAGTTTGCATTCCTTCTGGGACTTCTTCATACGATTCTACTTCAACTGCTGCCCAGCGTTCAAATTTAGTTTCTCTCGTAAATTCTTCCGGATTAAAACCAAAAGGATACACTTGTATTGAATAAAAACTCGACCCTATTCGGTTTTTAATTTCCTTATGCCGTGACATAAATTCCTTCCACAAGACAGCGGTATCATCAAATGAAAGTGTAGTTGTAAGACATTTACCCACTAATTTCCGGGATTCAATTTCTAGTATTTTTGGACTCATAATTTTTGGGTATTGAAAATACAAAACTATACTTAGACCTCAATTATAGGAGTTCTTTAACCCTATATGCGGTATTAAACTGCTATTATTAGTATTCTAAAATAGAAATTATGAAACCCAGAAAACTTATAAGCCGTTTTTTCCTATTCACAACTGCTATGCAAATTGGCTATTACGCAGTAATATTTGCCGACAGAAATAAAAATGCCATTAAAAAAAACTACAAAAAACTTAAATCCAGGAACTCATAGTTTCTTTAATTTTTATTCAAACCTGTTTGCAAAACCTGTTTGATGCCTTCCAAATTATCTGAGAATTGCATCATCTGGGCTAAAACCTGAGCCATCTCATTTGCATTACCAAAACCTTTGAGCTTGTTGTTTTTTACAAAGGTTTCTTTGATAGATGCCCATCGGGCTTGTTCTTCATTTGAAATCGAATCAATTAATTCTTTGTATTTCAACAAGTTTGCTTCTGCAGAACCCGTGAGCGTTTGCGCTTCACTTTCATAATGCGCTAGTAATAGCGTTTGCAGCTCTTTATCATTCATAATGGGCACTACCTTAGCGACCAGCTTATTCATATCTCTGTAAGATCCTTGTAATTTAAAGGAGGGTTCTGTACGATAGGCATCTTCCATCGCAGCAGATTTTATATATGCTGTATTTACTGCAAGTACCGTATTTCTAATTTTTAGAACTTTTTCTAGAACAGATTGATATTCTTCTATCTCGCGGTTACTGTGATTACCTTTTAACTGTAATTCTTGATTTCCTGATTCTAAACGTTCTAGAAGCGTATAAACATCCTCAAAATTCTTACTACCTAATTGCTGTAAAACAGGATTTGCAGTAAGAGAATTTTCAATCAAACTCAGTTCAAATAAATCTGCGGTATCACCTATTATATCTCCCAGGTTGTAAATGTCAGCCCGGTTTGCGAGCATATCTGGAATCTGGAATTTTGCACCGCTTTCGGTATAAGGGTTACCAGCCATTATCACACAGAATTTCTTTCCGCGAAGATCGTAGGTTTTAGGTTTTTCTTTATAAACACCTTCTATTTTTCGGGTTCCGTCTGAGAGCGAAATAAACTTCTGTAAAAACTCTGGATTGCAATGCTGAATATCATCCAGATACAGCATCACGTTATTACCCATTTCAAAAGCCAGGTTCAACTTTTTTAATTCTTCACGAGAAGCCGAATTGGTCGCTGCTGCGGGGTCTACTGAAGTCACCTCGTGCCCTATCGCCGGACCGTTTATTTTCATAAAAACCAGTCCCAGGCGATTGGCGATATATTCCATCAGGGTGGTTTTACCGTAACCCGGCGGCGAGATTAACAGTAACATTCCCATACGATCTGTACGTGTGGTGTCTCCCACAGTTCCTAATTGCTTTGCAAGATTGTCTCCAAAAAGAGGGAAGTATACCTGATCTATTAATTTATTTCGTACAAACGAAGTCAAAACTTTCGGTTTAAACTCTTCAAGTTTCAGGTCTTCTTTCAGGGTTTGTGTGACTTCATGTTTCGCCTGGCGAAAAGCCTCAAAAGTGGGTACATCTTGAGTTACAAAAGCAGATAAAGTCGTCACAAACTCGTGATAGTTAAAATTGAACGTACCGTTAGATAACGTTTTGTGATCGCCACTTAAATTCGTTATTACTTCATTAGGTGAAATTGCATTAACCTTGGAAACCGAATCATCCTCAAATAGAATTAAACAAACAACCTCATCTGCATACTGCAATTGCTGCAGCTGCTCATTTACTTGAGAAACACGACTACTTTTAATAAACGCCGAAATCCACTGTCTAACAAGCCTTATTTTAGAGGCATAATCTATTTGCGACTCGTAACTATTTTTAAACTTAAGATCTGCCTGCTGTTCTTTTAAATGAATTATAAAGTCATCTTTTATTGAAACCGCTAAAGCGCTATTTATAAACGATTCGTCACTTTGCAATTCTTTAAAAAGGTATGCTGCAATAGTTGCGCTATGTTCTTTAGGAAATAAAACGGTCTCCTCTGCGAAAACACTCAGTTTAGCAATTAATATGTTTACCACAAACTCATAATCAGGATTATCAGGAAAATATTGAAGCACCTCTCCTGAAGACTTTATTTGGGTATTTAGTTGCTTTTTGTCAGTTTCATCTAAGTAATTCCAAAAATACTGAGCATTTGCACGTATTTGTGGCTGATAGATTAACAAGCCTAAATCATTGTGTTTTTGTACAAGTACACGCAAAATATTGGCTGCATCAACATCGTGAACACCCTTCACGTAGCCTTCGCTATACTTATTGCTACTCGCCTCCTGTACAATTTTTAAGAGCTCTTCGTCTGAAGCCTGTTGTAAAAGATGCGTAGCTGTAGTTTCAAAAATTGAGTAAGCCAAGTATGCAGAACGGTAAACAAACTCATTTTCTGAAACATATTCCTGATCCCAAATCTGACGGGAGTTCAATAAAATCGGGTGATTAAGCTCCTGATAAAAATCTGTGCCGGTAAGGTGATATGCAAGAACGCCATCTTTTAAAACAATAGTTAAATCAAGTGCCTGACGGTTTACCCCAAATTTATGTTTTCCTAAACGTATGATGTTCTCACCATCTTCATACAGATCAAGTTTATCTTTGAGTTTGCGTAGCGCATCTTCACGTGCAACTTTTAAAGCGGTTTCTAACTCTTCTGCCTTACCACTATCATCTAAATCATTAAGCTGCTTGATAATGTCGCGCACCTTATTTATCATCAAATCTGCAGCAAAATACCCGTTGATTTCATCTACAGAACCCAGACTTTGAGCTCGCTTTTCAACACCTTTTAATATACGTTCTGAAGCATTTTTAAGAGATAATGCTTTTTTATTTCGTTTCTCAACCAACGCGTTTTTCCGTGCTTCAAAAGCAGCATAAACTTCTTCGCGCTTTTCCAAAATAAGGGAAATAAATTCTTCAAAATCTGCAAATTTACCTTCTAATTCTTCAAGTTGAATTGAAATCTTATTTTGAAACTCGTCGCATTTTTCCGGCGTAGCCGCAATATCCAGGTAGTTGATGATACTTTGATCAATCAATTTAAGTTGCGCGGCAAAATCTGCTTGTGCTTCTGCACTTCCTAAACTTTTTTTCTTGTTCTTGAGTGCAGCTTTGAGCTGATTTATAGTTGCGAAAATCAACGAAATAGCATCGACAATCTGTGTTGCGTGTGAGGTATCTTCTATCTCAAGATTGGTTACAATATCAATCAATAACTCTAAATCTGCCGCAATCTGATTTACTTCCTCTTCAAGCTTTTTAGCATTGATAACCTTTTCAATTTCATCTAACGCTGTTTTTTTCTCAGATACTTTATCGTGATAGGGTTGTAACGCTTTAGGATCTAACAAGAACTGAACACAACGCTCAGAAATTTTTTGAGATTGTCCTGCAATATCTTCCTCTAACTTTTTTAGAAAAGCTGTATCAACATAACGTACTTCATAAAGACTAATAACTTTTCCGCGTAAAGCACGCAATTGAGTCAACAGCTCTACAAATTCATTAATAGACTTAAACGAGGTGCTTTTTATTTTACTAAAAACCTGCTCTGCGTCTTCCCGTATTTCTTTAGTTTGCTTCTTTGCATTTTGACGCAGTTGAGTAACCTTTTCAAATTCGTCGATTGCGGCATTTGCGGCTTTATTTATTTCCGCAAGCGGAAGATCTAAACGTTGCGTTTGTTCATCGGTAAGCCAATAATAAGCATCTTTAATATCTTTAGCAGACTTTGCTATATCTGCATAAAGACCATCATAATTATCTTCTTTATTTAGCAGCGTAATTAAGGCTTGTGACTCTGCCATCGCCTTAACGATGTCTTTGTTACCTATTTTATAGAGTATAGAATCTGTATACTGAGAAGGCATATAATCGCCCTGCAGATAAGGCGTTTGCCAGATTTGTACCGTATGATGTTTAGTTTGATTTTCTTCGGAATTAAAATAACAGAGTTCGCCATTTTCTAAAACCGTAAAACCACTACAAACAATAGGCGTAATAATTTCCTGACTAATGATGTTATAGGACATCAATTTGTACAAGCCCTTTTTAGGCTCATAAAACACATACATAAAATCCTCCCCATTAGGCGAAGCAATTTTCTGTTGAAATTTTAAATCAATGATTCCGTCATCAAAAACATGGTATTCACCGGTTTGCAAATAATAGCCATTCGGGAAAATTATACCCTGATCGTCTGGCAGTAAGACAGCTGCTTTACCTATGCTTTCAATCTTATGAACTTCTTTTATTTTATGATTGTATACAAAGTATCTGGGCGGTTCCTGAAAGGGTTTTATTTCAATCGCGATTAAGTTTCCTAAATCGGCAAAGCGATATTGACCATCATCAAGCGTCTGGTCTAAATGTGCTACAGGTTCAGATAAAATACCTTTACCATCTTCGGTGTTGTCTTCAATTTTAATAGTTAAATCACCCCCTATAGTCTCTACAAAAACACGATCTAAGATCGAAACATGCGAGTGTACACCATAACGGTGCATATCGCGGGTAACTTCTAACCATTTAAACTCATGCTGCGCCGGGAAACGATACTCGTGGTCACTACGGTTATCTATATACTCAAGTCTATTTTCTTTTATTAACCACTTAAAAGTTTTAATATCAGTCACACTTTCGCTCAGCTGAAACACCATATGCAGGTAGTTTCCTATGATGGCAAAACGTGAAAAAATGGTATTGCGGTAGTATTTATAAAGATTGGAAAAATCGGTTTTGAAGGTATTATCTTCCAATAAATCAAGAGAAATTGCTTCAAATCGATTTTCAGTAAAACGATACATACTAAACACATCTGAAAGTAAAATTTCTGTACGCAGTCCAAAATGAACATTATAACCAAAAATACAGGTTTCTCCCAGTGAAACGATATCTCGCGCAATACAGTTATTTTCTGTATTGATACGGTCATTAGCAATAAGTTTAGTCTCTAACGATCCAAAAACCGTCTTACGATCTTCATTTAGTTTTCCTAATTTATCCTGAAGCTCCTGCTTATGCTTTTGCAAACGCCCACGTATGATCGCATAGGTGCCTCCATCAAGAGTATCCTGAGTAGGAGTTTCTATAGGGTTATTTATTGATTTTGACGTTTCTGCCATTTTAAATCTTACTTTTTTAAGTAATTATAGTAACTAACTGAATAGGTCTTCGACAAGCTTAGACTTGCATCTCTCTGAATTACTTTTCTTAAAGTAATCGACAAACTCAGACTGACACCACAACGTCACACTGAGCCTGTCGAAGTGCTTATTTAATTTTACTTCAGCTTCTTATCAGATAAGCCTAAACCTTTTGCAAGATTAAAAAGATTACCAAATAAACTCTGCTCTTCACTGTCGTGAGATTGCTCTTTGAGATGCATTAACAGGTTTGCTATCGTAAGATTTTTAATATCTTCTGAAGAAACGCCGTATTTGTCTGCAAACTCTTTTACTTTTTCAAGCAAATTACCTTTGACATCGTCGCTGCCCAAAATTGCATTCTTTACATCCTGAATATTAGTGCTGTTAGCTACCAGACGATCGTAACCTTTTGCTCTGGTAATCTGACCGATAATCTGATCAAAGAACATGGTCTCGCCACCTACAATATCAATTTTAGCTGCTTTCAACGCATCGCCTATTACCTGAGCCTGAGCATCAGCAATATCTTTTTGAATGTTTATATGAGCCAGATCAACTTGCAATTCTTTATCTAAACGCAGTTTAAACTCTTCGTGCTCTTTACCTACACCGTCAAGTTTCTTCATTGCGTTTGCTTTTTCTTCGATACCTGCTGCATCTGCAAGTGCTTTACCTTTTATTACATCTGCTTCTGCCATACCATCTTTGCGCTTGGCATCTGCTTTTGCTTCCATACCGGCTGCTTCTGCTTTTGCTTTCTTCTCTATAATAGAGGCTTCAACAACACCCTGGCGCTCGTGCGCATCTGCTTTTGCGTGCATTACCTGTGCTTCAGACATACCTACAGTCGCTTCTTCTTTAGCTTGTGCTTCTGCTAAAATTTTACGTGCCTGCGCTTCTTTCTCTGAAGCTTCTTTATGAGCAAGCGCTTCGATATTGATTTCTTCCGCTTTTTGTTTAGCAGCTTCTTTTTGAGCTTCGGCAGCTTTAATCGTTTTAATTAATGATTCTTCTGCATTAGCTTCAGCTATGGTAATTTTAACCTGCTTATCTCGATCTGCCGTTTTAAATGCCTGAATATCTTTCATATTCTCCTGCTCGGCCACCACACCTTTTTCAAGAATAACACGATCGCGTATCACATCCTGAATATTTTTCTTCTCAACTTCTACAACTTTCTCTTTCTCAATTTGAGCTAGTGTTACCACACGTTCTCTTTCAGTTGCTTCCAGTAAACGATCTTTTTCAACACGTTCTGTTTCTACAGCATCGGTGCGTTGTTTATTTTTTGCAGCGACAATAATCTGACGCTCCATATTTTCTTCTGCAACCTTAACTTTTTCCTGTGTTGCAATACGCGCTGTTTCAGACTTAAGGCGTTCTTCTTCTGCAACCTTCATCGTCTCTGCTTCCTCTCGTGCTTTAATATTAGCAATCTCTCGTTTCTGCTGTTCTTCTTTTTCAGCAAGCTGTTTGTCTAACTCTAGTATCGCCTCGCGAGCTTCAACATCCTGCTTGCGAATGGTTTTCTCCTCATCTCTCTTAATAAGGTTTGCTTTTACATTCTGAATTGCGGTAAGCTCTGTAATTTTCTTAATCCCTTCGGCATCCAGAATATTATCGGCTTTTAAATGTATAACCGGAGTTTGCTCTAAAAAGTCAATCGCACAATCTTCTAGCGTATACCCATTAAGATCTGTACCAATGATGTCTACGATCTCATCACGAAACTCGCGACGCGCCTCATACAATTCAATAAACTGAAATTTCTTCCCAACAGTTTTAAGAGCTTCAGAGAATTTAGCTTCAAAAAGATCTTCAAGGGTTTCTATACGAGAAGCACGAGCAACACCAATAGTCTGCGCCACTTTTTTAATATAGGCAACATCATTATTTACTCTAACGAAGAACGCCACTTTAATATCTGCGCGCATGTTGTCTTTACAAATAAGACCTTCTACTCCAAGTCTTTCAATCTGGATTTTCTTAACCGAAACATCCATGATTTCTACTCTGTGGAATACCGGAACTACATACAAACCTTTATCTGTAGCTACTTTAGTCCCACCAAAACCGGTACGTATAAGTGCCTGTCCCTGATGTACTTTTTTGTAAAACATCGCGATGATCGCGAAATAAACGATGACCAGGAACAAGAGAATTCCCAATCCAATTCCAATAATTGGTAAAATTTGATTCATATTTGATTGATTTATTTAGTCGTTATAATTTTGTACTAAGTAATAGGTCTGATCTGGTGAGTGTTTAATAATCAACACCGAACTTCCATAAATTAGTGGTTCACCCGTAAGTGATTTTACATAAATAGACATGGAGTTGCCGTCTGCAACAACTTCTGCATTGCCCATTTTTTCGCCTGAAATATTTGAAAGCAAAGTTGCTTTTCTACCCAAATAATCTACTGCTACATCACCGTCTTTGTTGAGGTGAGTAAAAAAACCTTTAAAAGGAGTCGTAAATATTTTATTTACAAATAGTGCCGGAATACACGTAATTAACATAATTGCAAAGCCAAATACATTATCGTAAGTAAATGTAAGCGCAGTAGTTATACTGGTCATTAACCACCAGATAAAAATCCAGCAGGTAAAGGTGAACATAAACGGAAGTCCAACAAAGTTGAAGTAGATTAGGAAAATCTGCCAACCTTTTAAGGGTTTACGGCGTTTCCCTATTACATTCTCTTTTGTTACTTCAACATTAGACACATCTTCAAAGTCCATATTACCGCCTTCCAGGCCGGTGTCAAGATCTACATCTGCATCAATATCTACATCGACATCAATGTCCAGATCAAAATCAAGCCCTCCTATCATGGTGACAATCCAGTATAAAATAAGGATGATCAACAATATGGATAGAACCATATTTACGGGTGAAAAAAGGACTTCTGTTAATGTTGCGTTCACCATTATGCCTGGTTTTTAGAATCGTTAAAACCTAATTGCGATTTTAATTTTTCAAGTTCGTCTTCTGCTTTTTCAGTTGTAAGATCTGCTGCTTTATCCAGTTCGTCATCAATAGACTTTTTTGAACTGGCGATATCTCCATACGCTTCTGCTAAAGCTTCTTCCTGAGCAACTTTTTCTTTCATACGCTCAAGCATAGAAACAGTACCAGTACTATCTAATTCAGCCATTTGTTTATTTAGGCTTTTAGTAGCATTGCTCACTTTAACTCGAGCTTTAAGCGTTTTGAGTTCGTTTTCCCACTTACTGATATTTGCTTTTATATTCTGAATATTTTTTTGCAATTGCGCTACGTTACCGTCAAATTTCTCAGATTCAACTTTAGCCTGCTCTACTTGTTTCTGCGCTTCTTCTTTCTTTAATAAAGCTTCTTTAGCCAGGCGGTCTGCTTCTGCAGCATCCATCTGCTCGTTGTGCGCTTTTTTAAGAATAATTATAGCTTTACTCTGATACTCTTCTGCTTTATTTTGATATTCATCCTGATCGTTTTTAGCTCTAATAGCCAAAGCTTTTACTTGCGCTAAAGCCTCCAGACTTTTATCAAGATCCTGCTTCATATCACGAATTCCCTGCTCTGTTAATTTGATAGGGTCTTCCATATTATCAATTGCCGAATTTGCTTCAGCCTCTCCTATTTTAAAAAGTCGTCTAAAAATGTTCATGGTTTCTAAGGTTTAATATTTTGAAAATTCAATAATTTTATCTGAGTACTCACTCATTAAAAGGCTTAAGGAGTTTAAAGAACCTTCCAATTCATTAATATCCATATTCTCAATCTGAAGCGTATCTCTAAATATCACTTTCTCACCAGATTCGTTTATCACAAATGCGCCGTGAATGATATCTCTGTTTTTCTGCAACAAGCTTTTAAATATCTTTTCAGACTGATTGTTAATCTTAAAAATAAATTGCTCTAGTATTAAAATAGGCGGTGCAACTCCCAGAATAAGATTTCGTATAACAGAACTCTCTTTTTGCACAACAATGATCCCATCTTCAGGATTCTCAAATGTTATATTAAAATCGAGTTCTAGTAGAAAGGTTTTTGTAATTAAAAAATGATCTTTCATCGGTTAGTACTTGGTGAAATGTTAAATTTTTCTAAAGTTTAATAATACAAAAAACTGTGCTTTAAATCTTCAGACAGCGGTAAATATTGTTGTTAATAATGTGTAAATAAGCATTCCCATAACGTTTGATTTTTGATTGATGAATAAATTATTTGAAAATAACGCCAACTAATACTTCAGTAATACTAAAAAAATTAGCTGATTGTTGATTTATTAGCTAATATTGTTAGGTAAATATAAGTAAATATTTATCAATTGCAAATATAATTAGCAAATTATGTCTTTTTTCGGAAAAAATATTAGAAAAATTCGCAGCGTTAAAACTTTAAGTCAACAGGCGTTCGCAGAGCTATTCGACTTAAAACGAGGCACTTTAGGTGCTTACGAAGAAGGTCGAAGTGAACCCAAGATTGAAACTTTAATAAAAATTGCTAATTATTTTAGCATTCCTATAGGTGATTTACTAACACGCGAATTAACTGTAAACGAACTTTTAAAATTTAAAGGAGAGTTGACTGAGCAATTTGAAGCGATTAATAAAGAACGTTTTACCGCAATACCCTGCATTACAGAAAAAAATAGCGCAGATTATATAAACTACTTTGATAAGAATAGTTTTGTTGCAGATATGGTTCACGTTGAAGTACCCATTGATATCAAAACACCCTTGCGCGCCTACATTATCACAAACCTGGAAATGAGTAGTCAGGATCAGGGTTTGTTTCCTAAAGACTGGGTCATAGGAGAATTTGTACCTCAGGATAACTATACAAAATTGAGCAATGGCACACTCGTGCTAGTTTTAGCGATGAACCAACTTATACTACGCAGACTTTATATCGTAAATGATCAATTCATTTTAAGAGCAGATCACAAGAGTATAGATGAGATAACTGTGGCGGTATCTGATGTTAAAGAGATGTGGTGTATAACCGCTGTTTTTCAAAGACGTGTTAGTGAAGTTTCAAGCGGTATTGAAGAAAAGTTAATCATGCTCGAGCAGGAATTTGCTAAGTTAAGAGGAAGATTATAAATCTACTCCGCAAGTTCAAAATTACCTAACTTTTCTTCCTCGCGCAGTAGTCTGCGTTGTTGCTTAATCGTTAATGTACTCCCATCATGACTCCAACCCGGAGGCCCAAAAATGTACATGAACTTATCATAAAGTTTTGGAGACTTTTTAGTATCTAACCAAATGTCTTTATACTCGTGTGTAAGTATGACAAAAGGGTTGTATGAGTCTGGCGCATGTGTTACACCATATTCGATATCAATCTCCTCGTCAAGTTCTTTAAAAGTTCCAAAAATACGATCGAAGGTATTTAAGAACCCGCCATGGTTCTTATCCATATATTCCAGGTTTCTGGCGTGATGTACTTGATGCATCGTATGGGTATTAAATACTTTATCTATAATACCCAGCTTTGGTATATATTGAGAATGTAATTGAAATTGCCATAATGCTTCAATGCCTAAACAAACGACTAACATTTCTGGCGGAAAGCCTATAGCGACAATCCATACATAAAACAAAGGTTTGTAAAATATGGTAAACCAACCGTTACGCACAGCAGTACCTAAATTAAAATTATCTGAAGAATGGTGAACAATGTGCGCAGCCCAGAAAAAACGCACCATATGATTTTGTCTGTGAAACCAATAATAGGAGAAATCATCTGCCAGTTGACATAAAATCCAAATATACCAGGCATAACCAAAAGAAGTCCAGCCCATAATATTTGTTCGTACTCCATCAATCTCAGGATTGAAGAGGTCATAAACCCAGTTAAAGAGTAAAATAACAGTGACTGTTTTAACTAAAGGGGCTATTATAGAAGAACCAACACCCATCACGAGGCTGGCCGTTAAATCTTTCCAGTGATAAAGTTCTTTTCTTTCTGAGTGTTTGCTGTAGGTAAGTTCAACGAGTATTAATCCTAAAAAGCAGGGAACGCCGTATATTAACGGGTTAGTAAAGTCCATAAAGTTGGTTTAATCCCAAAAATAGACTTTGCAAAGCACAATTCAATAGTTTTAATGCTAAAGCTCTAATTTTTAATTAATTCGCAATTTTAGATTTTTTAGCTTCTTCCCAAAATACATCCATCTCTCTCAGAGTCATATCTCGCAAATCTTTATTTTTTTCTTTTGCTTTAGTTTCTAAATACTGAAAGCGCTTAATAAATTTCTTATTAGTACGCTCAAGTGCACTTTCAGGGTCTATTTTTAAAAATCGTGCATAGTTAATCATCGAAAATAAAACATCTCCAAACTCAGCTTCCATTTTAACCTGATCTTTAGCATCTACCTCAACCTGTAGTTCGGCCAATTCTTCCTGTAGTTTTTCAAAAACCTGTTCGGGCTTTTCCCAGTCAAAACCCACTCCGGCAACTTTATCCTGAATACGGCTTGCCTTAACTAATGCTGGCAATGATTTTGGCACACCTTCTAATACCGAAATTTTACCTTCTTTCAGTTTTAAATTTTCCCAGTTACGCTTTACATCTTCCTCATTTTCAACCTTTACACCACCGTAAATATGCGGATGCCGCGAAATTAGTTTTTCACAAATTCCATTAGCAACGTCGGCAATATCAAAATCAGATGTTTCACTACCTATTTTTGCATAGAACACAATGTGTAATAATAAATCACCCAACTCTTTTTTAACTTCCTCGAGGTCATTATCAAGAATAGCATCTCCTAGTTCGTAAGTCTCTTCAATGGTAAGATGCCTAAGACTTTCAAGTGTTTGTTTACGATCCCACGGGCATTGCTCACGCAACTCATTCATAATAGTTAGTAAACGATCTATTGCTTTTAACTGCTCTTCTCTACTATTCATAACGGTATGTGTATAAACTAAAAAACCACAATCTGATTTCAATCAAATTGTGGTTAAATTATAAAAACTAAACTGTTTATTTTTTACGGGCTGCTGTGCTTTTTGCACTTGCACCTTTTTTAGCCGAAGATGATTTACCACCTTTAGGCTGTGTATTTGCAGTTGTCTGTGCTTTAGGAGCAGCTTTAGCTGCTACTTTAGATTTACCTTCTTCAGAAGCATCATCTGCCGTTTCTTTTTGAGCTTCTCCTAAAAGGTTATTTTTCTGTAATAAATTATACCATTGAATTACCTTTTTGATATCACTTGCATAAACGCGATCTTCATCAAAATTTGGTAAAATCTCAAAGAAATAAGCTTCGAGCTCATCTTTAGAACCTTTGTGATCTATGGCGCTACCTCCATTTTCTTTCTCTGCTATTTTAGCAAAAACTTCACGCAATGGAGACTCCCCATCTAAAGTATAAATAGAGATTTCTGATAGCACACTCACATTATGTCTTAAACCTACAGGCATTTTCTTACCATCGGCCAGTGATTCTGCAATAAAACCAGATCGCGTTTGTGCGCGAAGGTGATATAATCCCGGTTTTCCTGAAATTGAAACTATTTTATCTAAACTCATAATATATTTTTATCCGCAAGAGCGGGTTTGATTTCTTTAATTATAGCTCATTAAGAGGCTGGCAAATATCTAGGCTCTTTTTCAATTTTCAAAATTTATTAGAAGCCTAAATGCAAAATTAATTAACGCATTTTTTTATCGGGAAAACGCATACGATATTCAGCATTGGTTTTTCCTTTACTTATAGCTGCTAACTTACTTTTAATTATACGTTTTTTTAAACTGCTGAGTTTATCTGTAAATAAAATTCCTTCAATGTGGTCATACTCGTGTTGAATCACACGTGCTAATAATCCATCAAAGTCTTCAATATACTCGTTAAACTCAAGATCCTGATACTTGATCTTGACATTAGGACATCTAAAGACATCTTCATTAACGCCGGGAATACTCAAGCAGCCTTCATTAAAAGCCCATTCGTCACCTGTTTCTTCTACAATTTCAGGATTAATAAATGCTTTCTTAAATGTTTTTAAACGTGCTTGTTCTTCTTCAGTTAAATCGTCATCATCTGCAAATGGTGTTGCATCTACGACAAATAGACGAATTGCTTTTCCTATTTGAGGTGCAGCAAGCCCTACTCCACTAGCCGCGTACATAGTATCAAACATATTATCAACCAGTTTATCTAAATCTGGAAAATCTTTAGCAATAGGAGCTGCTTTTTTTCTTAATACGGGATCTCCGTATGCAACTATAGGTAAAATCATGAGTTCTAATTTCTATATAATAATTCTCAAATATTCAGCAAGCTTACAAATTATATAAGTATGACTGTAAAATGATTGTCGCACTTATTTCATCTAAGAGTGCTTTATTCTGTCTTTTCTTCTTCTTTACACCACCGGTTATAAGGGTTTGAGCAGCCATTTTTGATGTAAAGCGCTCGTCTACCCGTTGTATAGGTATTGATGTAATTTTTTCTAGGCTTTCGCGAAATTTACTTATCTCTACTTCTACCTGAGAGGCACTGTAATCCATACGTTTAGGTTCTCCTAAAAGTATAAGCTCTACATTTTCTTTTGCCAGATACTCTTTTAAAAAGCCCATTAAAACTTTAGTATCTACAGTAGTTAAGCCAGAAGCTATAAGCTGCAACTCATCAGTAACTGCAATACCTGTGCGCTTTGTACCATAATCTAATGCGAGAATACGAGCCATATTATTTTTTGGCAAAAATAAGGCTTTAAAACTTATAGCGGGTATCTTGGTTTTTTTATTGTGCCTAAACTATCTTTAAACCCTGAATCTATTTAAACGATTCTCTTATTTTATATAACCGGAAATCTTATTAAATGAAACAAGTACAAAATGTAATTGAAGCAGCCTGGGAAGATCGTTCTCTTTTAAGTGAGAAAGTGACTCAAGATGCAATACGTGAAATTATTGAACTTCTAGATAATGGTACCTTAAGAGTTGCAGAACCAGATGGTGATGGCTGGAAGGTGAATGAGTGGGTTAAAAAAGCCGTAGTGCTTTATTTCCCTATTCAAAAAATGGAAAAATTAGAAGTAGGTATCTTTGAATACCACGATAAAATGCCTCTTAAAAAAGGATATCAGGATAAAGGAATACGTGTTGTGCCTAATGCAGTTGCACGTCACGGTGCATATATCTCTAAAGGTGTAATTCTAATGCCAAGTTATGTAAATATAGGAGCATATGTAGATGAAGGTACCATGGTAGATACATGGGCAACCGTAGGTAGTTGTGCTCAAATAGGTAAAAATGTACACCTAAGTGGTGGTGTAGGCATAGGTGGTGTTTTAGAACCTTTACAAGCAGCTCCTGTTATCATTGAAGATAACGCATTTATAGGCTCTCGCTGCATTGTTGTTGAAGGCGTACATGTAGGTAAAGAAGCTGTTCTGGGTGCAAATGTTGTATTAACCGCTTCTACAAAGATTATTGATGTTACCGGTGATACTCCTGTTGAGACTAAAGGGTATGTACCCCCACGTTCTGTAGTAATTCCTGGTAGTTATACTAAGAAATTTGCTGCAGGAGAATACAATGTTCCTTGTGCATTGATTATAGGTACCCGTAAAGAAAGTACCAACAAGAAGACTTCATTAAATGATGCACTTCGCGAATATGATGTAGCGGTTTAAAGATTTTTAATGAAAATTCTCATTATACAACAGAAGATGATAGGTGACGTACTTACGTCATCTATCCTTTTTAAAGCCCTACGAGAATTATATCCTGAAGCAGAACTTCATTACCTCATTAAAAAACATACGTTTGCGGTTGTTGAAAATAACCCGATGATTGATAAAATTATTTTTGATCAGGAAGATTTTGAGGGTGCTGAAATTTCTTTCTTAAAATTTGCACACTTACTTAGAGCTCAAAACTATACCGCAGTTATTGATGCATACTCTAAAATAGGTTCTGCCCTCTTATCTTTTTATAGCGGTGCTAAAATACGTTCCGGAAGAGCCAAATGGTATACCCGGGCTTTCTACACCAGGAGTTCTACCTACGAAAGTACTCAAGTAAATAAAGCCGGACTCGCTATACAGTTTAGGCTGAAATTAGCAGCATGCCTGGGTTTAGATCAAAGCATATCCTATCAACCTAAAATTTATTTAAGTGATCTTGAGATTACTGAGGCAAAAGAATTTCTAAAGAGTTTTGAAATAGATCTTTCTAAACCTCTTATAATGATAGGTGTTTTAGGAAGCAATCCTCAAAAGACCTATCCGCTTTCTTATCTTGCAGAACTTTTAGAAACACTCATTGCTACCTCAGATGCACAATTATTATTTAACTATATCCCCAGTCAGCTCGCTGAAGTTAAAGAACTATACAAATTGTGCTCTCCTAAGGTTCAGGCTAAGATATTTTTAAATTGCTATGCTAAAAGCCTTCGGAAATTTATCGCGATATGCCATCATTGCGATGCGCTTGTAGGTAATGAAGGTGGCGCCATACACATGGCCAAAGCAGTAGGCACGCGTACATTTGCGATTTACGCTCCACAAATAGAAACAAAAGCCTGGAGTTTTGAGGAAGATAAAAATCACAGCAGTGCTCATTTACAACATTTCAAACCCCAACTCTTTGAACATTTAAAATCTCAAAAAGAAATCCTGGCAGAAAACCATAATTTATATCAGAACTTTACTCCAGATTTAATTAAACCTGATTTGATGCGTTTTTTAAAAAACTTAGCTCCTTATGAAGTATAGATTTCTCATCTATATCTCGCACACCTATGGTATTCCTATCGGTGAACCTTTAGAAGAAGAAATCAAAAGGCTGGGCTTTGAGGTAAAATGGTTTGCTGACCTGGAGTATACACAAAAAGCGATATCTGGAAAAGAGGTTTGTAATACTGTTGAAGAGGCTATATACTACCACCCACATATTGTTTTAACGGCTACAGACAGCGTTGCTTATTTCATACCCGGCATTAAAGTACAGATCTTTCACGGTTTTCTGGCAAATAAGCACAGTATGCGAAAGGGACACTTTAGGATACGTAGTTTCTTTGATTTATACTGCACACAAGGTCCTTCTACTACATCTGTTTTTAATGAAAAGAAAAAGAAACTCGGCTTTTTTGAAGTTGTAGAAACAGGATGGAGTAAAGTAGATCCTTTATTTCCATTAGTACCAAAACCGGTTACCAAAAAACCAGTGATTTTTATCGCTTCAACATTTTCACCTAAATACAGTCTTGCGTATCAAGAAAGTATGATACAAGAAATAAAAAGACTTTCAGAAACAGGACGGTACAGGTTTTTGTGCGTTTTACATCCTAAGTTACCAGAACATATAATAAACCAGTTTAAACAGCTGGAAGGACCTGATTTTACATATTACAATACGACAGATCTCATGCCACTTTTCAAGAAAGCAGACTTGATGCTGGCCGATACAACATCTGCAATTACTGAATTTATTTTACAGGAAAAACCGGTAATTACATTTAACAATTCTAAACCCGGACCTCACTTTATTAATATTAAGAAAGCTGAGGATTTAGAAACAGCAATAATAAAAGCGGTAGAAAAACCAGCAGGGTTAATGACTGCTATAAAAAATTATATACAGATAACACACCCTTACTTTGATGGGAAATCGAGCAAGCGGGTCATCGAGGCTACGATAGACTTTTTACATAAGGATAAATCTTATTTAAAAAAGAAACCACTCAATCTCGTACGCAAATATAAAATGCGTAAGCTTCTCAATTACGAACCCCTTAAGTGGAGCTCTGCCGTACCAACGCTTCCTAAAATTGAGAACCGTAAAAAGCTTTCAGTACTCATTCCTACATTTAATGAAGAGGCTAATCTTGAGCAAGCATTACAATCTGTAGATTTTGCTGATGAAATTATTATAGTTGATTCATTTAGTACAGATAAAACTCTAGAAATTGCGAAGCGTTATTCTGCAACTATTCTACAACGTAACTATGAGAATTCCGCATCTCAGAAAAATTGGGCAATTCCTCAAGCTACGCATAAATGGGTTTTGATTATTGATGCAGACGAGCGAATTACTCCGTCCTTGAAAGACGAAATTCTAATCACCTTACAAAATCCTGATCCTGAACTTGCTGGTTATTGGATTTATCGCCGCAATCATTTTAAAAATAAAGTAATCTCTTATAGTGGTTGGCAAAACGATAAAGTAATCCGTTTATTTAGGCGTGATCAATGCAAGTATGAAAATAAATCTGTTCACGCTGAAATAAAATGCACCAATAAAATAGGAATACTCCAGAACAAAATAGATCATTTCAGTTTTAAATCTGAAAAACAATATGTTGATAAGCTTAGAACATATGCATTCTGGCAAGCCAAAGACTATGATAAGATTACCGGAAAATTAACTGCCTATCATTTTATACTTAAACCGTGCTGGCGTTTTTTTAAACATTATGTTCTGCAACAAGGGTTTAGAGATGGGTTGCCAGGTTATACTATAAGCAAACTACAGGCATACGCCGTGAGAATGCGCTATATTGAGCTTCGACATTTGAGAAATACCAAGAAAAATTAATATTCTATTTTTTCCAGAATTTAATTTTCTTTTTTAAGGCACGCTTCTTTTTAAAACGCTCTTGAAAATTTACCGTTTCCTGCCACATAGCATCTTCGGTTTCTTTAGGATCATAATTTGCTAAACGTGCATATTCCTGCGCCATAATGGCAACCGTTTCCCGGTGTGGAGTAAGGCGTGAAAAGTTGTGCATTCGGGTTTTAAAAGACATTGGTTTAAACTCCATTCTATTAAGGTCTACCAGATAAAAATCATAACCGGCTTCCGTTTTTTTAATTAATGTATTTCCTGCAGAATGGTCTAGAAAATGAATTCCCTTTTCGTGTAATTCAAAGGTAAAGGCAGTAAAATCTACTAGAATCTTTCTCCAATCTGGATAATTTTTATCGTGAACTAAAGTCCTGTAAGTTAAATCTGCATTTAAATTTTTGCATATATAATAACTCCTACCAAAAAGCAATCCTGAATCTTCAACCGCATAAGCGATAGGGTCTGGAGTTTTTATATGTAAACTCAATAACTTCTGCGCATACTCAAACGAGCGATGCGCTTTAGATTTTCTGAAGTACTTGTAAACAACTCTATTTATAAAATTAGGAATTCCAAAGGCTTTAATAGCCACCTCGTCACCGTCTAACTGGAAAATTTTTATCTGATTGCGTGTACCATCAGAAAGCATTGTACCATCTGTATCAAAATTTTTGATTAAGGCTTCTAGTTGAAAAAGACTATTTTTAAAAACGTTTGCTGTGAATATTTTCATACTGAAAATTTAATTTGTAAAATTAAGTTTTATAATGCTTTCAGTTTGAAATTATAGGCGCTAACTCAACTCCTTTTTAAAATATCTATGAAAATTCTAATTGTATCCAGCTATATTTTTGGCTATATGGAATATCTAAAACCTGCGCTTGAATCAAAAGGTATTACTGCAGAATTTGTATATCACGGCAAGGCTCCACTCGATTTTAAATATAAAAGTAAATGGCATCATCTCGTAGCTTTTATAAAGAAAACGGTAGGATTTAACACTAAAATGGAGTTTAGAGATCGGGCTCTCAAAAGTCATCTATCTCATAAAAGTTTTGATTCGATTTTGGTGATACATCCCCAATATTTAGCAAATCAAACTCACGTATTTTTAAAATCTATCACCAATAAGTACATTACCTTTCTTTTTGACAGTCTTGCAAAAATGCCTCGTCAGATGAGTGTATTACATCATTTTGATACGGTTTTCTCTTATGAAAAATCAGATTGTGAAAAACACGATTTTAAATTCTTAACTAATTTTATACCGGTTTCAGAAAAACCTACAACTTTAGTAAAACCGCGTTACGACTTTTTTAATATTTCAACACGTGATGAGCGTTTTCCTAAACTTCTTAACATCGCTAAATATCTAAAAGAAAACAGCATTAAGTATGAATTTTTAGTTCACACTAAAAATTCAAAAGAAATAGAATACGTTAAAACAATTAAAAGAAAAATTGAAAGCCAGGAAGTAAATTGTGAAATTTCTCAAAGTTTAGGAATGGTAGACATTCAACGTGAAGATCAAACTGGTCTGAGCTTTAGAGTAATGGAAAGTTTAGGTTTTGAGAAAAAATTATTAACTACAAATAAAGATGTGATTAATTATGACTTTTACAACCCAAACAATATTCTGGTTGTAGATCTGCAAAACATACTTATTCCTGAACAGTTTTTAAAAACTCCTTATCAAAAATTACCGCCTGAGATTTACAATAAATACACTACCACAGCTTGGGTCAATACCGTATTCTTAGAAAATTAATAAAAATCCTTTTTTATTTCACTGCTCCAACACCAGGAAGAATTCGTTTTTCTGAAAGTACATTCTCGTAATACGAATTATTTATTTCCAGATTATCTTTAGATTTCTCCTGATGCCAAATATGATAAACAATTCCAGCATAGCGTATACGCTTTCCAGCAACTCCACTATGTAATAATCTTGCGGCAAAATCAGAATCTTCCCTACCCCAACCTGTATAAAGCTCATCATAGCCATTAACGTTCATCGCATCTGCTCTCCAGTAAGAAAAATTACAACCTCTTGTTTTAGTTGATAATTCTAGAGAAGATTTATAAAAGCCACATAATACAGGAAATCTCAGTGTGCGTGTTCGTTTTTTTATTCCCTTTGAAAAGAAGTTAAAGTCAATCTCCTTTTTTGAGAAAAGTAATTTTAAATACCCTTTTTGAATATTTACTCTACTTCCATATAGAAACGTGTTTTTTGCTGAAAATCGCTTGTGATCTTCAATAAAACTGCGATGCATAATGCAGTCGCCATCTATCTGTATCACGTAATCAGATACACATTTAAGCAGTGCTTTATTTAGAATTTCCGATTTTCTAAAGCCTCTATCTTCATGCCAAAAATGATGAACCGGTTTTTCAAAACGTTTTTTAAAATCTTCAATAATCTGTTTGGTTTCAGAAGATGAGCCATCATCAGCAATTAAGACCTCATCAGGTAAAACAGTTTGGTTTTCTAAACTTGCTAAAACAAGTTGTAAAGCCTGAGGCCAATTATAAGTAGGTATTAGTATGGCAGCAGTCATAAGATGATAGAATAATAAAATAAAACAGGCATTGATCTCAATTTATTTGCAAGATAAGTTTTCCTATTATTTATACACAAAGCGATAACTTTGAACAAAATTTCAGGTTAAAAATTATGGCGGCTAAACGATACGAACAAAATATTATTGACGAGGTAAATGAATCTATAACCGTATTAAAACGAGGTGGACTACTACTCTACCCTACAGATACCGTTTGGGGAATAGGTTGCGATGCTACTAACGCTGATGCTGTTGATAAAATTTTCGCACTCAAAAAACGTGCAGAAAGCAAATCATTAATCTGCCTGGTAAGTGATTTTAAGATGCTTAACCAATACATAGAAAACATACCGGAGATCGCTTACAGCATTTTAAAATACGCAGAACAACCCACTACTATAATTTATGACGATCCCATACGTGTTGCCGAAAATCTGATTGCAGAAGACAATACCCTGGGAATACGTGTAGTTGAAGATGGTTTCTGCAAGGCCCTGATAAAAAAATTAGGTAAACCACTGGTTTCTACCTCGGCAAATATAAGTGGTGAAAAAACTCCTATGCGTTTCCCAGAAATAAGCGAGCCAATTTTGGAAGGAGTAGACTATATCGTAAATTTGCAGCGCAAACATAAATCGACCAAATCCTCAACGATAATTAAGTTGAAAAATAACGGTCAAGTTGAGATTTTACGAAAATAATACCTCATGTCAATCCCCAAATATCCGGAAGCACTAAAGCCTAAAATCTTTGATGTAATTACCCGGGCTTCTGAAGAATTAGCATTAGAAAGCTACGTGATAGGTGGTTATGTGCGTGATTATTTATTAAAACGTGGTTCTGCTAAAGATATAGATATTGTTGCAGTAGGCAGTGGTATTGAGCTTGCTCAAAAAGTGGCTTCGCTTCTTAAACACAAACCTAAAGTGCAGGTATTTAAAACATACGGCACCGCAATGCTCCGTGATGGTGATATTGAAATTGAATTTGTTGGTGCCCGCAAAGAGTCCTACTCTGAAAATAGTCGAAATCCCGTCGTAGAAAATGGTAGTTTAGAAGACGATCAAAACAGACGCGACTTTACTATTAATGCTTTGGCATTAAGTCTTAACGAGGCTACTCGTGGTAATCTGGTTGATTCTTTTAATGGTATTGTAGATTTAGAGCGCGAGATTATAAGAACGCCTTTAAATCCTGATATTACCTATAGCGATGATCCTTTACGTATGATGCGTGCAATACGGTTTGCTACGCAGTTAGATTTTACAATAGAACGTACTTCTCTAGAAGCAATTAGCGCAAATAAAGAGCGTATTGAGATTATTACTAATGAGCGTATAGTAGATGAGCTTAACAAAATAATGCTGAGTAAAAAACCTTCTAAGGGATTTCTTTTACTTGAAAAAACCGGATTACTTCCGCTGATCTTACCCGAACTTACCGCTCTAAAAGGTATCGAAGAAAAAGAAGGACAAAAACATAAAGACAATTTTTATCACACACTTGAGGTGGTTGATAATATTTCAGAAAACACAGATGATGTATGGCTTAGATGGGCAGCACTTCTACACGATATAGGTAAAGCACCTACTAAGCGTTTTGATAAAAAAATAGGATGGACCTTTCACGGTCACGAGTTTGTGGGCGCTAAAATGGTTTATAAACTTTTCAAAAGGCTAAAAATGCCCCTTAATGAAAAGATGAAACTTGTTCAGAAATTGGTTTTAATGAGTTCGCGTCCTATCGTAATTGCCGAAGATTTTGTGACAGACAGTGCTGTACGACGCCTTATTTTTGATGCAGGTGAAAATCTCGAGGAGTTAATGACGCTTTGTGAAGCAGACATCACCACAAAAAATCCAAAACGCTTTAAGAGATACCATAATAACTTTAAAACAGTACGATCAAAGATTGAAGAGGTTGAAGAGCGGGATCACTTGCGTAACTTTCAACCACCGGTAAGTGGCGAAGAGATTATGAAAACTTTTTCCCTTAAACCGTCACGAGAAATTGGTCTTATAAAAGAGGCGATTAAAGAGGCTATTTTAGAGGGAGAAATCCCAAATGAATACCATGCAGCGCACGAATTTATGCTTCAGAAAGGAGCAGAATTGGGCCTGGAAGCTATAAGTAACTAATTCAACTAAGGTGTATAAAAAATCAATAATAGTATCGCTAATTCTGGTTTATCTTGTGATAATTGCAGGTGCAGTTGTACGTATGACCGGCAGTGGAATGGGATGTCCCGACTGGCCTAAGTGTTTCGGATATATTATACCGCCTACAGAACAGAGTCAGTTAGATTGGCACGCAGATCAATCTTATAAAAAAGGGCAGGTTATTATTTATGAAGAGAGCCTGCGTATAGCTAAAGAAGATTTTAATACCGGTTCTGTATTTAATGCACAAAACTGGAATGGTTATGACAAGCACGATTATGCAATTTTTAATCCATGGCATACGTGGATTGAATATATTAACCGCCTCTTAGGAGCTCTGGCGGGTCTTGCTTTTCTGGTTATGCTAGGTGCTGCAATTTTTAAAGAACGTAATAGAAAACGCATTCTTTTATCCCTAAGCGCTGTAATTCTTATAGGATTTCAAGGATGGATAGGCGCTACTGTTGTTTACTCGGTTCTTTCACCGGTACGCATTACTATTCATATGGTTATTGCACTCTTCATTGTTGCCTTGCTAATTTATATGCTTTACGAGGCTACAAAGAAAACAGCGACTTATAAATTTGACAAGGCACTTAAAGTGGGTATGTTATTTGCTTTAATTCTTACACTCATACAAATTATATTAGGAACTCAGGTTAGACAACATATAGATGACACCATAGATGTGGTAGGATATGCTGCTAAATCACTTTGGTTAGAAAAGCCGGAACTCACTTTCTATATTCATCGCTCATTTTCAATAATCGTGTTTCTGTTAAATGCGTGGTTATTTTATAGAAATAAATCTTTAGTATTGGGACATCGCTCTTTTAAATGGGTGGTCAATTTAATTTCTTTAGAAATAATCACAGGTATTTTAATGTACTACTTTGACTTTCCATTTTTAACGCAACCGCTACACCTGGTAATAGCTTCTATTTTATTCGGAATTCAATTCTATATACTACTAACTGCGTTTAAAGAAAAAACAAACGTCTAGACAGCAACTGTTGTCTAAATTGTATCTTTACCCTCAACTTTTTTAAAAGGATGAGGGTAAACCTCAAAACTAAAAAATTCACTAATTCAGACTGAAAAGAGCAAGTTTAAAACCTTGTTCTGTTTTAAATTTAATGTTATGATTTACCGTTTTCGCATCATTCTCGATACCGAAGAAGATATTTTTAGAGATATAGAAATTGAACAATCTGCTACTTTTGAAGATTTGCACAACAGCATAACTCAAAGTTTTGGATTTGATGGTACAGAAATGGCTTCCTTTTATGTGAGTGATGATGAGTGGACGCAAGGTGAAGAAATTGCTTTATTTGATATGAGCGATGCAGAAATACCTCTGCGCACTATGCAGGATACTACACTAGAACAAATGCTTAATACAGATCAAAGACGTATGATTTACGTGTATGACTTCTTTAATCTATGGACGTTCTTTGTTGAGCTTGCTGAAATTACCGAAGCTGATGACAGCACCCTATATCCTAATTTAATGTATGTTTTTGGGCAAATTCCGGCACAAGCTCCAGAAACCGATTTTTCCGGAGATGAGAAAGATGCAGACGACGAGTTTGATGAAGATGATCCCTTTGATGATGATTATGACATCGAAGATTATGAAGGTCTCGACTTTGACGAAAACTGGAATTAAAAATAGACTTCAGATTGCAGACGCTAGAATTTAGGGAATCTGTCTAACTTCTAATATCTCAAATCTAAATACAAAAAAATAATGATCAATTTATATTCTACGCAGATAGAGTCACTCTCTATCCACCGTATTGGTAACAAAAGTCGTGGTGAAGGTGCTTTTTTATCTAAAGAGCGTTATGCTTTAAACGATGAGATTACACCGCTTTTAAAAGAATTTTTCTTTAAACCGTTTCGGGAGAAAGAAGAGAATTATTATCAATTTGTACACGAGTCTGATCTTGAATTTCACTCCCTTTCAAATTTAATTGCAGCGCTTTTTGCAGACCCAAGTAAATCTCACGAGATCTCTACTGAAATTGCAAAATTATTGTATGAGCAATCAAGCCACCCGCATATAAAGCCGGGTGAGGTCTACGTTGCGCATTTAGAAAATGTGATGCTAGACAATGAGAAAGTAGATGCTATAGGCATATTTAAGTCTGAATTAAAACAAGACTTTCTACAATTTGAAGAAGCCGAAAGCAATCTTAAAATGCAACTCGAGCAAGGCGTTAGCCTAAGTAAACTTGACAAGGGCTGCCTTATTTTTAACAAGAATGCAGATAATGGTTATAAAATATTATCTAGCGACTCAAACCGTTACGATACTAAATACTGGTTAGAAAATTTCTTAGGGGTTGATATGCTTGCAGATGAAAATTTCTACACCAAAAAATACCTTAAATTCTGTCAGGATTTTGCTAAAGATGTCGTGCTTCCTGCAGAAGATAAAAAGGAAGAAGTAATGTTTATGAATCGTGCCGTAAATCACTTTGCAAAAAACGACGAATTTGTAGAGCAGAATTTCATGAACGAAGTAATGGAAAATCCTGCACTCATTCCCGAGTTCAACAATTATAAACTAGAGAAAGCGCCTAAATATAAAATTGAAGACCTTACGACCTTCCCTATAGCAAATACCGCTGTAACTGCCGCTCGTAAAAAGATTAAAAGTGTTATTGAATTAGACACCCACATACAGATAAAGCTAGACTTTATTAATCCTGAAAGTGCCGAGAAATTTGTAGAAAAAGGATGGGATGAAGAACGCCAGATGTATTATTATCTGGTATATTTCAACAAAGAGCAGAAGTCTTAACACCTTTTAAAAAACACAAAACCCGAATCTTATTTAGATTCGGGTTTTGTGTTTTATAGACTTTATGCAAGTTCCTTAACCTGCTCCTGATAAGTTTTAATACGGTCACGCAGTTTTGCCGCTTCCATAAAGTCGAGCTCTTTTGCAGCAGATTCCATTTGTTTACGAGTGTCTCGTATGAGCTGCTCAAGTTTCGGCTTACTCATATAAGCAGTTTCCGGCTCTGCCGCCATATTTAATAATTCCTGAGCCTCTTGTTTAAATTTATCAGTTTTTGCCAATGCACTATCTAAAGATTTTTTGATTGCTACAGGCTTTAAACCATGTTCCTCATTAAAATTAATTTGTTTCTGGCGTCTGTAATTAGAATCATCTATAGTCTCCTGCATACTTCGTGTAATCTTATCAGCATACATAATAGCAAGACCATTAATATTACGCGCAGCACGACCTATAGTCTGCGTTAGCGAGCGGTTGCTTCTTAAAAACCCTTCTTTATCGGCATCTAAAATAGCTACAAGAGAAACCTCAGGTAAATCGAGACCTTCCCGAAGTAAGTTTACACCAACTAAAACATCAAATATACCTTTACGCAAATCAGACATTATCTCTACGCGCTCTAAGGTATCAACATCAGAGTGAATATAACGTGTTCTAATATTTACACGCGTAAAGTATTTGGTTAACTCCTCTGCCATACGCTTAGTAAGCGTAGTAACCAGTGTACGCTCATCTTTATCTACCCGCTTATTAATTTCTTCAATTAAATCATCTATCTGATTTAAACTGGGGCGTACCTCAACCACCGGATCTAATAATCCTGTAGGTCGTATAATCTGCTCAACATAGGTTCCTTCAGACTTTTGTAATTCATAATCTGCAGGTGTTGCACTCACATATATCACCTGATTCTGCAATTGCTCAAATTCTTCAAACTTTAGCGGACGGTTGTCCATTGCTGCGGGTAGTCTAAAACCGTACTCCACGAGATTTTCTTTACGACTGCGGTCACCGCCGTACATAGCACTAACTTGAGAAACGGTTACGTGACTCTCATCAACTACCATTAAATAATCATCTGGGAAGTAATCTAATAAACAGAATGGTCGTGTACCGGGCTCTCTTCCATCTAAATACCTCGAATAGTTTTCTATACCGCTACAGTAGCCTAGTTCTCGTATCATTTCCAAATCAAAATTGGTACGCTCTTCCAGACGCTTTGCTTCCAGATGTTTTCCTATTTCCTTGAAATAATCAACCTGCTTCACCATATCAGATCCTATTTGATTAATGGCACCCTGTAATCGGTCAGGACTGGTCACAAACATATTTGCAGGATAAATATTAAGACGGTCGTATTTTTCTAAAATCTCATTGGTTGTAACATCAAACGCTTCAATCTCTTCAATCTCATCTCCAAAAAAATGAACTCTAAAGGCGTGATCATCATATCCCGGAAATATATCTACGGTATCTCCCTTAATTCGGAAATTTCCGCGGTTAAAATCACCTGTAGTCCTACTGTATAAACTTTGAACTAATCGCTTCAGCAATTGCGTTCTGGAGATTACCATATCCTTTTCAATACTGATAACGTTCTTCTGAAATTCGACCGGGTTACCTATACCATACAAACAAGAAACCGAAGCTACCACAATGATATCCCGTCTTCCTGATAGTAAAGAAGAAGTTGTACTTAAACGTAATTTTTCGATCTCCTCATTAATGGAAAGGTCCTTTTCTATATACGTCCCAGAACTGGGTATGTAGGCTTCGGGCTGATAGTAATCGTAATAGGAAACAAAATACTCGACCGCGTTTTCAGGAAAAAAAGCTTTAAACTCACTATAAAGCTGTGCCGCAAGTGTTTTATTATGTGCAAGCACCAGTGTAGGTTTTTGAACCTCCTGTACCACATTTGCAACGGTAAATGTTTTACCACTACCGGTAACTCCTAACAAGGTCTGATACTGTTCACCGGCATCGATACCGTTAACCAGTTGCTTTATAGCTTCAGGTTGATCTCCTGCAGGCTTAAATTCTGAATGTATATTGAATTTCAAAGTATAGCAATTTTTCGCATCATCTGCGAGTTAAAATGGACGCCACATAGAACTTAAAAGCTTATCAGTTTTAATATTAACTGAAAGACGACTGCTCTATTTTAAACGCACTACAAAATTAAACTATTTGAGATTCAGCTAAAAGGATGTAAATCTTAGGAGAAACTTAAAGTTTTGCCCAAAATAGGTTAGCGTTTTAAGGTAAAATGGGATTTAAACACTCTGCCATCTTCTAAAACAACATCAAACCAGTAATCATCTGCTGGTGAGTTTACGCCTCTAACCGTACCATCCCAGCCTTCTCCCAGTGGATTGATTTCTTTTAATAGCTTACCGTACCGGTTAAATACCCGAATTACCGTACCGGGCTGAACCAGTTCACTAATTCCCTGAACTTGCCATGTATCGTGATATCCATCACCATTTGGTGTAAAGTACTTCATAAATCCTATAATACTAAACTCCTGCTCCACAATACCACAACCTTCTTTAGATCGCACATAAACCGTATGAAACCCGGGCAATAATCCTGTAAAAGTCGAGCTATCCTGATAGGGCCCTATAGCATCATCTAGCGTAAATTCAAAGTTACCATCCCCAGAGATTGTGATAACCGCTGTATTATTTTCGCTGGCGTCAGTTACTTCAATATTTTCAATAATTGCTAATTCCTTTTCTTCAATAGTAAAGGTTTCCTCTCTAAAACAACCCGTTAAAACATCTGTAACCCGCAAAGTATGCTCACCCGGTAAATTGGTTTGTAATTCTGGTGTGGTTTGCCCTTCTGGCAACCATAGATACGCATAGGTTCTCGATGTGTCCAGAAATGAATTGTCTGGCACATAAGTCTCTAATTCCGGAAAAACTGAAGCACAATAAAAAGCTTCCTCAGGAAGCGTAAAATCTGGTCTGGGATTTACCCGCAGTTCAAGTTGGCTTATTGCAAAACAAGCATTGTTGTTTTCTACGCGTGCGAATACAATTTGATTATAGGCTGTACTATTTGTGTATGCTACCGGTAAAAGTTCATTTGCATCTTCTAGCAACGCTCCGCGTTCTGTTAAGTAATAATGTATATCAGGAGTACCCGTACTGGCTCCAGACACTTGAGAATCTGCGTCACGCAGATTAAACGTAACAAAACCGGTATCATCAATATCACACTCCTCTAGAAGCCCTGTTGATGCTGCTGTACTGCTCACAACAAGATTTAAGGGGGCAGCTACAGCGCATCCTGCAGGATTAACTATACGTGCGTATAAAGTTTCAGAAGGTCTTTTATTTTCATATCCTACTGGCTCTATGGGATCAATATCTAATAGTGCCTGAGTTAAACTGGGGTGATACGTCACGCTCAAGTTAGGATCTGCGAGAGTAAAATCTGAATTTGCTTCATTTAGGTTAAATATACTTAAGCCATCAGCCGTTACAGAATCTTCACACTGAACCAATCGTGCCCCTGTAGATGCCTGTGGAAAAGCATAGTACGTAACCTCTGCATACCCTATTTTTTCACAACTGCCGTCATTAGGGTCGAGTCTAAATTCGTAATTTTCTGTGTATGGCAATGTAACACCGGCTGGTTGTCTAATATTTAATTCAAAGGTTGTCTCACGGGGTATAAGATTATCATTTAAATACCAGCTGTACGTGGCACCAGGAACTGCTTCATATTTTAACGTATACGTATCGCCGTCACAAAGTGCTAACTTTTTAGAATCTGTACTGTTTTGAATGATATCTAACTCATTAAACAACGATTGATTAAAAGGTGGTAAGCCTTGAAAACTAATGCCGCTTCCCAGATTTATTGCGCGATCTCTATAATTTGCAGCAACACCGGCGGCATTAGGATTATCTATAACTCCTAAATATGGTAAGCCTACTGAGTAAGCTAAACTCAACGTACGGTAAATTTTACCATCAGGAGCTAACTGAAGGCTGCCGCGGTAACTCCCTTGCTGATCTAATATAACCTGACTGGCACTTATATCTGCGGCTTCTGTATCGTATTGAATTAGCGATGAAAAGTGATTACCTACTTCAGGTTCATCTGAACCGTTAGAACTATGAACATACAGATATTTATTATTAGGTGAAAACTCAACACCGTATGATGCCTTATTTGGCCCATCTATTGACAATTGCTGAAGATTGCTTGCCATACCGGTTGCAGAGTCAAAATCTGTAAGATATAAACCAAAAAACATATTAGCTATCGCCAGTTGCTTCCCGTCTGGAGAAAATTTCATGTTTCCTCTACGATCTTCAATTGCCAGAGAAAGATTTGATTTAACAGGAGTTAATTGAATGCCAGAATCATTTAATTCATAAGCATACAGCGTACTTATAACCTCTTCATTTCCGCTTGAAGAAGAGAATGCCACCATCCACACACTATTAGTAACACAACTTTTAATAACAGCACTTAATTTTTCTGAAGCAAAATTTAAGAGTTTTCTGTTTTTAACGGTGACTTCTCCCTGAGGATTAGAATTAAAATTGACAATACTATAATTTAATCCATCGTCTTTATCAGTCTCGCGTAAACGGGTGTCTATAGTAAAAATATAATAAATACCCGGGGTATTAGGTTGTGGTATTATAATAGCAGACTGCGTGCTTGAGGCATTACCAAACAGGCCTGTGCCATTAATCATAACAGTATGGTTAGCCGTATAAACTGTCTGACCATCAGTATAGAAAAGCAAACTGCCATTATCATCTGAGATGGTCGCACAACCTTCTAAGGTATCTAATTGACCATCAGTTAATACCTGTGGAGTTGAGTTATTAAAATTAAGACCTGCGCCTTTGCCAAAATACCAGTTATTAGCCTGGCTTTGAGCATTTAATTGTACAACAAAGAGTAGGAAAAGAATGTAAAGAACATTCTGTTTTAGCGTATTTTTTTTCAACTGCACTTATTTTTCGTACAATTTAAACCTTTAAAATCATAAATAAAAAAACTATCGCTCACAAGATTTTTATTGCGATTAAAGGGAACTAATTGCTACAAATCCCGCTTTTTAAGCAGTGCATAAGCGCCATAAATAAAAATGAAGATCCATACCGAAACAATAACTACTTCATACCAGTGTACTGCGTAATCTATACTTATATCTGCCTGTAATTGTGTGGCTGCGGCTTCAATAAAATTGAGCCGTTGAAAAGGAAGATTAATTAAATTTTTCATCGCTTCAAGCGGAAAAAACTGAACAATTCCATCTGCTAACTCGGCACTGGTTTTCCACCTTAAAATTCCGTAGATGATGTTTTCAAAAATCCACCAGACAAACAAAAAGCCCAGAGCAAAAGCAGAACGCTTTACTAAAACGCCCAGAAATAAACAGAAAGAAAAGAAACCTACAAGTTTTAAAAAGTAAGCGACCAGAAATTCCATCTCGCGGGTAACAATACTAAACTCGGTATAATCTGAAAAAGAATACCCTAAAATTAGCGTCATTACAAAGATGAAAAATGTAGAAAGTAATGCAAAAGCAACAACGGTATAAAATTTAGAAAGCATAAATTCTTTCTTACTCAACCCATCAATTAGGTTTTGCTTTAACGTTCTGTTACTATATTCATTAGAAATCATCGAGACAATTACAATCGCCAAAAAGAATTTTAATGTTGCCGCAACCCAGGTATTAAAATGCCAAATAAACGGAAAATTGAAAATACCCTGATCTGCTATACGTATTTGAAAGTCACCCAAGTTAAATTCAATAGAGGCGATAAGTGCAATGAATGAAAGAATTACAAAATAGGCGATACTCAATACTTTTGAGGACCTGCTGTGTTTTAATTTGTAAAATTCTATGGTAAGTAATCGTAGCATGTAGGTGCTTAGTTTAGTTTGGCTGTAAGTTGTAAAAATTGCTCTTCAAGGCTTTCTTTGCGCATCACCAGATGGGAAAGAACAATATGTTTTTCAAATAAATAGCTGTTTAAAGCTTCCGCAGAAAGTGGATTTTTGAGAAATGCGGTTATTAAACCATTCTCTTCTTTTAAAGATGCAAAATCAGGATGTGTTTCTAAGGCTAAAATAAGATCTTGTTGTCGCTCACAGCGCAATTCAAAAAAGCCGTGACTGGCGTTTAATTCATCTACAGGACCAGCGTATAATTTAATTCCGTTTCTAATTATGACCACATGCGAACATACCTTTTCAACCTCATCAAGTAAATGGGATGCAAGAAGAATGGTGGTTCCGCCAGAAGCGATATTCTTTATAATCTCTCGTATTTGATGAATTCCCTGTGGGTCAAGACCATTCGTTGGTTCGTCTAAAATTAAAATTTCAGGATCATTTAATAAAGCTGAAGCAATAGCGAGTCGCTGCTTCATACCTAAAGAAAAGGTGCTAAACTTACTATCCTTACGATCTAAGAGATGTACGATTTCTAATTTTTCGTCAATCTTTGAAGGATCTACATCTTTAATGGTGCATACTAACTTAAGATTTTGTGCAGCCGTCATATAGGGGTAAAAGTTAGGACGCTCTATTATTGCTCCTACTTTTTTTAAGGCGTTATGGGTTGTATCACTACCATCAAACCACCTAAAATCTCCAGACGTGGCATTTACAACATTGAGTACCATACCCAGCGTGGTGGACTTACCACTACCGTTAGGTCCTAAAATGCCGTAAACATTTCCCTTTTCAATAGTGAAACTCAGATCGTTTACAGCTTTAACTTTACCGTAATGCTTTGTGAGGTTTTTAAGAGTAAGAATTGTATCCAAAAGCGTAATTTTAAGATTAGCGTTCTTTAACAAGACGAGCACAAACCTGTTTTGTTACAGCACTTAATTACCTTTGTACAAATCCCTTTTGACTATGGAAGACAAATTAATGTCACGTAAAAAACCTACTTACCCTATTAATGATACACTCAAAGAGTATTTGACTAAGTATAATAGGGAAATTAAAATACCTGTATTTTACGAAGATCTTCTCCGTTTTTCTGGCGGAATAAATATTTATGACAAGAACGATAATGATACTTTATGGATAAGTGTTTATTATTCTGAATTTGAACGCGAGGAACTTGAAGAAAGTTTAAAACGGGTATATACCATTCTACATTCAGATGGTAGTGAAAGCATGTTGCCTTTCTTAAAAGTTGCTGCGATTGACTATTGCACGTTTGGAAACTCAAAACCCTTCCGTATCAAAATAAATAATATCTATAATGATAACTATACCTACTTCTATGTTAAAAAGGCAGACGCCAGTAGAGTTTATGGTCTAGACCTCGAACACATTTTATCTCCTAACCGTATTAACTTTTTGGTTTATAAAGACACGTTGATTGAAGAGCATATAGTAGGAATTCCCGGTGATGTTTTTATTTCTGAATATTTAGACAAATGTGATGATGTGGGCAAAGCCCAACTTGCAAAAGAATTTGTAAAATTTAACGAGCGTTGCATGATACTACTTTTGGGTGATATGCGCTCGTATAATTATGTGGTTATTCCTACTCATGATTTTGATCATATTAAATATAAAATACGTGCTATAGATTTTGACCAGCAGTGTTTTGAAGGAAATTATAAAGTATACAAACCTCATATTTTTAAAGAAAACTTTAAAATGGTTGATCTCGTATCTAACCGTCTGCGTGATAAATCTATAGAGCAATACCGTGAGGAAGAGCGCGCAGTATTGGCTAAACGTATTATAACATCAAAAAACAGATTGCGTAGACTTCTTAAATGTATGAGTCAGGATACCATCTCTACCGAAGAAAACTTACACAACCTTCGTGGTCAATTGTACGAGTACACTATGGATATGAAATTTAAAAGAGCCCAATCTATGGGGCAAATTGTAAAAACAGCTCTTGCCTTTGTAAAACGTAATTATGAAGATGTGAGTATGAAGCGAATTATGCAAGCACGATATTAAATAAAAAAACCGGTCAAACGACCGGTTTTTTTATGCTTAAGCATTACACTTTAATAAACGATAGGTTTAAAGTGTTCTTTATTAGTGCTGTGTTTAGAAAAATTAGCTGCGGTTTCTATAAGCGCTAAATGAGAGTAAGCCTGCGGAAAATTACCCAGCAAACGCTTTGTTTTAAAATCTATATCTTCACTAAATAAGCCTAAATGATTGCTATATGAGAGTAGCTGATCAAAATAACGAATTGCTTTTTCCTCTTCTCCTATTTTATATAAACTATCAATTAGCCAAAACGTACAAATGGTAAAAGATGAATTAGGCTCCCCAAAATCGTCATTGTTTTTATAACGATACATCAAACCGTCTTTACATAACTCCCGCTCTGTAGCCTGTACAGTCGAGATATACCGCGGGTCTTTTGCTTCTAAAAAGCCATATTGCTCCATAAGTAAAGTTGAAGCGTCTAAATCTTCAGAACCGTACGACTGCGTGTAAGCCTGCTTTTCCTCGTTCCAGGCATTTGCGCAAATATCATCGTGTATTTCTTTACGCAGATCTTCCCATTCTCCAAGATTACCGCGTTCTAAAACACAGGCTATTTTTATAGCTCGGTCTATAGCTACCCAGCATAACAGTTTTGAGAAAGTAAAATGACGGTCCTCGGTACGCAGTTCCCAGATTCCTTTATCTGCCTCTTTCCAATGTTGTTTTACAATTTTTACAATCCCCAGAATGATCATCCACAATTCTTCACTATTGTCTAGTGTAGTCTCAAACTGAACAAATTGCTGATAGATGACCTCCATCAAAATTCCGTAGATATCATTTTGTTTTTGAACATACGCGGCATTACCTATACGTACCGGAGCAGAATTTTTATATCCAGACAGGTGGTCTAAGGTTTCTTCGGTAAGTGTTTTTTCACCGTTAATACCATACATAATCTGCATTTTCTCATCTTTGTCTGGCAGTGTATCTATGATAAATTGTAAAAATTTACGAGCAGATTTTGTGTGTCCAAGACTAGAAATTACGCGTATTACCATAGAGGCGTCCCGCACCCAGCAAAAACGGTAATCCCAGTTGCGCACTTCCCCAATAGTTTCCGGTAATGAGGTGGTAGCCGCAGCGAGTACAGCCCCAGACTTTTCAAACGTAAGAGCTTTTAGCGTGAGCGCACTTCGCATAATTTCCTTTTGATACAAACTGTATTTTGTGGTTTTATCAGACCAGTTCATCCAGTAAACTTTTGTACGCTGAAATTTTAAATACGCTCTATCCAGCGACTGTTCCATCAATTTCTCGTGATAAGACATCAAAATAAAAGCGTTGCTTTCTAATGAAATCTTAGCTCCTTCTAATATAGAACTGTGATCTATATCTGTATATAAGTATAGTGAGTCATACTTGCCTTCTTCGGTGTAACTCTCTATATAATTTGTTTTATCAACTGTTATAGTCTTATTCTTAGCATATTCTAGTTTAGGGTCGTAATTACATACAAACGAGGGTTTCCCTTTTACCAGACGAATAAAACGAATTATATCTGGTGGAGCGTAAAACTTACCATCTGCTTTCTCATAACGGGGCATAAAATCAAAAACCTCAAAAGCATCATCGCCATTGTCATACATGGTACGCAAAATGTTAGTATCCCACATGTATTTTTGGGTAATTGTATAGTCATCAGTTACATCAAAACTTTGAAATCCTCCTTTCTCTTCGTCAAGTAATTTTGCAAATACAGAGGGAGAATCAAAAATGGGTAAACAACACCAGTCTATTGAACCTTTGTCAGATATCAAAGCTGCACTTCTACAATTTCCTATTATTCCATAATTTAAATTATCCATAAAATATTTAAAGTTCTAAAGTTCTATTAAACGGGTAGCCTAGAAGCTATTGTTTTCCGAAATTTAAGCATTAACAAAAAAATTAATCCGCTATCTCCTGTTTTTATGAGTAAAACTATCATTATATCAAATCGACTACCCTTACAATTACAAATTGATAACAAAACAATTAATGCGACTCCAAGTGTAGGTGGTTTAGCTACCGGAATGAAGTCTGTGCACAGAGACAGCAACGGAGTTTGGATAGGCTGGACCGGTCTAACTGAAGAAGAAATACCGGCAAATCTGCTTGATGATGTTATCGAAGCAACTATTAAAGAACAATGTATTCCTGTATCACTTACTAAAGAAGATATAGACGGCTTCTATTACGGCTTCTCCAACCGTACCATCTGGCCGCTATTTCATTATTTTATGGAATATACTGAATTTGAAAAACAAAGTTGGCAGAGTTATGTTACCGTAAATGAAAAATACGCAGAAGTTGTTTTAGACAATATAGAAGAAGGAGATACCGTGTGGGTGCACGATTACCAGTTAATGTTGCTTCCGGCAATGATTAAAAAGAAACGCCCTGATGTGCAAATAGGCTTTTTTCTGCATATACCCTTCCCATCTTATGAAGTATTTAGAACACTTCCGTGGAGAGAGGAAATTCTTAAAGGTTTATTAGGTTCAGACTTAATAGGCTTTCACACCTATGATTATCAGCGTCATTTTTTAAGTTCGGTGTCCCGTATTTTAAGACATGAAGTAGGGTTTAATGAGATTACTTTAAAAGATCGCATTGTTACCGTAAACTCATTCCCTATGGGTATTGATTATAACAAATTTGCTGAAGCAGCGGCAAAACACGATGCTACTAAAAATCAGTCAGAATTACAACGTAGACTTGATCTGCATATAGATACAACCCCAGACGCTAAAATGATTCTATCTATAGACCGTCTGGATTATAGTAAAGGTATTGCCAATCGTCTTAGAGCTTACGAGTATTTTTTAGAAAAGTACCCCGAGTTTAAAGAGAAAGTTCGTCTTGTAATGCTAGCAGTTCCCTCCCGCTCTAATGTTCCACAATATCAATTGCTGAAAAAAGAAATTGACGAACTCGTAGGTCGTATCAACGGAAAATTTGCATCGGTAAGCTGGACGCCTATCTGGTATTTCTATCGTTCAATGCCTTTTGAAAATCTCATTGACTTGTATACTACTTGTGAAGTAGCACTGTTAACGCCTATACGTGATGGTATGAATCTGGTTGCTAAAGAATATATTGCAACCCGCACAAATCAAACTGGTGTGCTTATTTTGAGTGAAATGGCAGGTGCTGCACAAGAAATGAGTGAAGCTTTGATTATTAACCCTAATAATTTTGAAGAAATAGCAGATGCTTTAAAGCAGGCTATAGAAATGCCCGAAGCAGAACAGGTAAAACGCAATAAATTTTTACAAAAAAGACTAAAACGTTACAATGTAGAAAAATGGGCAGATGATTTTATGACAATCCTCAACGACACAAAACATAAATCTGATATTGTGAAAGCTATACGTATGACTGAAAATCAAGAAAATGAAATGCTTGCTGCTTATAAAGATTCTGAGAAGCGCATCCTATTTTTAGATTATGACGGCACCTTGAGAGCTTTTGTAAACAATCCCGAAGATGCAAGCCCTGATGATGATCTACTCGAATTAGTAAATACCATTCAAGCCAAACCCAATACAGAAGTGGTAATCATTAGCGGCCGGGATCGCCACACCTTAGGAACCTGGTGGCAGGATATCCCAATTACGCTAATTGCTGAGCACGGCGTCTGGAAGAGACCTACAGGAGGCGAATGGGCAGTAACAGAGAATCTAAAAAACGATTGGATGGATACCGTGCGACCTATTTTAGAAAAGTTTGTAGACCGTACTGCAGGTACATTTATTGAAGAAAAAAACTACAGTCTGGCCTGGCATTATCGCAATGCAGATCCTGATTTAGGTGAAATTAGAGCAAGTGAGCTTTCTTCAGTTTTAAAAGAACTTTCTGCTAATAATGATTTGGGAGTTTTAGACGGAAACAAAGTTCTTGAAATTAAAAACAGTACCATTCATAAAGGAAAAGCGGTGACAAAGCATATTTTTGAAAAAGACTATACCTTTCAGTTTGCAATAGGTGATGACTGGACAGATGAGTATATGTTTCAGGATTTGCCCAACGAGGCCTACACCATAAAAGTAGGTTTACAAAAAACAGCTGCAAAATATTATGTAGATGATACCGATCGTGTACGCGATTTATTAAAGAAATTTGCTGCTCAAGACTAAAAAAAAAAGTAAAATATAACCATGAAAAACGCTTACACTTTTGCATTCCTTTTGTGTTTTGGGTCTTTATTAGCCCAAAATAATGTTCCGTCACAAACAGATTTACGTATCTACGGAATCATTGACGCAGTCTCTGCTACTAATATTGAAAAAGATGTGCGTGCGCTCGCAGATTTTGGCACACGTAACACGTTTAGCGATACTCTTAGTGACACGCGCGGTATAGGTGCTGCCCGAAGATATATTAAAGCAGAATTTGAGAAAACCTCTAAAAACTGCAACTCGTGTCTTGAGGTTTTTTACCAGAAGGATTTAGTTACTCCAGAAATGGGAAATCGCATTCCTAAAGAAACCTATGTTGTAAATGTAGTTGCCATTCAGCGCGGAACTAAATATCCCAATCGTTATGTGATAATGAGCGGCGATATCGATTCGCGCGCTAGCAATACGATGGACTTTGAAACAGATGCTCCCGGAGCTAATGACAATGCCAGCGGTATGGCCGGCACTTTAGAAGCAGCTCGCGTTCTCTCTAAATATAAGTTTGAGAACAGCATAATTTATGTTGGACTTTCTGGTGAAGAACAGGGCCTTTTTGGTGGGAAAGGTCTTGCTGATTATGCAAAACGTAAAGGCTGGGATATCATCGGAATTTTAAATAATGACATGATAGGTAATATTGAGGGTGTTGACGGTGTAATTAGCAATCGTGATTTTAGAATTTTTTCAGAGCCCGTTCCCGCTAATGAAACTGAAAAACAACGCAATGCTCGCAGATTTTACGGCGGTGAAGTTGATGGTATTTCACGTCAGTTAGCACGTTATATTCATAAAAATGTATCTAATTACATGCCAGAAATGAACCCGATGATGATTTATCGTTTAGATCGTTTTGGGAGAGGTGGTCACCATAGGCCTTTTAATGATTTAGGTTTCGCTGGAATACGTATTATGGAAGCTCACGAAAATTACACACAACAACATCAAGACATTCGTATCGAAGACGGTATTGAATTTGGGGATACAGTAGAACACGTAAACTTTCCTTATGCAGCAAAGCTTACCGCAGTTAACGCGATAAATTTGGCAAGTCTTGCCTGGGCTCCTCCATCGCCCCAAACTGTTGAAATAGGTGGTATTGTTGAGGCCGATGTAAAACTTAAATGGTCTAAAGTTGATGGTGCTGCAGGCTATAAAATCTATTGGAGAGACACTACCTCACCTACCTGGGATCATAGCAGGTTTGTAGGTGATGTTTCTGAAGCAACATTAGATGGTATTGTAATAGATAATTCATTCTTTGGTGTGGCTGCCGTTGGTGCAAATGGCCACGAAAGTCTGGTTGTTTTTCCTAATGCGATACTCCGATAGAAATCTTTAAATAGATAAGTACTTTTACTTTTGAGAATGCTTTTAAAAATGGCTAATTCAAAAATCAATAAAGTCTAGCACATAAATTATTAGATGCTCATTTTATATTTCAAATCAAAAAACGCTACGCTCTTGTTTAAAACTTTTAGTATTAAAAATTTAATGTCAGCGCTGTTAATAATCTTACTTTTTAGCAGTTGCGCAGAGGCTCAGGCAATACAAAATAAATATACTCGTGCAGACACGCTGCGAGGAAGTATAACTCCAGAACGCGAATGGTGGGATGTAACTCATTATGATTTAGCCGTAACTATTGAACCTGATAAAGAATTTATTTCCGGAGTAAATACAGTCAGTTATGAGGTATTAAAACCTAATCAGACACTTCAAATTGATCTGCAAAAACCTATGAAGTTAACACACGCGGCTCAAGATGGTAAGACCTTATCTTTTACCAATGAAGGTGCTGCACATTTTATAACGCTTTTAAAAAAACAAAAGAAAGGTGCAAAAAACACATTAGAACTTACTTTTGAAGGTATTCCTGTTGTTGGAGCCAGACTTCCCTGGGATGGCGGCTGGACCTGGCAAAAAGATGCCAATGGAAAAACTTTTGCAGCCAATGCAAATCAAGGGATTGGATCCTCTATTTGGTGGCCCAATAAAGATATTCCGTATGATGAGGTTAGTGGTTTAGACTTGCACTTAACCGTACCAAAGGGACTTATGGCTATAGGAAACGGTACACTTATTGATTCTACATCTACTAATGAAACGACAACCTATAACTGGAAGGTTAAAAACCCAATCAATAGTTATGGAGTAAGTGCAAATATTGCTGATTACGCCCATTTTTCTGAAACATATACTGGCGAAAAAGGCGTATTAGATTTAAACTATTATGTATTAAAAGAAAATCTAGAAAAGGCAAAAAAGCAATTTAAACAGGTGCCTATGATGCTCAAAGCTTTTGAGCATTGGTTTGGTCCTTATCCTTTCTACGAGGATGGCTACAAACTGGTTGAAGTGCCCTATTTAGGTATGGAGCATCAAAGTAATGTAACCTACGGAAACCGCTATGAGAATGGCTATTTAGGTCGCGATCTTTCCGGGTCTGGATGGGGATTAAAATTTGATTTTATAATTATCCACGAGTCTGGTCACGAGTGGTTTGCAAACAATATAACTAATAAGGATGTAGCAGATATGTGGGTTCACGAAGGGTTTACTGCGTACTCAGAAAATCTATATGTTGATTATTATTTTGGAAAGGAAGCTTCTGCAGAATATGTAATAGGTACTCGTTTTGCAATTAGCAATGACCGCCCTATTATAGGAACCTATGGGGTAGATCAGGAAGGTAGTGGTGATATGTATTATAAAGGTGCTAATATCTTGCACACATTGCGTCAACTCATTGAAGATGACGAAAAATGGCGCCAAATTTTGAGAGGATTAAATACCGAATTCTATCACCAGACGGTTACCTCTGCTCAGGTTGAAAATTATATAAGTAAAGAAAGTGGGATTAATCTAACCCAGTTTTGGGATCAGTATTTACGCACTATATTAATTCCTGAATTACAATATAAAATCAAAGAAAACACACTAGAATTTAGATATGTTGATATCGTGGAAGGTTTTGATATGCCGGTTCAGGTCAACGTAAATGGTATAGAAAAATGGATCACTCCAACTGCAGAATGGCAATCTGAATCATTTGAAAAAACTATTACCGATTTTAAAGTAGATCCTGATTTTTATATTGAATCAAGAGAAATAAAATAACATGTCTAATCTACCGCTACTTTATTTCAAAAATGCTGAAGCATGGCGAGCGTGGTTACATTTAAATCACGATTCTAGCTCAGGAGTAGAATTAATTTTCTATAAAGTAACCTGTGAAGAAGAAAGTATGCGATGGGAAGAGGCTGTAAAAGTTGCGATCTGTTACGGATGGATTGACAGCACGGTACGCAAACTGGATGATAAAAGACGCAAGCAGTATTTCTGCAAACGCAAGCCAAAAAGCGTCTGGAGTGCCGTTAACAAGGGCTATGTAGAAGAACTATATAATAATGATTTAATTCATCCCAGCGGACATAAGGCTATTATAACTGCAAAAGAAAATGGTTCGTGGACAGCTCTTGACAATGTAGAAGAAGGCATTATACCTGAAGATCTACAGGTTGCATTCACTCATAACCCAGAAGCTTTTGACAATTATCAAAATTTTGCAAAGGGATATCAAAAAAGTTATCTCTACTGGCTTAATCAGGCTAAACGTCAGGATACTCGAAACAAACGCATAAACGAAATTATTAATTTATGCTTCAAAAATAAAAAGCAACGATCTTAATAGTTAGGTTATAAAAAAGCCCAGTACAAATGTATTGGGCTTTTTTACATTTAAGTTCATTAAAAATTACTTCACTGAAAATTTAAATGAAGTTTGGGTTTTATAGGTTTCTCCCGGTTTTAATACAGTGCTAGGAAACTCAGGTTGATTAGGTGAATCCGGGTAATGCTGGGTTTCTAAGCAAAATCCGCTTCGGTATGCATACGTACTTGTACCACCTTTTTGAGTTAGCGTTCCATCTAAGAAATTACCGGTGTAAAACTGTATAGCAGGCTCTGTGGTTTCCACTTCAAGAAAACGTCCACTTTCAGAATCGTAGGCAGTTGCCGCAAGTCGCATTTGACCGTCTTCCCCATTTAGTATCCAACAATGATCGTAACCTTTACCTTTTGCTAACTGATCATTCTCAGCATCAATATCAGTCTTAATAAGTTTTGGTGTATTAAAATCAAATGGTGTCCCTTCTACTGTAGCTAATTCACCTGTTGGAATAAGCGTCTCATCTACCGGAAGGTATTGATCTGCATTAAGCATCACTTCGGTATCTAAAATGGTATTATTAAAATCTCCAGAAAGATTAAAATAAGTGTGTTGTGTTAAATTAACCACCGTAGTCTTGTCTGTTTGTGCCTCGTAATCTATTAATAATGTATTATCTGAAAGCAATGTATACGTGACAATTGTCTGCAAATTACCGGGATACCCCTGATCACCGTCTTTACTCAAATAGGTGAGCTTCAAGCCTACAGTATCGCCATCTTTTACTTCTTCTGCAGTCCAGATCACTTTATCAAAACCCGCTCCACCGTGTAAACTATTAGGACCATCGTTTGTAGGTAACTGATATTCTGTACCATCAAGACTAAATTTTCCTTTTGCGATTCGGTTTCCATAACGGCCTATAATAGCTCCAAAAAATGGCGGATTTCCGCTCGTATATTGAGCTAAATTATCAAAGCCTAAAACCACATCTTGAAAGGTACTGTCTTTACCAGGTGCTTTTAAACTTGTTATAATGCCTCCATAGGTAATGATGTCAACCTCCATTCCATTTACATTAACTAGCTTGTATTTATCTACTGTGATACTGTCTAATTTGCCAAACTCAGTTTTAGTAATAGAAGCTTCGGGCATTTCGGCAACAACTGCCGTTTCTTCTTTCTTGGTATTATTTTTACAATTTACCAGCGAAAGTGTCATTGCCAGCACTACCGGAACGACTAAAAAATTCTTATATATTTTCATAATTCTAATAGTTTAGAAACTTACATCCCGTGTTGAAACAGGTGGTAATAAGCCTCGTTAGCGTTAATGGTATCTTTAAACTCGCGTACACGAGTACGTTCGTCAATCACTAAAAGCTCAATACCGGCAATATCAGCAAAATCTTCCATAAATTCTGTTGTTACTGCCTGGCTGTACACGGTGTGGTGCGCTCCCCCGGCAAGAATCCAGCTGGTGGCTGCAATATCAAGATTGGGTTTGCAATCCCAAAGCACACGAGCTACGGGTAGATGCGGCAAATCTGCTTCCGGTTTAACAGCTTCAACTTCGTTAACAATTAATCTAAAGCGATTCCCCATATCTACTAATGATGCATTTATTGCAGGACCTTCAGGAGAATTGAAAACAAGACGCGCAGGATCTTCTTTACCGCCTATTCCTAGAGGATGCACCTCACAACTAGCTTTACCATCTGCAATAGAAGGGCAAATTTCGAGCATATGTGAACCTAAAACGTAAGAACCTTGTGGCGTAAAGTGATAGGTATAATCTTCCATAAATGAGGTACCGCCTTCCATACCAATCGCCATAACTTTCATCGCACGGGTAAGGGCTGCAGTTTTCCAGTCTCCTTCTCCACCAAAACCATAACCATCTGCCATTAAACGTTGTGTGGCAATACCCGGCAATTGCTTCAGTTCTCCTAGATTTTCAAATGTATCTGTAAAAGCTCCAAAACCTCCTTCTTCTAAAAAGGCACGAAGTCCCAGTTCAATTTTAGCAGCTTCTACTAAAGACTGGCGTTGTTCTCCTCCTTCTTTAATTGTTTCGGCTAAATTATATTGCGTTTCATACGTTTTAAGTAATGCATCAAGATCTTCCTGTTTGATCTCATTAATTTTAGCCACGATATCTGAAGAATCAAAACCATTTACGGTAAAACCAAAACGCATTTGCGCTTCTACCTTGTCTCCTTCAGTTACGGCTACTTCCCGCATATTGTCTCCAATACGAGCCACTTTTAAGTTCTGAAATTCATTCCACCCTAATGCTACACGGGTAAAAATACCCAGTTTTGCCTGTACTTTTTTATCTTCCCAGTGTCCTACAACCACTTTGCGTTTTTTACGCATACGTGACATTATAAAACCAAATTCGCGATCCCCATGTGCAGACTGGTTTAGGTTCATAAAGTCCATATCAATTTCTCCCCACGGAATAGCAGCATTAAATTGCGTGTGCAGGTGGCAAATGGGTTTTTTAAGCAGGCTTAAGCCCTTAATCCACATTTTTGCAGGTGAAAAGGTATGCATCCACAAAATAAGTCCGATGCAGTTTTTAGTTCCGTTTGCCTCAAGACATAAGTCTGTAATCTCGTTAGGTGTTTTTACTAAATCTTTATAAATGATTTTAACCGGTATTGCAGCAGAAGCACTTAGACCTTTTGCAATTTCCTGAGAATGTGCTGCTACTTGTTTAAGTGTTTCTTCGCCGTATAAGTGTTGCGTTCCTGTCACAAACCAAACTTCGTATTGATCAATATTATAATTCATGTAATGCTTCTTCTGTTATTAAATAAAATCGTTATGAGAAATAAATGTAAATGCTAACCACAGCAAGACAAATAAATATACCTGCAGGTTTTAAATGTTTCCAAGGTGTGATATCTACCTGACGTGTATATTCTTCTTGATATTCGGTTTCTCTTGGGTAGAACTTACTCACTCCAAATAATATGGCTAGTACGAGCACAAAAATAATTCCCATAATATGTAAGAAACTCGGGAAGGCTTCAGCAGCGATTAAGCTCAATTGATCTACATCTGTAATACCTGCTAGTTCTGCATCAGAAACTGCAGCTCCTGTGATGATAGGTTTAATCACATAAAGGGTAACTAAATAAGTTACTACAGCAAATACAATGGCAATGTTTGCAGATTTTCCTGAAACCCGTTTAGAAAAAATACCCACTAATATAATTGCTAAAATAGGTACACTAAATGAGCCGTTAAGTTCTTGCAGGTAATTAAAAATCCCACCTTCTACTCCATAAAGTAAAGGCGCGATAGCCATTGAGAAAATTGCTAGAAACACACCAAAGGTCTTACCGGCACGCACAACTTGTTTTTCTGAAGCGTTGCTATTAAAATATTGCTTGTATAAATCAAGACCAAACAAGGTAACAGAACTGTTTAGCGCCGAGTTAAACGAACTTAAAATCGCACCAAACAAAACCGCAGCAAAAAACCCTACAAAAGCCGTAGGCAATACTGCTTTAACAAGCATAGGATACGCCTCATCTGCATTTTCTAATTCACCATTAAAATATTGAAACGCAATAATCCCCGGAAGTACAACGATAATAGGACCTAATATTTTAACAAAGGCAGCAAGACAAAGCCCCTTTTGACCTTCAGCTAGATTTTTTGCTCCTAGAGCCCGCTGTATAATGGCCTGGTTTGTTCCCCAGTAATAAAAATTTACAATAAGCATCCCGGTAAATAAAGTTGTCCACGGCACCGAAGAATTAGGTCCTCCCAAAATTTCAAATTTTTCGGGAAGGTTTGTAGTAAGTACACTCATACCATTTATGATACTGCCGTCTCCAATGGCCATCAAACCAAAAATAGGAATGAGCAAGCCTCCTATTATAAGCCCCACAGCATTAATAGAATCTGAAACTGCTACAGCTTTAAGACCCCCAAAAATCGCATAAATACTCCCTATTAAACCAATAATCCATACCGTAACCCACAATGCACTTTCTGGACTTAATCCCATACGCTCTGGGATATCAAACATAGTATTAATCGCTAACGCTCCAGAATATAATACTGTAGGCAACATAGATATGGCATATGCCATCAGGAATAAAATAGATACAATGGTCTTGGTTAGTTTTCCGTAGCGCGTCTCTAAAAACTGCGGAATGGTAGATATACCGCCTTTTAAATACTTAGGAAGCAAAACAAATGCCGTGAAAACCATTGCGATTGCAGCAATTACCTCATAAGCTGCGATTAAAATACCTTCGCTAAAACCTACTCCGTTTGTACCTATAATTTGCTCGGTAGAAAGGTTAGTAAGCAATAAAGAACCTGCAATTACGGGTCCTGTTAGACTTCGACCGCCTAAGAAATAACCATCAGAGGTAGTTTCATCTGTTTTCCGCGAAGCGAAATACGCAATAACCGCTACTAATAGTGTAAACGCGGCAAAAGTAATTAGTCCCATAAATAAATTTGTAAATGATTAATTATAAAATTATTAGCAACCCTGACCGTAATAAGCATCCTTACCATGTTTACGCTCGTAGTGTTTTTTAATAAGTGAATCTTTCAGTCTTGGAGCATTGGGGTTTATCTGAAGTGTTAATTGCGCCATACGCGCTATTTCTTCGAGCACTTTACTATTATAAACCGCTTTTGCAGCTGTCTCTCCCCAGGCAAACGGACCGTGATTTCCTAAAAGTACCATATTGACCTCCTCGTAATCAAGACCTTTATTTTTAAAACAATCTAATATCTGAATACCGGTATTGTGCTCGTAATTCCCCGCAATTAAATCATCATGCATAGGTGGTGCACACGGGATATCTGCTGTTAAATGGTCTGCATGTGTTGTTCCAAAAACAGGAATATCTAGCTGTGCCTGAGCCCAGGCAACAGAATAGGTGGCGTGGGTATGCGCAATACCACCTACTTTTTCCCAATGCTTATACAAATAAGCATGAGTTTTTGTATCTGAAGAAGGTCTCTTCTTCCCTTCTACTATCGCATTATCATAATCAACGATAACGATGTCTTGAGGTTTTAAAAGTTCGTAAGGAACTCCGCTGGGCTTAATGGCAAATACTGCATTTTTACGATCTACTGCACTAACATTTCCGAAGGTATAAATAACCAGACCCAAAGCATCTAGCTCCATATTTGCTTCGTAGCATTCTTCTTTTAAGGATTTATACATGCTGTTCTTTCTTCTTTTTAGGTTTAGTTATCTCTTTTTCTACAAAGGCACTCAGCGTTTCATAACGCTCCATCAAATTAGCAAAAGATTCTAAATGCTCGGGTTGCGGGTGGTATTCTGCCTCGTAATCGCTTCCCAATTTCTGACTGGCTTCTATTACATTTGCATAAATACCTGCTGCAACTGCTGCGTAAACTGCTGCTCCTAAAGCCGGCGCCTGATCTGAAGCTGCAACTTTAATGGGCACATTTAAGGTGTTAGCAAGCGATTGCATAATAAATGTTGATTTACGAGCAACCCCTCCAATCCCAACAACCGTTTTAATCTCTATACCTTCATCGGCAAAGCGATCCATTATTTTTTTAGAACCGAAACAAATCGCGTTTACTAGAGCTTTAAAAATATGTGGAGCTCTGGTTCCCATATTCAAGTTCGTTACCGCAGCTTCCAGTTCCTGATTGGCATCAGGAGTCCTGCGACCATTAATCCAGTCTAGTGCAACCGGTATAGCCTCATTGTTAGGTATAGCTGCTGCATCATCAGATAATTTTCTGATAAAGTCAGATTCTATTTCGGCTTTTAGTTTTTCTTTTTGTTTTTCGGAAAGTATGCTGGATTGCATCACTAAATTTTCGATTGGCCAACTCAATACGTCTTTAAACCAGGCCAGTAAATCTCCAAAAGCAGACTGACCGGCTTCCAAACCTACAAACCCTGGGATCACAGAACCATCAACCTGCCCGCAAATACCTCTTACGGTTTTGTTTGCAGTAACTTCTGGAGAAGAAACGCTTATGTCACAGGTAGAAGTTCCCATCACACGTACCAGCGTATGCTCTTCTACCTTTGCTCCCACTGCTCCGGCGTGTGCATCAAAAGTACCTACAGCAATCACCGTATCTGTTGTCAAACCTAATTTTGCTGCCCAGGCTGCACTAAGTGTACCGGCAACCTCATCTGAAGTATAGGTTTCAGTATAGAGCCGGTCTCTTAAATTTGCCAAATACGGATCTAATTGTCCTAAAAATTCTTCCGGTGGAAGTCCGCCCCAGCTCTCGTGCCACATTGCTTTGTGACCCGCAGCACAGCGGCTGCGCTTAAAATCTGCTAAAGAAGTATTTTCTAATAGCGTAAACGTCATCCAGTCGCAATGCTCCATCCAGGAATAGGCTGCTTTCTTAACTGCAGCATCTTCCCGAGCTACGTGTAGAATTTTAGCCCAAAACCATTCTGAAGAATAAATTCCACCTTCATATTTGGTAAAATCTTCTCCACCCCAGGTGCGTGCTAAATGGTTAATTTCATTCGCTTCATCAATAGATGTATGGTCTTTCCACAACACCATCATCGCATTAGGATTTTCTTCAAAACCTGCTGTAAGTGATAAAGGAATACCTTCTTTATTTACCGGAATAGGTGAAGAACCGGTAGTATCTATACAAATTCCTTTTACAGCATTTGCAGGAACTCCACTTCTAGAAACCACCGCTTTAATAGTATTTTCAAGACCTTCTAAATGATCTAAAGGATGCTGTCGAAATCGATTTTCTGAAGGTTTACAAAAAAGACCTTCTTTCCATCGTTTGTAATAGCTGACTTCGGTCTCTATCTCAGCTCCTGTTGCTGCATCTATTAAAACCGCTCTTACAGAATCTGAGCCATAATCTAGCCCGATAACATATTCTTTCATAAACTTAAATCTAACTATCTAACAAATCTACTATAAAGAATTTTAAAAATGTATATATGACACTTAACTTTTTTAGATTTTTTTAAGAACTTATAAGGACCTATAAAAAAATTTATTCATCAAACTGTAAAGATATTTATGCTTTTTAAGGAGTATTTTTAATTAAACGAACTCCATAAATACCAGCTGTTTTATGAGGGGATATTGCCTCAAAACGAACGTTTATGACCTTCCCCATCGTTAAAACTGTATCTGGAATTTTGTAATCTACATTTATAAATATATCCTCTTCTTCACCATTTAAAACTGTGGTAGTGAGCAATTCTCCATTAACTAAAATATTAAATTCACGATCTTCATCATTACCATAATAAGTTATGCGTAAGGATTTTGCCTTTAAATCCTTGTTCTCTAAATCATAAGCAAACCAGCCTTCAGCATCGCGCCAATGCTTATTTTTATGAACTCCGGTATTTGATCGCTCAAATTCAATATGATGATCTGACTCAGATTGCTGCTCGCCCGGGACTATATAATCTACCGTAATTGCACGCAAATGAGCTTCTATCCTTTGTTGCTCTTCTAATTTTTGCTGTATAGCTTTTAAACCTTGAGGGGTTTCTTGTTTAAAATAAATTGAATACCGTTTCTCGTGTATTTGATAAAATGGCTGAAGGGTAAGGTTTTTAAATTTTTCAGGATAAAATAAACCCCCGTTTTTAAATTCTAGAGGTTTACCTGCAATCGGTTTTAACTGATCTAGAATTGAACTTCCAGATTCTAAAACAAACATAGGAGCTTCCGTTAGCGGTAAAAAAGGCCCATCTGCTATATGACCTCCTCTACTGTCATCTGCAAACATACCCTCCTGATTATCATCACCGGTAATCGCTGCAAGTACTATAGGGCCATATTTTACCGAAACATAACCCGATTGATCTGGAATTTCTTCCAAACTTAAATGCATAGGCAATTCCATAGTAATTTTATCACAATTTTTCCAGTTACGCTCAAGCGGAATGTAAGACCCCGGACTTGCAGTAATATCCTGAAGTTTTCCGTTTATATACACCTTCAATGCTCCTGCATTTACCCATTCTGGATATCTCAAGTGCACCGTTGCTTTTGTTTTCTTTCGGCTTTGCCAAATCAATTCTGTTATCGCTTCTTCAGGAAAATTAGTTTTTTGTATAAGCTTTGCATTTTTCTCTTCCCACTTCACTTCTGACGGAATGAATAAATTCACATACAGAGCATCTTTCTTTTTAACATAAATAAGTTCGTTGTACTTGGTATGATTTTCCATTCCCGATCCCACACAGCACCAAAAGCTAGTTTCGGGTTGCGAATACACCCGGTAATGCCCGGGACGCATCGGGGTAAAATAGACAAAACCACCATCAGGATTTTGAGAAGAAAGAATGTGATTATACAAGCCGCGCTCGTAAAAATCGATATAAGCCTCATCAGCAGTATCTTCAAAAAGCAGTTTACTCAACTTGAGCATATTGTAGGTATTGCAGGTTTCAGGACCTTGCTCGCTGCTTAAGATTTCAGAAAAATCTGCTATGGGGTTAAAATGCTCACGCACACTATTACCTCCTATACTTAATGAACGCTTTTGGGTTACATTTTTATAAAAATTTGACGCTGCTTCATGGTAGTGCTTAGCGCCTCCTAACTGACTGATGCGTTCAAAACCAATAAATTTTGGAATCTGTGTATTGGCATGCATTCCCGTGAGAATATCCTCGTTTGCCGCTAAAGGTTCTAACACTGATTTCTGCGAAAAATCTTCCGCTAGTTTTAAATATTTTTTATCCTTAGTTATGCTGTAAATCTCAGCAAAAACCTCATTAAGGCCGCCGTGCTCAGACCGAAGCATATCTTGTATTTGAGCCTCACTTAAGTCTCTTGTGATTTCAATAAACCAATCTGTTAACTCGAGTAACATCGTTTTTGCCAACGGTATTTCTGCATGAATCCAGGCATCTTTGAGACCGTTAAACGTCTTATGAATGTTGTAAAGCGGCACCCATTTCTCATTTAGGCTGAAACTTCCTGCGTTAATTTTTCCGGTTTTAATCTCAGCCCAAAGTATAGCACTACCGGGAATTCCGCCTATGTAGCCATTTCCATTTGCTTTCTGAACCTTATTTAATTCAGACAAAGTATAATCAAGCAGTTCTTTGGCTTTTATATCTCCGGTTGACGTATAATACATAGCTAATGCAGAAATATAATGCCCTAAGGTATGCCCATCAAGACCCGTATTTTCCCAATTAGTATACGATTCAGCTTTAGGTTCAAGTCCTGCCTCTCGTAGAAACGGAGCTAATAGTCGATCTGGATTGAGCTGCTGTATATATTTAAAATCGGTAAGTGCTGCTTCTTTAAAAATGCCTGTAGTTACCGAAACCTGATTTAATGAAAATAATTCTATATGCTGTTGCCCTAACAAAGTAGACGAACTAGCGAGCAGAAGACCGAAGAGAAAAATTTTCATATTAATAAAATGCATAGGATTATCAATTTACTCTTTGAGTTGAATACCTTCTGAAGTCATTACAATGGGTTTTATTGTTCCATCTTCATTATAATATAACCGATCTACACAAACCGAACGGTGAAAACTACTGCCGTGGGTAGGTATGCTTCCGTTGTGATAAATAAAATACCAGGTATCTTTATACTCAATAATAGATTGATGGTTGGTATTGCTATTGCCCGCAACTTCGTTAATAATCCCTTTAAATTCCCAGGGCCCGTTAAGCGATTTGGACATTGCATAAGCTATCTTTTCGGGGAAATCGTAAGCATAGGACAGATAATACCAATCCCCACGCTTATGGATGTAAGGAGCTTCGGTAAATTTTGGAAGGTCAACTGCGTGAATAGGACCATCAATCTCAATCATATTATCTTTTAGTTTTACATATTTACAAACCTGATTTCCCCAGTATAAATAAGGTGTACCATCATCATCAATAAATATCGTAGGGTCTATGTCGTCCCAACTAATATCGACCTGAGTAGTCATATCATTTGTAATTAATGCCTCCCCTAATGCATCTTTAAAAGGACCTAACGGAGAGTCTGCAACGGCAACACCTATGGCTTTACCATAATTTAACTCGTCGTGTTGTACGGTGACATACCAATAAAATTTACCCTCTTTTTCGATAACCTGTGCAGCCCACGCATCGCCTCGTGCCCATTTAAAATCTGTAGGCTTTAAGGGTACAGGGTGCTCCTGCCAATTGACCATGTCATCAGAAGAATAAACAAGCCACTCATTCATAATATAGCGTTCTTCATTATCAGGAGCCTGGTCGTGACCGGCATAAATATATACCTTACCATCGTAAACTAATGCTGCAGGATCTGCCGTGTATTTATCTGTTATTATAGGATTATTGTATGACTGCTCTAAATCTTCAAAAAGTTGAATCCCACGTTCAACATTAACTTCTTGAGCTCTAGTTTTAAAAGAAACTAATGCCAGTACTAGCATTCCTACATACAATGTTCTACTCATAATTAGTTACCTTCAAGAACAACTATTGAAAATGCTGGTATTTTTATCTCTAATACCCCCTTTTTAAATTTAAAATCATTAAAACTTTTAGGTTGAATTTTATTCGGGTTATCAAATGAATTATGATCCTGTAGTTTGTCTGAACTCAAAATGGTAGCCGTAAAGTCTTTAATATTCAATTTGCTTAAATCTACAGTAACCATGTTTTCTTTTTTAGCATCAATATTTACCAAAGAAATATGTGTTTTACCTGCAGCATCTTTAGAAGCTGAAGCAGATATAGCAGGCAGTTTATCTCCGTTTAATGTGTAGTCTGGCGTCTTTAATTCTATAGGTAAAAGCGTGGCATCATGGTGTACCGTGTACATTTTTAATACATAATAAGTAGGCGTTAAAATCATCTGATCTCCTTTGGTAAGTGCCACCGCCTGAAGCACATTAACCGTTTGCGCAAGATTTGCCATTTTTACACGGTTGCTATGGTTGTTAAATATATTGAGGCTAGCCCCTGCAATCATCGCATCACGCATCGTATTTTGCTGATATAAAAAACCGGGATTTGTACCTTCCTGTACCTCATACCAACCTCCCCACTCATCAACAATAAGGTCGATCTCATTCTGGGGATCATATTTATCCATGATGGCTACGTGCTTATTAATCAACTCATCCATAAACAGAGCAGATTTCATTGTTGTAAAGTATTGTTCTTCGGTAAAGGCAACATCAGACCCTTTGTTATTCCAATCGATTACAGAATAATGATGCAAGGCAACTCCTTCAAGTAAATTTTTAGGGATATTCTTCATCAATACTTCGGTCCAGTTATAATCTGACCCATTAGCCCCTGAAGCAATGCGATATAAACCGGCCTTATTATCCCAGGCACTCATAAAGGTGGCGTACTGTCTATATAAATTAGCATAATACTCTGGCGTCATGTTGCCGCCACATCCCCACATTTCATTACCCACTCCCCAATAGGTAACTTCCCAGGGATTTTCTCGACCATTTTCGCGTCTTAAATCGGCCATGGGGCTTGTACCATTATGGTTTACATATTGTACCCAATCTGACAATTCCTTAACCGTACCACTACCTACGTTTCCTGCTAAATAAGGTTCTGTACCTAAAGCCTCACAGAGATTTAAAAAATTATGAGTTCCAAAGCTGTTATCTTCGGTAACACCTCCCCACCATGTATTAACGATTGCGGGTCTGTCTTCTTGTGCTCCTATCCCATCCATCCAGTGATAGGTATCCGCAAAGCAGCCTCCGGGCCAGCGTAAATTGGGTATTTTAATCGCTTTCAACGCTTCAATCAAATCATTTCGAACCCCATCTGTATTGGGTATAGTACTTTCTTTACCCACATAAAAACCATCATATATGGAACGCCCAAGGTGTTCTGCAAAATGACCGTAAATGTGTTTACTAATTATTGGAGCATCATCTGTAGGCTTTACCTGAATGTTCGCCTGTGAATTTTGTGCCTGTATGGGCTGCATACAAAATAATGTAACAATTAAACTTCCCAAAAAATAGATTTTGTTCATAGCAGATAAATTAAAAATTCCATTAAAAATATTAAGTGTTTTTAATACATTTACAATATACTTAAAGTTATCAATTAGAATTACAGATTTTTAAAAAAATGAACTCTATTTTATAATACCATCAGGTGATTGTCTGTAGAGAGCTATTTTTATTATTGTATATCTTGCGATTACTATACTTTTGCCTTATAAAATAAAAATTAAACATTTCCCATAAAAAATAATAGTATGCTAAATAGTTACAATACTGACGACAAAATACTTCTTGCGGTAGATTGTATCATATTTGGATTTGATCAAGAGCAATTAAAAATTCTTCTTATCAAACGTAACTTTGAACCGGAAATGGGAAAATGGTCATTGATAGGTGGTTTTCTAAAAAAATCGGAAACGCTTGACGATGCTGCAAACCGTATTTTATTTGCCTTAACCGGCATTAGCAATATTTATATGGAGCAGCTCTACACCTTTAGCGAAATAGATCGCGATCCTCAAGAGCGTACGTTGTCTTCGGCATATTACGCGCTGATTAATATTGAAGATAGTGATGAAGATTCTAGCGCACTATATACAGCAAAATGGTTTAATGTTAATGAAGCACCCCGTTTAATCTTTGATCACCAGCAAATGGTAGATCGCGCTATCAAACGACTTCGCAGACGTGCTATAAGTAAACCTATAGGTTTTGAACTTTTACCTGAAAAATTTACAATGCTTCAGTTACAGCATTTGTACGAAGCTATTTTAAACCAAAAGCTTGATAAGCGTAATTTTATTAATAAAATCAACGGACTTGATATTTTAGTAAAACTAGAAGAGAAAGATATGACCTCGTCCAGAAAAGGTTCATTTCTGTATCAATTTGATAAAGAAAAATACGATCAAAACGTAGAAGAAGGATTTATTTTTAAAATTTAGATCATTTTATCTATCTCGTTTTCTCCTATTTCATAACCTAGGGTGTCTACTATTTTTAATATTTAGTTTAAAACACCTAATTTCTACCCGTATTGTTGATGCGAATTCTTAACGGAATGCTAAAGTCATTTCTTTGTTTAATAAAAATGTATTTCTTTTAAACAAAACTGTAAATTTGCTTAGCCCTATTAGGCTTTTATATCTATGAATGCAGTCAAAACATCGTTTAGCATAAAAGACTTAGAAAATCTGAGCGGTATAAAAGCTCATACCATACGTATATGGGAGCGTAGATATAACCTCCTGGAACCAGATCGTTCTGAGACTAATATTCGTAACTATACGTTACCAGATCTACAAAAATTACTCAATGTTGTCTATTTACTAGATCACGACTATAAGATTTCTAAAATTGCAAAAAACTCAAGTGCTGAAATTGCATCTATAGTTGCCTCTATTGTAGAAAATAGCAAGTTGGGATCTAATAGTAACGCCCGCAATTCGTTTAAAATTGCAATGATGAATTTTGATCAAAAATTATTCACAAAAACATATACCGATCTTTTAGAGCACCACAGTTTCAGAGAAATTTTCTTTCAAATATTTATACCTTTTCTAGAGGAAATAGGGCTTTTATGGCAGGCAGGAGTTGTAAATCCTGCACACGAGCATTTTATTAGTAGTTTAATTAAACAGAAAATTTTGCTTCTAATAGAACATCACGATATTAATGAAGCTACCACTGCAGATAAAACATTTATTTTATTTCTTCCTGAAAATGAAATACATGATTTAGGATTGATGTATCTCAATTATGAAATTGTATCTCACGGTTATAAAAGCATTTATTTAGGACAAAGCATACCTAATGAAAGTTTAAAATATCTGGCAAATAATCAAACCAACGCAAATTTTGTTTCGTATCTAACTGTAAAACCTAGCGATATTAGTGTAACACAATTTGCTCACGATTTTTATAAGGATATTCAAAATAATGAAGTTTCGTTATTTCTTTTGGGTAGATTGGTTCAAAATGAAGAAACTACTAATTTACCACCTAACGTACAACTAATTAAAACAGTAGAAGCCTTTAGAGCGCTTCTTTAAATTATAACTATGCCCAAAAAAATTGTCATATTAGGTTCGGGATTTTCTTCACTTGCAGCTGCCTGTTATTTGGCAAAAGAAGGTCATGAAGTTAGCGTATACGAAAAGAACAGTACATTGGGTGGCCGTGCGCGTCAACTTAAAAGAGAAGGTTTCACCTTTGACATGGGACCGTCCTGGTACTGGATGCCAGACGTGTTTGATCGGTTTTTTGCAGACTTCGGAAAGAAAACATCTGATTACTATTCATTAGAAAAATTAGGACCTGCTTATAGTGTGTATTTTGGTAAAGGAGACTATATCACTATTGAAGATACCCTAGAAAAAATAAAAAAAACTTTTGAAGCGTTAGAGCCCGGTAGCGCTATAAAACTTCAGGAGTTTATAGACGATGCCGGTAAAAACTATGACATCGCTATTAAAGATGTCGTTTACAGACCTGGTATTTCTCCATTTGAACTGGTAACACCCGCAACAATAAAAAAAATAGGTTCATTCTTTAGTACCATTAGTAAAGAAGTTCGCAAGTCATTCAAAAACAAACGTCTTATAGAAATTTTAGAATTTCCCGTATTGTTTTTAGGAGCAAAAGCCACTAATACTCCTGCATTTTACAGTTTTATGAATTATGCTGATTTCGGTATTGGCACATTTCATCCTAAAAATGGAATGTTTGCTGTGGTTACGGCTATGATTGATTTAGCTAAGGAGCTTGGTGTAAACTTCAATACAGATTGTGAAGTGAGCCGCATTAGAACGGAAGGTAATCAGGCTACTGGTATAGTTGTAAATGGTAAAAATATAGAAGCTGACGTGGTTTTAAGCGGTGCAGACTACCATCATACAGAAACGTTACTCCCTAAAAATCTAAGACAGTATTCTGAAGACTACTGGGAGAATAAGGTTTTCGCTCCTTCGTCTCTTCTTTTTTATGTGGGATTTGATAAAAAGATTGAAAACGTAAATCACCATACTCTGTTTTTTGATGTAGATTTTGAAAAACACGCTAAAGATATTTACGATGTTCCAGAATGGCCAGACGACCCGCTGTTTTACGCTAATTTTCCTTCTATAACAGATAGCAGCATGGCGCCTAAAGGTAAAGAGGCAGGCTTCTTTTTAATTCCTCTTGCACCGGGATTACACGATACCCCAGAGTTACGAAACCTGTATTTTGATAAAATTATAGACCGCCTGGAAGATTTGACTAATCAAGAGGTTAAAAAAAATATTATATTTAAAGAATCCTTCTGTGTAAATGACTTTGTAGAAGAATATCACTCCTACAAAGGGAATGCATACGGTATGGCAAACACCTTATTACAAACAGCATTTTTAAGACCAAAACTCAAAAGTAAAAAAGTTGCTAATCTTTACTTTACTGGGCAACTTACCGTACCGGGACCGGGTGTACCACCGTCATTAATTTCAGGTAAGTTAGTTGCAGGATTGATTACAAAAAAAGAATAAGAAAAGAATGAAAGAGATTTTTGACCAAGTTTCATTAGCCTGTTCGCAAACAGTTACAAAAATGTACAGCACGTCGTTTTCGACAGCTACCAGAATGCTTGCGCCCAGTATTAGAAAAGATATTCATAATATTTACGGCTTTGTTCGGTTTGCAGATGAGATTGTAGATTCGTTTCACGATTATGATAAACAAACCTTATTTACAAGGTTTGAAAATGATCTTGAATTTGCTCTTACCGATAAAATAAGTCTAAATCCCATTCTTAATTCTTTTCAAAAAACATTTCATCAATATAAGATTGAAAGACATCTTGTTGACTCTTTTATGAGTAGTATGCGACTTGACTTAAGCAAAAGCAAGTATCTTACTGAAGAAGAGTACAAAAACTATATATACGGTTCTGCAGATGTGGTAGGTCTTATGTGTTTAACTGTTTTTGTACAGGGAGATCGCAAAAAATACGATGAGTTAAAAGAATGTGCTATGAGCCTTGGTTCTGCATTTCAAAAAGTAAATTTTCTTAGAGATTTAAAAGCAGATCACGAGGAATTGAGTAGAACCTATTTCCCAAACACAAATCTTAATGAACTTGATGAAATTTCAAAAGAGCAAATAATAGCAGATATTGAAGCCGATTTCGCAAAGGGATTATCGGGAATTTGTAAGCTTCCTGTAGAAGCTAAATTTGGTGTATACACGGCGTATCGCTACTACAGAAAATTATTGAGTAAACTAAAAGAAACACCCTCATTAGAAATTAAAAATGCACGTATACGTGTGCCTAACTATGTAAAAGCTTCTTTATTAGCGCGTAGTTATGTAAAATATAGATTAAACCTTATTTAAAATGCAAGCACTTCTTTGGATATTAGTTTTTATGCTAACCTTCGGAATAATGGAATTTATGGCCTGGGCAACACACAAATATGTGATGCACGGTTTTTTATGGTCACTACACAGAGACCACCATCATAAAGATCACGGCTCGTGGTGGGAACGCAATGATTTCTTTTTTATATTTTATGCTCTCGTAAGTATCGGTTGTTTTTTACTTTGGCAGTATGAAAACGTATGGATAGGACTTCCCATAGGATTGGGGATTTTCGCTTATGGTATTGCCTACTTCATGATTCACGATATTTTTATTCATCAGCGATTTAAACTCTTTCGCAATGCTAATAACTGGTATGCAAAAGGTATACGCAGAGCACATAAAATACATCACAAACATTTAGGTAAAGGTGATGGAGAATGTTTTGGTATGCTCGTACCACCATTAAAATACTTCAAAAAATAAATGAGTTTCTTAACCGCCTCTTGGAAAAAACTGTGCTTTGCCAATTATGCGGTAGATCCCTCAATTTTAAAACCCTATTTACCTGCTCATACAGAGCTGGATTTTTACCAGGGTAAGTGTTACGTTAGTCTGGTAGGTTTTCTTTTTGATAATGTTAAACTAAAAGGCATTACCGTACCCTTTCACAAACGTTTTGAAGAAGTAAATTTGCGATTTTACGTAAAATATTTCGACGGAAAAATTTGGAAAAGAGGTACTGTTTTTATTTCTGAAATAGTAAATAAACCTGCAATAGCCTGGGTTGCAAATACCCTGTATAATGAAAAGTACAGTGTATATAAAATGCATTATAAACACGATTTAACTACTGATGAAAATTTCTTTAGCTACGGGGTTTATTATGAAAATAATTGGCAACTTCTTCAGGTAGCCACTTCACCTCAACCAAAAACCTATACCCCAGGAGGTATAATAGGTTTTATCACAGAACATTTTTGGGGTTATAGTAAAAAAGATGAAAAACAGACCTGGGAGTATGAAGTTACACATCCGCTTTGGAAAGCTTATGATGTATTAGATTATGAAGTGATTTTTGATTTTGGCGCAATCTACGGAAATCAATTTGATGACTTATCGCATCGTGATCCCGACTCTATACAATGCATGGATGGCTCTGCGATAACCATTGAAGGCAAAAAACTTCTTAAAAAGTAATTACTGTAAATCTGAAGTCTAAAGGATCTAAAGACTCAAACAACTTTGGAATTAAGGCTTCACCATATTCTAAATAAAACTCAGAAAAATTCATCACGCGCTCCTGTAAATTCTCAGCCGGGAATAAATCATTTTGAATAGCTGTAAATCGCTGTATATGATCTCCTAATTTTTTCTTTTGAGCAGTTAATAAGCGCTTTTCTAAATTTTCTAAGCCTTTTAGCTGTTTAACTTCCTGGGCTTTTACAGCACCTAAAAAAGAAGCATCAGTTTGCTCTGCAATACTATATAACTCTTCAAACTGCTTAACTAAATGTTCTTTTTGTTTAGAAAAATCTACATCTATGTTTGATATTTTTCTAATTTTTCTATTTACAAGATCATTCTGCTTTAAGAAAATATCATCTATACTTAAATCAAGATTCGATAACTTTTGGGATTGCTTTTCGGTGATTAATAATGCAGAATTGCGCAACATTAATATCGGGAATTCAACACCTACTTTATCAAAAAATGATTTTAACTCCAGCCAATATGCAAGCTCTCCGCCACCACCTATATAGGCCAAGTTAGGCAAAATCACTTCCTGATACAATGGTCGCATAATCACATTAGGGCTAAATTGCTCTGGTGATTCTTCCAGTTTTTGCAATAGTTCTTCCTTAGAAAAAGTAAGTGCGGTATTATTCACATAAAAACTCCCATTCTTTTCTAAAATACGCTCTCTGGAATCTTTAGACATGTAGAACAGATTAATTTCCCGTGCATTTACCTGTACCGGATATCCCTTATGTTCTAGTGCTTCAGCTTGTTTGGTGACGTATTTAAAAGAATGCTGCTCGAGTAGCTCCTGTTTCATAAAAGGTGCAAAAACCCGCTTTAAAGCACTATCGTTTCCATCTACGATAACCAGACCGTAGTCTCCAAAAAGACTGTGTGCCAGATAACGGGTAGCATCAGCAAGATTATCGTGCTTTATATATGCCTCTTCAAACAAATCACAAAGCTCCTTTGCCAGTTTAGTGGTACCCAATTCTGCGCAAATAAGTCCTAAAATAGTATCAAGGCCTTCCGTATTAAAGACTCCTACCGCTCCTTTATCATTATCCTGAGTATCCTCGCGATTCCATTGAATTTTTTTCCCGTGTAATCTAAAATAATTGATCTCATCAAAATCGTGATCTTCAGTCGCCATCCAATAAACCGGAACAAAATCTGATGTAGGATACTGCTCTTTTAACTTCCGCGAAAGCGAAATTGTACTTATAATTTTATATAAAAAATAAAGTGGCCCGGTAAACAGATTAAGTTGGTGCCCCGTAGTTACTGTGTAAGTTTGCTCTTGACCGAGTAAATCTAATGCGCGATCAACAGATTCTGTAAGTTCTAAATGTGCATATTGTTGCCTTAAAGAGGAAACAAGAACGGCCCTGTTAGCTGCAGAAAATTGCTTGTTTTTAAGTTGCTTCTCAAAATTTTCTATCGTAGGAAAATTTGAATAGAAGTCATTTACAGCCTCGTTCTCATCGAGATAATCGCAAATAAGTTTTGAAAAATAACCGGTTTCTTTATAGGGAAGGTAATGAGTAGACATTGAGTTTTATTTACGAAGCAAATTTAAAGGTATAGATGTGTTAAGCCCGCTAAAGTTACGTTAATTAGAAGATATGACTTTATATCTATTTTAGTAGATTTACGAATCAATAATGCTACGATCTTATGAGAATTAAATCACTTATTCTTTCCTTTTTAATTACCTCTATCTGTTTTTCTCAAACTATTAAATCTCCTGAAGAATTTCTTGGTTATAAAATAGGTACTCAGTTTTCAAGACACGCAGATGTAGTAGCTTATTTTAATTATGTTGCTTCAAATTCAGACTGGGTAACCTTTAAAGAATATGGTAAAACAAATGAACGCAGACCACTTACCTATGCCGTAGTTACAACACCAGAAAATCAAACTAATATTGAAGCCATACGTACTAACCAGCTTAAAAATGCAGGTATTCAAGAAGGTACTGCAAAAGCTGATAAAGCTATAGTGTGGTTAAGCTATAATGTACACGGTAATGAAGCAAGCAGCACAGAAGCTGCTATGCTTACGCTATATGAATTAATCACAGCAAAGAAAGAGTGGCTTACCAATACGGTGGTTTTAATAGATCCATGTATCAATCCAGATGGTCGAGACCGTTATGCTAACTGGTATAATAAAGTAAAAGCTACACCTTATGACACGAATCCCGATGCTGCAGAACACAACGAGCCATGGCCGGGTGGAAGAGCAAATCATTATCTCTTTGATTTAAATCGTGATTGGGCCTGGGCTACTCAGGTTGAAACCCGCCAGCGATTAAAAGTATATAACAGCTGGATGCCCCATATACATGTAGATTTTCATGAACAGGGAATCAATGAACCTTATTATTTTGCCCCGGCAGCAGAACCTTTTCACGATATTATCACCCCATTTCAAAGGGACTTTCAAACTCAGATAGGTACCAATCACGCCAAATATTTTGATAAAAATGGGTGGTTGTTTTTTACCCGTGAACGTTTTGACTTATTATATCCCAGCTATGGAGACACCTACCCTACTTATACCGGTTCTATAGGGATGACTTACGAGCAAGCCGGAGGTGGAGCTGCAGGACTAGGTATACTAAAGGCTGATGGTTCTATTCTTACTTTAGTAGATCGTGTAGCTCACCATTTTACAACAGGAATTTCTACAGTAGAAATGGCTTCCGCTAATATTGAAAAATTAAATACGGAGTTTGCAAAATACTTTAGCAATTCTAACGTGGCTTACAAAAGTTTTACTGTCACCGGTGAAGAAGATCATCTAAAAGCGCTGGCAGATTTACTAGAGGTTCATACGATTAAATACAGGTATATAGGTGAAGGCAAGTCCACGGGTTATAACTATACCTCCGGAAAACAAGAAACCCTAAATTATAAACGTGCAATACAAATAACTACAGATCAACCTAAAGGTAAACTGGTTCACGTACTTTTTGAACCCGAAGCTGCATTATCAACTCCATTAACCTATGACATTACCGCGTGGAGTTTACCCTATGCATACGGCTTAAGTGCTGTAGGTAGTACAAAAGTATTAGCTAGCAGTACTGCAAATTCAATTTTAGCTGTGCAAAATGTAGCAGTGAAAAATGCTGCCGGATACCTTACAAAATGGAATAGTATGGCTGATGCAAAATTTTTAAGTGCATTAATACAGGCATCTATTAAAGTGCGCTATTCTGAAAAAGCCTTTACTATTGAATCTGTAGATTATCCCGCAGGGACACTTATTATTACCAGAAGTGATAACAGAGGTCTAACAGATTTTGACAACACACTTATCGAAATTGCAAATAAATACAGTCGCATTTTAAAACCTGCAACTACAAGCTTTGCCTCTGCCGGGCCCGATTTTGGCTCGCCAGACGTTAAACTAATAAATAACGTAAAAGTGGCTGTTTTAACCGGAGATCAAACATCTTCTTTAAGTTATGGTGCTACCTGGCAGTTTTTTGAACAACAATTGCAGTATCCTGTAACCTCAATAGATGTGTCAGATATAGATCGCATAAATTGGTCAGAATATGATGTTTTGGTGATGCCTAACGGGCGCTATAGAATTTCTGAATCTTCTCTTTTAAATATAAAAGAATGGGTTCGTAAAGGTGGAAATTTAATTGCTATAGATGGCGCTTTGAAAGTGTTTGCAGGAGAAGAAGGTTTTGGACTTAAAGAATTTGAAGCAGACACTAAAAAAGAAACCGACTCATTAGCTGCAAAACTAATACCTTATGCAAACCGTGAAATGGAAAGTTCAAAAAATCTAATTAGTGGTAGTATATTTAAAACTAATGTAGATCAGACCCATCCCTTGGCATTTGGCTATGCTGACACCTATTACAGTCTTAAAATAGGTGACGATGCTTACGCACTTCTTGACAACGGATACAATGTAGCTTATCTAGGAGACAATCCTGTAAGCACATCTGGTTTTGCAGGAAAAGATGCGCTGTCAAAATTAAAGAATAGCCTGATTTTTGGGGTTGAGCCCATAGGTCGTGGTAGCATTACCTATATGGTAGATGACCCGCTATTTAGAGCTTTCTGGGAAAATGGAAAGCTGTTTTTTGTAAATGCACTATTTATTAATAATCCTAATAACTACCGTAACTAAATTGATACTTTCAACCTTAGAGCTTAAAATACTGGAGAGTTTAATTCTCCTGGCCGTGCTACTACTAATAAGATACACCGTTTCTAAACTTGTGGTGAGGCGATATCTCCGTGCTAACTTTGACATAACCCGTAAGCAAATAACCATTAAACTCTTAAACACCCTGTTCTTTGTAGTTCTTGGTTTTTGTCTTGCTGTAATCTGGGGGCTTTCAGGAGCAGATGTTATTGCAGGCATTGGTTCTGTAGTTACGATTTTAGGAGTTGCCTTTTTTGCACAGTGGTCATTGTTAAGCAATATCACATCAGGATTGATTCTATTTTTTAACCACCCGCTAAAAATTGGTGATTATGTTGAGATTGTAGATAAAGATTTCCCAATGGCAGGGCGTGTAGAGAATATAACCTTATTCTTTTTACACCTGCGGAATAAAGACAATCATGTATACACCCTTGCAAATACAATTGTAGCTCAAAAAACAATGCGTATTATGAAACCCGAAGAATACTTTGAGGAAATGGAACAACTTGAAGAGGAAAAGGAAAACAAAAACAGACCCGGAGAAGAATCTGCTATAGACTAATTTATGAAAAAATACCTTATTTGTTTAAGCCTGATAACACTAGCTTTAGCTTCGTGTGACACTAAAAAAACCGAAGTTACTAACACTCAGGAATCAACACAATTTCAAGTTGATTATGAGTCTTATACCTTAGAAAATGGTCTTACTGTAATTTTACATAAAGACTCATCAGATCCTGTAGTGGCTGTAGCTTTAACAGCTCACGTGGGCTCTGCTCGAGAGAAAGAAGGGCGTACCGGTTTTGCACATTTATTTGAGCACTTACTGTTTCTTGAATCTGAGAACCTTGGAAAAGGCGGCCTTGATAAAATGAGTGCGCGCGTAGGTGGTAGTGGTGCAAACGGATCTACAAATAGAGACCGTACAAACTATTTTCAGACAGTTCCTAATGATGCACTGGAGAAAATGATTTGGGCAGAAGCAGACAAGTTGGGCTATTTTATAAATACGGTAACTGAGCCGGTATTGGCCAAAGAAAAGCAAGTCGTTAAGAATGAAAAACGACAGAGTTATGATAACCGTCCGTACGGACATCAGAGTTATGTGATTCATAAAAATTTATATCCAAAAGATCATCCGTACAACTGGCAGGTGATAGGTTCTCTTGAAGATTTGCAAAATGCAACTTTAGCAGATGTAAAAGAGTTTTATAATCGCTGGTATGTACCTAACAATGTAACCTTAACCATTGCCGGGGACTTTGATACCGCTGAAGCAAAAGAATGGATTAATAAATATTTTGGAGAAATTCCTAAAGGTGAAGAGGTAACACCTATTGAAAAACGTATTCCTGTATTAACCGAAACTAAGAATCTCTATTACGAAGATAACTTTGCAAGACTTCCACAACTTACGATGACGTGGCCTGCCGCTGCAGAATACACTAAAGATTCTTATGCGTTAGAGGTATTAGCCAATTATTTATCTAACGGAAAAAAGGCACCCCTAAACACGGTTTTAGTAGATGACCTGCAGATCGCTTCTAATCCTTCTTTACGCTACTCTGGTTCTGAGCTTTCGGGAGAAATCACATTAAGTGTACGAGCAAATGCTGGTGTTGATCTTGATTCTGTACAAATAGGAATCGAAAAAGCATTCTCAGAATTTGAAAAGAATGGAATAGCAGACCTCGATTTAGAACGCATTAAAGCAACCCAGGAAACCCGTTTTTATAACAGCTTAAGTAGTGTTTTAGGAAAAGGATTTCAACTTGCTCAATATCAAATTTTTGCTGGTAACCCCGGCTATATAAACGATGACCTTAAACAAATTCAGTCTGTAACTGTAGAAGATGTAAAGGCTGTTTATAAAACTTATATTAAAAACAAAAACTATATAACAACCAGCTTTGTACCTAAAGGTGAAGCTGTTTTGGCGCTTGCAAATGCAATTCCTGCTGAAGTTGAAGAAGAACAAATCGTAAATGGTGCAGAAGAAACGTTTGACCCTTCATTGGTTGCTGAGTATGATCGTACACCATCTTCTTTTGATCGCAGCATAGAGCCGGAATATGGCAAAACGCCACAACTTAAAGTTCCTGATGTTTGGATGGATGACTTAGAGAATGGTCTTAAAATTTATGGTATTGAAAATACAGAAGTACCACTTGTAAATTTTTCATTTACTATAGAAGGCGGTCTGTTGACTGAGGCTTCAACTAAAGGCGGTGTCGCTAATTTAACGGCGGGATTACTTACAAAAGGAACGCAGTCTAAAACCACAGCAGAATTAGAAGAAGCCCTCGATTTATTAGGCGCATCTATTTTTCTAAGAACGGGACAGGAAGCGACAACGCTAACCGGTATTACCCTAGCACGTAATTTTGATAAAACGATGTCACTGGTTTCTGAAATTCTTGTACAACCCCGTTGGGATTCTACTGAATTTGAACTGGAAAAAAAGAAAATTCTCACCCGCCTTGAACAACAAAAAGGAGATCCCGGGAGTATTGCAGATCTGGTATTTGCTAAAGCAGTTTATGGTAAAGATCACGTGCTTGCTAAAAATAATTTAGGAACTACAGAATCTGTAAAAGCGCTTCAACTTAAAGATTTAAAAGATTATTACGCAACTCTTGTTCCTAACCTAACACGCATTGAAGTTGTAGGAAATCTGGGTAAGGCTAAAATCGTAGCTACTTTAGATAAAGTTTTGCAAAACTGGAAATCTAAAGAAATTACCATCTCAAAACCGCAAATAAATCAGCATATAGAGAAACCCATTATCTATTTTCTTGATGTACCTAATGCAAAACAATCGCAGTTGCGTTTTGGGTATTTGGCATTGGCTGCTAATGACCCCGATTATTTACCGGCTCAAATGATGAATTATCGTCTGGGTGGTGGTGGCTTTGCTAGTGAACTCACCCAAATGTTACGCGAAACTAAAGGATACACCTATGGGGTTCGCTCTCGTTTTGAAGGATCTGCCTTACCGGGTCCATTTATGATTTCTAGCGGTGTACGAAGTAATGTAACTGCAGAAAGTACACAACTCGTTCGTAATATTATGAATGCTTATGCCGAAGATTTTAATGAGAAAGACCTTGAGCTTACTAAAGGCTATTTTCTTAAAAGCGGTGCGCGTAACTTTGAAACCCCTTCAGCTAAATTGGTTTATTTAGATGAAATCGCTACGCTTAATTTTAAACCTGATTATATTTTAAAACAGCAGGAAACAATAAAAAACATCACACTACCCGAAATTAAAGCATTGGCCAAAGAATATGCAGATCCTTCAAAACTAATTTATGTGATTGTAGGTGATGCAAAAACACAGCTTAAAAAAGTACAGGATATGGGACTTGAGGTACAGCTTGTAGATGAAAACCTGGAACTACAAATGCCTTTAAAAAAATAGTTTCAAGAAACATATACTTTTGAAAACTATTATTGTAGTTTTATAACTATAATAATAGTTTTTATTTAATGAAGGTTTTTTGGTTTTTAGTCCTACTTGTTTCAGTTACAGGTTTTAGTCAGTCGAGATTAAGCGGCTCTGTCTATAGCGCTAAAGACTCCACTGCTCTGGAAGCGGTTTCAATCTACTTTGACGGTACCACTTTGGGCACCATCACAAATAAAGAAGGTCATTACGCTATTTCAATTGAAGCAGGCATAAAAAGTCCGTTAGTGATTAGTATGATAGGTTATGCACCTGTTTATGTATCTGATTACTTTAATACAAATGGAAGCATTCCTGCTATTTATTTAATTGAGAATACAGAACAGCTTGATGCTGTTTATTTAGAGAATGATGACTGGTCTCGTAAACGCAAGCTCAATGTATTTAGAAAAGAATTTTTAGGCAACTCTCCGGAAGCGCTTCAATGTAAAATACTTAATGAAGATGCGATACGATTACATTACAGCAAATCGAACATGCAATTAACTGCCTGGTCTAATGAACCCTTAACTATTCAGAATAAATTTTTAGGATATACCGTTCAATATACGTTAACTGATTTCTCTGTAGATTTTGAGAAAAGCCTTACTTCCGGGATTCAATATGTAACTCTCGTATATGCTGAAGGATTCACTTTTTATAGAGAATTAAAAAACCGACCCAAGCGCAGGTATTTAAAAAATAGAGAAAATTCATATTCCGGATCTACCCTACATTTTATGCGATCTTTAGCTCAGGAGCAGCTTGTAGAAAATAAGTTTAAAATGTTCTATAAAAGCTTTGAGATTCCTCCCTACTCGCGTATTAATCTTAAAAAAGAAGGTGAGTTTATGCAGGTAGCACTTTCCGTAGAAAAACTGAGTATTTTATTTGATAATGAAGAGCAGTCTTTTATTCAAGCAAAAACGCCTTTTATAATTGATGCTTTTGGTAATCATTCTCCGGCAACAGCTATAACTATGGGTGGAGCTATGTCCCAACAAAGATTTGCTTTTATGCTTCCGCTAGATTATAAATTATAAAAGCCATTAATTTTGTAACCAATTTACCTGGTTACCGGTTCTGCATATAAATCAAAATCTTCTGCTTCGGTAATCTTAACCCAGGTATATTCTCCGGTTTTTAAATAATGTGCCGTCGCATCAATCAAAACCTCATTATCTACATCTGGCGAATCAAATTCAGTACGGCCTACAAAGTAATTACCTTCTTTTCGGTCAATTACAATACGGTACTCCTTCCCTATTTTAGCTTGATTTAATTCCCAGCTTATTTGTGACTGCAATGCCATAATCTCGTTAGCGCGCTCCATCTTAACTTCTTCAGGCACGTCATCTACCAGATTATAAGCGTGTGTATTTTCTTCGTGAGAATAGGTAAAACAACCTAAACGCTCAAAACGCATTTCTTTAACCCAGTCGCGTAATAATTCAAAATCTTCTTGCGTTTCACCCGGATAACCTACAATTAACGTAGTTCTAATGGTCATTTGCGGTACTTTCTCTCTAAAGGTCTTGAGAAGCGCATTGGTCTTTTCATACGTTGTGCCACGACGCATAGACTTTAACAATTTAGTCGAAATGTGTTGTAATGGGATATCTATATAATTGCAAACCTTAGGTTCTTCAAGCATAACATCAAGCACATCTTCCGGGAAACCGGTGGGAAACGCATAATGCAGACGTATCCACTCAATACCTTCAACCTTTACTAACTCACGAAGCAATTTTGCTAAAGCGCGTTCCTTGTACAAATCAAGGCCGTAATAGGTTAAATCCTGTGCGATTAAGATTAACTCTTTAATTCCTTTTGCTGCAAGCTTTTCTGCTTCTATAACCAGATTCTCTATAGGCGTACTTTTATGACCACCACGCATTAATGGGATTGCACAAAATGAACACGGTCTGTCACACCCTTCAGCGATTTTTAAATAAGCGTAGTTTTTTGGAGTCGTAGTTAAACGTTCTCCTATTAATTCGTGCTTATAATCTGCACCTAACGCTTTTAAAAGTCCGGGAAGTTCAGTGGTTCCAAAATATTGATCAACATTGGGAATTTCCTTTTGCAAATCTGGTTTGTAGCGCTCAGATAAACATCCCGTCACAAAAACCTTATCAACAATACCGTCTTCCTTTTTCTGTACATACTCTAAAATGGTATTTACAGACTCTTCTTTTGCGTTTGCAATAAACCCGCAGGTGTTAATAACCACAACATTACCTTCCTCCTCGTGTACTACTTCCTTATTGTTGGCACGCAGTTGTCCCATCAATACTTCACTGTCATAAACGTTCTTAGAGCAGCCCAGGGTTACTACGTTTATTTTGTTCTTCTTTAGGGTTTTAGTACGCATAAGGTTATTTATTTCGGGGCGCAAAGATAAGATATTTTAAACCTTTTTAGTCTTAAATTGCTCTAATCTTAAATTCTGTTGATTTATGAAATTTATAGTCGCTTTAATAGGACTGTCGTTACTTTGGTCGTGTTCCTCAGAAACAGATAACATTTATAGGCCAGAAATTGAAGAAAATCTATACTTTCCACCCATAACCGGCTCATCCTGGGAAACTTTAAATCCTGTTAATTTAGGTTGGAATGCCGCCGGAATCACCGAATTAGAAACTTTTCTTCAACAAACAAATACAGAAGCTTTTATAATTCTCGTAAATGGAAAAATTGCTTTTGAATCCTATTATAATGGAAGTGCTGCAACAGATTTATTCACCTGGAATTCTGCCGGAAAAACACTGACTGCATTTACAGTAGGTATAGCCCAGCAACAAGGTCATCTCGATCTCAAAGATAAAACAACTGATCATTTAGGTCGTGGATGGACGTCAATGACTGCTGAACAAGAAGACGCAATTACACTAAGCAACCAACTTACAATGACTTCCGGTGGAGATTTTACCGCAGGCGATACCGGTTGTTATGATGCAAATTGTCTCAATTATCGTTCTGCACCAGGCACCGAATGGTATTATTACAACGCCTATTACACCCTATTACAACCGGTTTTAGATGCAACAACTCCCGCAGGGTTTAACTCCTTTTTTACAACTGAATTAAAAGACAAAATAGGATTAGATGGTCGCTGGATAACTTTAGGCTATAACAATATCTATTTTAGTACGGCACGTGGAATGGCGCGTTTTGGTCTGCTTAATTTAAATAAAGGAAACTGGGATTCTACTGAAATTTTAAATCTTGAATATTGGGAAAAGATGACTTCAACCTCTCAAGAACTCAATCCCAGTTACGGCTATCTCTGGTGGCTCAACGGGAAGTCAGGTTATAAACTTCCCGGTTCTACCCAGACCTTCACCGGTAAACTAATTCCTAATGCTCCCGATGATCTTATTGCAGGGCTGGGCGCCAATGATAAAAAACTTTACGTAATCCCCAGTAAAAATATGGTGATTGTACGATTAGGACCAGCAGCAAATGAAGAAGATCTGAGACCAACTTCTTACGATAATGACCTATGGGAAAAGCTAAATAAAGTTTTTTAAAAATTTATAATTAATTACTATTCCTCATAATCCACAGGAGTTTTTCTCATATTAGAAATGGTCTCATAAGCATACGCCAGTTCCAGAAGTTTTGCTTCAGACAGCGTTGGTGCAATAAAGGTAAGTCCCATTGGCTGATTGGTTTCTTTATACCCCATAGGAACTGTAATCGCAGGATACTTCGCCACGGCAGCAAAACCAGCCATATAGTTATTTATAGAAAGTACTGCATCGAGGTTATTTGCTTTAATGGGTTCATCAAAAAACTGTCTTCCGTTGCGTTCTAAAATATCTTTAATCGCCGTGAATTCTTCAGTAGAGGCAGAATCGGCAAGTACTCCGTAAAGTAGTTCTTGACCGTACGGCATACGGATTAGAGAATCTTCTTTGTTATACGCGGTAATGTCGTTCAAATCTTTTACAGCTAGGGTTTTCGCTCCGTATTTAGAAATATAATCCGGTAAGTCTTTTTGCATATCGAGATTCAATAACCGTAAAAACTGAGGTAAATCAATTTCTGAGCGTTCAAGTTCAATTAAAGTGGCACCGGCATCTTTTAAAGCATTTACTGCCTGAACATACAACGTATCTTCATAACTCTTATAATAACCCAGTCGCTTTCCTTTTAAATATTCAGAAGCATTAAGGTTCTTTAATGCCAAAACATAATCTGTTTTTGGAGCCTTTAAAGAAACTGCTTTAGCATCTTCATCATCAAAACCTGTCATCGCCTGTAGCAAAATTGCATTATCAATAACCGAGCGTGTCATTGGCCCGGGAGTGTCTAGCGTACTGGATATAGGAACGATTCCGCCACGAGAAAGCAAGCCAATCGTAGGTTTTAAACCTACAACCGAATTTGAACTGGAAGGTGAAAGTATAGAGCCACTGGTTTCTGAACCTACTGCAGCTACCGCAAAATTTGCTGCCATAGAAACTCCACTCCCAGAGCTTGAACCACCGGTATCATGAATTTTCCGGCCGTAAGGGTTTAAGGTTTGGCCACCAATAGCCGAATACCCACTTGGGCAATCGTTACAAAAGAAATACGCCCACTCACTTAAGTTTGCCTTTCCTAAAATTAGCGCTCCGTTTGCTTTAAGTTGTTTGGTTATAAAGGCATCTTCAGCGTTGTTATTTTCAAAAACAACTGCTCCGGCTGTAGTGGGCATTCCCGATGCATTGATATTATCTTTCAACAAAATTGGCATTCCGTGAATAGAATACATATCTACCAAAAGCTTTTCCTGTAAATCAAGCGTTCTAGCCTCTGCAACCACATTAGGATTTAATGCGATAACCGAATTTAAAGATAGGTCATTATTACGATCGTATTTTTTAATTCGGCTTAAATAAAATAAAACCAAATCTTCATAACTCAATTTGCCATCTACTATAGCTCGCTGAATTTCAGGTATTGTTCTTTCAAAAGCTAACATTTTTACTCTGGCATAATCCGCATCAGTAAATTGAGCTAAGTCTTCGTTGAAAGGCTCCCAAAGTTTATCAAAGTTTAAAACCTTAGAGTCTAAAACTGCAAATTCGCGTTCTTTAACTGTTGTATCATTTACAGTTTCTGTAATTGCAGCTGAAGTGCTAGAATTTGAACTTTCTTTACACGAGACCATTGCACAAAGTGCTAGTAGAAGTAGTATTCTTTTCATATAATTTTTCAATTTTCAACTAAAATACAAAAAGGCATCTCACAAATGTGGATGCCTTTTAAAATTTTATAAGTGTACTTAAAGTTTTAAACTCTAAAAAATGAATCTACAAATTCAATCTTATTAAAAACCTGTAAATCTTCAATACCTTCTCCCACACCTATATATTTTACGGGAATCTGAAATTGATCACTTATCCCGATAACAACACCCCCTTTTGCTGTTCCGTCTAATTTAGTAACTGCAAGTGCAGTAACCTCAGTAGCTGCTGTAAACTGCTTAGCCTGTTCAAAAGCATTCTGACCGGTAGAACCATCTAAAACCAATAATACTTCATCTGGAGCATCATTAATCACTTTTTGCATCACCCGTTTAACTTTAGTCAACTCATTCATTAAGTTAACCTTATTATGTAAACGACCTGCTGTATCAATAATAACGACATCTGCGTCCATTTTTACAGCACTCTGCACAGTATCAAAAGCTACTGAAGCAGGATCACTACCCATTTGTTGCTTTACAATAGGTACATCTACACGATCTGCCCAAATTTGAAGTTGATCAATTGCAGCTGCTCTAAAGGTATCGCCGGCACCTAAAACCACTTTAAGACCTTTTTTCTTAAACTGGTAGGCGAGCTTTCCTATTGTCGTAGTTTTACCTACACCATTAACGCCAACAACCATAATAACATACGGTTTTTTTGCAGGAACTGAAAAGTCTGTAGCATCACCGCTGTTAGTCTCACTCATTAACCCGGCAATCTCTTCTCTAAGAATAGCGTTTAACTCATCGGTACCTAAGTATTTATCTCTTGAAACACGGGCTTCAATACGATTTATAATCTTAATCGTAGTAGCTACACCCACATCGCTAGAAACCAGCACATCTTCTAGATTATCTAAAACATCATCATCAACCTTATTCTTACCGGCTACAGCTTTACCTAACTTACTTAAAAAGTTAGTATTTGTTTTCTCCAGACCTTTGTCTAGCGTTTCTTTTTTTTCTTTGGAAAATATTTTCTTTAAAAAACTCATCGTATTCAGGATGCATTTGTTAGCACTGCAAAGGTATTCTCTTTAAGACTATTTAGAAACCTCAAAAATAAAAAATAAAAAAGCCGTCACGCATAGCGTAACGGCTTTGAAGATATCTATAAAAGATATTATTTTTTATCTAAAAACTCACCTACAGCTTCTGGAGCCATAACAGCTTCAACGAATGTGTAAGCACCTGTTTTAGGAGATTTCACCATTTTAATGGCTTTGGTCAAACGTTTAGACCCTGTCTGTAATGTTGCTACTGATTTCTTTGCCATGTCTTATTTTATTTCTTTGTGAACAGTCATTTTATTCAAGATAGGATTGAATTTTTTCAATTCCATTCTATCTGGGGTATTCTTTTTGTTCTTAGTGGTAATATAACGAGAAGTTCCTGGTTTACCAGAAGCCTTATGCTCTGTGCACTCTAAAATTACCTGTACTCTATTGCCTTTCTTTGCCATAATTGCTGGTCGTTATACTGTTATTACTTTTTAAGAAAGCCTTTAGCGCGTGCTTCTTTAAGCACTGCAGTAATCCCCTTCTTATTTATATTTTTAAGAGCGGCAGTAGAAATTTTTAATGTTACCCACTTATCCTCCTCCGGAATGTAAAAACGTTTTTTGATTAAATTGGCATCAAATTTACGCTTTGTCTTATTCATCGCGTGAGAAACATTATTCCCTACCATTGCTTTTTTGCCCGTAAGCTCACAAACTCTTGACATGATTCTAAAACTTTATATTGTGTTACTGAAAAACAGGGTGCAAATTTACACAACTTAAACAAGTTGAACAACTTTAAACACTAGTTTTTTAAAATTTCTTTTTGAATAAGCTCAAAAGCTTTGTTCACACTCTTTGAAATCACACGCTCGCGATGATTTCCCATTTTAAATTCGACTGAAAAAACTTTTTCGGGAGTAGCTATTCCTATGAAAACGGTACCTACTTCTGCGTCTGAATCTCCTTTTAAAGGTCCTGCATTACCGGTTGTTGAAATTGCATAGTCAGATTTATACCAGTTACGCACTGCTACCGCCATGGCTTCTGCAACTTCTGCACTTACTACAGAGTGTTTATCTATAAGCTCCTGATCTATTTTTAAAAGCTCAACTTTTGAATGCGTTGCATAGGTTACCATACCTCCTTTAAAATATGCCGACGCCCCGGGAATTGCGGTAATTGCAGCTGCAATTTGACCACCAGTACAACTTTCTGCAACAGCTAATGTTTTATTTTTTAATTTAAATAAATCTGCAACTACTGCTTCAATAGATTCTGCATCGTCATAGCCAATGATGATATCGCCTATAAGTTCATTTAGTAAAGCAATCTGTTTATCTAGATTCTCAATCAAGACTGCTTTATCTGCTCCCTTAGTTGACAATCGTAACCGCACCTTACCCAAAGCTGGCAAATAGGCTAATTTGATGTCTGAAGGCAGGTTGTTCTCCCATTCTTCAATCGTATTTGCAATCTCGCTTTCACCTACTCCATACGTCTGCAGAGTACGGTGCACAATAAAGGGTCTGTTAAATTCTTTTTGTAACCTCGGGATTATCTCTTCAGTCAAAATTGACTTCATTTCAAAAGGTACACCGGGCATAGATATAAATACGGTGTTGCCAGACTGCAACCACATTCCCGGAGCAGTACCGTAAGTATTTTTTAAAACCGAGGCCTTACTGGGAATCATAGCCTGACTGCGATTTGCCGGTAATATAGGTCGGTTAACGTGATGCTTAAATAGGTGTTCGACATGCTCTAAAACCTCAGCATTTTCAACCAGTATATCCTCAAAATACTCGCACAGCGTATGTTTTGTAATATCATCTTTAGTTGGCCCAAGCCCCCCGGTTAGAATAACGAGATCTACAGTTTTTTCGGCAGCTGCAAGACTATCTAGAATATGCTGCCTATCATCAGATATTGATGACATTTGATATACTTCTATACCTATTTTATCAAGCTCTTTTGCTATAAATGCGGAATTTGTATCTACAATTTGCCCTATAAGAATTTCATCTCCTATGGTAATGATATGTGCCCGCATTACATCTTCCAATCTTTGCGCATTTCTACAATCGCATTATTTGTTAATTCTATAATAGTATCTAATTGAGGACGTATTACCGAAGTAGGTTTTCCGCTATCTGCCCAGCGCTCCATCGCTGAAATTTCACGTATAAGATCTATCCCGAACATTTCGAGATTAGGTTTCATCTTATGTGCAAATTGATAGGCCATTTTATGATTATCATTATCAATGGCCATTTTCATACTTTCTAAATCTGGCGGGATTTCAGAAAGAAAAGCCTCTACAACCGTTTTCATAAATTCTTTGTCACCACCAGACATATCTTCTAGCTGGTATAAGTCATAATGTGTAGGCATGGTTATTTAATATTTAGGGTGAATGATTCTTGGGAGTTTAGGTATCCGGTTAATTTATCATCTATAGCAACAGGCCCAACTCCTGCAGGGGTTCCTGTAAATAGGATATCTCCTATTTTTAAAGTCATATATTGAGAAACATATGCGATTAACGTATCAATATCATAGACCATATCCGCAGTGTTTCCTGATTGTACAATTTTATCATTTTTTTTCAAATGAAAATCTATATCGCGTAAATCTTTAAAATTTTCTTTATTAATCCACTCGCCTATTACAGCAGAGCCATCAAAAGCCTTAGCTTTTTCCCAGGGATGTCCTTTAGCTTTGCACTCTCGTTGTAAATCTCTTGCTGTAAAATCTATGCCTAAACCAATTTCATTATAATACTTATGAGCAAATTTAGGCGCTATATATTTCCCAAGCCTGTTTATACGCACTAATACTTCAACTTCATAATGTACCTCATTTGTAAATTCAGGGATCACAAAGGGATGTTTATTAAGTAGGACAGCAGAATCAGGTTTTAAATAAAACAGAGGCTCTTTAGGGGTTTCGCTGTTTAACTCTTTAATGTGTTCGCTATAATTCTGCCCTATACATATAATTTTCATAAACTAATCTGTAAATATTAATTTAAAAGCAGGTGCCGGAAATTTTCCATTTAAAGCACTGCCTTCGGTATTTAAAAGATCTATAGATTTCCACCCATTTATACTTTTATAAAAACATCGGGTAATTGTATTGTTACTGCTCGTTTCGATACCCTTAAAAATTGGTGCGTACCTATCAACCTTATATTCGCGGTAACCGCTGGTGTCATTAACTTTTAATGTGTACGATTCTGAAAATTTATTTTCTTCAATAAAAATATGTTCTACGGAAACAAAAAAACCAGCCTCAGGCACATTAACCTTATAGGCGCTTAAATCGAAAGTCAACTTTTGATTTCCTTCCGGCTTAGTAATAATAATATCGCTATCTAATAAATCTCTTCCAGGTTTTCCATCTTGAGAAACATCTAAGATGCGTAATCTAAAAGTGGCCTGCTGACTAGACTTTCCTAAAATTCTATAAAACTGAATCTCAATTTCTTTAATAAAGCAAGCATCTTCAAAGCCACGGGGACGTTCATAATACCGCGCTAATGCTGAAGGATATGCACCACCACTAAAATTACCCAATCCTACAATTTGCTTCCCTCTAAATGAGTTGATACGCTTCTGCTTTTCTAATCTCATTTTATAGAGGGTAACCTCAGAAAGTTCGTTTGTTTTTTGAGTTAATGAAATAGGTTTCTCATTTAATTCATGAGCTTTTACCACTTCTTCATTATACCCTACACAACTTACAAGAACGGTTTCATTTTTTAACTTCTCGCTAATTGTAAATTTAAAATCTCCTTTAGCATTTGCTGAAGTACCTATTTTATAATTTGAGAAAATTAAATTAGCGAAAGGTATTTTTTGCTGTGTTTTGGCATCAATTACACTTCCCTCCAAAGTAATGCTTTGAGCTGCTAATGTTCCGGTAAATAGTACCAGAAAAAGTATAGCGACTCTAATCATTACTCTAAAAAAGTTTTGTATTGAGTTTACGCAATTTAATCGCGGTAAGTACTTTTTTAGTATAAAGCGGAAAATCTGCATTTTGAATCCATCCAAAATAACCCGGCTCATTATCTAAAACGTCTTCTACCTTTTTACCTTTATGCTTTCCGAAGGAAAAAATCTCCTCATCTTCTTTGTTATAGGCTATAAAGCCGGCAAAATCTGCAAAGCGCTTACGAGCACTAAATTCGGCAAGACTCTTCATATTATTTTCAAGATCTTCATAGCGATCTAATTGTGCTTTTAAAACCTCATATGTAGCGATAGTGTCTGCTTCTGCACTGTGCGCGTCATCTAGATTCTGATTGCAGTAAAACTTTAGCGCGGCTGAGAGGGTGCGTTGCTCCATTTTATGAAAGATGGTTTGCACATCTACCGCGTGCCTGTTTTTCATATCAAAATCAACATCTGCGCGCAGCATTTCTTCGGCTAAGAGCGGTATATCAAACCGGTTTGAATTATACCCGGCAAGATCTGAATCTTTTATTAGATTGTTAATTTCGTTTGCCAACTCTTTAAAGGTGGGTTTATCTGCTACGTCCTCATCTTTTATACCATGAACCGCTGTAGTTTCTGCAGGTATGGGTATCGTAGGATTAACCAGCCACGTATGTTTCTCTTCTTTCCCATTAGGAAATACCTTTAAAATAGATATTTCAACAATTCGATCCTGAGCTACGTTTATACCGGTAGTCTCCAGATCAAAAAAACAAATAGGCCTTGTTAAATTAAGATTCATTCTTTATTAATTTAAACGCAAAAGTAAGACTTAGTATTTTTAGTGCAGATAAAATTTAAAGTATTTCAAAATTATACCATCAATGCCCATCACAAGATAAAGACCCTATATAGATAACCTTTAAACATTAAAATGCCAGAGTATTTACTCTGGCATTTACATTTCTATGTTTTATGCAAAAGATATATCTAGACTTCTCTAGAACTATCCCAAGCTTCTAAATATTGAGCTACACGTTGTACGAATTGACCACCCAAAGCTCCGTTTATAACACGGTGATCATAAGAATGTGATAAGAACATTTTATGTCTAATTCCTATAAAATCACCTTCTGGTGTTTCAATAACCGCTGGGACTTTACGTATTGCTCCTAATGCTAAAATCGCAACTTGGGGCTGATTAATAATAGGTGTACCCATAATGCTTCCGAAGGTACCTACATTAGTAACTGTATAGGTCCCGCCTTGCGTATCGTCTGGTTTTAGCTTACCCATACGCGCTCTATTAGCAAGGTCATTTACCGCCTTAGCCATACCTACAAGATTTAACTGGTCTGCATTTTGTATTACCGGTACGATTAGATTGCCATCAGGTAAAGCTGCTGCCATACCCAGATTTATATTTTTACGTTTTATGATTGTATCGCCATCAACCGAAATATTAATCATTGGGAAATCACGTATAGCTTTAGCTACCGCCTCCATAAAAATTGGAGTAAAGGTTAACTTCTCTCCTTCTCGCTTTTGAAAACTATCTTTAACACGCGCTCTCCAATTCCAGATATTGGTTACATCAACTTCGATAAATGATTGCACGTGAGCAGAGGTTTGCACAGAGGCAACCATATGCTTTGAAATCATTTTACCCATTCGGGTCATCTGAATAATCTCATCACCCCCATTAACAGAAACCGGTGTAGCAACTTTTGATGAAGATGCTGAAGGAGAAACTTTATCTTGCTTTTGAGGTTCCGCCTTTTCTTTTGAAGGAGACACTGATTGCTTTTTGCCATTTTTAGCAGCCTCTACGTAGTTTAAAATATCATCTTTAGTAACACGGCCTTCAAGACCAGTCCCTTTTATTTGATCTAATTCTTCCTGAGCAATACCCTCTTGTTGCGCTATATTTTTAACTAAGGGAGAATAAAAACGATCTCCATCATTAGAAATAGCAACTGCTGGTGACGTAGTTGTTTTTGCCTCTTCTACACGTGCAGCTGCCTCATTAGTGGCAGCATCTTCATTTACACTTTCTAAAAGATCTGTATCGTTGTTATCAGAATCATCAGAATTTGATGTCCCCGCACTTTCTGAAGAAGTTTCTATAATTGCAATAGTTTGCCCTACCTGAACAACATCATCAGGACCAAATAGTTTTTCTACAAGAATACCTTCTACTTCACTAGGCACCTCACTATCTACTTTATCAGTCGCAATTTCAACCACTGGTTCATCAAGCTCAATGCTATCACCTACTTCTTTGAGCCAGTTTGTTACCGTAGCTTCTGCAACGCTCTCTCCCATTTTCGGTAACTTAAGTTCAAATTTTGCCATATTCGTAATAAATAGATTAGTGTGCTTTATTTTTTGCGAATTTAATAAAAAATTATATTCTAAAATTAGAAAATAATTATTCGCCTACCAGATTTGAATTTCGCCGCGATCTGTGGAGGAATCGCTGCCTGCGATAAAATTACAATTTGAAGGTCGTATGCGAAACCTATTTTGATTGTTTTTTAACAAAGTCATTGCATTAATAATAGCTGTTGTTGACAGACTTTTTAGATCAAATACAATGAGTGAGTTTGAGACTAAAGCCAGCCTAACCTGCGCTAAGCTTATGACCTTCAACTCCTTTTCTAAATTTAAGCGCATTGTATCTACTGACTTTACATCCTCACAAACTAAATAAAAGTTTGAGATTGGAGGTATAATTTTTTTTTTAGACCTAGGTAAGCTGTACGAAAATGAAAGAATTTTTAAAAAAAAAGCCATAAACCAACTGCTAATTAACCCTTTTGAAAAATGCTTTTTATGAAATATATGCATAGCGCCAAAAAAACGTTGTGCATAAATTTTATCCTTAGAACTGCTTTCTCCTTTAAAATGTATTGCTGTTAGTTTACCATAGTAGAAGTTAGTGTACCCTTTTTTATGCAGCGTATAGCTGAGATCTATATCCTCACCATACATAAAATAATCTTCATCAAAACCTCCTGTATCTAGATAAACCTGCCTTTTGATAAACATAAATGCTCCTACTAAAACCGATACCTTACCTACTTCATCCTGTGCTAATTGATTTGCATAGTAGGCCGAAGTATTTCCTATTATTTTAAGGGCTGAAACTTTTATCGTTGGCAGATTGCGTTTACTTTCGGGAAGGTAATTACCGGTACCATCTATAAGTCGAATGCCTACAGCTCCCATATCTATTTGATTTTGAGAAAATTCGAGTAAGGTTGAGAAGCAATTTTCAGGAATTACGGTATCTGGATTTAAAATACAGATATACTCCCCTTTAGCTTGAGCAACACCTTGGTTATTAGCTTTAGAAAAACCGCTGTTTGTAGTATTTGCAATGAGTTTAACATCAGGAAAATACTGCTGTACCATCGTAACACTAGAATCTTCTGAAGCATTGTCAACCACAATAATTTCAGAATCAATATCTAAAAGCGCGCGCGTTACACTCTGCAAACAAAGTTGCAAAAAATAAGGAACCTTGTAATTGAGAATGATAACCGAAAGCTTCACCGGCTAGTTTTTTAATGAATTTTCAAAAGGAATTCTATGTAAAATACTGCGCCCTAAAGTGACCTCATCTGCAAATTCCAGCTCATCTCCTACAGCGATACCACGTGCAATTGTTGATGTTTTTATATTAAATTCTTCAAGCTGTCTGTATATGTAGAAGTTTGTCGTATCTCCCTCCATAGTTGAGCTTAATGCAAAAATCACCTCATCAACAGAACCCGATTTTACTTTTTCAATTAGCGAATATATTGTCAAATCCTGCGGACCTACACCATCTAGAGGTGATATTTTACCCCCTAAAACGTGATATTGTCCTCGATATTGGCTCGTGTTTTCTATCGCCATAACATCTCTAACATCTTCAACAACACAGACTATAGATGCATCTCGATTAGGATTTGCACAAATCTCACAAATTTCTACATCAGAAATATTGTGGCAGTTTTTACAAAATTTTATCTCGGTACGTAGTTTTACAAGAGCCTGTGCTAATAGTTGTGTCTGATTTTCAGACTGGCGTAGTAAATGAAGTACTAAACGAAGCGCTGTACGCTTACCTATTCCCGGCAATTGCGACATCTCATAAACAGCCTGCTCTAATAATTTAGATGAAAATTCCATAAGCGGTAAAGTTAGCAAACATTTAGAGTAATCAAATCGCTAATAGGTTTTCCTTAACCTAAAGCATCACGCCAATTCTTAATCTGAAAACCGAAGGTATCTGCAATTTTTGAAGAATCTAATACGCTATAGCCAGGTCTCACAGCTGTAGTAGGAAATTCTGCAGATGTCACGGGTATAACTTTAGTTTGCAGGTTGTGTTTCTCTACTATGGCCTTTGCAAAATCAAACCATGTGCAACTGCCTGTATTACTAAAATGATAAATTCCTTTTGAAGATGAAGTTAACTGCGGAAGACATTTAAGTAAAAAAAAAGCCAGTTCTTCTGCCCGCGTAGGAGAACCCACCTGGTCATTTACTACGCGTAAAGTCTCTAACTTAACCGCCAGATTCTGAATAGTTTTATAAAAATTTTTACCAAATTCACTATAGAGCCAGGAAGTTCTAATAATCCAATATGCGCCAATATTAGACTGAAGAATCATTTGCTCACCGGCTAATTTTGAAGCCCCATAAACCGTAGTCGGTGCGGTATGAGCATCAACCTGATAAGGTTTTGAGTCCTGCCCATTAAATACGTAATCTGTTGAAATATGAATAAGTTTTACATCATATTTTTCGCAATAGGTAGTGAGGTTCTGAACACCATCTCTGTTTATCAAATAAGCATTTTCCTGCTCACTTTCAGCTAAATCTACGTGTGTATATGCAGCTGTATTAATGATCACATCTGGGTTAAAACGCTGAAGATATCTTTGTAAGCTTTTAGCATCTGTAATATCTAATGCTTGACGATCTGCGTAGTGCATCACATAATTAAAATCTACTGAAGCTTGCTGTATACACTCTCCCAACTGACCAGAAGCACCTGTAACTAGAACCTTTAGTGATTTATTAGACATACATTTTATCTATTACAGATCGAAAATCAAGACCTTGAGTATCTTTATCGGAAAGGTTAAATGCTATATTTTCTGGCCAATTATTAACAAAGTTAGGATCGTCAAATTTTAAAGTAAGTTCAAACTGCGGATTGTAATAATTATCACAACTGTAGGTAAATAACGTATCTTCTTCTAAAACTAAAAAGCCGTGTGCAAAATTGCGCGGTACAAATAATTGTCTTTGGTTGCTTTCATTAAGTTCTATCGCATAACTTTTGCCAAATGTAGGCTCCTCTTTTCTCAAATCTACAACCATATCAAGAACACTTCCCTGAATGACGCGTATTAACTTTGCCTGACTGTAATCTCCAGTTTGCAAATGCATACCTCTCAAAACATTTTTCTGAGATTTTGATTGATTTTGCTGTACAAAATTGGGTTTTAAGCCTGTATGTTCTAAAAAGGTATTCGCATTAAAGGCCTCAAAAAAATAGCCTCTGGAATCCCCAAAAACTTTTGGCTCCATTAACCAAAGGTCTTTAAACCCTGTCTCTATAAATTGCATTAAACTAATGTTTTTAAATAAGCACCGTAAGCAGATTTGCCGTAATTAGAAGCTATTGCAGCCACTTGTTCTTTAGTTATAAAATTCATCAACAAAGCTACCTCTTCTATACAACCTATTTTGTATTGCTGACGATGTTCTATTGCCTTTACAAAGTCTGTTGCTTCATTCAACGAGTCTATAGTGCCCGTGTCAAACCAAGTCATACCCCGAATCATTATCGCCACCTGAAGCTCTTCTAATTCAAGATATCGATTTTGAATACTTGTTATTTCTACCTCTCCCCGTTTTGATGGTTTTACCTCTTTAGCAAAAGCGACTGCTCTGTTATCAAAGAAATACAAACCCGGAATAGCATACTTAGACTTAGGCAGTTCGGGCTTTTCTTCAATCGAAAGTACTTTACCTTGCTCATCAAATTCTACAATTCCGTATCTGTTAGGATCTTTTACCGGATATGCAAAAATAGCACCGCCTTTAATCTGAGTTTGGTCTTGTAATAGTTTACTGAGTCCGCTTCCGTAGAAAATATTATCTCCTAAAATAAGAGCTACAGAATCACCTCCTATAAAATCTGCTCCTATTATAAATGCTTCTGCTAAACCATTAGGTTGTTCTTGTATGGCATACTCAAATTGGCATCCTAAAGATGAACCATCCCCTAACAGATTTTTAAATGCTGCCTGATCTTGCGGTGTAGTAATGATTAATATTTCCTGAATTCCGGCTAACATTAAAGTGGAAAGCGGATAATAGATCATAGGCTTATCATAAACGGGAAGTAATTGCTTACTAACAGCGACGGTAAGTGGATATAAACGAGTTCCGGAGCCTCCGGCTAATATAATTCCTTTCATAAAATCTTATTAGGCGTTTAAATAATGGGCATCATAATACTGCTGATAATTACCACTGGTCACATTTTCTAACCAGCTGGAATTGGAAAGATACCAATCTACAGTTAAACGCAAACCTTCTTCAAAAGTTACCGAAGGCTCCCAATCTAACGCCTCTTTAATTTTAGTTGCATCAATGGCATAGCGTTTATCATGTCCCGGTCTATCTTTAACGTAGGTAATGAGCTGTTCACTAGTACCGGCGGGATTATTTAACTTCTCATCCATTATTTTGCAAAGTAATTTTACAAGATCTATATTTTTCCACTCATTAAAACCGCCTATATTATAGGTTTCTTTTAATGTTCCGTTAGTAAAAACCTGTTCTATAGCTAATGCGTGATCTACCACATAAAGCCAATCTCGTGTGTAATCGCCATCACCATAAACGGGTAAAGCTTTTTTATGTATACAGTTATTAATAAATAACGGAATCAATTTTTCTGGAAACTGATTTTGACCATAATTATTACTACAATTCGTTATAATATACGGTAAATTATAGGTTTCCCCATAGGCCCGTACAAAATGGTCTGAACCTGCTTTTGAAGCACTATAGGGTGAATTAGGATCGTAGGCTGTAGTCTCTGTAAATAAGCCTTCTGCGCCTAAAGAACCATAAACCTCATCTGTACTAATATGATAAAATAGATTTTCAGTAAACGGAGCCTGCCAAAACTTGAGACAGGTATTAAGCAAATTTACGGTGCCTATTATATTCGTTTTTACAAATATTAAAGGATCTTTAATAGAGCGATCTACGTGAGACTCTGCTGCCAGATGAATTACCCTGTCAAATTTATAGGTTGCAAATAAAGCATCTAGATTTTCTAAATCATTAATATCTGCCTTAATAAAGGTGTAATTAGGAGCATTTTCTATATCCCTCAAATTCTCAAGATTGCCCGCATAGGTAAGTGCATCAAGATTATAAATATGATCCTGAGGTCTATTATTTACAAAAAGTCTAACTACGTGCGAGCCAATAAAACCTGCGCCTCCAGTGACTAAAATATTCATAATCGCTCTTTTACTAATTGAAAAATTCGTTGTGCCGCCTTGCCATCTCCGTAAGGATTATGTGCCTGACTCATTTGGTTATAGACGGTCTTGTTGTTTAGCAAAGTTAGAATTCCTTCTTTTAATTTTTCAGGATCTGTACCTACTAACAATACGGTGCCGGCTGTTACGGCTTCGGGACGCTCTGTCGTATCACGAGTTACTAAAACCGGCTTACCCAATCCCGGCGCTTCTTCCTGCACGCCGCCACTATCTGTAACAATAAAATGAGCCTTATTCATAAGCCAAACAAAGTCAGGATAAGCTAAGGGGTTTATTAATGAAATATTAGCAATACCACTTAGGACTTCAGACACCACACTTTGTACATTAGGATTTAAATGTACCGGGTAAACCAGATGAATATCTGTCCTGCTTAATGCTATTTCTTTAAATACTTCGCAAATACTGCGCATTCCCGATCCAAAATTCTCGCGACGATGTCCTGTAATTACAATTAGTTTCTTGTCTAAAAACGGAATATCTTTTGCAAATGATGGCGTCTCTTGTTCTACTTTACGCACGGTAGTATGCAGAGCATCAATAACAGTATTACCGGTTACAAAGATGTTTTCTTCTTTTATATTTTCGGCTAGTAAATTTGATTTTGAAAGTTGCGTAGGTGCAAAATGAAAGTCGGTAAGTCTGCCGGTAATTTGGCGGTTCATTTCTTCGGGAAACGGAGAATGTTTATTAAACGTACGTAATCCCGCCTCAATGTGTCCCACTTTTGCCCCCGCATAGAAAGCAGCCAGACTTGCCGCCATTGTAGTCGTAGTGTCACCGTGTACAAAAACAAGATTCGGTTTAAAATCTTCTAATGGGTTTTTAAGCGATTCTAAAACTCTGGAAGTTAAACTGTATAAATCCTGATTTTTTCGCATTAAATCCAAATCATAATCGGGTACAATTTCAAAAAAATCAAGAACCTGATCCAGCATTTCCCGATGCTGAGCGGTAATACACACTTTAGTTTTAAAAAACGCTGCATTCTTAAAAGCTGCAATTACCGGAGCCATTTTTATAGCTTCGGGTCTGGTGCCAAAAACAAAAAGAACGCGTTTTTTATCCTTAGAGTCTTCCATCTACTCCCTCTTTTAAAAAGCCTTTAACATCATACACCACGGCGTTATCTGCTTTTAGGACTTCGATATCCAGACTTTCAAATTCGGTATGTCCTACCGCAAGAACAATAGCTTGAAAACGTTTATTTGGTAACTCCTTTAAAAGTTCAAAACCGTATTCTTTTTTAACTAAATGCGCATCTGCCTGTGGGTCAAACACCGAAACATTTGCACCATATTCCTTTAAATCCTTTATAATATCTATTACGCGCGTATTGCGTACATCTGGGCAATTTTCTTTAAATGTAATTCCTAAAATAAGAATCTCGCTGTTTTTTAATTTGATATCCTTCTGAGCCATCAATTTGACAACCTGCGAAGCTACATAAGGCCCCATACTATCATTAAGCTTACGCCCCGCGAGTATAATTTCTGGGTGATACCCTACCTGCATTGCTTTTTGAGCCAAATAATAGGGATCAACCCCTATACAATGACCACCTACAAGACCAGGCTTAAACGGAAGAAAATTCCATTTTGTACCGGCAGCTTCTAAAACCTCTTGCGTATCTATATTGAGAAGATTAAAAATTTTAGCAAGTTCATTTACAAATGCGATATTAATATCCCGTTGTGAGTTTTCAATAACCTTAGCAGCTTCTGCAACTTTAATAGAGGCTGCTTTAAAAGTACCTGCAGTAATGACCGAGGCATATAGCGCATCAATTTTACTGGCGATTTCTTCAGTAGAGCCCGAAGTTACCTTTCTTATTTTATCAACGGTATGAGTTTTATCACCGGGATTTATACGCTCTGGAGAATAACCTGCATAAAAATGCTCATTATATCTTAAGCCCGATATTTTCTCAAGTATTGGAATACAAATCTCTTCTGTTACACCAGGATAAACTGTAGATTCATAAATGACGATGTCATCTTCCTTTAAAAAAGTTGCGACAAGTTCGCTGGCTTTAATTAACGGGGTTAAATCTGGAGTGTTATTTTGATCAATTGGTGTAGGTACGGTAACTATAAATACAGAGACATTGGCAAGGTCATCTGGTGACGCGGTACAGTAAAGACCACATTCTTCAGTATTTGTTTGTTTTAAAACTGAAGTAAGCACGTACGCATCAAGTTCACCGGTATGATCATAGCCGGTTTTTAAAGCTTCGATACGTGATGTGTTTATATCAAAACCCACTACAGAATAACGGGTCGCAAACAAACGAGCTAATGGAAGCCCTACATACCCCAACCCAATAATACCAAGTCTCATTATTCTTTATGATTTCAAATTTTTTATATACCATTCAACCGTTATGTCTAAGCCTTGTGCCAGACTGTACTCGGGATTATAACCAAATAAGTTGCGCGCTTTTGTAATAGAAGCAAGTGAGTGAGGTACATCTCCTGCACGTTCTGGTCCAAAAACAGGCTGTAAATCCTGTATTGTAGTATCGTAATTGAGCAATCTGTGTTTTAATAAATTTACCAGTTCTATAAGAGAAGTCTGTGCCGCACAAGCCACATTATAAATCTCATTTAAAACACAGTCGCTGGTTGCTGCCAAAGCTAGCAAATTTGCCTGAACGACATTCTCTATAAAGGTATAATCACGAGAAAATGATCCGTCACCATTAATTACAGGAGCTTGATGATTAATTAAAGCCTGAAGAAATTTTGGAATTACTGCAGCATATGAACCGTTTATGTCCTGCTTCGGACCAAAAACATTAAAGTATCTTAACCCAATGCTATTAAAATCATAGGTTCTCTTATAAACTGCGGCATATTTTTCATTACCTAGTTTCGTCAAGGCGTAAGGAGAAAGCGGCTCTCCAAATTCACTTTCTATCTTAGGCAATGCATTTGAACTTCCGTAGGTTGAAGAGCTAGCTGCATAAACAAAGTTTTTTACTTTAGCTTTTCGTGCGGCATCAATAACATTTAAAAAACCTGTACTATTTACTGCGTGTGTAAGTAGAGGGTTTTCGATACTACGGGGAACAGATCCCAACGCAGCCTGATGGCTTACAAAATCACAATCTGCAGTTGCAGCAAGACACGTTTCATAATCTCTTATATCTCCTTCAATCAATTCAAACAATGGATTTTGTTTAAATTCTAAAATGTTTTCTAGCTTTCCTGTTGAAAAGTTATCGAGACACCGCACGCGTGCACCCAAATTGAGAAGGGTTTCTACTAAATGAGAACCAATAAATCCTGCACCGCCAGTTACCAGGACCAACTTATCTTCAAAATTAAAAACGTCTGAATAGATCATAAGGGGGATGATTTTGTCATCTACGAATATAGACTTTGTCCAGCCTATATTCAAACTTAACATTTATTAACATAAGGTTGTAGTTACCAATTACTTGGGAAGATTTAACATATTTATCCTGACGTCGTTAAATTTATATTAAACGGTAACTACTGCTATTTTATAGGGGTTAACAATGGTAAATTTGACTGAAACAAAAAATACATAATACTATGAATTATCTCAATCTAGATACAGCTAAAACGAAAAAAACCGTTAATGAGTTAAACATATTACTCGCTGATTATCACCTATATTACCAGAAATTAAGAAATTTTCATTGGAATATTATTGGTGAAAATTTCTTTGATCTGCATATTAAATTTGAAGAAATGTATAACGATACATTAATAAAAATTGATGAAGTTGCTGAGCGCATTCTTACGCTAAGATTTCAACCGGTAAGCAATTTGAGCGATTATATTAAAATGTCTGAAATTAAAGAATCGCCGAGTGAAATTAAGGATAGTGAAATGATTGAAGTTTTACTCGAAGACCACGGCACTTTACTTGTTCAAATGCGCAAAACTGTCGAAACTGCAGATGCCGGCGGTGATGAAGGAACTATAGACTTGTTAGGCGCCTACATTAGAGAATTGGAAAAAACAAGCTGGATGTTAGATACTTGGAAAATGAACAAAACTTCAAACCACAAAAAATCGTAAATTATTAAACAACACTAAAAACACTATATGTATATTTTACAAGAAGCAGGTGACAAGGATTGGGTATTTGCCGGATTTGATTTTCATAAACTAGTAGATAAATTACAGGGATGGGGTGAGAGCTTTATTTTAAGACTTCCTAATTTTGTAATAGCCGTTTTGGTTTTTATCGCCTTTTGGATTCTTGCTAAATATGTTTCAAAATTTGTGCGCAGAATCTTAATGCGCACAGTTAAGCAAGATTCTATACGCGTAATGGCGGGTAAAACTTCTTTTGCGGTTACTGTTCTTGTAGGCTTCTTTGTTGCATTAGGTATAATGGATCTGGATAAAGTTCTTACCTCTGTACTGGCCGGTGCCGGTGTTGTAGGTCTTGCCATAGGTCTAGCCTTACAGGGAACGCTTAACAATACATTTAGTGGTGTTATACTTAGCTTTATGCCCAGACTACAACTGGGTGATTGGGTAGAATCTAACGATTATTCAGGATTCGTAGATGAGATTACCTTACGTAATGTCACACTAAAGCAGTCTGACAATAATTATGTTATTATACCTAACTCTAACATCGTTGATTCTCCTTTTAAAAACTGGAGTCAGACTGCACGATCACGTGTTTTTATAAATTGTGGTGTGGGTTATGAGTCTGATCTAGAGCAAGTAAAAAAATTAACCTTAGAGACGTTAGCAGCAGAATTTGAGCAATCTCCCGGCGAGGAAATAGAATTTTTCTATGAAGAGTTTGGAGACAGTTCTATAAACTTTGTTGCGCGTTTTTGGTTTCCTGTTACTAAGCGTAGAGATATGCTGGTAGCACAGGATAGAGCTATTATTGCCATTAAAAAAGCGTTTGATGCTAATGATATTAATATACCATTCCCAATACGTACATTAGATTTTGGTAAAAATAAATTTAGGTCTGAAACTATAAACATTTCAAACGCTAATGGTTCAGATTTTAGCCAGGAAAGCTAATGATCAATATCAAGTATATACTCGTAACTTTATTATTGGTAAGCTTTACTAGTTGCCAAAATTATGGCGAGTTAACTAAAATAGGTAGTCTCACCCGAGATCTTGCTGAGGTTTCGGGTATTGCTACATTTAGCAATGATTCACTTATTTATGCTATCGCAGATCACGGAAATCCTAATAGTATTTATGGCATTACTAAAACCGGTGAAATTAGACGTGAAATCGTAATTAAAAATGCACCTAATGAAGATTGGGAAGATTTAGCTACAGATTATGCTGGTAACCTCTATATCTCAGATACAGGCAATAATGAAAATGACCGTAAAGATCAATTCATTTACATTCTAGACAACTTTAAAAATTCAATAAAAAATTCTGATACACTTAGTGCATCTAAAATTGTTTTCACACTTTCTGATCAGAAAGAATACCCACCTAATTTAAGAGACCTTAATTTTGATATTGAAGCGCTTATTTATAAAGATGCTTATCTCTATATGTTCACCCGTAATAGAAGTCGCAATTTTGATGGTATTACTAAATTATATAAGTTACCGGCACGAGAAGGCGCCTATGAGGCTCAACTTATAGCAAAATACACCGTTTGTGATAATTTAGAAACCTGCGCAATTACAGGAGCTGCTTTATCTCCTAATGGAAAAACCCTGATTCTTTTAACATCAAGTAAAGTGATTAAATTTTCAGGATTTAAGAATGATAATTTTTTCTCCGGCTACGTGGAATCTATTCCCTTCGGAAATACTTCAAGAAAAGAAGGTGTTACGTTTAAAAATGATTCTACGCTATATGTAGTTGATGAGATAAGAGCTCAAACGGGTGGAAATCTATATGAATTTAATTTATATTAGATTTCAAATTTCAGTTTAAGTTGAATTAGCACTTACAACAATCTTCTTTCAATTCCGTTTTATAGTATTTTAGCACAAAAGCATGCTATACTATGACTCCTGAGCAAATAGAATCTTTAAAGGCTGAAAATGAAAAACTAAAATCCATACTTGGTGAGCAAGAGAAACGAAAGAAAAAACGCCGAAGTCTGGGCTGGAATTTTCTGAAAAGATCTTCCGGTTACGTACTGGGTTCCCAGCTTAAACAAAGTATAGAACGTTTTCTCGAGGAGATGGCAGAACAGCAACGCGTCTCTAGAGATACGCTTTCAGACTTACTAACAAGCATAATAATACGGCTTACTCGTGTAGGTTTTTTGCTGGTAATTACAGCAATTCTCCCTTCTATTCTTCTTATTTTTCAAACTTATTACCTTGCCAAACAAAACACGCTAATTACAGGACAAAGCGAAATGTTTAGACAGCAAAATAACCGTCTTGATCAACAAACTTATTTACAGGAAGCAGACCGTCGTGGACAAACGCTTTTGTTAATGGATAATATGCTGAAAGAAATTAATGATGAAGTTGCTCGTGACCCACAGAATAAGTTGAATGATGCCACGGCCGGCAGATTAATTGCTTTGAGTAAAATATTAAAACCTTATCGCTATCTCGAAAATGACAGTTTAACCAAAAACATTGTAAGCCCAGAACGCGGCTATCTGTTAATCTCACTTCTCGAAACAGGAATAAATTTAAGAAATAGCGCCAGATCACGAGCTAATGGAATTCTACTTGAGCGACTCGATTTTACCTATTCTGAATTGCGTAATATCGCACTTAAGAAGGCAGATTTAATTGAAATAGACCTTTCTTTTGCAGATTTGAGAAACTCAAGTTTTAACGGTACAGATTTTGAAAAAGCAACGCTGCACAAGGCTGCAATGTCTGACACAGACTTAAGTTATGTAAGTTTTAAAAATGCAGATTTGAGTAATTCAGATTTACAAAATGCTATATTGGACCACGGCAATCTTCAAAAAGCAAATCTGGCCACAACAGATTTACGTAACGTAAGTCTTTCTAAAACCACTTTGAAAGGCGCCGATTTTACAAATGCACGTGTGCACAAAACATTTGAAAGAGATGCGAAAATGCAATTGAATGAAGACCAAAGTTCCTGGCTTTTTAATACTTACAAGGTTGAAGAAGTAGATGATGACCATTATCAATTACTTCCTATAAGAAACTAAAAAAGAGCGTATTCTAGGGAATACACTCTTTTTTAAGTCTTGAATTTTAATATTATTTTTTCTTTAAAAGTTTCAGCTGAAATAAATCTTTACGACGGTCATTAAGATTGTGCACGCTTCCAAATTGATTCAATTCTTTTAGTAAATCTAGATCTACATCTGCAACAAGAATCATTTCTGCATTAGGTGTAGCTTCTGCTTTTACCCCATTAGTAGGAAACTGAAAATCGCAAGGAGTAAGTACCATACTTTGTGCGAACTGCATATCCATATTATGTACTTTAGGTATATTACCTACGCTACCTGCAATCGCAACATAGCATTCGTTCTCAATCGCTCGTGCCTGTGCGCAATGACGTACCCGGCTGTATCCGTTTTGGGTATCTGTAAGAAAAGGAACAAAAAGAATATCCATTCCTTCATCTGCAAGAATTCTACTCAATTCAGGGAACTCAACATCATAACAAATTAGTATTCCTATTTTACCACAGTCTGTATTAAATGTTTTTAAAGCATCACCACCAGTCATACCCCAAACTTTAGCCTCATCTGGTGTAACGTGGAGTTTGTAAAATTTCTCAACAGTACCATCGCGCTTGCATAAGAAGCCTACATTGTATAGCGTACCATTTTCTATATACGGCATACTACCGGTAATAATATTTATGTTATAACTCACAGAAAGTTCAGAAAAACGATCGCGTATGCGCTCTGTGTACTTTGCCAACTCACGTATCGCATCGGGTTCAGAAAGATGGTTGTATGCGGCCATAAGCGGCGCATTAAAAAACTCTGGGAACAATGCAAAATCTGAGCGATAACCCGAAATAGTATCTATAAAATACTCTGCCTGCTCAATAAGCTCTTCAAAGTTTTTATAGGTACGCATTTGCCATTGCACCAGACCTAACCGCACTACTGTTTTAATAGCATTCGGTTTTTTTATGGGCTTTTGATAGTAAATATTATCCCATTCAAGCAAAGCTGCATAATCTTTAGACTGCCTGTCCCCTTCCAGGTAATTCGTAATTATTCGTTTTACGTGAAAATCATTACTCAATTGAAAATCAAGCACGGGATCATTAATTTCCCGCGTGCGTACTTTTTCTATGTATTGTTTGGGGGTAAGGTCTTTTGCATACTGATGGTAATTAGGCAATCTACCTCCAAAAACGATACGTTCCAGATTCAGGTTTTCGCACAATTCTTTACGGTAATCATAAAGTCTGCGACCTATACGCATCCCTCTGTACTGGTGTGCAATAAATATGTCTATACCATAAAGTACATTTCCTTTAGGTGTGTGTGTACTAAAGGATTCGTTGCCTGTAATCTGGGCGTAGGTATGCGAGTCTTTAAACTTCTCATAATCAACAATAATTGACAATGCACACCCGGCAATCTCGCCATTTACTTTAACTACAACCTGACCTTCCGGAAAAATGGATATTAGTTTTTGCAATTCTTTCTTCTTCCAGTAAGGGTCTGGTATATTAGGATATACCGCAATCATTATTTCCTTTAGTTCTTCAAAATCTTTCAATTTTAAATACTCAAGGTTAATCGTATCTACGCGATCTGGCTTATCCACGTTATCTATATCAATATTTTCCATAATTAGTTATATGCCTTTCGGCGAAATTTTCAATTAAAAATTAAATCCAAATCCAAAAGAAACCCGGAAGCCTTCTTCAGATCTAAAAAGATTAAAGGTACCACTTAACGCATCTGCGCTGTTTACCCAAAATCCTATACCATAGGAATCGTGCCAAATCTTAGAATTCATATCATATTCTGACCACACTCTACCTACATCATATCCTGCAAAGATGCCTACCTGTAGAGGTAAGAAACCGGTTTTAAACGTATCAAACGCATATCTTAAATCACCCGAAGCAGAAAATGAACGCTCGCCATTAAATCGCTGAAAACGATACCCACGCAATCCTGTATTTTGACCTAAAACCGCTGCCTGATAAAACTCTGTATTATCACCAAATCTAAATTGACCCCGCGCCGTAGATTTTAAGACCAATTTTCTATTTGCGCTTATCGCATTATAAAAACCAAGACTTGGATTTAAATATGCAAAACGTCTACCTGTTTCGGTTAGACTGTTTGTCAGACCACCATTCAAAATAAAATCCATACCACGGGAAGGCGCAAGTGCATTATCTTTACTATGGTACTCATAACTTGCGTCTAAAGTCGCAAAAATTTTACGTTCATCTTTTATGACCTCATCTACCGTATCTACAAATCTTAGCTCATTATCTGCAATTTCAACACCTTGAAATAATGCACGTACTGAAAAAGTACTACCATAGTCTGAATTTTTAAGTAATCCTACCGAAGCTTCCACCTGACTTAAACGCACCCGATTATAATCAAGACCGAGTTCGTCATCAAAATTTTCAGTCTGATTGCCATAACCGAAGAAATTCAAAGCAAAGTTAGGAGTGGTATAACGCCCTCCTAAAATTAAGTTCCAGTTGTTTAGTATACCTGCAAACTCTCCTTCATAGCTCAAATCAAACCCGCTGGTTGCAAAAAAATACCCAGCTTTAAAACGGTGTTGTTGTGAAAAAGGATTTTGGTTAAATCCCTGAACCGTATACACATCAGATAAACCAAGGCTTATCCCGTTATCAGGATTGTATCCAAAAGCCGGTGTGATGATGTTTGTGCGTAAAATTTGCTTTTTATAATTGTAGGTATTGTAATCGTAAACGTCTGTGAGTCTAAAATTAGCACCACCTTTTTCTTCGATGGTATTGGGTAGACTCTCGTGGTCATAAACCTTTAAATGCTTACCATTTTTAATGTTATACACATCATTATTTTGACCGCCTATAATTCTCATAAAAATAGGATCTCTGCCTGTCCCTACTACTTCAAAAACATCATCATCGTCAAGACCGTAAATCCATAATTGTTTAGTTTCACTAGTTAAATACGTACGATTCTTAATCAATTCTTCTTTTTTCCCATCTATAATTCTCCACACCTTTACGGTTGTCTGGTCATTCTCTCGTGTAATTTCAAAATAGTCATCTTTATCTGTACCGGTAACCATTTGCAATTCTGCAAGAAAATCATAAAATGTATTTGCTATATCAACCAGATTATCGCGGCGTCCTTTAAGACTGGTTTTTATTTGATCTATAGATTTTCCAGAACGCACTTCTGCAGGAAGATCATTAAAAGCATCTTCTATCACTGCATCTGTAATATGTTCTTTAATATATGCTGCCTCTGCAACCCATTCTGCGCGGTCTGTCTGTTGTGCTAGTGCTCTATCTAGTTTAACCCCTGCATTATTAAACCATTTTATATCATTAAGATTCTCATCATAGACCTGAAACTGGCGTGCTGCACCAAAAAGAGTACGTGCAATATCTAAAATAGCTCCATCAAAATTTGTAAAAACCTGATCCCGATCACGAGGAATAGGCACATAAACGTCTTTACCATTTTTGTCTTTAAATTCTGCCCAGCGCCACTGATCGTTATGGCGGTCCCAGTCACCTATAAGCATATCAAACATACGCGCACGTACGTAAGCCGGCTCGTCGATAATATTATCTTCGTCACTGCGTAGTTTATTAAGAATATCATCTGTGCTCTCTATATCATCAGGGTAATTAAAAACAGCACCATCAAATTCTTCTGTAGGTCGCTCAACAATCATATAAAGCTGATCGCCGTAATCTTCGTTATATTCCTTTAAAGCAGGTTGCTTAGGCACGTAAAACAGCCTGGGGTTTGTATTTAAAACATTAACTGCACTACTTAAACGTGGTATTGCAAAAGCTCCGTAAGGATGTGCCGCTGTATAAAAATCCTGTATTAAAGATTCTGGTAATGTATTTGCTAAATCTTCTTCTACATCTGCGTTTTGTTTTAAAACAACCTTTTGTAAGAATTGAACGGCACTTTTCCGCAAAGCGCGCATATTGTATTCTTTACCACTTTTATCCTGAAGTCTTAACGAAATTGTCTGGTGACCACCACCTTGTCGTACGACTTTAAGACCGCCATATAATGTATCTAAAAGCGCTACAGGCGCAGTAACTTTTTTACCATACACATCTCGATAATGCTCTCCCCAGATTTTATCAAAAACATCAGACTTATCTGTATCCTCCACATTATAAACCGAAGCCTGCACAGTTTTAGGAAATTGAGTTGTTAAACCTGAATAATCATTTATTTCTGTAGGTGGAAAAACTTCTTTCTGAAAAATTAGCTCCAACTTTCCTGTATCTGCATTTGGACCAAAAAACCGAACCCAGGATGAGCCATCCTTAAATACCGTAAATACGGAAAAACCTTCATAGTCTGAACTAAACAAACCGTCATTACCTAAATATGCGTAAGACGATTTAGAACCAGATCCTGAAACTATTTGACGCACCTCCTCGTGTTCTATATATTGAAGTCCGTGCTCATGACCTGAAGCAAATAAGAGTTTAGGACTGCTTTGGCTCAATACCCGAATCCTTTTCATCAATTCATTATACTTCTCATTAAAACGATCTTGCTTAGAAACCCCGCCCTGTGTGCGTATTTGTGTTACCAGAGATGCTAATATAGGAAGTGGTATTTTTTGTTGTGAGGGGTATAAATGCTTGTCTAAAGCAAACTTACCTCCGTGCACCCCGTTAGTATACATAGGATGATGCATTACTATAAGTGTCGTTTTCTGTTGGTTCTTTTTTATTTCACTTTCTAACTCAACAAAAAGCTTCTCACGATCTTTTATGTTATCACACTTCGTATTTATTTTAGGGTTTTTATCCCAATCCTCAAGATACCACTGCGTATCTAAAATGATCATATGCACCTTATCATTGAGATCGTAGCTCATTAAAGGGCATCCATTTTTAGGTAAAAAAATATCTTCGTTATTTGTAATTTCCTTTAGATAATCTTCTTCTCTATTTAGGCCATTTAAACCATCATTATACCAGTCGTGATTTCCGGGAATAAAAATTGCCTTGCCCTCATACTCTGTTAATGATTCTACCTGAGCATCTAGTCTGTGTTGTGCAAGAGCTCTACCGGCATCAGACTTAGGTGGCATTCCTACAGGATAAATATTATCACCTAAAAAGATGGCAAAAGTTCCTTTAGTTTTTTCAGTCTTCAAATAATTTCTAAATAACTCCAGACCTACTGTACTTTCTCCTAATTCTGCATCACCTGCATCGCCAATTAGATAGAAGGTATTTTCTATTTCTTTAGAAGAAGGAAAAAGACCCTGCTCAACATCTGCTTTATATCTTGTCGTATAAGTCGCACACGCTGATAAAACAAGGGATGCAAGAAGTGTTAGAACTATGTTATTTTTTGTCATGAAAATATTATTGGAAATTCTTTTTTGTACTTTTCCTTCACTTTAATATGTATAAATATATGCCTGAATCTGAAGAAAATATTTCGAAATCTATCTCAAAAGCAGATCAATTTGTTTTAGAACTTTTTAAGGAAAAGCTTCCTAATAGCTACTTGTATCACAATTATAATCATACCGCAAGAGTTGTTAAAAGTACTAAAGAAATCGTCGAAAATTCTCAAATTAATGTTAAACAGAAAGAGGCATTATTACTAGCCGCATGGATGCATGATACTGGTTATGTTGAGAACAGAGAAAATCATGAAGATGCCAGTATTGAGATTGCAAAAAGGTTCATGACTTCAGAAGAGATCGACTCTGAGGTACAAACTATGGTAGTAGAATTAATTGCTTCTACAAAAATGGGTGTTGAACCTAAAAATGACCTGGAGCGTATTCTAAAGGATGCAGATGCTTCTCATTTTGCTAAAGATTATTATGCACAAACCAGTGAATTTTTGAGACAAGAATTAATACTTACTAATACTCAAAAATTCTCTCCAGATGAATGGCGCGAAGAAAATATACAGATGTTTACAAACAAACATCGTTTTTATACAGATTATGCAGCACGCAACTGGAAAAGCCAAAAAGATGAAAACCTAATTGATCTTCTTAAAAAGGTTAAAAAGAAACGAAAGAAGTATAAAAAAGAAGAAATCAAAGCAAAGCTAAAAGCTAAATATAAAGATGAAAGCCCAGATAGAGGTGTACAAACGCTTTATAGAACAACCTTACGGAACCATATAAAATTAAGTGACATTGCAGATACGAAGGCAAACATACTACTTTCTGTAAATGCGATTATTATTTCGCTCGCACTGTCTAATATGATTCCTAAATTGGACGCACCAAGTAACCGTCATTTACTAATACCAACTTTAATTCTTGTTGTTTTTAGTGTAGCATCTATAATAATGTCTATCCTTTCTACACGCCCTAATGTGACTAGCGGTGAATTTACACGTGAGCAGGTAAAGAAAAAACAGGTAAATATTCTATTCTTTGGAAATTTTCATAAAATGAAGTACGATCAATACCAATGGGCGATTAATGAAATCATCTATGATAAAGACTACATCTATGAGGCCCTTACTAAAGATTTATATCTATTAGGCGTCGTGCTTAATAAAAAATATATGCTTCTGAGAAAAACCTACACCGTGTTTATGGTAGGTATTATTGTATCTGTAATCAGTTTTATAATGGCGTTCTGGTTAATCTAGAATTTCCATTAAATCTTCATACGTAATTGTCTCTTCAGCTCCCTTTCGAGGGAGCTTTGACGTATATAAAACCTCAACACGTATCGCTTTTAATCCTACAACTCCCTGAACATCCTCTAGCTCTACATATTCTATTTGTGGGCCCAGATATTCTTTACGTTGCAGGTACTTAATATAACGCGTGTATTCTTCAGCATCAGAATCCTGAGAATAAATAATCGCAATCTGTCCCTTCTGAGTAACGCGTTGATTTGTACCTTTTACTAAAGCTTTATCAATACGTTTTTTGATAATTTCATAACGTGCATTGTACGTTCCGTCCACATCAAATTTCTTTTCATCCATTCTATATCTTATAGACAGGGTCGTACTAAAAACCAGAATTAAAGATGCTGCATCAAGTTGCAACTCTGCTCCTTCCTGTTTGTGATAGAAATTGTTTTCCATCTCGCACATCGTGCACAATTGCCATAATCTCAAATTATACAAATAAACCTTATTAAACTTATTATTAGGTGTCATTGATGCACCTATGTAAATGTTATGATCTACACCGTCTGTCTTATAACGCTCAAAATAATGCGGAAAAATAAGCTGTGCTTCCTGTTGCCTGCGATCTAAGAAAGTTGCCATATTCTGGTTAATCAACTGTACCGTATCATCGTAGTTTTTTCGGTTTCTATAAATCAAACCGGTTTCTGTATTTATAGCTTCTTTGTAGGTGTTAATTGCTTCTTTTAATTCGGGGATATTAGTATTTAAATGATTTAAGAGTGGATTTACTTCAGACTGAAGTAAAGTAAAAACCTCATTCTCTGCACTTGCGTTTAAAGACTTCTCTATATTAAGGGTAAACTCTTCTATTCTAAATTTTACCTGCTCATAAATAGGCATAGGCGCTACTTCTAAAGCAAGATTTAATATAGAATCTACCATATTAAGCTGAATCAAAATATCTTTCTGAATTGATTTATTGCGCTCATCTGAAGATCCTACAATATCTATTTGCCCGTATAAAGGATATACATCTTCAAAAGAAATATCTTTAAATGAAGCAAATTTACCATCGTCTTGATTGGCTATAAAACGCTTAGCTTCTTCTTCAAAAACCCAGAGAACACTGGGGTGAATACTGGTGCACTCACTTTGAATTACAGCTTTTATTCTATTTTCTAAATCAAAACGCTTGCGCTCAAGAGTTGATACTATAAATGGCATTACCTCATCAAGCTTTGTTGCATTTAAACTGTGTAATTTATTACGCTCGTCTGATGCTAATTCTAGAATACCCAGTAGTTTGTTTCCTTTAGCTATAGGAGCTAAAATACAGCTTTGAATATTTTGACTAAGCAGATTTTCAGCAAGTAAACTATGTTCACTTTTATCTGCATACTTTTCAGTATCTGGTATTACAAAGTATTTTTTATCACGTACTAAGGCATTATAAGACCCCTCACACATACAATTATTACACTTGCTATTAAGCTCATCATTCAAAATAAAACTTTCGGCAAGATTACCATCCATTTTGACAAAACTGTCATTTTCAGAATTGAATTCAGTAAAGCCTACCCGTAGGTTGGGAATATTAAAAATGGACTGAAATATTTCAGTAAAATGCTTTACACTACCTTCTTTAAAAGATTTATCAGAAAGCAAGGTGCTTTTTAAATCAGATATAGAATCATCTATAGTTACATCTGTAAGACTTAAAATTGCAATTCCCTTCATCTTCCAACTTTGCGGTGGAAAATACTTCTCCCACATCTCAAAATCATCTACATTGGTAATTAATTCTTCTGCTATTTCCTGAGTGATTTCAACAGCATTTTCGGTAGGTTCCAGATATATAAAATCTGCATTCATCGTCGCCCGGTAGCTTCTCCATATTCCATTTTTATCAGGAATATCATAATACATAGGCTTGATAAAATCTATATCATAATTATAGTATGTATTCAAAATGATTACACAACCCATTAGATATAACGACTCTTGATCTAGATTACGCAACTCAAAATTAAAATCTGGACCTGCATTTTTTAATATAGAAGAGAATCGCTTTGTAGGATTGAACAAAACATTATGAAAAGGAATAGAGGCAGACTTAATTTCATTGCGCGTTAATACAGCAGGAAACAAATTATCGAGCAATATAGTCGTGGCTTCCTGATATTGATCAAGATTATCAAAATCATCAATACCTTCAATAAGTTCTGGGTAGGAAGCAGCGTAATCAATAATTGACTGCAGATAATTTTTTGTAATTGTGCTCTTAGATTGTTCCATACGTTTCTCGAGCATCTCTAAAACCTTAGAAAAACTCAATTCAACAATAAATGGAAAATTCTTTAAATCATTCATGTTCAGCACAATTTAGTATATAAAGTAGTCAAAAATCTAATGATAATGACTCTTGAGTTAGTCTTTAACAAACAATTAAACTTACAAATACTATCTTATTAATATTCAAAAGCTGTACGTATATGAAAACCCCGACAAGACCTCTATAAAATTACAAAATCCCGTATATTGCAGCCTAAATTAAAAAAATAACAAATGAATAAATTTTGTTTAGTACTAGCAACTGCGCTTTTACTTATATCTTGTTCTAAAGAAGCTGATTTTAAGATTGTTGGCACAACTCCAGATATTAAAAACGGCACCAATGTATTTCTTCAAAAAATAGATGAAAATAACAGACTTGCAAATGTTGATACCACTGTAGTTAAGGAAGGTAAATTCAGTTTTGATCCCGATCAGGTAACTAGCCCAGAAATGCTAATTCTAAGTTTTGAAAACTTACAGGGTAATATTATTCTTATTGCTGAAAATTTAGAAATTACTGTTGATGCGTATAAAGACAGTTTATATACGTCTAAAATTAAAGGTGGTGCAGAGAATGATTTTTTTAAAGTTTACTATGATGATGTAGTTAGCTCAAATAAAGAAAAGCAAAAACTACAACAAGAAGGATCTATGGCCATGCAAAGTGGGGACACCTCTAAAGTTGCAGTAATACGTAACGAATTTGAAGCTATAAACAATGCAGATAAACGCAGACGTATAAAATTAGTAGAAGAGCATCCTGGTGAGTTTGTAAGTGTAATTATCTTATCTGACCTGGTAGGCACACGTATCATTGAGGCTACTGAAGCTGAGCGCCTTTTTAACAGTCTTGATAAAGGGCTTCAGGAAGCAGACAAAGGTGTAAAATTAAGCGAAATGATTGCGCAGCTGAAGGCAGCAGAAACCGCAGCTGCTCAGGCAGAAGTAGGCAACAAAGCGCCAGATTTTACAGCTCCCACCCCAGAAGGTTCTCAATTATCTTTAACTGAAGCAATGGGTAAAAAATATACAATTATAGATTTCTGGGCTAGCTGGTGTAAACCATGTCGCGAAGAAAATCCTAATGTTGTTGCAGTATATAACAAATACCACGATAAAGGATTAAATATTATTAGCGTTTCTCTAGATCGCGCAGAAGCTAAAGAAAAATGGTTAACCGCTATTGAAAATGATCAAATGGATTGGTATCACGTTTCTAATTTAATGGAGTGGCAAGATCCTGTAGCTCGCAAATATGGAGTAAGTGCAATACCGGCAACTTATTTAATTGACGAGAACGGTATTATCATCGAAAAAAATCTTAGAGGAGAAGCACTTCAAACCAAAATGCAAGAGCTTTTGGGTCAAAGTTAATAGCTTAATTTGTGATAAATAAAAACGCCTTAATCTATGATTAAGGCGTTTTAGTTTTAAATATAATTGGCTAATAAAATTTCAATTTTTAATTGACATCCCACCAAAGTTTTGTTCCTCCAGTATCAGGACCTTTTAGCAAATTAACAGCTTCATTGACAGCCTCTCGATTTGAAGAAATCTCGTTAGTTACATAAATCACTCGTTTCATTAAATCTGTCCCTACACCAGCATCTTGATTGTCTGTATTTAATAATGGGTAAATTACAGTCTCGTCTGTTCTTCTTAAATCTGCCCAGGATTCCCAAGATTCTGGAAATAATGCCAGGTATTTTTGAACTGCTATTTGTGTGCGTTGATTAGCTTCATTATCAGACCAGGCTACAGGTTGAGAAACAGGAGGTGTATCTAAGTCTAGATCAGGATACGTATTCTTAATAACAGGAACTACCGGAGTAGAAGTACCACTTATATAATCCTGAATAGCTTGAGCATCGTCAATATCCCACTGGTTCATAGATAAGCGAATACCTTCTTCATAAAGATCTTGCGCATTACCATTCATATTCCAACCATTAAGCGCACCTTCTGCTCTATTAAAGTAAGATTCTGAGGCCATAATAATCTCAATATCTTTAGTCTCCTGGTAATCATTCCCCAATACAGCATCATTAAATTTTGAAAATGGTGTAGTACCAAACTGGTCGTTTAATCCACCTGCTGGCTGACCTCTATATTCACCATCTGTAGCAGGTACAAACCATACTGATAGTCTTGGATCATTGTATCCCTTTAATAAACTTTCCATAGATGCTGTCATAACATAACCCCAGCTATTAACAATCATGTTTAAGTTATTTGGAGTTATATTACTCACTTCAAAATAAGCACTCTCAGAATTGTTTAACATTACACCATTTGCAACTGCCAATTCTGCCTGAGTTTTTGCTTTATCTGGCTGTACATCAGATATTCTCAATGCTAGACGTAGTCGTAAACTATTTCCAAAGACATTCCACTTCTCAATATTACCATCATATATTCTATCTGAAACCTGAAATAAAGCAGCTGTTGAATTGGTAGAAGCACTTAGTGTTGCATTTGCCTCATCAAGAAGATTAAAGAAATCTTCATACATAGATTCTTGAGAATCGTAAGGAACAAACTCTTTACCCGATCCTGCTTCTGTATATGGAATAGGACCATAATGGTCTGTCATTTGATTAAACATAAACACTTTCCATATTTTTAAAATCGCCAGAGCCTCTTCATCACCTGCTGCAGCTTTAAATGCATTATTGAGTGCAGGAACTGCAACTGTGTAAAATCTTAACCATCCACGAGATTCAAAACCTCCAAAAGCATTACGATCTGTACTAAAACCTGCATTAAGGTACTGCACAAAGGTTGACGACATAATACCCGTAGCTATACCCCAGGTACCTTGATCATCTACTCCCGGTGAAGAATACGATCCATTATGAATTCCACTATATTGAGCAGCGGCAAAGGCTGCACCGGCAAGACTTGCGTCTAACTGATCTTCAGTTAGCGCATTGTCGTTAGTATTAATTTCATCAAAATCTTCTGTACAACCATAAGCTACAGTGGCTAAAATGGCGACAGCAATTGCTTTAAATTTTATATATTTTCTCATCGTATATTTTTATTAAAATCCAAATTTCACACTTACTCCATAATCCCTTGTAGATGGGATATTAAAGGATTCTATACCTTGTAAATTACCAGTACCTGCTCCTTGCTCTGGGTCAAAAAATTCTGCCTCATTAAGTAAGAAGAATAAATTTCTACCTACTAGAGAAAAGTTAACGCTCTTAAATGGAGAATTTTCTAACATACGTTGTGGCATTGCATAACCAAGAACCAACTCTCTTAAACGAATGTTTGTAGCATCATATACAAAAGGCTCTGCAATAGGAGTTCTCTGACCTATAGCAGTCCAGTATTGCTCTGCGCTTATATTTGTTGTGTTTTCAGAAAAAGAACCATCATCATTTGCTACTACACCATCTACAACAAGACCATTCTCACGACCTGCTAGTGTAAGGCTATTTACTCCCAGACCTGCTTGTCTAGCTTGAGTATAAGAAATTACCTCACCACCTATTCTTAAATCAATAAGAAAGCTCAAAGAGAAATCTTTGTATCTAAAACTGTTCTTTAAACCACCCGTCCAGTCTGGATTAAAGTTACCAGCCAATACATCAAAACTGTTTGTTGCTAAAGGAATACCTGCAGAATTTACTATAATCTCTCCAGCGTCATTTCTTTGAAAACCTTTAATATATAAATCTCCATATTGGCCGCCTTTAACAACTTTACTTCTTACCAATCTACCTTCTCCTAAAACCAGCTCTTCTCTATCTTCAAATATTGATATAATTTCAGAATTGTAAGAAGCATAATTTGCCAGTATATCCCAGGAGAAATTTTCTGTTTCTATAGGGGTTGCATTTAGCGTAATCTCTATACCACTATTTTGTATCTCACCTCCATTAACAACTGCTTTAGAATAACCTGAAGATTCTGGTGTGTTGATACTAAAAATTTGATTTTTGGTATTGGTTTTAAAGTAAGTAAAATCTAATCCCAATCGGTTACTTAAGAATCTAAAATCTGCACCAAATTCTACTGAATTTGAAATTTCTGGTTTAAGATTAGGATTTGCAGCTGTAGTTTGCCCATAAAGCATACCACCATTTCCACCTATATACGATAATTGTGGACTTAATTGATAAGGATCGGTATCATTACCTACTTCAGCATAAGAAGCTCTTACTTTTGCATAGGTAATAAATTCTGGCAACTCCACCATTTCAGAAATCACACCTGAAAGACCTACAGAAGGATAAAAGAATGATCTGTTTGCTTCTGGTAGTGTAGACGACCAGTCGTTACGAGCTGTAACATCTAAGAATAATCGATTTCTATATCCTAGTTGAGCAAAACTATATAAAGAGTTGATTTGCTTTTCTCTTTTAGCAGAAGTCGCGTTTAAAGATTCTACATTAAGCAATGCAAAAAAGTTACGCTTACTTAATACACCGCCAGAAGTTAAAGAAGTACTTTCTTGCTTTAATATGTTTGCACCTGCATTTAAACTTAAACTAAAATCTCCAAAATCTGTATTATACGATAAAAGTGCATCAGAGTTTAACTCACGTACAGTCTCATAATATTCAGAGTAAGAGCCTAAATTATTATTAAATGCATTTGTAGCATATCTATTTCTAAAGGTTTTACCGGTAGACTGATCTATACCAGTACGCACTTGCAAACTTAATTTATCAGTAAAATCATACTTTAACGAAGTAAGACCTATAAATCTATTGGTTTTGTCTGTACGGTCGTCATCACGTAAAGCTGACCAATATGGATTTCCTCCCGGAGCACCTACCTCATCTAAAAAGTAATTGGTTTGCAATAGACCTGCAGCATCAACATATTCAAAGTCTTTATATTGATCAAAAGGTAAACTACGTGGTAATAAATATGCTGAAGTACCTACAGACTCTTCACCTGTTCTTAATAAATTATCTATATCCTGTATGATATAATTGGTTTTAACATCAAGTGAAAGCTTATCGGTAAGCTTACTGTTTAAACGTAAATTGGCATTATGTCTATTTAGTTTGTTTCCCCCTACAATTCCTTCGGCAGTAGTATTTGTATAAGAGAAATAAGCTTGAGTTTTTTCTGTACCCGTAGTTACAGATACTGTATTTGCAAGATTATAACCAGTCTGAAAAAAATCTATAACATTATCTGGCTGCGGCCTGTAAGCATAGGTAGCAGGGCCATCATAATTAGGATTTCTAACAAGTTGCCAAGCTTCAACCTGACTACCATCTAACCTACCACCCCAGCTAGAGCTTGAATTTGCAACATAAACACCATTGGTTCCCTGACCATATCCGTTTTGTAAATCAAGTAAGTTATATGCAGAAGAAGCCATAAAGTTAGAAGATACCGTAATACGTGTACCTTGAGATCCTGTACCAGATTTAGTTGTAATTACAATAACACCATTACTAGCTCTAGTACCATAAAGAGCAGCTGCAGAAGGACCTTTTAATACACTAATGCTTGCAATATCATCAGGATTAATATTTGCAATACCACTAGGCTGGGTGGTTCCACCTGTATCAATGTTAGGATCACGAGCATCTGCTCCACTACTTATAGGCACACCATCAACTACATACAATGGCTGATTATTTCCTGTAAGTGATCGGTTACCACGTAAAGTGATTCTCGAAGCACTACCTACACCATTAGAAGTAGTAGAAAAGTTAAGACCTGCAACTTTACCAGAAAGTGAGTTTGCAACGTTTAATGATCTCGCTTCAGATACCTCATCTACTTCAATATTCTGAGCAGAGTAAGTTATAGCTTTCTTTTCTCTCTTAATCCCCAGCGCTGTTACTACCACCTCTCCCAGTTGTTGTGCATCTTCTTCCATCTGCACATTAATAGTCTGTTGACTATTCACTGTAATATCTTTTGATACAAAGCCTAAAGAAGAGAATGTTAGTACGGCGTTCTCAGTTGTTAGGTTAATAGTGTAATTTCCATCAAAATCTGTAGAAGCACCATTACTTGTACCCTTCTCGATCACATTTGCACCCGGAAGCGGCATACCGGTATTGTCTGTTACCGTACCGGTAACGGTTTGTGCAACTACCCCTTGTATAAAGAGTAGCAAAACAAACCCAAGCATGTACTTTAGCTTTATATTCATCTTGTTTAAGTTTGAGTTAATTAATTATTAAAATTTTAATTCACAATAAAGTTGTTTATAAATCAATGTTGAGAGAAAGAATTTCGACATATAACATCTGCGGATAGGCTAATGACGTGACAATTGAAATTAAAAGGGTTGAAAATGATAAAACGCTTAATAGACATAGCGTTAAAAGAGCTTTCTGAAGTTATTTATAGACTGAATTTGTTAAATAATTGATTTTTATTTAACAAATCGAGAAATATAGAAAGTAGTGTTTAAGTAATTGCTTCAATTGCTCTGAAGAAAATTTAGAGCTTCTATAATTATTTTAACAGGAATCTTACAAGCATAAGATGTCAAATTTAAATTCAGGTCTTGCTTTTCTCAAACTTGTTTTGAAAAGGTTTAAATCTGATTTGTGTTTTGTGTCATTTTTAAAAGCAGAAGTAAAACAAAAAGAATTTAAAACGCATACGGTAAATTAATTCTTAAATCTAAAAAAACCCGAGTCATTACTGAATCGGGTTCTATATATTGTTTCTTACAGGAATTGTTTATGCTTCCATTGAAGCTTGTACTCCTGCAGATAACCTTTTGTATGTTCCATTCTCAAGACGCTCTCTAATAGCATCAAATGCAACTAAAGTTTCTTCAACATCCTCTAATGTATGAGAAGCTGTAGGTATTAATCTTAGTAAGATTAATCCTTTAGGTATAACAGGATAAACTACTATAGAACAAAAAATACCATGGTTTTCACGAAGATCTTTTACTAATGCCATTGCTTCAGGTATACTACCTTTTAAATATACAGGAGTCACACAACTTTGAGTAGTACCTATATCAAATCCGCGTTTTTTAAGACCGCTTTGTAAAGCATTTACATTCTCCCACAACTTACTGCGTAGTTCTGGCATAGAACGTAACATATCTAAACGTTTTAATGCACCCACAACTAACTGCATCTGCAATGATTTTGCAAACATCTGAGAACGTAAGTTGTACTTTAAATAATCTATTATTTCTTTATCTGCAGCAATGAAGGCTCCAGTACTTGCCATAGACTTAGCAAATGTTGCAAAATAGACATCTATTTTATCCTGTATCCCTTGCTCTTCTCCTGCTCCGGCACCTGTTGCACCTAAAGTACCAAAACCGTGTGCATCGTCAACAAACAGTCTAAAATTGTATTTTTCTTTAAGCTCAACAATTTCTTTTAAACGACCTTGTTCACCACGCATTCCAAAAACACCCTCTGAAATAAGAAGGATTCCTCCACCAGTTTGCTCAGCAAGTTTTGTTGCACGTTGTAAATTCTTTTCGATACTTTCAATATCGTTGTGCTTGTAGGTAAAACGTTTACCCATATGCAGGCGTACACCATCTATAATACAGGCGTGTGCATCAACATCGTAAACGATAATATCATCTTTAGAAACTAAAGCATCTATGGTAGAAACCATACCCTGATAACCAAAATTTAAAAGGTAGGCCGCTTCCTTATTTACAAATGCAGCAAGTTCTGTCTGCAATTGCTCGTGTAATGTAGTGTGACCGCTCATCATACGTGCTCCCATTGGATACGCCGAACCGTAATCTGCAGCTGCTTCAGCATCTACTTTACGTACTTCTGGATGGTTTGCAAGACCCAAGTAGTCATTAATACTCCAGGTAATCACATCTTTACCTCTAAATTTCATTCTGTTAGAAATAGGCCCTTCTAATTTTGGGAACACAAAATATCCCTCTGCTTGCTCTGCCCATTTACCTAAAGGACCTTTGTCCTTATAAATTTTGTCAAATAAGTCTCTCATACATCAATATTCCTACAATAACACATTGCTATGCTTCTTGTAATTCATTCTAATTTCTTATCAATTTAAGGATTATGTATTTACAATGTCGCCTAAAACAAACCTATAAATAATGTGCGAAAATACACTATTTTACAAATTCAATCTTATCAACAGCAATTTCGTTTTGACTATCAAAAAAGCCCTGTTCATTCATCCAATCGTCGCTATAAATTTTACTCATATAACTTCTACCATGATCAGGAAAAATAATAACTACTTTACTATTTTCATCAAATTCTCCTTGTTCTGCCATTTGTAGTGTTCCCTGCAAAGCAGCACCACTTGTATAACCTACAAATAACCCTTCAGTTCTTGCTATTCTACGTGCAGTATGTGCACTATCTTCATCAGAAACTTTTTCAAAATAATCTATAGCATCAAAATCTGTAGCAGACGGAATTAGATTTTTACCCAGTCCTTCTATACGGTACGGGTAAATTTCATTTGTATCTAACTCTTTAGTCTCGTGATATTTTTTAAGTACGCTTCCAAAAGCGTCAATCCCTAAAATGCGAATGTTTGGGTTTTGTTCTTTAAGGTAACGTGCTGTACCAGATATCGTTCCACCTGTACCACTGCACGCAACTAAATGTGTTATTTTACCCTCTGTTTGTTCCCAAATTTCGGGGCCGGAAGATTTATAATGTGCTTCGGCATTTAATTTATTAAAATACTGGTTTATATAGACTGAACCTTCGGTCTCACTATGTATACGTTTTGCTACCTGGTAATATGACCTGGGATCATCTGCTGCAACATTTGCAGGGCAAACGTATACTTTAGCTCCCATTGTACGCAATGCATCAATTTTGTCTTTTGAAGATTTTGAACTTACAGCCAGTATGCATTTATATCCTTTAATGATACTTACCATTGCAATACTAAAGCCGGTGTTACCAGATGTAGTTTCTATAATTGTGTCTCCAGGTTTTAAAATACCTTTACGCTCTGCATCTTCTATTATGTATAATGCTATACGATCTTTTGAAGAATTACCCGGATTGTATGCTTCTACCTTAGCAAAATAAGAACCCGGAAGGTCTTTAGTAATTCTGTTTAATCGTATTAGGGGAGTGTTCCCTATCAACTTCAAGACGTCATTATAAACGTTAAGGTGTTCTTTCATAGAAGAATAATCGTTTCGAGTGCTCTTTTAGTATTTCCTAAAACCGTTATTTAAACCTTGCAAATTTACAGGAAATATTTGAATTACTTTGATTTTCCTGCTAAATCAATTAAAAATGCATAATCCTGCGCTGTCTCCTTCAAGGCTTCAAAACGTCCTGAGGCGCCACCGTGTCCTGCATCCATATTTGTATTGAAGTAAATTTTTGTATCTGCAGTGTTCTTATCCCGCAGACGAGCAACCCATTTTGCCGGTTCCCAATATTGTACCTGGCTATCGTGATAACCTGTCGTCACCAGGATATTAGGGTATTCCTGAACTTTAACCTGATCATACGGTGAATACGATTTCATATAATCATAATACTCCTTATCATTGGGATTTCCCCACTCATCATATTCTGATGTGGTAAGTGGTATACTATCATCAAGCATTGTAGTTACTACATCTACAAAAGGTACTGCTGCAATAATACCGTTGTATAAGTGCGGTGCCATATTTATTACAGCTCCCATAAGCAAACCTCCGGCAGAACCACCATAAGCATACAAATTGTCATTACTCGTATATCCTTCTGCTATTAGATATTCTGAGCACGCTATAAAATCTGTAAACGTGTTCATTTTACGTAATAATTTACCATCTTCATACCAGTGCCTTCCCATATACTCTTCGCCGCGTATATGCGCAATTGCAAATATAAAACCAGCATCAAGCAAACTCAGACGTGATGTAGAAAATGAGGGATCTGTTGTGATACCATAACTTCCGTAGGCATATTGTAGAAGAGGATTCTTTCCATCTAACTGAATTCCTTTTTTATAAACTAACGAAATTGGCACTTTTACGCCATCTTTAGCTGTAGCCCATATTCGCTTAGACTCATAATTTTCTTTTTTAAACGTACCCCCTAAAACTTCAATTTCCTTTAAAACTTCTTTCTCTTTTGTAACCATATTAAAAGAGATTACTGATGGAGGCGTATCTAAAGAATTGAATGAGTAACGTAAAAAGTGCGTATCAAAATCTGGATTAATACCCGTGTAAGCAGTATAGGTCTCACTATCAAAAGGCAGATAATAATCTTCTTTACCATCCCAGCGCTTTATATTTATTTTATTCAACCCATCGTTACGCTCTTCTACAACCAGAAAATCTTCAAAAATCTCAACATCTTCCAGTAAGGTATCTTCTCGATGTGGTATTACATCAACCCAATTCTCTTTTGAAGTTTGAGAAACGGGTGTTTTCATTAATTTAAAATTTGTCGCATTGTCTTTGTTAGTGACTAAATAAAAATAATCTTCAAAATGCGAGACACTATATTCTAATCCTCTAGTACGTTTTTGTAAAATTTTAAATTCAAAATTAGGACCTTTAGCTTCTGCATATAAATACTCTGTGGTAAGCGTACTTGAAGATCCTATAAACAAATATTCCCTAGATTTAGATTTAAATACACCTACATCAAAAGTTTCATCTTTTTCTTCAAAAACTAAAATATCTTCAGAAGCTTCTGTACCTAAAACATGTTTAAATATCTGACTATTTCTCAAGGTTTGCGGATCTTTACGCGTATAAAAAATAGTTTTATTATCACCGGCCCATACCGCTCTTCCTGTAGTATTCTCAATACGTTCAGAATACAGTTCGCCGGTACTTAAATTTTTAAATTGAAGCGTGTATTGTCTTCGGCTCACAGTATCAATACCAAATACGGCGATTTCATTATTTTCTGAAATTGAGTATCCTGCCTGATTAAAATATGAGAAGCCCTCAGCCATCTCGTTATTATCAAACATTATTTCCTCTGGCGCCAGCATCAATTCTTTTCTTCGGCAATAGAGTGGGTAGTTCTTCCCCTTTTCGTATTTCGTGTAATACCAATACCCATTATATTTAAAAGGCACACTCTCGTCATCCTCCTTAATACGGGCTTTCATTTCCTCAAACAACTTTTGCTGTAAAGGTTTTGTATGCGCCGTCATCTCTTCGTAATATTTATTTTCGGCTTCTAAATAGGCAATGACTTCTGGGGCATCGCGCTCATTCATCCAGTAATATTCATCTATACGTATGTCACCATGCTTTTCTAATTCGTATGGAATTTGCTTAGCATCTGGTGGTAAAATGAGATTTTTCAATGTTTTTTCTGTTTATTAGAGAGTTGGCAAAAGTAAAGGTAATCCTAGATATCTTATGCATATTTTAAATATTCTTACCTTCAAGTTAGCCTGCTAAATTTGTATTTTTGAAACTTAACTTTAAAAGAATATTATGTTTGGAGATATGATGGGTATGATGGGCAAAATCAAAGAAGCTCAGCAAAAAGCCGAAGACACAAAAAAACGCTTAGAAACGGTTTATATTGATGAGAAAAGTAGTGATAACCTCATGGCAGTAACCGTAAGTGTTGCTGGAGCTGTCAAAAAAATAGATATAAATGATGAGCTTCTAAGCGATAAAGAACAATTAGAAGACTATCTGATTTTAACTCTAAATAAAGCTCTAGCACGTGCAAAATCTAGTTATGATCAAGAATTAGCTGCTGTTGCTAAAGAAGGAATGCCAGCTATTCCCGGTCTAGATATGTTTAAATAAGAAATGCTGCAAACTGTAATACATTACAGCTTACATTTTATAGCACCCGGGTTAATTGCCTGGGTGTTTTTTAGTAAAAACTGGAGAAAAGCCTGGCTGATTATGCTTTTAACAATGGCTGTAGATCTTGATCATCTATTAGCTAACCCTATCTTTGCCCCAGATCGCTGCAGTATTAATTTTCACCCCCTACATACCTACTGGGCCATTGCAATTTATCTGGTTCTCCTTATTCCCCCTAAAACCCGCGTGGTTGCCACAGGACTTCTATTTCATATGGTCACAGATTATCAGGACTGCCTGTGGCTTTAGCGTTATCTTCTTTAAATTATGATTAAAAACATACATCACACTGCCATAATTTGCTCAGACTATAAAAAGTCTAAACATTTTTATACTGAAGTTTTAAATCTTGAAATCATCAAAGAAACGTATCGCGCAGAGCGAAAATCTTACAAATTAGATCTCGCCCTTAACGGAAACTATATTATTGAATTATTTTCTTTTGAAAACACACCTAAACGCATTTCAAGACCAGAAGCTTGCGGACTAAGACACCTCGCATTTTCAGTAGAAAATATTGAATCTGCAGTTGAAGAACTTCAAGCTAAGACAATACCTACTGAGCCTATACGTATAGACCCTATAACCGGAAAACGTTTTACCTTTTTCTCAGACCCAGATGATCTCCCTTTAGAATTATATGAGATTTAAACTGCTATTTCTTGTGTCTTGAATAATTCTCCAACCAGCTCATACGATTTTAATCGTGCTGCGTGATCATAGATATGGGAAATCACCATAATCTCGTCTATTTGAGTTTCTTTTTTAAACTGCTCAAGCTCCCTGGCTACCTTTTCTTGTGAACCTATAAAACTGTAATGCATCATTTGTTCAATTTGCATTTTTTCAAGTTCACTCCATTCTCCTTCCATGCTATCTACTGGTGGCGATAGTGGCTTTCTGGTATTTCTAATAACGCCCAGCATAAATCGTTTAGCACTGGTCGCTAAACGCTCTGCTTCTTCATCTGTATCTGCTGCAATTACATTAACGCAAGCCATCGTATAAGACTCATTTAATTGTGCTGAAGGCTCAAAATTTTGATGATATAACCGTAGTGCATCGTGTAAATGGGTAGGTGCAAAATGACTGGCAAAAGCATAAGGCAAACCCTTTTTACCTGCTAACTCTGCACTAAAGGTACTTGATCCTAAAAGATAGATTGGTATATCTAAACCCTCTCCAGGGGTAGCGCGCACCGGCGCTGTTGCATTCTCAATCGAGAAATAGGTTTGCAGTTCATTAATATTGTTAGGAAAATCCTGTACGGTTTCCTGTCTATACCTGCGTAGAGCCATTGCCGTACGTTGATCTGTTCCGGGAGCTCTTCCTAAACCCAAATCTATGCGTCCGGGATATATAGTCTCAAGTGTGCCAAATTGTTCAGCAACAACTAACGGAGCATGATTAGGAAGCATAACGCCTCCAGAACCAACTCTAATTTTCTTAGTGTTTCCTGCGATATGCCCAATTAATAATGTGGGTGCAGAGCTTGCAAGACTCTCCATATTATGATGTTCTGAAATCCAAAAGCGAGTATAACCTAAATTTTCGGTATGTTGAGCAAGGTCAACACTACGATTTATAGCTTCAGATGTAGAGGCACCCTGTACTATAGGCACTAAATCTAAAACTGAAAATTTAGTATTTTCTAATATGTTGTGTGCATTATTTTTCATTGCTAATGAGTCGGAATTACAAGAAATACCTTACTAGAATCAATACTTCATCGTCATATATTCACGTATAAAAAGTTAATTTAGTGGTCTCGCTAGCGTAGACTAGTTAAATTAATATTTTTTGAAACAGCCAACATGAAATCAGTGTATTTGCTAATAATCGTTTTGTTTTTTAATAATTGTAAACAAAATGAGGTGTCTAATCAAAAGCATATAGAGGAATTAAAATTAGTAGCAGGATGTTATGGATATGATAGAGAAGGCACTACCATAACATTTAGAATTTTACGCGTAGATCCGCTGGTACAAGGAACACTAATTTATAACTGGGCTGAAAAAGACCGAAACTCTGGAAGTTTTGAAGGAACGCTAGATGATGACATCATTTTAGGAACGTATACGTTTATTTCTGAAGGAATAGAAAGCACACGTGAAGTAGCATTTAAGATTGATGATAATGTTTTACTAGAAGGTTTTGGAGAAGTTACTAACGTAGGTACAACTACAGTTTTTAGGGATAAGGCAAGTTTAAAATTTATCGAAACGATTCCTCTTGAATTAGGAAAGTGTCTAAACTAAAACCGAATACTAAATAATTTACCAGCATATATCCATAAAATTAATTTGATGGACTTAATTTATACTAGTAAATTGTAATTGTAATCGATTAACGATATGAATTAGTCTTCAAAATACTAGTATTGGTTACAATTCTGAATTATTTTTACAGAAAAAAAGCGTTTAAAAATCAACACGTTAAACAAAATTTTATACCTAAGCCCAACACATATTCAAAAAAAATAAATGAAAAAGAAGAGACCCTCTCTAAAAGATATTGCCGAAGTTTTACAAGTTTCAACAACGACTGTTTCTTTTGTGCTTAACGGAAAAGGAGAAGAAAAAAAGATTTCTAAACAACTTATTGCCCGAGTAGAAAATTACCTTAAAGAAATAAATTACAAGCCTAATCTTGTTGCAAGAAGTTTACGTACAGGTAGCTCGAGAGTTATTGTTTTTATGGTTGAGGATATAAGTAATTACTTTTTCTCTAAAATAGGTAGAATTATTGAAGACATCGCATACACTAATGATTATAGAGTTCTTTTCTGTAGCACCGAAAATGACACTAAACGTGCTCAGGATTTAATTCAATTATTCCAAGAACGACAGGTAGACGGCTTTATAATTGTCCCTCCTACAGGTATTGAAACAGAAATACAAAATCTTATAGAAAATGATATTCCTGTTGTACTTTTTGATAGAAAAATAGACACTCTAGATGTTGACTCTGTAACCTTAAATAACTATGAGGGTGCTACCCAAATTACAGAACACTTAATTGAAGAGGGCTATAATAACATTGCCTTTATCACCATAGATCTTGATCTTATACAAATGGATGACAGGCGTAAAGGTTATTTATTTGCAATGGAAGAAAACAATCTAAAACCAAACATTTTAGAAATACCCTACGAAATGGCAAATGCTGATAAATGTAATGTAGCAATTTCCCAATTTCTATCTGATAATCCGCAAATTGACAGTATCTTTTTTGCGACTAACTATCTTGCCCAGAATGGTCTAAAAACAATGTCAAGACTTGATGATAAGTTGATTAAAGCATTAGGTTTAGCTTGTTTTGATGACAATATCTTTTTTGAAATGTATTCGCCTTCAATAACAACTTTCGCACAGCCCATTGAGCAAATGGGAGCTCAATTAATGAAGATTATGCTGGGACACTTAGAAGATAAAGAAAAAATCAAAACAAAGAAAGCCCATATACTCGAAGGAAAACTTATAAAAAGAGAGTCTTCTTTAAGACGAGAAACTATTAAATTATAAGGTTATTCAAATGCTTTTTTTTTGAAAGTTGGCTTTCTTTTGTTCATAAATCGTATTAAGACCCCTGGTGAAGGTGTCTAATTCAAGAGAAACTGTTTGTATATAATGGCTATACTCCCTTAATTTATAATCTGTTAAACATTCTTTTTCGTTTTCGATTAGATTAGCTAATCCCAATAAATTTGTAACCGGGCTTCTTAAAATATGTGATATATCAAAGCTTATTTGCTCCATCGCACGTTGATATTCTAATTGCTGCGTAATATTTTGAAAAGAGCCAAACCAGCCATTTTTTTGACCATTAAAATAACAAGGATTACCCTTAGCTAAATACCACTGAATTTCACCCTTGTCATTTAAAATTCTGAACTCAAATTCAAACGATGATTGATTTAAACAAGCCTTTTTAAGCTCTGCCTGAAATAAAACACGATCTGAAGGATATACATACTTTAAAAAAGCTTCTGGCTTCTTAATTATTAATTCGGGCTCTATGTCTTTATGCAGATTTTTTATTCCCTTACTTACAAATTGAAAGTTAAATGTAGATCTACTTAATTCAAATTGAAATAACACTCCCGGTGCATAATCTGTAATTTGCCTTAGATATTTTGCGTCATAATTAATTTTACTCTGCTGCTCTATAAGCAATTTACGGGAGTTGAAATGATTCATCACTTTTCTAGAGAGAAGTTTTAAAGATTTAATTTTATCATCGTTGAGTTGCCCGGGTTTAGTATCAAATACGCAAATAGTACCCAATACAAAACCTTTAGGAGTTATTAAGGGAGCGCCAGCATAAAAACGTATTTTGGGGCCACCTACAACCATTGGGTTCTCTTGAAATCTCGAATCTTTTGTCGTATCGTTAATCACTAAAACTTCATCGGGTTTTTCTAGGGTATATTGACAAAAAGAGATATCACGTGGAGAATCTACGATATCGACTCCTACTTTGGCTTTAAACCAATTACGATCTTTATCTAACAAGCCTATTAACGCTATAGGCTTGTCACAAATTACAGAAGCTAAAAATGCCAAATCATCAAATACTTCTTCTTTAGGAGTATCTAAAATGTGGTAGTTTAAGAGCTCTTTTAATCTCTCTATCTCATTCATACAATTACAATTTAAGGCTTCCTTAAAGTTATACTTAATAGGTACTTATACCAATTTTGATTAAGACTAAATGGATTTTATAGATGAAATAGAACTTAAAAAGTAAGATTTAACAAGTAAATTTTATAACCCTCATTCAAGAACAGCAAGTATTAAAAATTCCGTGAAAAATGAAGTTTGTAGTTTAACATTACAATTATTTAACACAAGAAAATATCCCATTTTGGGAGCTATAATTTTTACTTAAGACTTATTTTTGCAACGTGAAAAATATAATCCTCTTATTTGCTTTCCTAATGGTACTGCGTCCTGCATTTCCATTTATGGAGTATATTATTGATTATGATTATATAAGTACCATTCTTTGTGAAAACAAAGAAGTTCCCGAAATGAACTGTAATGGTAAGTGTTACTTAATGAAATCTCTTGCTGAAGTTTCAGAAAAAGAATCTACTCAAAAAAAGAAAAATAATTCTGCTTCCGTAGAGCTTCTGCCATTTGTTGTTGCAGATTCTAGTTTTGATCTTTCAACAGATTATTTAGAGAATACATCTGTTCAATTTCCTGTTGTTTCAGAATTTTTAATGTCTCAAACCTCTACTTCCCTTTTTCGTCCTCCTATCATTTAATTTGAAATACACGTTTTTTTCTAATTAAATAATATACTCCATGAGCATTTTAAAAAAATCGCTTGTAGTCATATCTATTATTATTACAGCAATATCTTGTAATAATAATACAGAACTGCAAGATCAATACAACTCCTTATTTAAAGAAGTTATTGCCGTGCATGATGAGATCATGCCAAAGATGAATGAGCTTACTCAGTTACAAGAACAAATTAAAAACGATACTACCGCTTCGCCAAAATTAAAAAATGAAGCCTTAAAAAAACTACAAGAATCTGATGACCGCATGATGTCCTGGATGCACAGTTTTACAGACTCATATGTAAAACAACGCATTCCTGTGTCAAAAATGTCTACTCAAGAGCTTGAAAGTGGTATTAAAGGCCTTCAAACAGAACTTGAAGAAGTAACCAATCTTAAAGAGTTTACCTACGAGAGTTTAGAAACAGCAAAAAAACTAACTAACTAGTAAGTCCTCTTGAAATACATTTGGCCTCTTTTTGCTGCATTACTTATAATGCGGCCTGTCATACCTGTATTAAACTATATAGTCAATTATGATTATATAGTAGATGAGTTATGCGTTAATAGAGACAAACCAGAACTTAGTTGCAATGGTAGGTGCTACTTAATGCAAGCTCTTGCAGATGAAGCTTCAAAGAAAAAAGATGCTGAAGAGCGGGGCGCCAAAAACAACCTAAATCTTATAATAACCTATTTTATTAATCAAACTTTAAATTGGGAGTTTGACCTAATAATCCGTGAAGCAAATAGTATAGCCATAGACACCTATGTACTGCACTACTCTTCACAATTTAATAATAAACCCATCAAACCACCCATAACCTTCTAGATTATATATAAATATTCACCACTCAATTCTTTTTTAAACTTAAAAACTTGAATAGAGTGATTTATCCATTTGAATTTAAAATCAAATGTGTCCTGTTATGGACACTATTTAATCCTATATAATTTTGGAATGAAAACTATAAACACATTTAAATTTCTGGTTTTAGCGCTGGGCCTTATTCTAACTTCCTGCGCATCTGACGATGATACTACAGAAAACCTTTCGGGTACAAACAACCTAATTATAGAATTTGATAATAGCGTAAGTGGAGATGATTTATTACTCAACTCTACGAGTTATACTAATAGTAACAGCGAAATAATAACTATTAACCGTTTTAATTATATCGTTAGCAACTTCGTACTTATTGATGCTGCCGGTAATGAATTTACCTATCCTAAAGATGAGAGCTATTTTATAGTGAGTGAAGAGATTAATCTTAATGAAATAGAGCTGAAAAATATACCTGCCGGAGCGTATGTCGCAATACGATTTGGTATAGGCGTTGATCAGGAAAAATATCTACAAGGAGCAGAAGGTCAGGGAGATTTTTTACAACTGGCAGAAACCACAAATATGATGTGGTCATGGCAGGCTGGTTATAAATTTTTAAATTTTGAAGGTACATTCACATCATCTACAATTACTGAAGCGAAAGACTTTAAAATACATATGGGTAGTCATGGAAGCAGTCTTGACAACTATAGAGAACTTACTGTAAGCTTACCTACAAATGCTCTTGTAAGTAGTAATCTAAGCCCAATTATTCACCTTGAAGTAGATGCCAATCAAATTTTAGATGGTCAAAATAAAATCTCACTTTCAGAAAAATCTGTTGTGATGGTTGATGAAGTGAAGAGTCCGCAGATTGCCGTGAATGCTGCTACCATGTTTCGTGTAGATCACGTGCATAATGGTGAAAATCACGATCATTAATTAATACTCTAAGTGCGGTGTGTAATGCACCGCACTTAATATATAAATTATGAGAATATTAATTAAGTATACTTCAGTGTTGCTGGGCGTTTTACTTTTCATGTCCTGCACTGCAAATGACGATTCAGATTATAGTGCATTAGATGAAAACCTTAAAGTTACTATTCCTGCTAATTTTCCTGAAATGAGTTATAACCTTGCTTCAAATCCTCCAACTAAAAATGGATTTGAATTGGGTAAAAAATTATTCTATGACGGAAATTTATCTGCAAATGGTTTTATATCCTGTGGCTTTTGCCACGAGCAACGTTCTGCATTTACGCACCACGGTCATCAATTTAGCCACGGTATAAATGATCTTGAAGGTACGCGCAACGCTCCTGCAATTCAAAATATGGCTTTTCAAACTGAATTTGCCTGGGATGGTGCCACTTCACACTTAGACTTGTTTCCTATCATACCTATTACAAATGAAGTAGAAATGGGCGAAACGCTTTCTAATGTGTTGTTTAAAATAAGTAGTGATAGCGAGTACAAGCGTCTATTTGCTTCAGCTTTTGAAAATGGTGAAGTAAATAACGAGAATTTTCTCAAAGCACTATCGCAATTTATGGTTATGATGATTTCAGCAAATTCTAAATATGACAAGTTTGTGCGTAATGAAGAGGGCGGTGAATTTTCGGCATTAGAAAAAAAAGGTCTTGCTCTTTTTGAATCTAAATGTGCGCATTGTCATAAAACCGATTTATTTACAGACAATACCTTTAGAAATAATGGACTCCCACCCTACCCAGGTCTAAATGATTTAGGACGTGCTGAAGTAAGTGGACGTATTTCTGACAATTACAAATTTAAAGTACCTAGTCTGCGTAATGTTGCTTTAACTGCTCCCTATATGCACGATGGGCGTTTCGGAAGTTTGCAATCTGTTCTTAATTTTTACACAAACGGTGTAAAAGATTCTGAAACCTTAGATCTGGTTTTAAAACAAAATGGGAAACTAGGTATCGCTCTAAATGCAGATGATCAAGAGGCATTAATTGCTTTTTTGGAAACACTAACAGATACCGATTACATAAACGATAAGCGTTTTTCAGAATATTAAAAATACAACATGAACTTACATTTATATAAAATACTAGTACTGAGTTTACTCTTAATGATAACATCTTCCGCGATAGCAAAATCAACTATCACATTAGATTCACTAAATATAGATACAAACCCGTTTTATACATACAACTTAGAAGAGTGTGACTTTTGCGGCTGCGGAAGTTCTGGTGGCGGTATGGGATACGGTACTGTGGGCAATGAAAATTTTATAGGCGTGAGATATATCTATCAACAGTATCAATCACGTGACGGAATTTTTAATAATTCGCCTTGGGTAGAAGAAAATTTTAACACACTCCAATTATGGGGAAAAATCCCTATTACAAAAAAATTGAGTTTGACCGCAATTCTACCGTACCACTTTCATAACCGCAATTTTGCAGATAACACATCACAAAATATTGAAGGCTTAGGAGATTTAAGCATTTTGGGATTCTATTCATTAATATCCCCGGTACCCGATGGTTTATTTGAAAATCAACAGTCAAAATACAAACACAGTCTAGAAGTGGGTGGTGGTATAAAATTACCTACAGGAGCGTATAATCGATCTAATAATGAAGGTAGTGTAAATCCAAGTTTCCAGGTAGGCACCGGAAGTTTTGATTACATCCTTGCAGCTAATTACTCGGTAGGATATAAAAATTGGGGATTAGGCTTAATGACGAATTATACTATAAAAACCGAAAATAAAGAGGATTATCATTTTGGTGATCAATTTATTTATGGCTTAAATGTGTCTAAAGTGTACAACACTTTAAAGATTGATAAAATCATACCTTTTATAGGTCTGGCAGGTGAAGTATATTCTGAGAATAAAAGTTTTGGATTGAGAGTGCCAGATACCGAAGGATCTGTTCTATTTGGCAGAGTAGGCACTGAAGTGACTCTTAAAAAATTGAGTACAGGGATAAATGTAATGCTTCCGATGAGTCAGAATTTAAATGCAGGTAAAGTAGAAGCTGAATACAGGCTGGGAATTCACTTAAATTACACATTATAATAGTCAAAAAACTTAGAAACTAATTAGAACTTTAAAAGCCTTGATACAGTTTTACAACCGAATTAAGGCTTTTTAATAATTCTTAAAAATTCTAATACTGAATAAAGCTTATACAGAGTCATAAATTTATAGATACTGCTAAAGACTAATTTTGCATTAATAGGATGTAATTAAGTTGTCACGTTGGCATTAAAATCTTCATTCTTATTTTAAGGAGCTTTTTCCTTACCATTAAATTTATTTAGGACTAGTTTGGTAAAAATCGAAGTGATTCAACAAATTGAAATATAATGCCGACCCTTTTAAAATTGATATCCTCCCAATTCTCCTAGTACCAAAACGTTACTTATTTGGCAACAGATACTAAAATCTTGATGAAATAAAAACATTTTAAAGTTTGAGATGAACGCTTAAACAGTAAACCCTATTTCTCAAAGTAAAACCTGTTTAGGCAAAATTCGGAAAAACATATTGGGAGGAAATTGTTTTAGAAATACTTATTCAATAGAACGAGAGAATTTAAAAACCTTTTCAAGTTATTAAGATCGGATGGTTTTTAATAACGTAACAACGTCTTTCACATTAGCTTCAATCGCTTTATAATCATAGCTCCCGTCTGAAGATTTACCAATTAGTTGAGAGCCTAATCCAACACAGGTAACACCTGCATCAAACCAGGATTTTAAATTCTCTTGAGTAGGAATTACACCACCAGTAGGCATAATTGACGTCCACGGTTGCGGACCTTTAACTGCTTTTACAAACTCAGGACCATAAATAGATCCCGGAAATAATTTTATAATCTCACAACCCAGTGCTTCGGCATCATTAATCTCTTTAACAGAACCACAGCCGGGTAGCCATAAAACTTTACGACGGTTACAAACTTCTGCAATATCTTCTCGCAAAGCAGGGGTCACAATAAAATCTGCTCCCAATTGCATATATAAAGAAGCTGCAGCGGCATCTGTTATAGAACCCACACCCAGAAACATATCTGAATAATTAGTTTTTATAAATTTTGATACTTCATAAAAAACTTCGTGCGCAAAATCACCCCGAGCAGTAAATTCTAAAATGCGTGCTCCGCCGATGTAACAGGCTGTTACTAATTGCCTACAACGATTTATATCCTCATCATAAAATAAAGGAACAAAGCCATTAGATTGTAGGGCTAAAGCGACTTCTATACGGTTATGTTTACTCATTTATTATACTAATTTAGCGTTGTACATCGCCTCCACCAGCGATTAGCTGCTCAACTTCAGCAACACAAGCTCGATTTAAATCTCCGGGAATTGTATGCTTTAAAACACAGGCTGCAGTAGCAAACTCTATGGCCTGTTGTAGTGGTAATTCATTTAAGCCATATATTAAACCTGCCATAAAAGCATCACCACTTCCCACGCGATCTACCACATAATTCACATCATAGTTATTTGCGGTGAGCAGTTGCTCCTTTGTACATAAAATACCTCCTATACGTTGATGTGATGTATTTATAGATTTACGTAAACTCGTTGCTATATATTCAAGATCGGGACAGGCTTTAAACAGAGGATGATATAGATTAGGTAAGATATCTGTTTTAGTGTAATCTGGATTTATACGATCTTGCCCCATCATAAAATAAGCCGTGTCAATATCACCCAAAATTACCTTGCTATAGGCTAACAATTGGGGCATAACCTTACTCGGCGCTTTCCCGTATTTCCAAAGTTTAGAGCGATAATTAAGATCGCATGAGACGTTAACACCTTTACTTTTAGCTACTTTAAGCGCTTCTAAAGTTACGTCAGCAGCGTTTTGCGATAACCCAGGTGTCACACCACTCCAATGAAACCAGGTTGCGTTTTCAAAAATTGCATCCCAATCAAATGTACCTGGTGTAGCGGTTGCCAAAGAACTATTAGCCCGGTCATAAACAACACTGCTAGGTCGTAAACCCGCACCTTGTTCTAAAAAATACACACCCAATCTCTCACCTCCAATAACACTATAATCTGAGTTAACTTTAAACCGATTAACTTCTTCTAAAGCACTTTTTCCTAAATCGTTATCAGGAAATCGGGAAACAAATTGAGTATGCATCCCATAATTAGATAGGGATACTGCAACATTAAATTCGCCTCCACCATAGGTTACTCCCAGTGAACGCGCCTGGCCAAATCGCTCATTATGTTGAGTAGCAAGGCGCATCATAAGTTCTCCAAAGGTTACAACCCTTTTCATAAAGTTTTTTTAATTGAATTGGTGTTAATGCAATTTTTTATAGCTATAAACTTTAGATTCCTAACGCCTGACCACCGCCTATCTGAATGGTTTCTGCTGTAATGAATGCAGCACCTTCACCTGCTAAAAAAGCAACTACTGAAGCCACATCTTCAGGCTGACCTAATCTTCCTAAAAGAATATTGTTTTTCCATGAAGCAAAAACTTCTGGCTTTGTAGATTTAATTTGAGAATGAAAAGGCGTATCTATCGTTCCCGGAGAAACAGCATTTACGCGTATACCATATTCCGCTAGATCTTTAGCAAGTGCGCGCGTAATAGCGTGAACTCCTGCTTTAGATGTGCCATACACTCCCGCGCCAGGCCCACCAGCATTCCAGGCGGCATTAGATGTGTAATTTATAATACTTGCATGCTCTCCTTTTTTAAGAAATGGTATTGCCGCGCGAGATGCAAAGAAAACTGAATCTAAATTCAGCGCCATGACTGATCTGTAAAACTCTGTAGTCATTTCTTCAAAACGAGATCTTCCGCCCAGGCCACCTGCATTATTTACCAGGACATCAATCTTTCCGTATTTTTCTCCTACAGCCTTAATATTTGAAGTTACCTCATCTTCATTAGTAACATCAAAACCATAATATTCTGCTTCTATATTTTCGGCTTTAAGTTCTTGTACACGGGCTGCTCCAGCCTCATCATCAATACCATTTAAGATTATCGTAAAACCATTCTGGCCTAATTTTCTTGCGACTGCAAACCCGATGCCTCCTGTGGCACCTGTAATTACTGCAACTTTACTTTTTGTACTCATCCTTGTTATAATTTAATTATCGTATTATTCTATTTCAACCGGCCTTACCTTTCGTATCAACACTAAAATTGATAAAACCGCCAGTGGTGCTAAAACAGCTATTAATATAAAAGCCGGGGTATAAGATTTTAGGGTTATCTGCGGAATTAGCCAGTTCATAATAATTACTGAAACTGCGCCTACGCTTCCTGCTAATCCTGCTAATGTACCTACTGAAGGCCCTCTAAATAGATCGCTTGATAAGGTTTGGATATTTCCTATTGCAAACTGAAACCCAAACAAAACGATTCCTGTTATGTAGATAAATGACATAGGGCTATCTGGCTGAACAAAGAATATAATTCCCAGAAGTCCTAAAAATATCAAAGCACCACCTATGGTTATAGTAATTTTGCGGGCAGCATCTGTGGTTTTAGTTTCCATAAGCTTGCCGCAATACCATCCTCCCACAAGACTACCGGCCATACCGCCCAAGTACGAGATCCAGATTGTAGAACCTATTTGTTCAATACTAAAACCGTATTCAGAATGTAAATAAAGTGGCATCCATCCTACAAATAACCACCAGATAGGCTCAATAAAAAACCGTGCAGATAGCACTCCCCAAGATTCTTTATAGCTCAAGATTTTCATCAAGCTTAATCCTTTTTCTCGCTTATCATCTTCATCAAAAACATTTTCCAGGCTTCCCTGAGAGATAAACTTTTTCTCTTCATCGGTAATCCACGGGTGCTTTCTAGGTTTTGCTTTATTGATGAATAACCAGGGAATAATCCAGATTAGACCCAAAAAACCTATAATTATAAATGTAGTTCTCCAACCAAATTTTCCATATAAAAAAGCAATTAAAACCGGCGCAATAACACTTCCTAAAGAAGCACCTGCATTAAATATACCTTGAGCTACCGCACGCTGTTTTACCGGAAACCACTCTCCATTACTCTTTACCGCTCCTGGCCAATTGCCGGCTTCTCCAAGACCTAATAAAGCTCTAAAAAGTGTTAACGAAACCAGCCCTCGTGCTACCGCGTGAAATACAGAAGCGATAGACCATACTGCGATAGAAACTACAAATCCCATACGCGTACCTATAATATCGTACAATTTGCCCGAGAGAAATTTACCCGCAGCATACGTGATCATAAACACATTTAGCATAATGGCATAATCTGCCTCATCCATCCCCAGGTCTTTCCCCATTTCGGGCCACATCACTCCAAAAGCTGTACGATCTATATAGTTAATAACTGTTGCTAAACAGATCAACCCAATAACCCACCACCGTAATCCTTTTACTTTCATAGTTACTTGTTTCTATCTGATTATTTCACCTTAATTTTAGGCAAAATAATACCTGCTGAATTTTTAATGATTTTTAAAAATTCAGTATTAATTTCTAATAAATTAAGTGCTTAAAGCTGCAGCTAACCGGCTGCTTAAAACTTAAAGACTCCTATAAATCTACATTATAGCAATACTTATACAGGCTTTTAAAATGTATTTTCATAAGCTCTTTACTCCCCTGAACATCTTTATTTTTAATTGCTTCAAAAATTGCCTTATGTTCTTCTATACCTCTAAAAGTTTGATCATCATCACAAACGTGATATTTCTCAAAATTGGTTATAATTTCAGGCGTTATTATTAGCATAAGTGTATTTAAACTTGAGTTGCCACTGGCTTTAGCTATCGCCAGATGAAAAAGTAAATCTTCCTGAACCGCATCCTCACCTAATAATGCTTTTTTTGTATATGCATCTAGCGCCTGTTTCATATGTACTAATTGCTCTTCAGTACGGCGCTGTGCTGCTAATCTTACCGTTTTTAACTCTAACAAAATACGCGTTTCTACGAGTGACTTAAAATCTGGATCTTCTAGATTAAGTATTTCATTTATCATCCCATTTAACGCTGTTACACCTAGTTGCGCAACAAAGGTTCCGCTTTGCGGAATAGATTCTAATATACCATAAAACTCTAATGTCTGTATCGCCTCTCTAATCGTACTGCGGCTAACCTCAAATTTTTCTGAAAGCATACGCTCTGAAGGCAGCTTATCGCCAGGCTCTAAATTCTTATAATTTATATGATCCCGTATTTTTGAAATAATAGCATTACGCAACCCTTTATTATCTGTTTTTGTTAAAGCTTCTATCTTCATAACACATTAAATGTTTCTGATTAAACTGGTTTACCAGATTGGTTTATCAAATTTAAGGAATTTTATTTTAGTAAAAAAGTAAAACTTAATCCATTAACCTAGCCTCAACTATGCAGTAGATGAGGCTAAGTACAGGACCTCGAAAACCTAACGAAACTTAAACAAACAATTGACTCTTAATACTTTTAATGACTTACTTCTAGTTTATAAAACTTAACACTTGCATGTGCTCCCTTGTCACGAGTCTGAAAGTAATTTCCTGCTTTAAAATAATTTTCAAACACACCCCATTTTTTAATATTTACGTCATCATAAACAGCAAATTCTGTATTATTTAAACTCACAATCATTTCCCCATCTGAAACTTTAACCTCAATATCAAACTTTTTAAAACCTACTTCCTGCTCAAAAGTGTGTCCCTCGTCATCTCCCCAGGCCTCTTCATGCAAAATACCTTCTTCTGAAACAGCGGTATTCTTTAGCACTTTTGTTTTTACCCTAATCTGCCCATTTTGCCAATAAATCTTCAAAATAGGTGGTGCATTATTATCATCCTGACCTATCAATTCTTTTTGAGAATTTGTAAGTCTGCCGTGAATTTGAAGAATGATAACCCGATGGTATTTACCTTCATCATCTTTAGTAACATCTTCCATCGCAATACGGGCTTTTAATTTCCCTCCCTGAGCAAATGTCCAGTTTACATTATCATCGCCAGGTACCATCTGCTCCCGAAGTTCTGATCTGCTGTACTTCGTATTTGCCGTTGTAGCTTCTGATGGATATGCGTGAAAAACCAATGCCCCTGCAGTAGAATCATTATACATAAATGGTTTTAAAACCGGATTTGTAGCGTATTTTAAAATGGCAGGTGGCTCAACACTAATAGCTCCTCCTTTACCAGAACCTTCGGGGATTGTAACCTTCCAGTGCGATAAATCTATATTGGGTAATTTTACACGATCAACTTCAGCTTGCACAACGGTCTCCGCTTCATCTTCAACCATGGGCCCATGTTCCTGAGAGCAGGCTGTAGAAGTAGCAAGTTGCAGCGCAATCGCTACTATACCTAGTTTATTTATAAACATTATTTTTATTTTTATTATTCCGCAGGTATTATAGATACATCATCTAAATACGATTCACTTGCATTTGCACCTGAATCAAATAGAATAGAAATATTACCGTTTGCTCCAGTTTCAAATTCAACAATAAGTCGATTAAAATTACCCTTACCATCGTTAGTTGTCCCAGCTGTCTGTCCCAGTTGAGGAGCGTTAGCAAACTCACTAAAATTATTTAATTGACCATCTATTACGGTAGCTCGTACGCTATCACCGTCTGATTGAATAGCATAATACGCCGTTAAAATATATTTTGTATTTGCAGAAACAGTTACTGCCTGGTAAGAAACCCGTGGACTATTGGAACTTGCAGTTGTAAATTTTGCACCACGTGTACCATTACGCCCATCAGAGGTAGTTTGATGTATACTGCCACCACTAATTCTCCAGCAATCTCTACTGTCTCCAGTACCGCAAATACCGGCTGCATCTTGAAATTCTGCAGCACCTATTTCTGGAGTTATAGCTGTAGGAACTGGTGGTTCTACAATTGTAATTTCTGTCGTAAAAGTATCTGTTTTACCAAGCGCGTCTGAAGCGGTTAAAGACACCGTGTAAGTACCTTCATCTGGATAGGTATTTATAGCATCACGCGTATTAGCTGTATTACCATCCCCAAAGTCCCAGGCATAAGTAGTTGCGCTTCCTGAAAAATTTGCAAAACTATAGGTCAAAAAATCAGTATCACTTTGTGAGGCTGTAAAATTAGCCTCTGGTGGTGTAAGATCTTCTATAGAACCTTCTTCTGGCAAGTCATATTCAAAATCGCAAGCAATTAAACTGAATATCATACAAGCTGAAAACAAGAACTTAAAAAAATGTAAACCGGCTATTTGTTTTATCGTGTTCATCGTAATTGTTTTTTAATTTTTAGTAACCCGGGTTTTGAGTCATCACACCATTACTTAGGTTAATTTCTCGTTGTGGTATAGGCAATAACAAATCTGTTGCATTAAAGCTGTATCCATTTACATCTGAAAAAGCAGATAGCACTTCTTGTGCTACGCCAAAACGTACCAGATCAAAAAAGCGCTGATTCTCAAATGCTAATTCTACTCTTCGCTCTGCCAGCAAATCTTCTTTTGTAATTGTAGTTATAGGAGTTGTAAGTCCTGCTCTGTCTCTTACCTTTTGAAATGAATTTAACGCAGCTGTTGCTGAAGTTTGTTGACCTCCTGCCAAGATTGCTTCTACGTGCATAAGCAATACATCTGCGTAACGAATAACAATCCAGTCATTACCGGCAAGTTCAGGATTACTTGCGGTAGCCGCAATGCCTAAATTTGCATCGCCGTTAGGGATATATTTTGCTACCTGATATTGTGTAGGCTGTGCAGCATCTTGTCTATAGGAGTAGAGCGTTCTGTTGCCTCCTAAATTGTCTAAAACTTCGCGAGCATCTGAAGTTACATAGTTGACCCCGCTGGTGCGTCCTACAGAATTTAACCATTCTGCAGAAATATTTTGACTGTCTGATGTAAGATCTGATGTATAACCTACAGCAAATATGACTTCATTATTATCTTCAGTATAAAAAACATCTTTAAAATTAGGCTCAAGACTAAAACTACCAGACATAACGCTCTCGAGTAAGGTTTGCGCTTCTGAGTAGTTAGAACCTTGTGTTAAGTAAACTTTTGCAAGTAAAGCCTGAGCCGCAGCTTTTGATGCTCTGTTTCTATAGGTATTATCTAAACCTGCAACAGCAGTCTGTAAATCTGTAACAATTAAATCATAAATACTGCTGGTTGCTACACGTGTAAAAGCGATCTCACGCTCTAATGGTCCTGTAAGTCTATCTATTAGCGGAATATCGCCATACAAACGTACCAGGTTAAAATAAGCATACGCTCTTACAAACTTTGCTTCAGCTTCAAAAGCAGGAGCTTTATCTGCTGATGCCGCTTCAAGACTAGATAACACCAGATTTGCTCTATAAATAATCTCGTAAAAGCTATTGTAATAATTACTTACAATACCGTTACTGGGAGTTACCGTATAACTCTCAAACTGTGCTGCCTCACCTTCACTCGATTTAGTGCGGGTATTATCGCTGCGCATTTCAGTTAAGTAATATTCTCTTTGAATACTAAAGTTTTCATCAAGATCATTTGAATTGACACCTTGTATCGCATCATACATACCAATAACACCGGTTAGTATCTCATCGTCATTTTTAAAATAACCCTCTGAAGATACCGCAGATTCAGGTAAAGGCTCCAGAAAATCTTCTCCGCAGGAAACCATGATCCCGGTAAGAAGCAGTACAATAATTGGAAATACTTTTTTCATAATTATGTTCGTTTTGCTTTTCATATTCTTAAAAATCAGCATTAATACCAAAAGATATAGTTCTGAATATAGGTGAACCACCACGCTGATAACCATAGGTTGTAGGTGATGTATCGTCTATTGATTCTGGATTAAAACCGGTATAATTATCTGCTGTCAAATACATAAGATTTTGTCCTGCAGCATACACTCTAAATCCTGTTAATCCTACTTTTGAAGTTAGTGTCTTGGGGAAGTTGTACCCAAGATTCACATTACGCAAAGCGATATAAGATGCATCCTGAACAATAGAATTAGTAAAGATTTTTTCTTTAATAAAGCCCTGATTAGGCGTAGTTTGTACATTAAAATCCTGACCGCTGTTAAAGTGGTTAAAAATGTATTGATCTCCCATATTACGCACTTCTGCACCGTGGCTTCCTTGAAATAAGAAACTTATATCTACATTTCCTATTTTAAAATCATTAGAAATACTCCATACTAAATCTGGATACGGGCTACCTAATATCGTTTTATCATCATCATCAATTAAACCATCACCATTTAAATCTTTTACATACACGTCCTGCGCCTGCCCACCTATTGGAAAATATGGTTGTTGTAAGTTTTCTAAAGCAATCTCTTCATCTACCACCCAACCATAAAATGAAGATATAGGTTGACCTTCCAGGTTTATCCATTCTGAAGCCCGTTTGTCATCTGTTATCTGAATTTGACCATTAGAATCTGCAAAGTCAGTTAATTCATTATCATTCATTGAGGCTAAAATTGTAGTGCTCCACTGAAATTTTGGTGTTGAAATGTTGCGAGTACGCAGCTCAATCTCGATACCACTGTTTACAACCTCTCCTATATTTACAAGTGCATTTCTAAAACCTGTTGTTGAACTTACAGGATTAAATAATAGCAATTGATCACTAGTACGCTTGTAATAATCTACAGATCCAGTAATGCGATTGTTTAAAAAGCCAAAATCAACACCAGGATTGTATTCTCTAGAACGCTCCCATTGTAAATCTGGGTTAGCAATGTTAAGCGCAATATATGCTGCTTGCAAACTACCATCTATAGTTGCCGAAGAAGGTCCTAATAAAGGTAATGATGGGTATAAATCTATAATATCACTCCCAGTATCTAAATCTTTGTTTCCGGTAAAACCATAACTAAATCTAAACTTAAGGGTACTCAGTGTATTACTTTCTTTTAAGAAATCTTCCTGCGCAATATCCCAACCTACAGACACTGCAGGGAAATCACCGTATTTATTATCTGAACCAAAAACTGAACTACCATCTCTACGGAAACTTAATGAAGCTAAATACTTGTTAGCATATGCATAATTTACTCTGGCAAAATAAGACTGAAAACGCTCAGCAAATTTATAGGAGTCAATATCTGTTAACACAGTTGCCGCTGTTAAGGTGCGTATTAAATCTGAAGTGTAACCCGTACCTAATGAACTTTCTCCTGAATAATCCCATTTTTCAAAAGCGATACCTGCAAGCACATCAAACTCGTGCTCTCCAATCTCTTTATTGTATGTTAAATAACTTTCTGAAGCGATGTGAATTTGCGTTTCATTAGATACTTCATAACTCGCATCTGCAGCACCGTTTCTACTGGATAAAACACCTTGCCATCTGTCACGTTTTGTACTTTGATAATCTCCAGAAAGTGTACTTCTCAATTTTAGATTGTCATAAATCTCATACTCTCCGTAAAAGTTTCCGTTAAGTTTAAATTTATAATCATTTCGGTCACGCTCGATAACTTTTGCTGCCGGGTTTGTATTTGAAGTATCACTAATGTCAATCAATGTTCCGTTACCAAATAAATCGTAATTATCAAAATGTCTTTGCACAGCATAATCACCTATCTGAACATCAGGATAAACTGAACGATCTACGTATTGTATAGTATTTGCATCATGATATACAGGTAACCAGGCCGGCTGGCGTAATATATCGTGAGTAGACCCATCAAACCTACGTGTATTTGTATATGAAGGTGCCAGGTTACCTCCTATTTTAAATTTATTGCTAACTTTAGAATCTAACTTTAGACGTAAGTTATAACGCTTATAATCGTCTGTTAATAGCACACCCTCATCGTGTAAATATCCTAATGAGATGCTAAACTTTGTATTCTCGTTACCTCCACGGGCGCTAAGTGAATGGTTTTCGATCATACCACCATCAAATATGATGTCTTGCCAGTCTCTGTCTATACCTATTTGCTGTATGTACTGCGTTCTGTTAGACAAGCTTCCTGTAGCAGCTAATTCTGCCGCAGCAGTCTTTGCTACAGAAAAGTAATAGGCATCACTCTGTCTCGCTTCTTTAAACCCGGTATATCCCTGGTAACTGAATACAGTTTTACCTTCTTTACCTTGTTTTGTAGTAATTAGAATTACACCATTACCTCCACGAGAACCATATATAGCAGCAGATGCAGCATCCTTTAATACATCAAAAGATTCTACCTCGCTCATATCTAAACTCCCTAAAAAGTCATTATCTACAACTAGACCATCTACAACAATCAACGGGTCTGAACTCCCGGTAAGTGATCCTGTACCTCTAATACGTATTGTAGGCGCAGAACCAGCTTCTCCATTAGTCGCCTGTACGTTAACACCAGATATTTGACCTACTAATGCATCATCTACACGTGAAACCGGCAATTGATCCAGATCTTCATTTACCACACTCGACACCGCACCGGTTAAGTGACTCTTTTTACGTGTACCATAACCTACCACAACGACCTCGTCTAGGTTTTGAGCATCATCAGATAATGACACATTTAATTCTTCTTTTCCCGCAACCGATAACGTTTGCGTAACAAAGCCAACATAAGAAAATATAAGTTTTGAATCACTAGAAACCGTAATTTCATAATTACCATCAAAATCTGTCACTACGCCAGAGGTAGTTCCTAACACCAAAACATTTACTCCCGGTATGGGACTATTGTCTGATGCAGCTGTTACTGTACCGCGTATTGTATAATTCTCCTGTGCAATTAATAGAAACTGACAGAGAAACATAATAAACACAGTCGTTATAGTTTTAACATTCATACGAAAAAAGGTTTATTCTTTTAATTTATTACTACTTGAAAGTATGATGTAAATCTCACACTTATATTGGTATTCCAAACTGGTTTACCAATTTGGTTTTCCAAATATATACAATATAAAACCATAAAAAAAAATTAATAATGTTAAAATAGTTGTTGATTATTAATTTATTATACTGTGAATTATTGATTCATAATAAAAGTGGCTGTCTTTTAATAAGACAGCCACTTTGAGCCAATTCTTTTTAGAGTCCAGATCTATAATTAATTTTGATATTTATACTGAAATATTACATAAAATCCTCACGTATGGGACTAAATACATCTATAAGCATACCATCTTCTGTACATAAAGCGCCGTGCAATACATGTGGTGGAATATAAAATGAATCTCCGCTTTTCAAAGTCTTTGTCTCCCCTCCTATCGTAACATCAAAACTCCCCTTCACGACATAAGTAACTTGTGCGTGATGATGCTCGTGCATAGGACCAATACTTCCTTTTTTAAAATCTACCTGTACCATCATTATTGTGTCGTCGTATCCTTTAATTTTGCGTTTTACTCCATCGCCCACAGTTTCCCAGGCGATCTCATCTCCTAATAAAAATTCTTTACTTGCTCCAAATGTTTTCATTGTATTCTTTTTATCGATTTGTAAAATAATACGGTCCATCCCAAGTATATGTGGTTCCGTTAAGTGTTAATTTGTGTTTTTCTTGAGTGCTAGACTTTAGATTTGCAATGATTAATATATACGATGAATCGTTAATCAAATCTACTTTTACAGCTGTATATGCTTCAGTATCTACTACTATATCAATATTTTTTACGGCAGATTCTGTATTTTCAGCTCTTTCATTTACCGTATTGTAAGTACCGTGTGATTCTAATATATTAACGAAGAGCGTGTTTTTGACTTTAGCTTTTCGAAACAAAATACCCGCTTCTCTTCTAAGATTAAATTCTGGATCGTTAGCACCCTGTCTTACAAATAATATGCTATCTCCTACAGTAGTTTTACTACTCAAAGTATAAAATAAATCTTTGTTAAGCCACGTAATCTGTGTGAACTCTGTATCTGCTTTTGCCGTGGCTTCTTTCCAAAGATGCTGATATCCATTTGAAAGACCTAGAGGTTCAAGGTTGTTCTCTGCACTGGGTTTTATTGAAATGTCTATAAGCTGACCCTTATAGTAAAAAGGTAAATCATATTGATTTTCTACATCAGCCTGTACTTTTAATATATCGAGAAGTAGTGGCTTTGAGTTATTTTTCTGTGGAAGCATTGCCAGTGTACGCTGCATTGCAGTTCCCGGGTATGCGTTATTTTCTTTAGCGCTTACAATTTGTAGATTGTCATTATTTATGTCTTGAAAATAAAGCTCAGAATGGTACTCACTACCGGTTTTGAAGTCACCGTTATAGTGAGAGACTTCATTTTGAACAAGCGTATTATGGGCGATAGTCTGTTTTGCCCAGGTGGTGTTCTCTTTTAAGTAACCACCGCCATTCTTTGCGTTTATATTTACAAAACGCGCTAATCCATAATCGGGTAAAACCTCATACCCATTCTCATAAACAGAATAGGAGAGTTTATCGTAATGCCCATGACTGTTACCTTGCGCGCTGTATTTAAATACCAGTTCTAGATCACTTCCTGGCTTAGAACGCAAAATAGTAAGGCCTCCCTGTTTTCCGTCAGGACCATCTGTTAAACTGAGTGATTTTTTCTTGAAAGGCTCAATCTCCTGTTCTTTTAAAGCAAAAGCAACTGCGAGTCCTGCGTCATCTAAGGTTACTTCGTTTTGTGTTTTTGCAAGGGCAAGTAGTTGCCTATCCTGATGCCCATAATGATATGCGATATCAACACTATTTATTAATGCTGAGTTGTAATAAGACATCCCTTTCTGGGCATCGTTTAGCGGAAAAAAATCACCGTTTGAGTCGGTTAAATTTAATAATGCATAAACCGCCTTAAGCTGCACATTATCTTTATACTGTAACACTTCTAGTTGCGGTAATGTATTTTCTAGAGCTGCTGAAAAGGCCAAAAAGGGATACATCGCATATCGCTGATAATAGGGACCTTCTGTATAATAACCATCTGGCGAAAAAGCTTCTTCAATATTTGCTAAAAACCCCGCATCCTGACCAGGCTTCTTTATTAGCCCACCATCATTATCTACAGCATTTTCATCAATGCTGTCTTCGGGCAATCCATAAAGTGCATAATTAATTAATTCACTATCGCGCATTGCGAGTCCCATCATACCTACTGCGGCATTTCCCCATGTACTGTGATTGTGTATGCGATTAAAAAATTGGGGATTTTCTACTGAAAGAAACATTGCAAAAGGTCTAAATAATTGACGCTCCAATTTCTTTCGATCTTTTGGAGATAACCAGTCGTAAATTGCATCATACGCCTGGCTCATATTTACAAGCCAATTTGCATCGTTAAGACATTGCCAAAATAATTTACCTCTTGAGTACGATCGTGTTTCAGGATGTAAGGGTAATGTGGGATATATGCGTGCATATTCCATAAAAACCGCTTTGATATAATTAGCATACTTTTCATCACCATAAATCTGAAATAAAACACCCGCTTTCTGCAACACTACATAATTCTCTTTGTGTTGCATATGCGTATAACCGCCGGCCATATCTTTAGGAACAGGAACTTCTATTTTCTGGCTTAGTATAGAATCTATTTCTCTTTTTGTTTGTTCTAGCGTATTATCAAAAAGCGGTAAGCTCCCCAAATTAGCTTTTATTGCAGACAGACCTTCTTTTGAAATTAGCAACCCGTGATGCTCTTTATCTTTAAAGGTATAAGATTGTTTATTCTGCTGACTAAAAGCGGTGCAAAAAAAACACAATAGCAAAACGTGTAAAAATATTTTATTCATAATCTTAATATTGTTTTGTCAAATCAATGCTATAGGATGCTCCCATATCTAGCGTTTTGATTTGAGAAGCTTTGGTATCAGCTAAACTTTTGTGTATTTGCAACCCGTTTAACAAACGGTACCCAGTTTAAATTCTTTATAAGTGCCATTACCACTCTCTAGAGTTTTAAATTCATTGTTAAACCATTTTATGCTGACGTCCTAAATGTCTTAAAGCATAAACATCTACTGCTTCTCCATTTTTATAATTAAAGGGTAATTTCCTCTTAGTCCTACTTTCATATTTACTTTGATGATCGAGAGCTCTAGCGTGGTGAGCAGCTTCCACATCATATAGAGAAGTATAGTTTGCAAAACGTTTATCATTATTATGCCAGTCGTAAAAAAAATCTTTAGAAAACTGCACTCTGTAAAAGGCAGCTAGCTCTGCTACAGATATATTTTTAGAAGTATCGTCAAGCGTATCTCTAATAGTGGTCTTTAAAAATTGCAGAAGTTCTTCAATATCAAGAACCCGATTTTCAGGAATATGCTGGCCTAAAATTTCCTGCGGAAAAGAACCAATTATTAAAAAGAGAAGTATATAACGCATAGCCCCTATTTAATACATTAATTTTTGCTCCAGATTTTCTACAATCTTAAAATCTCCAGAATTTATAACGGTATTATCTACCGGTTTTTGTCCTTTCTCGCCCCATAGAATCGCTATAAATTCTACCGAATTGTTTTTAAATACATTCTTAGATATTGTTACGTGTACAATACCCCTATTTTTAATAAGCAGCTTTGCCTCATCAGATTTACCCGATTGTTTAATCGTATTTTTTGTAAAAATTAAGTTCCCGCCAATGGTTGACTCGTCGTACCCTCCTCTATAATAATCAATCACAGATTCAGAAATATTTTCAAAATTTGAATCTTCAATTATCACAAATTCTGCATTATACTCACCCGTATCATCTTTTTCCTGAGCGATTTGAATACCATTCTCAAAATTTAAAAAACTTGAATTATGTATTTGAATCGTGTCTGCAAATGAAGATTTTGATGTTTTTAAAATAGATTTAAAGTTCTCTAGTTTAGAATTTTTGATAAGTACATTATATGCACTAGACATATTTGTATCTAATGTACGTATCGCGTCCTGCTTATAAGTACCTGTAATAGACAATCCATCAAGTATTAGGTTACCGTTAGGATGCATTCTAAATGCCGGATTCTCCCCTGAGTTAAAATTAAGTCGCACCAGACTTCCCGCCTTTTTCGCCTTAAAAGTTAATTTCTTATCAATGTCGAGCGATTCGGTACACGTGTAATCTCCTTTTTCTAAAAGAAATAATGAACCAGACTCTGCATCTTTTATTGCTTGTATAAGATCTTTAGCATTAGAAATTGAAATAGGTTTTAAATTTTTATTCCCCTTTACCGGTTTAAACCAATCTGCCCCATATTGTGAATAATCAACTAATGGCACATCTGTTTCAGCTGAATTTATAACGGCACCAGCTTGTTTAAGATTTTCTCTAGAATTACCAAATAAATCTGTTTGTATAATTTCAAAATCAAAACCCTTATACACATCATCAAACTTTTCTTTGGGTGTATAGAAATAATCGCCTTTTTTTTCAATCGTTATCGTAGCAAGATCAATTCCGGAAGTTTTTAATGTGTTTTTAATATTTTCATTGAAATAGTTATTCTCAAATTTAACTCCGTCGATAGAATCATATAATTTTAAAATAGGTATTTGCTCCTCACTATAAATCAAATTATTAGCCAGTAGCATACGTTCTGCTCGTGCAGACCTAATCTCAGAAGCAGGCAAAACCTCTCGCTGATCTATGTTTGAGCCTACTCCAAAATTCCACGGAGTACCACAATACATCCAGGTATTGTAAGCCACAACTACATCGGTCACTTGATTATAACGATTGAGTGGAGATTTAGGAATACCATTCATTACTGCGAGTGGAGCTCTAAACTCTTCTCCTTTTAATTTATAGAAATAATTATTAGTAATCCAATGCCCTGTATTTATAACGCGAATCCCGCCAATGTTTTCTGAATTATCGTTACCTATAAAAACATTAGCATCTATTGTAGCATAGTTTCCGTGGCGCAAAACTAACGAACCTTCAGATTCAAAAAATACATTGTTTGAGAATGTATTAAAGTTAGATTTACTTGAAATAATTTCTACCTCCCCATTACATCGATCAAAAAGATTATTAGAGACATTTGTATACGATGGGGTCATTGAAGTATAACTATCTCCTATTTGTAAGGTCTCTCCGTGAGGGCCACCCTTTCTGGGGCGCGGTCCAAAATGATTATTTACAATCTGATGTCTGTTCTTTATGTGTTCGTTTCCTTTTAGAAAAACTCGTATAGTAGGACCTGTGTTTGATTTACCAGCGATATAACATTGCTTTAAAGTATTATTACGACCCCAGAATTCTACCCAATGATCATCTGCGTCTCTATCTGGCTGGGTAAAATTTTCAATAACACAGTTAATTACTTTAGAGTTATTGGCAATCAAATCATCAGAAATTTTAAACTGAATAACTGAATTTTTAGGAGTATACCCATCCTTAAAGTATAACCCATCAACTATTAAATAATTACCTCCTAATTTTAAATACGAAGTTCCCGTTATAAAAACCTCTCCTGCTTTTTCAGCTTTTAAAACGATAGGCTTATCTACTGTACCCTCTCCTTTAAATTCTAATTGCAAATTTTCCCACCTACCATTTTTCATCACAATGACAGAGCCAGGCTGAGAATTATCTATAGCTGCCTGAAGTTCTTTTATATTAGAAACTAATGTTTCTTTCTGGTAAGCAGCAGCGTACTCAGAATTAAAAACTAGTGCAAGTAACAATATTAAAAAATAAAATAGTTTGCTCATATTTATTGGTTTACCAAATTGGTTTACCAAATATATGTATATTTACGCATACCTCAAAAGATTAGTGGTTAAACTCCTGTTTTCTTTTATAAATCCTCAGTTTATGAGTAATCATTCAATAGATTATAGTAATGACTTTAAAGATATTAGTACAGCTACACTAGCGACTGCATTGTTTAAACGTGGTTTTAAAAATCAGTGTATTCAAAATATATCACCGTTACATACCTCTGGTAGAAAATTAATAGGTACGGCCTTTACCTTGCGTTATATACCCGCTCGTGAAGATCTTAATACTATTGAAGTATTTAAAAATCCTGAGCACCCTCAGCGTGTGGCTATAGAAACCTGTCCAGAAAATTCAGTATTAGTAATTGATAGTCGTAAGGATGCTCGAGCAGCTTCTGCAGGTTCTATACTCATTACGAGGTTACATATGCGCGGTTGTGCGGGTATTGTTACCGATGGTGGCTTTAGGGACAGTGCGGAAATCGCGGCTCTTGATTTTCCATCCTATCATAACAGACCTTCTGCGCCTACAAATCTTACGTTGCATCAGGCTATTGGAATTAACGAACCCATAAGCTGTGGAGATGTTGCAGTGTTTCCGGGAGATTTACTAGTGGGAGATGCAGATGGGGTTATTGTAATACCGCAACATCTTATAGCTGAACTTGCAATAGAATGTCTAGAAATGACCCACTTTGAAGATTTTGTAATGCAGGAAATGATAACTGGCGCAAGCACTCGCGGTCTTTACCCTCCTACAAACCCAAAAACTTTAGAGCGTTTTAATAATTGGAAAAAACTCAGAACCACATAAAATGATGAACAGACACATAACATTAGGAGAATTTATTGTTGAAAATCAAAAAGACTTTCCTTACGCAAAAGGAGAACTCAGTGCTTTATTGAGTTCAATACGTCTGGCAGGAAAAATGGTTAATCAAGCAATTAACAAGGCAGGCCTCTCTGAAATTTTAGGTAAAATGGGCAATCAAAATATACAAGGCGAAGAGCAGGCTAAGCTTGATGTAATGGCAAACGATGTCTTTATAAGCACTCTCAAAAGTCGTGGAGAAATTTGCGGAATTGCCTCTGAAGAATTAGATGATTTTTTAGTTTTTGATGAGCCAAAACATCAAAATGCAAAATATGTTATACTCATAGACCCGCTAGACGGATCCTCAAATATTGATGTTGATATCACAGTAGGCACCATATTTAGTATATATAGACGTATTTCACCAGTAGGCACACCAGCTACCTTTGAAGATTTTTTACAACCGGGTAACGCTCAGGTAGCTGCAGGATATCTTATCTATGGTACTTCTACCATACTCGTATATACATCGGGTAATGGGGTTAACGGCTTTACTTTTGACCCTGGAATAGGTTCCTTTTTTCTCTCACATCCAGATATTAAAATTCCGAAAGTAGGTAAGATTTATTCTGTAAATGAAGGTAATTACATTCACTTTCCAGGTGGTGTAAAAAAAATAATTAGGTGGATGCAGGAAATTGATCAAGCGGAGGGACGTCCTTTTACATCGCGTTATACGGGGTCTCTCGTGGCAGATTTTCATCGTAATATGCTTCTTGGTGGAATCTATTTTTATCCCGAAGGGACAACAGCTCCTAAAGGTAAATTACGACTTTTGTATGAGTGCAATCCCATCGCATTTATAACAGAACAAGCCGGTGGAATGTGTACAAATGGCACAGAAAGAATTTTGAATTTGAAACCAACCGAATTGCATCAACGTGTACCCTTTTACTGCGGAAGTGAGAATTTAATGTTGCAGGCTCATTCTTTCTTAAACTAAATAGAAAACCCCTCATTTTTCAATCATGAGTTTTCTGCTATATTAAATTATTTAGCCCATTCAAAATTTCAAAAGCCTTATCAAGCGGAGTTGGAGCTATATGTTTTGTATGCTTATCACTTTTTGAGATAATCCTAAAATGATATCGAGCAGAGTTTGTTGTGTATAACCGCCACTATATAATGCCTGTATTTCTTCTTCAGAAATAACCTCGAGATTACGGGTTAACGCTAATGTTGTCTCGTGCAATACCTGTAGTATTTTTTAGTAGGTAATGAATTGCGATCTCTATGTTCATTTATAATAGCGCCATCAACCTTCATTACTTTTGCTATACAAGTGTGTGCAGGTACACAATAATGGCACTCAAGCGCTACTTATTGGTTTGCCATAACACTGTAAGTTCGTTGATTTGAACCTCTTTAGCTTGATATTATAGCATGTAAAACAAAAAAAACCTGTTAATCAATAGATTAACAGGTTTTTGATACCCACTATAAAGTGGTTTGTCGGGGTGGCAGGATTCGAACCTGCGACCTCCTGCTCCCAAAGCAGGCGCGATGACCGGGCTACGCTACACCCCGAGGTGTATATTTAAAAAGTTTTGCGGAGAGACAGGGACTCGAACCCTGGCGACAGTTACCCGTCGACAGATTAGCAATCTGCTCCATTACCACTCTGGCACCTCTCCTTAAGAACGAAGCGTCTCTCTCAAAACGCGGGTGCAAATATATATCTAACTTTTAAATCAACCAAAGGTTTTGAAAGAATTTATTGCTTTTTTTTTGACTCTTTTTTTAATAGCCTGAAAACAAGATTATCACCACAAATATTATTCTGGATATTCTATACGCAGATGGTATATATTATTCAATTTTGACTTTAAAACCTTCTTTATCGTTTGTATTTCTTTAAACGTAATGTTGGCATTTAAAAACTGATTATCGTCCATCTGCTTATTAACAATTTTCTCTACAAAAGAATCTATTAATACTGATGTAGGATTTTTTAAACTCTTACTCGCAGCTTCAACACTATCTGCCATCATTAAAATAGCAGTTTCTTTACTAAATGGTAAAGGACCTGGATATCTAAAATCTTCAATCTTTACATCATCATCCTGTTCCTGCGCTTTCTTATAAAAATAATAAACGGTGCTGGTACCGTGGTGCGTACGTATAAAATCAATAACGCGATCTGGCAGGTTATTTTTACGAGCTATTTCAATACCATTAATTACGTGATCTATAATAATGCGAGCACTTTCATAGGGAGATAAATCTTCATGGGTATTAATACCTGTAGATTGATTTTCTGTAAAATCTGTAGGATTAGCCATCTTGCCTATATCATGATATAACGCACCTACTCGCGTAAGCATTGAGTTAGCTCCTATTTCATTTGCAGCGGCTTCGGCAAGGTTTGCCACATTTAAACTGTGATGAAACGTTCCAGGGGCTTTATTTGCTAAATCCTTAAGTAATTTCGAGTTGGTATCTGTTAACTCAAGAAGAGAAAGATCACTTACCAGACCGAATATCTTCTCATATGCATATATTAAAGGTTGCACAAAGAGTGTTGCAAGCCCTGTAATAATAAACATACTAAATGTCTCCCATTCGAGATTGTCTACCGTTCCTTCATGAATAATGTGAAATGCAAAATAACCTAATATATAGATAAAGGTTATTTGTCCTACCGAAATGAATAAGTTAGCCCTCTTATACAATTCTGAAACGGTAAGAATAGTGACAATTCCGGCAATTACCTGCAGAAACATATATTCTGAAGTGTTAGGCACAATAAAGCCTAATAAAAGAATAGCTATTACGTGTGTAAACAAACCCAATCTAGCATCAAAGAATGCCTTTATAACCAGCGGAAGAATACAAAGTGGTACGACATAAACGTAATTTGCGTCATACTTTACAATAATAGTGGTTAACAAAACCATTAAAATTATATTGAAAAATATGAAAGTCACTTTTGTATTGTTTTCAAAAACGGCTTCTCTGTAATTACGTATAAACAGCAATAGCATGGTAAGTGCTACCGAAACTAAAAGAACATACCCAAATACTACCCAATTGTACTTGCTCGCCGTCCAGGTCTGAGACTCATATTCTGCCTGTAGAGACTTCAAAATTTGATAGGTGTTTTGTTCTACAATCTCTCCCTTGGCAACAATGCGACTTCCTTTATTAACGACTCCTTTAGTAGGTGCTATTTTACTAAGTTCTGCGCTTAACTCCTTATTAGTAAGCTTTTCGTCATAAACAACATTAGGTTGTACTACATCAAAAAATAATTCTTTAAATCTATTTACAGCTTGTACGTAAGGTCCGTTTACTAATCGCCTATTGATTAAAACAGTAATTTCTGCAGTAGTATTTAAATTCTCAATAGAAGTCTCTTCAATTTCATTACCACGTCGCAGATATACTTTTCTTCCATCTTCAAAAGAAGCAATGTCACTTATAACTCCGTATTTATAAATATCCTCCAGAATTTTAGAACCAAAAGCCTTTAACTCTTTCTGTCGGTCTCTAAATATTGAATCTGTAAACACAGATGCAAACTGGTTTTCATAAGCCGCTTTAGATTCATTTGCTATATCCTGATCATAAATAAAATAAGGAATGATATTATTTTCAGCTTCAGAACGCTCACGCTCTAACTGATCTTCACTTTTTAAGATAGCAAAATCCACTGGTGCATATAAATTATCGTACTGCCAGGGTTTATTCTGTTGAAAATCAAACTGAAACTTTCCGCTCTTCGGAAAAAGATATACAATAAGAATAGTGCTCACAATACATAACAAAATCTTGTATAGCGATCCTTGATTTTTGTAAAACCTATTTAAAATATCTTTCATATTATTAATGAAAACAATAGTATTTATAGTGTGAAGCTAGAAAAAACATTTTAAGCCAATCCATAAGTCAAAATGCTCTTTTTGAAAACTGCGAGCATTAAGATTAGGTACTTTTTCAACTCAAATTCAAGAGTAAAAGTACTAAAATTAAATGGTTGAGATTATATACAGGGCTGTTGTCCAATGATAACGTTTTCGTAATAAAATGCCTAAATTTACGCAGCTTAAAATTTTAAATAAAAAAATCAATTATTATGCATAAAGAAGTTGTCATTGTATCTGCTGTTCGTACACCTATAGGGAGTTTTTTAGGAAGTTTATCATCCTTAACTGCTGTAAATTTAGGTGCAGCAGCAATTAAAGGTGCATTGTCTAGAATTAATTTAGACCCAACCCTGGTTACTGAAGTTTTTATGGGTAATGTGGTACAAGCTGGCGTAGGGCAAGCTCCTGCTCGACAGGCTGCCTTAAATGCAGGAATACCAGACACTGTCCCATGTACAACTATTAATAAAGTGTGTGCTTCTGGGATGAAAGCAGTAATCCTTGCAGCGCAATCAATTGCACTTGGAGATAATGAGATTGTTATTGCCGGTGGTATGGAGAGTATGAGTCAAATTCCTCATTATGTTCATATGCGCAACGGAAACAAATTTGGCCCGGCAACACTTATAGATGGAATGCAAAAAGATGGTCTTGTAGATGCTTATGATGGTAATGCAATGGGAGTATGTGCAGACCTATGCGCTAAAGAATATAAATTTTCTAGAGAAGATCAAGATGCGTTTGCAATAGAAAGCTACAAGCGCTCTGCTGCCGCCTGGGAAGCCGGTAAATTTAAAGACGAGGTAATACCTGTAGAAGTTCCGCAGCGTCGCGGCGAACCTATTATTGTTAATGAAGATGAAGAGTTTAAAAATGTAAGAATAGATAAAATTGCTGGTTTACGCCCCGCCTTTTCAAAAGATGGCACTGTAACTGCAGCTAACGCTTCTACCATAAATGATGGTGCCGGTGCGGTAGTTGTTATGAGCAAAGAAAAGGCAACTGAATTAGGCCTTGAAGTCTTGTGCACAATAAAAGGATATGCTGATGCAGCACACGAGCCAGAATGGTTTACAACGGCGCCTTCAAAAGCTTTACCTAAAGCTTTAGCTAAGGCAGGAGTTAATCAGGATGAGATTGATTTCTTTGAATTTAATGAGGCGTTTTCTGTTGTAGGTTTAGCGAATATGAAAATTTTAGGCTTAACTGCAGACAATGTAAATATTAATGGTGGCGCTGTATCACTTGGTCATCCTTTAGGTTGCAGTGGGGTGCGTATTTTAATTACACTAATTAATGTCTTAAAACAAAATAATGCTAAACTAGGTGCTGCAGCTATTTGTAATGGTGGTGGTGGTGCTTCGGCGATGGTAATTTCCAGGTAGTAATTTACAATTTAGTTCAGATGTTAATAATCTCATTGGTGGGTAAAAAGCATTTGAATTACTTTTACAAAAATTTCAAAACCGCCTGATGAATTACGGCATTTGCCCATTAAGTATTGTTCCTATGCGTTTAGAGCCTGCAGACCAGGCTGAGATGATTAACCAAGTACTTTATGGTGAACATTTTAAAGTACTCGAAATTCGTAAAAAATGGAGTCGCATTCGCCTTGCTCACGATAAGTATGAAGGATGGATAGATAATAAGCAGTATAAAGAGATTTCTGAAGATAATTATGCTGCCGCGGAAGATAAACAGCCGGTACTTGCCAGCGATTTATTACAAATGGCAACATCTTCAGACTCTCATATTCTTAGCATTCCATTGGGAGCTCAATTAGCAAATCTTGATCTAACAGGAGATTTGTATGAAGGTAATATGGCAGGTTCTGTAAATGATAAGTCGTCTTTCATAAATACAGCATTACTCTATCTAAAAAGCCCCTATCTGTGGGGAGGAAGAACTCCTTTTGGTTTAGACTGTAGCGGGTTTACACAAATGGTTTATAGACTTAATGGCCATGCATTATTACGAGATGCCTCTCAGCAAGCTGCACAGGGAGAAGCCTTAAGTTTTATTGAAGAAAGCGAGCCGGGCGATCTTGCTTTTTTTGATAATGATGAAGGCCGAATTGTGCATGTAGGTATAATGCTTCAAGATAATTACATCATACATTGCCACGGGGAGGTACGCATAGATCGTATAGATCATACCGGTATTTATAATGCAGAAAAACGCACGCATACTCACAAACTGAGAGTTATTAAAAGGATAGTTTAAACATAAAAACGGGCAACTTATCAGTATTAAGTTGCCCGTTTTTATATAAAGTGTATTCAGAGGATTACTCTTCTTCTTTCTGAAATTTTGCCTTTTTTGATCCTGCATAAATATCATACTTTACTAATCGTGATTCTAGTGAACCATTGTAAAGTTTAATTTTACGTGAGGTACGTAAGCCTACATGTTTAAGAGATTCAAGATTAGAAGTAATAAACCAGGCTTCTGTATCTTTATAATTTTGTTTTAAGGTATCGCCTATACTTTTATAAAAGGGCTCCATATCAATTTCAAGACGTTCACCATAAGGGGGATTAAATACCATATGTAAATGACGTTCCTTTTCTTTTTCAGTCTTAAAGAAATCTGCCTGTTTGATAGTAATAAATTCGCTTAATTCAGCATTTCTTACGTTCTCAATAGCTTTTTCAACAGCTGAAGGCGCCTTGTCATATCCTGAGATGGTGAAATGAAATTCACGTATTTTCTTTAGGGCAGACTCTTCAATAACATCAAACAAATCTGGATCCCAATCGTGCCAATTTTCAAAACCAAATTGCTTTCTATTTAAATTAGGTGGAATATTACAAGCGATCATTGCAGCCTCAATCAACATTGTTCCACTACCACACATAGGATCTAAGAAATCACTGTGTCCTTTCCAACCTGCAAGCATTAAACATCCTGCAGCAAGAACTTCGTTAATAGGTGCTATATTAGTGGCCAGACGATAACCTCGTTGATGTAGAGACACTCCACTACTATCAAGTGATATATTACAGGTATTGTTACGTATATGAATATCTATACTTAAACTAGGGAATTTTAGATCTACATCTGGACGCTCACCAGTGTTTTCTCTAAATTGATCTACAACTGCATCTTTTGCTTTTTGAGCAACAAATAAGGAGTGTGTAAACTCCTCGCCACTAATAGTAGCATTTATAGCAAACGTGTCATTAACACGCATATATTGACTCCAGTCTATGCTTTTAACTGCATCATACAGGGCATTCTCATCCTTAATAGTAAATGTCTTAAGTGGTTTAAGAATTTTAATAGCTGTTCTGCAGCACAGGTTTGCCTTATACATAAATCCCTTATCCCCACTAAAAGAAACACTTCTAGTACCTATTTCTACATCTCCTGCACCTAATTCTCGTAATTCTCGAGCTAGTAATTCTTCAAAACCAAACATTGTTTTGGCCAGCATTTTAAAGTTCCCTTCCATTGTAAAAATTTAGATTGCAAAAATAGGTTAATTTTATCGGTCAATTACGACTAACGCAACCAAGCCAATAATTCTATGATATTTATACTACCCGTTGCAGCAGTTTTGCTGGGATTTATACTTGCTTTACTCTTCAAACCTACCATTAATAACGCAGTTAAGTTGCTTTTAGCCTTTAGCGGAGCATTTTTACTTTCAATAACAATTTTTGAATTTCTTCCAGAATTATACGCCTCAGGTTCTAAAAATATAGGCTTATTTATAATGGCGGGATTACTACTTCAAATACTCCTTGAATTTTTATCTAGAGGTGCAGAACACGGTCATTTGCACTTAGAGGAAAATACAAAAACAATTCCATGGCTACTTTTAGCAAGTTTATGTGTACATTCTGCCTTTGAAGGTTTTCCACTTTCTCAAAATCAAGATTTAGTTTACGGCATAGTAGTACATAAAATACCTATAGCAATAATTATAAGTTCATTTTTACTGGCATCGAATATTAGCAGAATGCAAATTTTATTTTTTCTCTTATTATTTGCACTAATGACACCGTTGGGGAGTTACTTAGCAACCTTAGATTTTTGGTCAGAAAGTATTAGGAATGATATAAACGCGCTCGTAGTAGGCGTATTACTTCACGTCTCAACAACAAT